>JAZQOH010000039.1:0-180207 GCA_045627725.1 Prevotella sp. | reverse complement strand
ATGGGCATAGAAGCCCCTTGTGGCTGAATAGATAATGTTTGTTCCATAAAGATTTGAGAGATTAAAAGTTAATGATAAAAAGGATTTTTGATTAGGTTACTATGACCTGAACACTAAGTTTATGTAATGTTTTTCTTACTTCTTCAATAGTGAATGCAAAGGTACAAAATTATTTTCAAACCACCAAGAGTTGTCCCCATTCTTGACATCTACTCATGCCAAAAATGGGGACAAATTTTGAGGTTATAAATACCCCTATCTTACTTTGCTACAGTTTCTTACCAAAAATTACCAACGATACGCCAAAAATTTGATTTTATAAAATTACGTGTAACGTTACAGGAAAATTCTCCATCCCGTAGTTTGGGAAAAACTGTATTTGTTGTTATATCAAAGAAATCGCTACTTTCTTACCAAGGCAATCAAACAAACGGAAAAGGGTTGTAAGATTGAGATTCTGCTTGCCAGTCTCTACTCGTGAGATATACGTCTTCTTCGTACCTGCCAAATCAGCTAGTTGCTGTTGTGTCAAACCTGCACGTATCCTTTCCTCTCTTAATGTCTGAGCCACACAGAATTCCTGCGTCTCTGCATCAAACAAATCCCGCTTTTCTGTCCCTTTTGGACCATACTCTACATTTATGAGTTCATCAAGAGATGTGCAGTCCATTATTGTATTATTCATATTTTCAGCCATATTTATTTGTCTTTATTTTCAAAATATTCAGTCATCAATCGTTTTGCACGTTCTATTTCTCCAGGTGGTGTCTTCTGTGTCTTTTTCTGGAAACCATTAAATAGAATTACAAGTTCCCCTTTGTCAAAACAGCAGAAGATGCGATAGATATTACTACTATATTCAATACGTATCTCGTACAATCCTTTCACTCCCTCGATGCTTTTCATCAAAGAGATTGGGACTATATCCAAGCTTTGTATCCATGCCAGTACTTGGAGCACTTTTTTCTTCGTTTTCTCGTCAAGTCCTTCAAAGAAGGTTTGAAAGTACTGTTTGTAGAATATGACTTTTCTATTTGCCATCTTTATGATATTTGGTGCAAAGTTAACCAAAAAGTTTACAATCTCCAAGGAAAAAAAGAATTATTTTATGTTTTATCTCACAAGAGTAGCTTTTGTCTATGTAACATAGTTACAAAAAAAGTATCGCCCACTATGAAATGTGCGATACTTTAATCTTTAAATAAGGTAAGAACTATTCTTCCGTCACTTCGCTATCGAATCTGTCGAAGATAGTGTTCTCCTTTGCGTCAAAATGGTCAGTATTGCCTCCTACATTAATTTCGGATGCTTCAAGCATACAAGCAATAGAGAGTTTTCTTGCCTTTAGTTTTGGACTTTTATATTTTCTTTTCATTGTCTTTTTTGATTGAATTTTGGACCGAGGGGGCTTTTATCATCTGCAAAGTTACAGCAAGAACTACCTTCAAAAACAATTTTCCCTACTCACGACCTTTACTTCAGTCGTAAATAGGGAAAAATGTAACCGATGCGGGGAAAAGTGCAGGGAAAAATGTGAGGAAAAACAGAAATGCATCGCCCACTATGATAATATATGATTTATGAAAGATGCTTGCAATCCGTTTTGTTTTAAGCAAAACAACTCTCGTCGTGTAAACGAATGTTAAATAATAAACTTTCTATCTTAAAAATTTGGTTTATAAAATAAACTATAGTATTTTTGCACTCGAAATCATTAGTGTGAGAAGAGTTTCATGCTAGCTTAAAGCAAGTGAGAGTCGACCTCCTTGCTTCTCTTTTTACCGAAATGGTTTACAAAATAAACTAAATAATAACCTGACACATTATATTATTATATCGTGTCACAAACCACAAAAACAATGGAAGAAAAAAAGATTTCTGAGCAGGAGAGTCTAGAACTCATCTCGAAAATGATACAACAGACACAACAGAGAATTGGCGTTGGAGCAGGCACGCCGTTCATTGCATGGGGAGTCATTATGATAGTGGTAGCTGCTACTATAGGATTCGGTATTCTGTTCACTGGTAACGGAATGTGGATGTGGGGCTACTTTGCCATACCCGTGCTAGGCTTTATTTACAATTATCTGAACAAGCGAAGAGCGGCAAAAACTGAAAAACCGCAAATGAAGACGTATATTGAAGAGAATCTGCAACATGTATGGAAATGTATTGGTTTTGTTCTTCTGGTCTATCCTCTAATAGTCCTTATACTTCGTACAAATGAGCCCAAGGCATGGATAGGAATGTATTTTCTGGGTGTCTTTATGCCTACAATTGGCTCATTTATAACAGGTTTGATGCTTAAGATTCGTAACTTTCGCTTATATATAAATATCTCATTAGGCATGTGCCTCTTGCTTTTGGCAGACCTATTCAGAAACAATGTA
Organism: Prevotella sp.; assembly: GCA_045627725.1. Classification (GTDB taxonomy): domain Bacteria; phylum Bacteroidota; class Bacteroidia; order Bacteroidales; family Bacteroidaceae; genus Prevotella. Next base: position 177,817 of record JAZQOH010000039.1, on the reverse strand, counting down.
ATGACAAACAAATATAATTTTCTGTTTGCTCTGATTACGTTTTTCTCCCTGGTAGTTCCAGGAATTATCATCAACAAAGCGGCTCATAAAATATAAGATATGATGAAAGAGTTGGATCCTTTATTACATAGTCAGCTCCGCCTTGCCATCATGTCTATTCTGTTGAGCGTTGAAGAGGCTGACTTCGTATATCTTAAAGAAAAAACGGAATCAACAGCTGGAAACCTCAGCGTACAGTTGGAGAAACTTACCACTGCTGGTTACATCAACAAAGAAACAGATGGTTCTGGTACAAAACCCAGAACCATCTGCCACATGACGGATAAAGGTCGAGAGGCAATGCAGAATTACGTTGAAACATTAAAATCATATTTTACCGGATTATAAGACATTGTGGTCTTTATTATGGTCATCATATGGAGCTGGCTCATAATTAATTACAATTACAAATAGAATAACAATGAAAAAGAAAACTTTTATAGAAGGTCTAATTATTGGATTAGCGTGCGGTGCTTTTGCTGCTTGCCTTTATTTCTTCGTATAGCGATTCAATCTTCAAATTAGAAATACTGATTCTCATTTTTTAGATGATTAAGTTATATTAGTAAAAAAAGCATGTGTTTTTGTTTTTCCATTATTAGAAACTAAAGTAAAAAAAATGATAATAAAAAGTAAATGGACAAAATACCTCAAACAGGGTATTATTTCTATTGGGGTAGTTTTATTGTTTGCGTTTGTTTACCCGTATTTTTGCTCAATAGACAAGGAACTGGTGTATGAGCATAATGGTATCACAATCTACGCAGATGCGAACAATGACAATATAAAGCGTGTTTTTGATGAGGCTATGACAATTCTTACAACGTATGGCATTGATAGTGAGATCGAAGCAAAGGTGGTGTTCTGCAGTTCACGTACAGAATACTCTATCAAAAATTTTTTTATCAGTACGAGATCACTAGCCACTAATAGAGCTGAACTTGGATTGATTCTTTTTTCGCCAGTAGATTGGGATAAAGGGGTCGTTCCTGCTATCAATAGCAATTTGAATTCTCGTTCATTGGCTAGCATTATTGCTCACGAATTGGTTCATACTAACCAGTTAAAACGGTTAGGATTCATAAATTATAAGATAGCTCAGTTTACCAATAAATGGAAATTAGAAGGAGAAGCAGAGCATGTGTCGGCATCTTCTTCTCTGCCAGAGGATAAAGGACTTGAACTATTTCTTGGTAAAGGTTATGAAGATGCTTTCATCATAGACAATGACTTGAAAGCTGAATATTTCTATTTCTTAAGCCATTTACGTGCAAACTATTTGTTTGATACAAAACATGTCAGTAAAGATGACTATTGGAGTACCCACTTCGATTTAGATGAGCTGGATGGTGAAATCAGGTCGTATATATTAAACTCAAAAAAACAGCAATAAAGGTAATTGCATGTGATAGACACAAAGCATATAAATATTGTTAATCTCCGTCTTTTATATTGAATTTATTTGTGGGTTATAAAATTATCACCTATATTTGCAAATGAAGAGGAGGAATAAATTATGACAATAAAGAAAATATGGTTTGCCGATGAACGTATTTATGGGCAGACAGAAGAAGGCAAGACCGTATGGCAATCTTTGCTATGGTATAAGCGTTTGAAGAATGCCACAGAGGAACAGCGCAATGATTATGAGATAGATGATGAGGGAATACATTGGTATGACCTTGATGAAGATGTGTCATTTGAAAGTTTTGAATATGATGATCCTGAGCCAAAAGGTATCTCATACGTCTTTCTCTCCCATCCAGAACTGAATGCTTCTGCCATAGCTCGTCGCATAGGTATCAGCCAAAGTCTTATGGCTCAGTATATAAATGGAACAAAGAAGCCATCGAAGGAGCGTGAAACGACTATTCTGAACGAAGTAAGGGCTATTGGTCGTGAACTCGAACTTGTATGAAGAGTGGATGAAGAGTTGTCATCCACTCTTCATTGTGTTATGTAGTTTATACTCAGTAAGATAAACGTAATTTATGAAGAGTGAAGAGATTTCGCTCGCATTCGTAAAAAACAACTCCGCAAAATTTTCGTGATGAAAACTTTGCGGAGTGAATGATATTGGTTTATTCAGGTTTATCTTGAAGAATGCTGATAGTTTCGTTGAAAGTCTCAATGATACTACTAAAATCTGGATTATTCCTTTGTATGATTAAAGCGGCATAATTCATAACACCTTCACTTTCAATCTCTACATCTTGTAGATAAAGTTTGGTAGCACCTTCGTAGTTCTTGAACCATCTTAAAAACAATCTGCTTCTCGCTGTCTGCTTACCATCTCCTGTTTCACAGATGTAAAGTAGAATGCTTGGATTAGCTCTGAAGAATTCTTCTATTATACAAAAGATTGTGTGTTTAAGTTTATCGTCGTTAGGAGATGCTTTTTTGTTCTTGTTGATTATAACAAGTTGGTATGCGTTTTCTTCCCAAATGGAGTAATCTTCCATAAAGTCGATACGATATTCCACACCATAATCCGTAACAAAATCTATTATTGATTTTGCCACAGCACAGACTTTATACGAAGAATTTTGATTAATGGTTTCTGCAGACAACTCTATCATAGGGCACTTTGTATGCGTTGCACATTTTGTTCTGCCCATTCTCTCTGCACCCTCGCAACATATTCATTTTTGCGAGCCACAGTCAATTTGATTTTTGCAATAAGTTCTTCTTTGCTTTTGTAGTTTGTTTTCATAATCATTCATTTAAATCCGGAGCAAAGGTAATAATAAAAAACAACTCCGCAAAATTTTCGTGGTGAAAACTTTGTGGAGTATGTTTTATTTTATCTTTGATATATTGCGCATCAAACCTTCATATTTGGCTCGCTTAACGGCAGAGCCTTTGAAGAGGGCGCGGTATTGCTCTATGGTAAGACTGCGCCATTTGTCCATATCCATATCGAGCAATGCCTGAGAGGGAAAGAACTCCTCAACCTTAGTGGGCTCCGCATGTTCATTCCAAGGACAAGCCAACAGACATCGGTCACAACCATAGAAACAATTGCCCATCTTTTCCGCCGCCTCATCAGGTATCTCTCCCCTATTCTCTATGGTAAGATAGGAAAGACAACGATTTGCATCGAGTTGACCATCAGGAAGAAGAGCACCTGTAGGACAGGCATCGAGACATTTACGGCATGTGCTACCACATTTAGAGGCAATAGGTTTGTCATAGATATCGACTTCCTCTTCGCAGAATATCTCGCCAAGGAAGAACATACTTCCTGCTTTAGGGATTATGAGCTGATGATTTCTGCCAATCCATCCCAGCCCTGCCTGAACAGCCCAATAACGTTCAAGGATAGGAGCAGTATCGCAGAATACACGATAGCCAGAAAGGCCGAGACGCTCAGCAAGAAGACGGAGACGCTGCTTCATCACGTCGTGATAGTCCTTACCGAGAGCGTAATATGAGAGTGGAAGCCCCCTCCCTGCCTCCCCGAGGGGAGGAGTAGAAGCCCCCTCCCAGCCTCCCCGAGGGGAGGAGTGAGAGTTACGGAAGCGAGATAAATCTGGGACATAAGATAATGCTACGCAAATCATTGAACGCGCCTCAGGCATAAGAAGTCGCGGATCGAGTCGCTTGTCTTCATATCCCTCCATGTATCTCATATCGGCATGATATCCATTGGAAAGCCAAGAACGGAATCTTTCTGCGGTAGCTTCATCAACTGCATCAGGTCGCACTATGCCACAAGCAGAAAAACCGAGACCTTCTATGGCCTCGGTTTTTATTGTCTTTGACGAAAGGACGGAAGTCGATAGATGTAGCATAGAATCTTCCATCATCCGTCTATAAGTTTGAATTCATACCCTTGAGAGATGAGCCACTCAAGCGACTCTGGCAGCGCTGTCTGCAACTTATCAATACTCTTCAGGGAATCATGGAAAGTAATGATAGAACCATTACGGGTGTAGCGCTTCACATTATTCACCACATCTTCTGCAGTAAGAATATTGGAATAGTCGCGAGTAACAACATCCCACATCACAATGGTGTACATTCTCTTCAACCAGATATACGCAGCGGGACGCATCCATCCGTGAGGAGGTCGGAAGAGATGAGTGTTGAGCAACTCATTTGCCTTCTGCGTATTCTTCACGTAGGTACCGAGACGCTGACGCACATTACCCAAGTGATTATGAGTATGGTTGCCTATCTGATGCCCTTCAGCCTTGACACGCTCCAACAGTTCGGGATATTTACTTGCGTTATCGCCCACCATGAAGAACGTTGCCTTGATGTTATAGCGTGCAAGGGTGTCGAGAATAAAGGGTGTGGCTTCTGGTATCGGTCCATCATCAAAGGTGAGATAGACCGAATGCTCTTCCGGATTCAATCGCCATAATGCCTTGGGATAGATCCAGCGAAGCCACATGGTAGGTTGCTCAATAATCATTCGCCGAACGAACCTCCCTTTGAGTGATACATAGTAGCGAGAGTCTCAAGTTCGGCAGACTTCTTATCAGCGAACGCCTTGTCATACTTGCCTGCTATCTCTGCGAGACGCTGCATGACATAGAGATGGTACATACACTCACGCTGTGACTGCATAAAGCGATTCTGCGTGAGTGAGCAATACCATTTCAGATACTGCACGCTGTTGTTCCACATAGCGTTGAGAGTCTCCTGACCCTTCTTATTCTGACCAAGAGCATAGTATGCGGAAACGAAGTCGAGACCACCGCTGAGGTAGTTCATTGGCACGTTGTAGGTAGGGATAACCTTCTCTGCATACGCGATAGCCTTAGCTGCCTTATCGGTCTTTCCCTCAGCGAGGAGACGCGTGATGAGGGTGGCGAAGAGGCGACGATGAGTCTGGCACATACGCATAACGGTCTCGTCGAGATAGAGTCCCTTTGTCTCAAGACCGCCGAACTTGAATCGTGTCATCACGTTCTTAAAAGTCTTCTCCGTATCGAAGTTGGTCTCCTCGTTGGTAGCAAATGGAGAGATACGGTTTACGAGTCCTTCCTGAATGAAGTTCTCACCGAGGTTCATGAAGTTGTCGGCACCAACAGTTGTTGCCACATAGAGAGGACGTACCCAGTTGGCATTGGCAATCATCTCGAGCATCATGAGATCATTCTTATAGAGAGCACGCTTTCCGGTGAGGGAAACAGCCATCTTCTCAGGTATCTCAATCTCATTGCCAAGGGAATCACGAGGAATCATCATGCCACTCTTATGAACTGCGTCCTTGTCAATAGTAACATAGACGGTATCAGTAGGGATGACATGCATATCGCCCTTACCCTCACGCACCCAGTACTTCATGATGTTCTTCAGTTCGAATGGATCATCACCATACTGCTTGCGAGCCTCTTCTGGATTTGTCTGATAGAATTCCTTTATCTGTTCCTTATACTCAGGAACGACATCGATATACTCATTAGTACCTGAGCAATAATCGATACGAGGCCATGAGATAGGGAGAGCTGGGGAGTCGTATGCAGGACGTATCATCTGATCGATATACCAATCTGTCTGCAGGTATGAAAGGTTACATACGCGAGCATCGGTACGGAAGCCTTCTGTATCCTGATTATACCAGAGAGGGAAGGTATCGTTATCACCATTGGTGAAGATGATAGGATTACCCTCATCCTGAAGCGACATGAGATAGTTCTGACCGAAGTCGCGGCAGCAATAGCGTCCTGAGCGATCATGGTCATCCCATGTCTGACTTGCCATCTGAATAGGAACGAGAAGAGCTGCAACGCTTACAACAGCAGCAAGGGCAACATTCTCCTTCTTCATACGACGAGCAATGAGGTCGATGATAGCAGCAACACCCATACCACACCAGATAGCAAAAGCATAGAACGAACCGGCGTATGCATAGTCACGCTCACGAGGCTGCATAGGGGTCTGGTTGAGGTAGATAACGATAGCAAGACCTGTCATGAAGAAGAGGAAGAAGACAACCCAGAACTGCTGTATGCCACGAGTGCCCTTGTATGCCTGCCAGAAGAGTCCGATAAGACCGAGCAGGAGAGGGAGGCAGTAGAATACATTATGTCCCTTATTGTTCTTCAAGTCATCAGGAAGCATATCCTGATTGCCGAGCATAGCATTATCGATGAACGAGATACCTGTTATCCAGTTGCCATGTTCAAGTTCGCCATTACCCTGAAGATCATTCTGACGACCTGCGAAGTTCCACATGAAGTAGCGCCAGTACATGAAGTTACACTGATAAGAGAGGAAGAAACGGATATTCTCCATCATAGTAGGTATCTCCACCTGCATATACTGTCCGCAACGGTCATAGTCAACGGAATAGGTGTCAACGCCACCCATCCAATCCTCATACGACTTAGCATGAGCAGCGTCATGCATACGTGGGAATAGCATATTCTGTGCATACTGGTATGAATCCTTTGTGCGTACAACGAAGTACGAGTCCTTCTCATCAGCAGTCTTCTTCTCTACACGCTGAATGATAGGAGCGCCCTTCTTCATCACAGGGCGACAATAGTTGCCGTCAGCCTCAAGAGCCACCTGTGAGGAATAAGCCTGTCCATAGAGCAGAGGACGATCACCATACTGGTCACGGCTGAGATAGTTGCCGAGAGTGAAGATATCCTCAGGTGAGTTCTGATCCATAGGAGGGTTGGCATCAGAACGAATTACGATAACCGCGTATGTAGAATAACCGATCATGAGCATGAGCATACAGCAGAGAGCTGTGTTCTTCATGCGAGAGGTGATATAATATACAGGGGCAAGTTTCTCCTTTGCAGTAGCTGCACCACCTTTTGCCTTGCGCTTAAGCTGTAGACATCCATAAAGGGCAGCAATGACAATGACACCAATGATGAATGCGCTCCAACCATGTCCATAGAAAGGAATACCGAGCATGGCGATAGCAAGAAGGAAAGAGATGTTTACGCGCATCTTGTTCTTGTCTATATAGCTCTCGTATATAGCCCATACCACGATGGCAACAAGCAGGAAGATATATATGATAGCACCTGTGTTGAATGGCATTCCAAGATCATTAACAAAGAACCACTCAAACCATCCACCTACTGTAATAATGCCAGGAACGACACCATACAATACTGCAGCTACGATAACGACGCTGACAGCAAGGGCAAAGAGTGAGCCCTTAAGGTCTGCCTGTGGGAATCTCTTGTAGTAATAAACCAATACGATGGCTGGAATACAGAGCAGGTTGAGCAGATGCACACCGATAGAGAGACCTGTCATATAAGCAATGAGGACAAGCCAACGGTCTGAATGAGGTTCATCAGCATGGTCTTCCCATTTGAGTATCATCCAGAACACAACAGCTGTGAACGCACTTGAATATGCATATACCTCACCCTCAACGGCAGAGAACCAGAAGGTGTCGCTGAATGTGTAGATTAATGCACCCACTAGACCTGATGCCTGAATGGCGATGGTCTTCGATGTAGTGAGTTCGCTCCAATCACTGATGAGCAAACGGCGCACAAGATGCGTTATGGTCCAGAAGAGGAACATAATACAAGAGGCAGAAAGGAGTGCACTCATCGTGTTTACCATACGCGCCACCTGGGTAGGATCGCTGGCAAACTGAGAGAAGAGATTGGCGGTAAGCATGAAGAAAGGTGCGCCAGGTGGGTGACCTACCTCAAGCTTATAGCCTGTAGTAATAAACTCAGGACAGTCCCAGAAGGATGCTGTCGGCTCAATCGTAGAGCAATACACTACAGCTGCGATGACAAATGCCACCCAACCGAGTATGTTGTCTATCAATCTGTACTGTTTCATTTTTTATTTAGTTTTAATTTAAATTACGAAATATAGAATTTTCGAGCTGTCGAGACGTCGAGGAATCGATTTATCGAGAGTTCGAATTCGTCCTCAAAGCAGGAACGGCGAGGCAAGGACTATATATCTAAGAGACTTGCCGAGGAAGATGCTTATCAACGTTATTAGGACGTTGGCTCGCATCAGACCTAGGAGGATGGATATCGCGCTTCCCAATATAGGCAGGAAGGTGAAAAAACCCATCCATGCTCCGTGACCTCCCATGAAGCGTTGCGCCTTGTCCAGTTTTTCCTTCTTCACATGGAGATATTTCTCTATCCAGTCGAGTCGTCCCATACGTCCGACGCTATAGTTGAACATTGATCCGAGCACGTTGCCCACAGTAGCGTATATGGTGAGTTCTATAGGCTCCACTCCTGCGGCAAGCATCGCAAGCATTATCGCCTCACTCGAGAAGGGGAATACGCTGCCTGCAATGAACGATGCTATAAACATTCCGAAAGGACCATATTGTATGAGGAAGTCAAGCATAGTGAGAATACGGTTATCGCTATTGCCAACACAATCCATACGATGAATGCATAGTTGGAGGCACGCGAGTTTGTGAACGTAAAGAAATGAGCTATTAGCGGACTTGTCGTCACCGTCAGTATCGGTATGAGATATTCACCCAGCGGTGGAGCAACAGAAATGAACACGATGAGAAGGGTCGAGGCGATGATAAGAAGCGTGAAGAGGAGTCTTACGCGAATCTTGTCCTTATAGGAGTTGTGCATGAAATGTATCGCTCCCAACAGACCTGACACCACAAGGAAAGCGAAGTTGATGGTCATCCCGAGTGTCACCCCTTCATATTTGAAGAGCCATGAGAAGTCTGTCAGCGCCATGATATGCGTCTCTGCCATTCCATAACCTTCCATATATATTATATATAAGGAGGAAATCCAATATGGGATGATGAGTCCGAGCACCGATGCACTCAGAACTCGCAGACTCATTCCATATAGAGGACGGAACATAAGAAAGAGCAAGACAGGCACGAAGAATAGTATATTCACCCATGCCAGGCTTGCAATGCCGATGAAAATAAAAGCAGAGAAAGCTGCTCCTAACGCCATATCGTCCTGACAAGTGTGGAATATCAGGAAGATAAACGACACGAAGCAGAACATAACCAGCGCAACCCTCCAGTTGCTTATCGACAGGAGATTCATCGCCGAGAGGAACACAAACGAGCACGACACCATTCGTGAACGTACTCGAAGGAGGGTGTTACGGTTATTGAGCTCCGCCATGAGATAGACGGAAAGCGCCACAAGCGAGAATGGTAGCCAGAGATTACTGCCTATCAATCCCGCTGCGATCCACACCAGTATTCCATAGATGGAGGATATTGGTAGTGAAAACTTGCTTTCTGCTATTTCATTTTGGAAACGCTTCACCTACTTAAGAACTAAATTACCAACTTACAAATAGTAGATTGTAAATGGGACTCCACGAACTGCCTGAGCACCAACGGAGCGCAAGAAATTGTAAATATTAAAGGTCCTTACCGATGTCTGAACGGAAATATTTATCTGTGAACTGTATCTTCTGAGCCTCTGCGAAACTCTTCTGCAGAGCCTCTTCCTTATCCTTTCCGTATGAACTTACAGCGATAACACGACCACCGGCTGTAACAACCTGACCGTCCTTCATTGCTGTTCCAGAGTGGAAGACGATGCTACCTTCCACATTCTCGATGCCAGAGATAGCATAACCCTTCTTGTATTCCTGAGGGTAACCACCACTAACAAGCATTACACAAACGGCAGCGCGCTCGTCAAACTCAATGTTCTTTGTATCGAGATTGCCCTCAGCAACACCCTCGAAGAGCTCAACGATGTCGCTCTTAAGGCGAAGCATCACGCTCTCTGTCTCAGGATCACCCATACGGCAGTTGTACTCTATCACCTTTGGCTCGCCGTCAACATTGATAAGACCGAAGAAGATGAAGCCCTTGTAGTCGATATTCTCCTCTGCAAGACCATCAACAGTTGGGCGGATGATACGGTCCTCAACCTTCTTCATCCATTCCTTTGTTGCGAAAGGAACAGGAGTTACACTACCCATACCACCGGTATTCAGGCCTGTGTCGCCCTCACCGATACGCTTGTAGTCCTTTGCCTCAGGAAGAATCTTATAGTTCTTGCCATCTGTGAGCACGAAGACAGAGCACTCAATACCGCTCATAAACTCCTCGATAACCACGCGGCTCGAAGCATTACCGAACATACCGCCAAGCATCTCGCGAAGTTCCTTCTTAGCCTCATCGAGAGTTGGGAGGATGAGAACACCCTTACCAGCGCAAAGGCCGTCAGCCTTCAGCACGTAAGGAGCCTGCAGAGTCTCAAGGAACTTACATCCTTCCTCCACCTGAGTGCCGTCGAATGTCTGATAGGCAGCAGTTGGGATATTATGTCTCTGCATGAAAGCCTTGGCGAAATCCTTTGAGCCTTCAAGTACGGCACCAGCTTTTGAAGGACCGATAACAGGGATATTCTTTGTACGCTCATCAGCCTTAAGGTCATCGTATACACCCTTTACGAGTGGATCCTCAGGACCTACGACCACCATATCAACGCTCTTCTCAACGACGAATGCCTTGATAGCCTCGAAGTCATCAGCCTTCATAGCCACGTTCTCCGACTTACACTGAGGAGTACATGTGCATCCCTCACAAGTCATACCAGCAGTTCCGGCATTGCCTGGAGCCACATACAGTTTCTCACACTTTGCGCTCTGCGCTATCTTCCAGGCAAGTGCATGCTCACGACCGCCTGAACCAAGAAGTAAAATCTTCATATCTTTATTGTTTTTTTGATGTTTCGATGTTCATTCTTACTTTAGGTAATCCTCAAAGTATCTTGTGATTCTCTCATGCAGATGCACGCTCTTATGCCCTGCCATGTTATGTCCCTGACCAGGATATACGAAGAAGTCAGGCTGTGTACCTGCCTCAGCGCAAGCATCAAGGAACTGAAGTGCATGCTGTGGCACTACGGTAGGGTCATTCATACCGATGATAATCTGCAGGCGACCTTTGAGATCCTTCGCCTTATTAATGAGGGAAGTCTTCTCGTATCCCTCTGGGTTAGTCTCCGGGGTGTCCATATAGCGCTCTCCATACATCACCTCATACCACTTCCAGTCGATTACAGGACCACCGGCAACACCCACCTTGAACACATCAGGATAGTTGGTCATGAGGGATATGGTCATAAATCCGCCGAAGCTCCAGCCATGAACGCCGAGTCTGTAAGCATCAACGTAAGGCAATGACTTCAGGAATTCCACACCCTTAATCTGGTCCTTCATCTCCTCCTGACCAAGCTGACGGAATGTCACCTGCTCGAAATCCTTACCGCGATTCTCCGAGCCGCGATTGTCGAGAATGAAGAGAATGTACCCCTTTTGCGCCATGTAGGTCTCCCAAGGACGCGAAGCCCAATGCCATGAAGCATCCACATTATGAGCATGAGGACCACCATATACATAGACAACGGTAGGATATTTCTTCGTTGGGTCAAAGTCTGCAGGCTTCACCATACGGTAATACAAATCCGTTACGCCATCAGCAGCCTTTATGGTACCGTTCTCGTATGTAGGAACCTGATAGCCTACCCATGGATCTTCAGCACGGAAATGCTCCTTGCGAGTGCCCTTCAGCACGTTTATCACCTCATAGACGCGAGGGATATCAGGAGCAGAATAGCTGTCGAGAAGTCTTGTTCCATCCTCAGAAAGCACGCCAGAGTGCACTCCGATACCATTATCGAGCAATGTACGCTTACCATTATTGATATTAACAGAGAAAAGATTCATCTGCAGAGGATTCAGTTCGTTGCTGCGGATGATGACACTCTTCTTCTTAGGACAGAAGCCAAGAATGTCTCTCACCACCCATTTACCCTGAGTGAGCTGCTTTATCAACTTGCCGTTCACATCCATCAGATAGAGATGCATATAGCCATCCTTCTGGCTCCACATAAGGAACTTGCTGCTATCCCAAGGCAGGAACTCCACAGGATGCATTGGCTCCACATACTTTTCGTCAGTCTCAGTATAGAGAGTGCGAAGCTTCTTACCTGTCTCAGCGTCATACACGTCGAGCGAAGCATTGTTCTGGTCGCGGTTAAGTTCGATAAGATATATCTGCTTTGAATCTGGCGACCATGTTATATTTGTAAAGTAACGGTCTGTTACATCGCCAAGGTCAAGCCAAACCGGCTCTGCCTTCTCTGCCTTTACGGGAAGAATGCCCACCGTAACCTTGTGACTCGTCATGCCAGCCATAGGATAGGCATCTGGTTCATACTCTGCCGAGCGAGCGAAGGTATTCACCTGAGGATAGTCAGTCACCATAGACTGATCCATTCTGTAGTAAGCAAAGGACTTCTTGTCAGGAGAAAGGAAGATACCACCTTCGATACCGAACTCGTTTCTGTGTACAGCCTCACCATAGACGAGCTGACGCGTACCGTCTTCTGTCATCTTGAAAGGCTCGGCATCCTCAGACATCTTAACGTAGATGTTCTGCTCGCTGCTATAGACAGAAGGATACACACGAGGTCTTCTCAACGTATCTGCGTTGACAAGCTTATTGCCATCCCACCAGAGGCTGAGCCTCTTAGGGGTCATCTGTCTGTAGTTCTTACCGCCGAAGTTAAGGTCTTCGAGGGTAAAGAGTTTCTTTTCCTGTGCCTGAGCCATGCAAACGGATAGGAGTGCCACGAAGAGCACCGCAAATTTCTTAATCTTCATCATTATATGAGAATTTCTTATTTCCTTTATCACGACGCTGTCCCTTGTCATAAGGCTTGCCATACGACTTGCCTCCACGTCTGTCATCGCGACGGTCATCACGTCTTCCGTAAGACTTTCCACCCTTACGGCCATCATGTCTGTCGCCACCTCTGCGCTCCTGACGGTCTCCATAGCCGCCACGCTCGTTGCGTTCAGCGCGTCTTGCTGCGCGTTCCTTCTGCTCCTCGCGCTCTCTTATGCGGTCAAAAGAGTGGAACTTGAAAGAAAGAATGTCAGCATCTTCATTGTCCTGTTCCTCTTCCTTGCGCTTCTTGAATTCGCTTGTCTTGCGAGCATGACGCTGTTCTGCCATTCTCTGCTTCTCCTCCTCAGTCTTCACGATGCCACCCTCGGCACGGAAATCCTTCAGTCTTCCATCAAAGATGCTATACTTACGGAACTCACATTCGAGGCTACCATTATACAAAGGTATCTTCAGACTTGGCTTAAGACCTATCTGGTCGAAGCATTCAGAGCGATAGCTGAGCACCCAAGCCTCGTTGTTCTTGAAGTTGTTCTTGAGCTGCGAGCCAATCATCTTGTATGTTCCGAGCAGATTCTGGGTAGAGATACGCTCGCCGTAAGGAGGGTTTGTGATGATGATAGCCTTCTCCTCGTGTCCCTTGAAGTCGGCGAAGTCAGCCTGTTCGATGATAACTTCCTTTGCAAGACCGGCAGCGCGAACATTAAGAGCTGCTGTATTCACAGCCTTCATGTCAATATCATAACCGTAAATCTGGTGCTCAAACTCGCGTTCCTTTGAGTCATCGTTGTAGATTTCCTCGAAAAGGTCTGCGTCGAAGTCAGGCCATTTCTCAAAGGCAAACTCCTTACGGAACACACCAGGAGCAATGTTTCTTGCTATAAGGGCTGCTTCCACAGGAATAGTACCGCTGCCGCACATAGGGTCGATGAGGTCACACTCGCCTCTCCATCCCGTCATGAGAATCATACCTGCAGCGAGAACCTCGTTCAATGGAGCCTCTACGCTCTCCTGACGATAGCCTCTGCGATGGAGCGACTCGCCCGATGAGTCGAGGGAAACGGTTACGTCATACTCTGAGATATGCACATTGAGGCGGATGTCTGGGTTGGCAACCGAGATATTAGGGCGCTTTCCTGTCTTCTCGCGGAACTGGTCCACGATGGCATCCTTCACCTTATAGGTAACAAAACGGGAGTTGCGGAACTCCTCCGAATATACCACAGAGTCAACGGAGAACGTCTTTCCCTCTCCGATATACTCGTTCCAATCTATCTTCTGTATCTCCTCATACACCTCTTCTGCCGATGTTGCCGTGAAATTAGCTATCGGTTTCAGAATGCGTATCGCCGTATGCAACTGAAAGTTGGCACGATACATCAACTCCTTGTCGCCGGTAAATGACACCACGCGACATCCTTTCTCTACATTTTGAGCACCGAGTTCAGTAAGTTCTTGTGCCAGTACTTCTTCAAGACCCATGAAGGTCTTTGCTATCATTTTGAATTCCATATTCTTTTTTCTTGTAACTGACAGAAAATTACCAGTGATTGACAGAAAATATTTTTCTCATATTAAAAGAAATTTTCTGATTATTTTCTGTCAAATCCCCTGTTTATTCTTTCTTCTTTTTGTAAATCTTCGTATTCTCTGCCACGCTTTCCGTCACCCATATATTGGCTCCTATCACGCTACCCTTACCGATGGTGATGCGCCCGAGGATAGTGGCATTACTATAAACGATGACATCATCCTCAAGGATAGGATGGCGTGGTATGCCCTTTATCGGATTGCCATCTTCATCGAGAGGGAACGAAAGGGCTCCGAGTGTCACTCCCTGATAGAGCTTCACGTTATTGCCGATGATGCATGTGGCTCCCACTACGACACCCGTTCCATGGTCGATGGTGAAATGATGTCCTATCGTAGCACCCGGATGGATGTCTATTCCCGTCTCAGAATGAGCCAGTTCGGTGAGCATTCTTGGAATGAGAGGCACGCCCTGCTCGTATAGTTCGTGGGCAAGGCGATAGTTTGTCAATGCCTTTATCACAGGATAGCAGGAGATAATCTCGCCGAAGTTCACAGCAGCAGGGTCGCCGTTATAGGCAGCCTCCACGTCAGTAGCGAGGATATCTCTCAACTGAGGCAACCTGGCAACAACCTTATCAGATATCTCTCGCGCCATCTTCCTGCGGAGAACATCATTCTCCAGCGTCTCTTCATCATCAGAAAAACAGAGACCTGCAAGCACTTGTTCGCGAAGCAACTTATGCAGTCGCTCCACGTCAACGCCTATCCTATATTGTAAAGTATTGATATTAACAGATGCCTGACCATAATAGCCAGGGAAAAGAATGCTTCTAACAAGTTGTACAATCTCCTGAAGAGCATCGCCAGAAGGCAATGGATTGTTCTCCTGATGCTCATGGAAAAGTCCCTTCAGAGAATCAGCAGAGGACAATTGCTCTACTATCTCTGATATTCCCGGGGATGTTATTGATGCCTTCATCTTGTCGTTTTGTGTCAAAGTTTCTGCAAAATTACATTAAAGAATTGAAAATATGAAATATTTTATCATTTTTTTTCTATCTTTGCAGAAATAAAACACAACCTTTCGCAACATTTCCCAAATCACGGGAGGCAAACCCTCTCTTAGACAATATAATTCATGAGCAAAAGAGCGCAAAACTTCTTTCTTTTCTTCGGACTTACCGTTCTGGCAATAATGGTGGCACAACTCGACTTCGATGAGGTGTGGAAGGGCATCAGCCATGCCGGATATTGGTTCCTTGCCGTGGTCGTTCTCTGGGCTTTTCTGTATATTTTCAACACTTCTGCATGGTATATCATAATCAAGTCTGATGACCATTCTTCCACCCACAATCTTTCCTTTTTCCATATCTACCGTCTCACCGTCTCCGGTTTTGCCCTCAACTATGCCACTCCTGGTGGTCTCATGGGCGGGGAGCCTTACCGCATAATGTCGATATCCCCTATCGTGGGAGCTGAGAGGGCCTCATCATCGGTCATTCTCTATGCCATGACTCATATGTTCAGTCACTTCTGGTTCTGGGCAATCAGCATTGTTCTCTTCCTTATCACTCAGGTAGTGACTCTCGAACTCGGCATCCTTCTCGCCCTTTGCACCGTCTTCTGCATCCTTGGTTTATGGTTCTTCATGGCGGGATACCGTAAAGGTCTCGCAAACAGAGCATTGAACATCGCGCGCCATATCCCGTTCCTAAAGCGCTGGGCAGAGCCTTTTATCGCTTCCCACAAGGAGCAACTCGACACTATCGACAGTCAGATTTCTGCGCTCCACAAGCAGAATCCCCGCACTTTCGTTACCGCCGTTTTACTCGAACTCACCTGCAGAATAGTCTCTTCTTTGGAGATCTACTTCATCCTTCTCGTTCTGATGCCTGAGGTTAGTTTCATACAATGTATCCTCATCCTTGCCTTCACTTCGCTCTTCGCCAACCTTATGTTCTTCATCCCTCTGCAACTCGTTGGCCGTGAGGGTGGTTTCCTTATGTCAACGGCAGCTTTTGGCATCTCCACAAGTGCCGGAATCTTCGTTGCCCTACTTGTTCGTCTCCGCGAACTCATCTGGACAGCCATCGGTCTTGCGCTGATTAAACTGAAATAAAAGGTAAATTAAGAAAAAAGAATTTATTTTTATAGAAATTTTGAGAGGTAGGAGAAAATTGCTATCTTTGCAAATAAAAATGATAGAAAACAACAATAAAACCGAAGAGTACGGCAGCAAGGCAAGACCTTTCGACATCATTCTCGCTACGGGATTCGGTGCAGGATATTGGCCTTGGGGACCAGGAACGGCAGGAGCTGTTATGGCTACTATTATATGGTGCATATATAACCATATTATAAATAACTACAACATCACTCTCGGCCTCACCTTTTTCCTTGCATTGGCGTTCACTCTTCTTAGCATCAAACCTATAGACAGACTTGAACGTCATTGGGGAGAGGACCCTAAGAAGGTTGTCGTAGATGAGATGGTTGGAGTATGGATTACGCTTCTTGCTGTGCCAGCATCAAGCGAGTGGTATTACATTGCTCTTGCCCTACTCCTATTTCGCATAATGGATATCACGAAACCATTGGGATGCAGGTGGTTAGACAAGAACATACACGGAGGATGGGGCGTAATGCTCGATGATATCCTGGCAGGAGTATATGGAGGTATCTTATTGAAGATTATTCATTTAGTCATCGTCGGATATGCATAGGAAGGGAGTTAAAGAGTTCTGCAAGGCACAGGTGTCCGCAATAGTTGCTACGGCATTGGATTTCCTCACCACTGCCATTGCCTTCAAGCTGTCTGGCTATGTGCTTGGAAGTACGGCATTGGGCGCAGTCGTAGGGGGAAGCGTCAATTGCCTCATCAACTACCGATGGACTTTCCCCAACGCCAAACGCAAGAAGCGCTCCATTGCGTGGCGATATCTGCAGGTGTGGATAGGCTCCGCAGTCCTGAATTCATTCGGCACGGATTATGCCGTAAGGCTATGCCATCCGTGGGCAGAGGATAGTGTTATGGTGGTGATGGTATGCAAAGCACTCGTCGCAGTCAGCGTTGCCATTTGCTGGAACTACACGATGCAGAAATACTATGTGTTTAAAAAGCCCCACCCTTCCTCCCCTAAAGGGAGGTGCTTAGAATGTATGAAGGCTGAAAAGAATTAATCAAATTACGCAAACAAACATGTACTCAACAATAAGAAACGCGATACAACAACTTGTATATAAGGTTATTGACCCAGGAGTAAGGGCTGCGGTAAAGATAGGCATCACGCCAAACGTGGTGACAACTCTCGGTATGCTTGGCAATGCCATAGGAACTGGTATGCTGGTTTACTCTGCCATAAATGATAGCGAACCGAACTATGCCATGGTGGGATGGGCTGGAGTTGTCATCATCATATCTTCCATTATGGATATGGTGGATGGATATATGGCGCGAACAGCTAATATGTGCACCACCTTCGGGGCATTCTATGACTCCGTTCTCGACCGCTATTGCGAACTACTCACGCTCTCAGGTCTTGCCTTCTGGTTTATGGGAGCAGGCCTGCATTGGGGCGCTGTGGTGACATTCCTTTCATTAATAGGCAGCATAATGGTGAGCTATGTGAGGGCAAGGGCAGAAGGTCTCGATATAGAATGCAAGGTAGGACTTATGCAGCGCCCCGAGCGAGTGGTTGTGACAATAGCAGGAATGATTCTCTGCGGCATCTTCTCCGAGATATGGTGCCTCTACATCTCACAAGGTATCATAGCCTTGTTTGCAAATATCACAGCTTTCCATAGGATTATTCACGTTAAAAAAGAGCTCCACCCATAGCCCCCTCCAACTCCCCCTACAGGGGAGGACATAATTAGTAATGAAGTATTATGAATTATCGTAAAGTTTTAGGCTGCATCATCATACTGACTCCCTTTGCCCTCTTTGGCATTATCTATTTTCTCTTAGGTCTTTGGCCCAACTATCTCTTCGGGGAGATAGACATTGAGGGCATCTATAACCTTGAGAAAGAACTGTTTGGAGTCACGTTAAACAACGGAACGAGAGTTACTCTTCAGGAATATTTCCGCGATAATCATTGGGCTATACTTGACATCCTCAGCGGTTTATTCTACCTTTGCTGGGTGCCTGTGCCTGTGATATACACTTTAATACTTTATTTCCAAGGACATCAGGAGCTCGCTCTGCGACTTTCCTGTGCCTTCCTAATGGTGAATCTAATCGGTTTCTGCGGCTATTACATCCATCCTGCATCACCACCTTGGTATGTTATGAAGTATGGTTTCGAACCTATCTTCAACACTCCTGGCAGCGAAGCTGGCTTTGCCAACTTCGATAAGCTCGTGGGGATTGGTTTCTTCCACGGATATTATTGCAACAATGCCAATGTGTTTGCAGCCGTGCCAAGTCTCCACTCTGCCTATAATGTGGTGGCTTTTGCCTATGCTATGAAAGTGAAAGGCAATCTTTTCTGGAAGATTTTTACGTTTATCGTAACCATAGGCATCTGTTTTTCCGCCGTTTATAGTGCACATCATTACACCATTGACGTCATTCTTGGGGTGCTAACAGCTATTATCGGCATCGCCATCTTTGAAAAGATGATTAGTCACATCAAAGTGATGAAAAAGACATTCGATAGCATCGTAAATATAATAAAGTGACGCTGATTTGGTAAAAAATTAATAAAAAAGCGATTTTTCTTTACAAGAAACACTATAGCACGGAAAAGTTTTCGTATCTTTGCATCGTTTTTTGAAAGCAAGTCAGCATACTTGCTAATCAAAGACACTATCTTTTTTCAAACCATAAAAGAAAAACTTACCAAATGATGCAATCAAACGTTAAGCCTGCAGAAGGGAAACTCGGTATAATGGTGGTTGGTAACGGTGCCGTTGCCACGACTTTTATGACAGGTGTGCTCATGGCACGCAAGGGACTTGCAAAGCCTGTAGGCTCAATGACGCAATACGACAAGATGCGAGTAGGCCGTGGTGCTGACGCAAAATATCTTCCTTACAACGAAATAGTACCTATCACAGACCTTAAGGACATCGTCTTCGGCACTTGGGATGTATATCCTCAGAATGCCTTCCAGAGTGCCATGTACTGTGAGGTGCTGAAAGAAAAGGACATCTTTCCTGTTCAGGACGAACTGGAGAAGATTGTTCCTATGAAGGCAGCCTTCGACAAGAACTTCGCAAAGCGCCTTGATGGTGACAATGTGAAGGATTGCAAGACTCGTTGGGAGATGGTTGAGGCACTTCGTGAAGACATTAGGAACTTCAAGGAAGCTAATGACTGTGCCCGCATCGTAGTACTCTGGGCTGCATCTACAGAGGTGTATGTGCCTGTGAATATGGAGGTACACGACACTCTCGAGCATCTTGAGGCAGCCATGAAGGCAAACGATTGCGAGAACATTGCACCTTCCATGTGCTATGCCTACGCTGCTCTTGCCGAGGGTGCTCCATTCATCATGGGTGCTCCTAACACAACTGTTGATATCCCTGCAATGTGGGAGATGGCAGAAAAGACGAAGCTTCCTATCGCTGGTAAGGACTTCAAGACTGGTCAGACTCTCGTAAAGTCGGGCTTCTCCCCTATCATCGGCACTCGTTGCCTTGGTCTTTCGGGATGGTTCTCAACAAATATTCTCGGCAACAGAGACGGTCTCGTGCTCGACGAACCTGCCAATTTCCGCACAAAGGAGGTATCAAAACTCTCTACACTCGAGACAATCCTCAAGCCAGAGGCACAGCCTGACCTCTATACAGACTACTATCACAAGGTACGCATAAACTATTACCCACCTCGCAACGACAACAAAGAGGGATGGGATAACATCGACATCTTCGGTTGGATGGGCTATCCTATGCAGATAAAAATCAACTTCCTCTGCCGCGACTCCATCCTTGCCGCTCCTCTGTGTCTCGACCTCTGTTTGCTCTCCGACCTCGCTGCCCGTGCTGGTCGCTATGGCATTCAGCGCTTCCTGTCGTTCTATCTCAAGGCTCCTATGCATGACTACACCCAGGGCGAGGAGGCTGTAAACCATCTCTATCAGCAATACACCATGCTGAAGAATGCCATTCGCGAGATGGGAGGATACGAGGCTGATGAGGAGTTGGATTAAAGCCCCGCCTAATATTCAGAATAACATCATTTGAAGAGAACATTATTTATAATAACCTTGCTGCTTGTATTGGTGCAAAACATCAATGCACAGCTTGTTGGCTACATAATAGATGCCGAGACAAAGAAGGGCATTCCCTTTGCCAGTGCATCATATAAGGGAAAGCACATCGCTGTATCAGGAAGCGAATTTGGCATTTATACGATAGAGAGACACGATGGATGGAAACTCACGTTCTCGGCTGTAGGCTATGAGTCGAAGACTGTTTCCATCACGCCTAACACGCCTAACAACATCAACATTGAACTGAAAGCAGAAGATACCAAGCTCTCTGAGGTGGTGGTGAAGTCGAAGAAGGCTAAGTATTCACGCAAGGACAACCCTGCCGTGGAACTTATGAAGCGCGTGATAGCAGCCAAGAAGCAGAACAAACTGGAGAACAAGGACTTCTATCAATATACAAACTATGAGAAACTGACTCTCTCCATCAACGACATCAAGCCTGAAGACCTTGACTCGGGATTCTATAGCAAGAAGCAATGGCTGAAGAATCAGGTGGAGTTCAGTCCTCTGAACAACAAGCTCATCCTGCCTATCATAATGAATGAGAAGGTGACGAAGAAGATATACCGTAAAGATCCGAAGGATGAGAAACAGATAATAATAGGTGACCGTTCAGAAGGTATCAACGACCTCTTCGAGACAGGCGACATCGTCAAGCAACTTACCAACGATGCCTTCACCGAGGTGGACATCTATGATGACTATGTCCGACTTCTTCGTCAGCAGTTCACGTCGCCTATAGGCAAGGATGCCATTTCCTTCTATCGCTACTATATCGTTGACACTTTGAAGGTGGACAATGACTCTTGCTATCATCTTACCTTCCTGCCTAACAATCAGCAGGACTTCGGTTTCCGTGGCGAACTGTTCATAATGAAGGATTCCACCCTGCATGTGAAGAAGGTTTCGCTCACCATACCAAAGCGCAGCGACATCAATTTCGTGGACAACATGCAGATAGAGCAGCAGTATTCACGAATGGAAGATGGTGAATGGGTGCTGACAAACAATGATATGGTGCTGGAAATGAGCATCCTGAAGTCTTTCGGAAACTTCCTCGTTGCCCGAACATCCACAAGGAGCGACTATAGTTTTGAAGAGATAAAGCATAAGGAATTCCACGGAAAGGCGAAAGAGAGGAAGGACCCTTACGCCGAGATGCAGGATGTCTCGTTCTGGAATCAATATCGCAAGGTGAGCCTTACGCAGTCGGAGGATGGAATGAACAAATTCATCGATGGCATAAAGAGCATCAAGGGATTCAACTGGATAATACTCGGTGCTAAGGCTTTGATAGAGAATTTCGTTGAGACAAGCACGAGTGGGAAGCCAAGCAAGTTCGACTTTGGTCCTATCAACACTATCATTTCGGCTAACACTATCGATGGTTTCCGTATGAGAATATCGGGACAGACAACGGCGAACTTCAATAAGCACCTGTTCCTTGGTGGCTACATCGCTCGCGGTTTCAACACAAAGAAAACCTACTATGAGGGTAGCATAACCTATTCCTTCAACGAGAAAAGGTATCTGCCTCGCGAGTTCCCAAGAAGAAGTATTTCGTTCACTTCTTCAAGTGACATCTGCTTCCCTTCGGATAAGTTCGCCGACACGGATAAGGACAACATTTTCAATGCCTTGAAATGGAGTAAGTCGCAGAGCATGATGTTCTACAAGCGTCAGCGTCTCACCTTCGAGCGTGAGGAGGATTGGGGATTCAGCGCAAAGGCAAGTCTGCGTCTTGAGGAAAATGAGGCTACAGGTGGATTGTTCTTCAAGCCTTTGAGTGAATATATCAACGATGGTATTGACTATAAGGGTGGCATCTGGAATGACTATTATGACCGTGGAGAGAAGAATCTCCACAACGGAAAGATTCGCACAACGGAGATAAGACTCGAACTGGAATATTCTCCTGGTCGCTCCTTCATCAACACAAAGCAGCGTCGCCTGCCTGTAAATCAGGAGGCTCCGGTGTTTAACATAATACACACTATGGGCATCCAGGGCTTCCTTGGCGGACAATACAACTATCACGCCACCGAGGCACATATCTACAAAAGGTTCTGGGTGAAGTCGTGGGGCAGGTTGGATTGCCATCTTAAAGGTGGCGCACAATGGTCGCAGGTGCCTTATCCTTTGCTCATCTCTCCTGCGTCAAACCTTTCTTATATAATAATGAAGGAGACTTTCAATCTCATCAACAACATGGAGTTCATCAACGACCGCTTTGCTTCGCTCGATGTTGCTTGGGATATGAACGGAAAAATCTTCAACAGGATCCCTCTCCTGAAGCATTTGAAGTGGAGAGAGATTATCGGTTTCAAGATGCTCTGGGGTAGTTTGTCAGACAAGAACAACCCTATGCTTGAACAGAATTGGAAGAGCAGCACTCTCATGGCATTCCCTGAAGGTTGCTACCTGATGAATCCCCATAAGCCTTACATGGAGTTCCGTGCCGGCATCCACAACATCTTCAACCTCCTTCACGTTGAATATGTTCGCCGACTAAACTATCTCGAACTCCCTACAGCAAACAAGCACGGTGTGAGATTCACCTTCCATGCAAGTTTCTAAGTGAGTGAACAATATTTTTATTTCCAAACGAAAGTCGAGGAAGAATGCATCTACCTCGACTTTCATATTTCATTATAGGAAACAAAATTGCTACTAATCTTCTCTATACTCAAGAACATCCCCTGGCTGACAGTCAAGGGCTTTGCAGATTGCTTCTAATGTAGAGAAACGAACAGCCTTTGCCTTGCCTGTTTTAAGAACAGAGAGGTTGGCAGGGGTTATGCCTATCTTCTCAGCCAATTCCTGTGATGACATCTTGCGCTTTGCCATCATAACATCTACGTTTACTATGATACTCATGATTTCGCAGTTTATATAGTTAATTCATTTTCATCCTTCAGCTCCTTGCCATGCTTGATAATCTGAGCTAGCAACAGAAGACCAAAGCCTATATAGAGTTTTGAACTACTGTATATGAAATCAGGAGCAATCTCGTAATTGGCTATTTCAACCATTTCCTTAGCATAGTTGTAAGCCCCCCATGATATCATCCAATCACCAACGTAAGCGACAAACAGAAATATAGCAGCTTTTGTCAGGTACGAAGAAACAGAGAGAAGGAATACATTCCCTCTTTTTACGGAGCGAATAGTTATGAAGAATATAACCCAGAACCCAAGATTACCTACGATAGCAATAATACTACCTATCAGACTAAGCGTATTATTCTCCATAGAAGACGATGATTTCTCCTTTGGAACCTGAACCATAATGCTACTATAGTATACAGCTTCCTTCTCTTTAGTGATTTCATTATAAACGGAATCTTTACATGCGTCGCCGAAGAACACCTTAGGATGAAAAGTGACACCCACTACATTGTAATTTTCAAATCTATCATTATCCATATTGTCTTTAACTTCAGCGATACCTTCCGAACACAAACGCTTCATATCACTAAAAGAGAAAGCGAAATCCAGGCCGTTACCCAGTATTAATGCAAGGATAAACAAAACGCAGTAAATGTTTAGTTTCTTTTTCATTGTTTTTTATTTTTATTGTTAAACGATAATTAATTTCGGTGCAAAGGTAATACAAAGAATTTAAACTTCCAAATAAAACATAAAGAATTTATCGTGAAACAATATATTTTTATCAAAAAGAACAAAATACAGGCCTCTATAATGATTAAAAAGGATAGCTCCAAATATTTTCTGGAAACCAAACGAATGGAGAACTGACATCTTTCTACGGAATGGAGAATTTTCTCGCAACGTTACACGTTGCACAAAATCTTTATAAAGTGTTGACATAGAATATGATATATGCGTGTAACGTTCGCTCAACGTTTCACGATGTTGCACGAGGATACACTTTGCTGGATACGATGATTTTTCTGCGATACGAAATTATATAAAGATGAAAGTTCTATGCATGATGAAAGAGACAGAATAATATTCTGTTTGCGGCGAAGTTTTTCGCGTGTATCGTGATGCATCGTTGTGCAACGTTCGAGAGACGTTACACAACGATAATACGCATATAATCAGCACATTACAAAGATTTTATGTAACGTGTAACCTTTAGAGAAAATTCTCCGGTTCTACGTCAATTCGTTTGGATTTCGGACGGAAAGCCTTCTAAATATATTTGCCCCAAACTCAATGTCTGTTTGGGTGAAACAGGAGATGAGTTTGGGGCAAACACGATGCGTAAAGCATTGAGTTAGGAGGTGTAAAGCATTGCTTTACGGGTTTTAAAGTTTTAGATAGTGAGATACAATAGGAAAATGACGCTCCAACAAACCAATAAATGTTAATATCACACCTCAAAGAAGAAAAGCATTAAGATTTATGCCGTTATATTATAGATTATTTGTAAATTTGCAACGTAATAGAAATTATTAACCAGTAATAAGAATCCTAAAAACAACACAACAAGATGAATAAGACAATCATCGCAATAGCCATGCTGCTGATATTCGTCTCTTGCCGTAATGAGTCGGACGAGCTTACAGAGGTTGACAGAAACCAAATTTGCAAGGAACTCTTCATCACCAATCCCATTCCTTCGGTCGTCACAGAGCCTTACATCACAATCACGACACGCGTAGATCTATCCAAACTCCCCAAGGGACTCACCGGCAAATACTTCCAGCAAAACGTCAAATTCGTGGGGTTGAACTCAGGATTTAGCACCTTCGCAAGGGATATCAGCAAGGAAGGACCAAGCTTCGACATGAACATCTATGCCCTTCGCAATCACACCACGTGCAGTTACGTGTCCTCGGTGACTGCTTTATATGACAGCAAAGACAAGGGGGAATTTTACGAGTCGGAACCTATCACGTTTAAGGTGGAGATTGACGAAGAGAGACTGGCCGAGACGCAGCCTTTGGTCGAACAACCTACCACGAACCAGGTGACGCTTGAGGCGAAGATGAACATTGCACCAGAATATAGCAATAGGTTCGACTATCACATCTACTGCGATACCACACAGGAATTTGACTTATGGCGTGACTACCGTATGAACCAATGCGAGATGACAGCTGACGGCAAAGGTCACGTCACCTACAATAGACTGCGTTTTGGTACTCGCTATTACTATATGGCCTATATACACAACAGCGATGACTTGAATGTAAGGCGCGAGAACTGCTATCTCGGCAAAATTCTCTCATTCGACGTGCCTCCTATGCAAGCCGAGGTGATTACTGGCGATGCACCATCAGAGATTACCTTGGAGGGGCTAAAACTACCTTTTTCCGTGAAGGGTATCAACGTAGCAACAAAATCTCTGGGAGTAGGAATCTGCTACTCGGCGGTAAACCAAGAGCCAACCCCTCAGGATGCGCCCCAAGTACATTACACGCCCGATGGCACTGGAATGGCCCAATGCTTCAACCTGAAACCCAACACGACCTACTATTACCGTGCTTTTGCCAAATACACATACAGCAGCGATGAGGACTGCACAATAATCTATGGCGATGTTAAGACATTTACCACCCCCAGCAGTAATCAGTAGAGTGAAACTGAAGAATTAGACGTTTGGCAAACAGAAATATTAAACCGGCATGAGTCACCACAAATGACTCATGCCGGTTTTCACTTGTATAGACGTAGTTAGGAGAGGTTCATATTCAATTATTTCTTCTTCCCTGACCGAAGCGCTCACGCATCTGCTTCATATCATCGGTATATTTCTGATACTGCTCAGGAGTCATAATCTTCTGGAGCTCGTTGTTGTACTCCTCCATGTTACGACCGCCGAAGCCCATGCCGCCACGCTGACCGCCACGATTCATATTTCCACCACGCTCTTCGCGGTTTCCATTACGCTGACCACGCTCTACGTTGCCATTGTTGCGACGCTGACGAGGCTGAACACTATCGTTTCGCTCTGGACGAGGACCGCCATTTCTGTTGCCACCCATCTCAGGAGTTGTCTTCTCATTGAGAGCCTGAAGTGCAGCTGCCTGCTCATCATTAAGACCATACTTCTCAACCATCTGCTGAGTGCGACGCTTAATCATTTCTGTACGATCCATACGCTGACCACGCTGACCATTGAAACCCTGAGCCATTGATGTCATTGAGAATGCCACGAGGGCAACCAAAGATAAAATAAACTTCTTCATAACTTTTTCTTCTTTTTAGATTTGTTTTAATAATTAGATTAACTGACTTTTTGACTTTCATTTTATCACAAAGTTTAATACTATCACAAAAAATTATACAAAACGCTAACTATTTGACATTTTTTTGCTAACTTTGCCACAAAATAATCGCTTCCGTATGAAGAAATCACACCTTATATATATTATATGCGTGGTGAGCATACTCATTTTGCTCATCGCAGGCATTGTATTCAGGGCTTGCTCCTGGAAGGAAACATCTCAGGAAAACGCTCCTGAGCCTATTGACACCATCCCGATGATGGTGACACAGATACAGCAATGCTCGCGTCTTCATACTGCCGAAGTCGTTGTGCATAAGATAATAACCCATGATGACGAGATGAAACTTTCGGGAAAATTCCTCGGAAAAGACATCTCCATCAATCTGCCAGCAGGAAAGAGAAAGGTAGCAATACCTATGTATGCCACACTAAAGGCGAGCATCGACCTTTCGAAGATATCTAAAGAGGACATCATTCGCCATGGCGACAAGATTGAGATAGTGCTCCCCCACCCTATTACAAACATCACGGAAACACACATAGACCATGATGGGGTGAAGCAATATGTGGCACTTACCCGACGTAACTTCAGCGACGAAGAACTGCAGAACTACGAAAGGCAGGGACGGGAAGCAATACAGAAGGACATTCCGAGTCTTGGCATAGAGGCCATGGCGAGGGAAAGTGCAGCACGACAGCTCATACCTATCATAGAAATGATGGGATTCAAGGAAAGTGACATCACCATAACATTCAGGGAAAATGGCAAACATAATACGATACTTAGAAAGACTGAATAACGGCATCAACAAGATGACGGTGACCATCGTTGCCATTGCCATCCTGGCACTCATCGGAGCTATTGTGTGGTTCGGTTCGAAGGTGAAGGATGACAAAATCGTCTTCGGCGTTGACCAGACCATAGACGTGACACCTACGATGGTGGATAAGATGCAATCCATAGGACAATGGGAGTTCCTCTCCATAAGCGATGAGGAACTGATAGATACCATCAGGAAGGGATTCTTCTCCAACGATGAGCTGGTGAGAATATACTATGGCACCCTTCGCCTCGGCATCGACTTCAGCACTTGCACTGACGAATGGATACGCGACGAGAAGGACAGCATCGTAGTCACGGTGCCTGAGATTCGTCTTCTCGACAATAACTTCATCGACGAGGCAAGGACAAAGAGCTTCTTCGAGTCAGGGAAATGGGCTAACAAGGACCGTAAGGATATGTATGACCGTGCCCGCCAGCGTATGCTCAAGCGTTGCCTCACAACAGAGAACATGGACAAGGCGAGAGTTAACGCAAAAGAACAGATGCAACGTATGTTACAACCTATTGCAGAACCAAAGAAATTATGTATCAGTTTCAGGAAATAATATCAGAAATCAGTAGTGCACTATGGGGATGGCCAATGATAATCCTCCTCATCGGCACACACCTATTCCTCACAATCCGTCTGCGTTTCCCACAGCGCAAGATATTCACAGCCATCAAGTTATCCGTGAAGCGCGACAAGGGAGCGAAAGGAGACGTCAGTCAGTTTGGCGCTCTCGCCACAGCCCTCGCTGCCACTATCGGTACGGGAAACATCGTAGGCGTTGGCACAGCCGTGGCATTGGGCGGCCCTGGTGCCGTAATGTGGTGCTGGCTCACCGGTGTTCTCGGTATCGCAACGAAATACGGTGAAGGTCTCCTTGCCATAAAATATAGGATACATACGAAGGGAGGCAAGACTCTCGGAGGTCCGATGTATGCCCTGGAATATGGTCTTGCAAATAATGCTACAGGCATAATGCGCCACATCTGGAAGGCACTCGCCATTGCCTTTGCCGTCTTCACCGCCATTGCCACCTTCGGCATCGGCTCTACGGTGCAGGCAAATGCTATATCTACCTTGAGTGCAGAGACTTACGGTTTCTCTCCTGTTATCGTAGGTGGTATAGTGACCATCTTCGCCACAGCAGTTATCATGGGAGGAGTGAAGAGCATAGCGAGAGCCTGCGAGATGCTCGTTCCATTTATGGCGGCACTTTATGTCATTGGATGCATTGTCATCCTCATCATCAACTCATCCTTCGTATGGCCTGCCCTAAAGCTCATCGTAGCATCAGCCTTCAACCCTGAAGCAGCAGGAGGCGGAATGGTTGGCTCATCCATCATCATTGCGATGAGATATGGTATAGCCCGCGGACTCTTCTCCAACGAGTCAGGTCTCGGTAGCGCCCCTATCGTAGCAGCGGCAGCACAGACGAGAAACTCTGTACGTCAGGCACTTGTATCATCTTCCGGCACATTCTGGGACACGGTAGTAATATGTGCAATGACTGGTGTCGTGATAGTCTCTTCCATTCTCGCCTACCCCGACATCAACATATCTGACGGTGGAGTGCTTACAAAAATGGCATTCTCAAAGATTCCATACATAGGAGCCCCATTGCTCACCTTCGGTTGCCTGACCTTCTCATTCTCCACCATTCTCGGCTGGAGCTATTATGGCGAACGTGCCGTGGAATACATTGCCAATAAGGTGGCAAGAAAGATAGCGAGAAAGAAGGGCATCAATGTGCAGGGAATGAGTTCCGAGCAGCTCGGCGAAGGTGTCACGATGACGATAAACACCTATCGTATGATATTCCTCGTCACCGTCTATCTCGGTTCCGTAATAAGTCTCGACCTCGTATGGAACCTCGCCGATATGTTCAATGCCCTGATGGCAATCCCTAACCTCCTCTCTCTCATCTTCCTCAGCAGCGTCATCGTCAGCGAGACAAGGAAATATCTGTGGGAAGGAAACTTGGATAAAGAGTGAAGAAGTGAAAGAGTGAAAAGATAAAAAGAGGCTGGCGCCCTAAGGGATTCCCTCATAATGCGCCAACCTCTTTTCACTCTTTTATTTTTTCATTCTTTCAACTTTTTATTTCTCTCTCGTCCAATACATACGCTGGAAGAATGGACCTATAGAACCTTTAACGGTGAGCGTCTTCTCATCCTTGAAATAAAGAGTCACCGTATAAGTCTTTCCGCTTGTGGGATCATAAATCTTGCCACCTGCCCATTCATTATCCTTTGCCTTATATACGACCTTGTCGATGAGCACAATCTGGTCGGCGCGAACCTTACGCTTTGCAGGATCAGGATTCTTCACGTCGAGACGCAAACTGCCATCTGCCATCTTTAGATTATCTACCCAGGTAACCTGTGCACGATAACCATCGCCGTGCTTGAATACCTTCACCTTCGACTTTACGCCGTTTCTCTCAGCTGTGTAGTTGCCACACACTTTGTCTGCCTGTGCAAAAGCAGTTGAAAATGCCAATACTGACATTAAGATAAGAGTTAAAAACTTTTTCATAATTTCGTTCTTTTTGTTCGTTTATTCCTTATTTTCGAGTGCAAAGGTAATAAAAATAATCAATACAACAATAATATGGATATTACTTTTTTCTGTTAAAATATCAAATATTGTATAAAAATCTTCGCATAAAAGTATCTTTTCTTCCGTAAAACAATAAAAAATACAAACTCACAATACTTTTATAGGGTATTATTTTTTGACAATTGACTAAATTTGAGTAAATTTGCATGGTTTTTTATAACATTACAAATAGATTATGAAGAATAAGATTATCATACCATTACTCATTTTGCTCGTTTTGCTTATTGGCGGAATGGCATATCTCGTACTCACTCTCAACGAGGAGAAAAAGGCAAATGCCGAGATGCTCGAACTTGCAGAACTTGACAAGAAGGAGATGGAGAATGAGTATCAGCAGTTTGCAAACCAATACAGCGAAATGATGACAAAGATAAGCAATGACTCTATCATCAGTCAGCTTACCCAGGAACAGCTCCGCACTCAGCAGTTGCTCAAGGAATTGCAGGCAACGAAGTCTGCTGATGCCCGTGAGATTACCCGTCTGAAGAAGGAGTTGGCAGAAGTTCGCGCCGTACTTCGTCAGTATGTCATTCAGATTGACTCACTCAACCGTCTCAATGAGCACCTCACAGCTGAGAACACCCGTGTAAAAGCTGACCTCGAAGCATCTAACCGCCAGATAGAAGGCCTCAACACAGAGAAGGCATCGCTGTCGGAGAAGGTTGCCATCGCTGCACAGCTTGACGCTACAGGAATCAATCTCTCCATGCTCGACAAAAAGGGAAAGGCTGAGAAGAAGCTCAGCAAGACAAAGCAGCTACGCGTTGACTTCCATATCGCAAAGAACGTAACCGCACAAAGCGGAGTAAAGACCGTTTATGTTCGCATCAACACTCCAAACGGTTCCGCTCTCTCTGCAGGTAGTTTCTCCTATGAGAACCGTAACATCCAGTATTCTATGAAGAAGCAGGTGGAATATGGTGGGCAGGATACTCCTGTCACATTGTATTGGAACGTACAGGAGGCTTTGCCTGCCGGAAACTATAGTGTATCCATCTTCTGTGATGGACAGATGATTGGATCAAGAACTTTTGCATTGAAATAAACAAGATGGGAATAGGAGTTACTCTAATCCCACACTTAAAAACAATATAACTAATGAAGAAAATAACCGCATTGTGCATACTGACACTTTGCGCCATGCTCCCTATTGACGCACAAACGCTGTCACTCGATTCTTGTCGCGCGATGGCATTGCGCAACAATAAGCAGTTGAGCATCTCGCGTGCGAAACTGAAGGTGGCGGAGAATGTAAGGAAGGCTGCACGAACAAAATATCTGCCTCACGTAGATATTGCAGGTGGATGGTTCCTCACAAGCAAGGAGATATCCATTCTCAACAATGACCAAAAATCGGTTCTGGGCAATCTCGGTTCCAATATAATGGGACCTATCGGTACTGACCTCACCAATGCAATAAATAAATTGGAAGCTGGCGGAATCATAGAGCACCCAGTGGCAGATGGACTTAAACAGATGGCGCAGAAGATAGGCGGCGAACTGGCCGGTGCAGGCAATGCTCTCGGTTCTAAAATCCGCGATGCCTTCCGTACCGACACCCGAAGCATCATCGCAGGAAGTGTGATGATAAACCAACCTGTCTTCATGGGTGGTGCAATCACAGCAGGCAATCGTATGGCGGACATAGCAGAGAAGATAGCCGCAACTCAGATTGATGCATCAGAGCAAAACATACTCTATGACATAGACAAAACATACTGGCTCGTTGTCTCGCTGAAGCAGAAGCAGAGACTCGCAGATAGCTTTGTAGAATTGGTGGGTAAGCTCAACAGCGATGTACACAAGATGATTGAGAACGGCGTTGCCACTCGTGCTGATGGCCTGAAGGTGGACGTTGCCCTCAACGAGGCTGAGATGACAAAGACGGAGGTGGACAATGGACTTGCTCTGTCAAGGATGCTCCTCTGCCAACTCTGCGGTATGCCTCTCACCAGCGAGGTGATACTGACCGATGAGAACAACGTTGATGGACTTGTATCCGTAAACATCGATAAGACCTACGACCATAGCATTGCCGTTGCTAATCGTCCAGAACTTCAGATGCTGGAGGATGCTGTGGCATTAACAGAACAGGCAACGAAACTCACTCGTGCCGGGATATTGCCACAGGTAGCCATAACAGGTGGCTATATGCTTAGCAATCCTAATCTCTACAATGGTTTTGAAAAGAAATTCTCAGGCATGTGGAATATCGGTCTCCTTGTTCGCATCCCTGTCTTTGACTGGGGCGACAATATGTATAAGGTACGTGCGACGAAGGTTGCTACCGACATGGCACGTATGGAATATGACGAGGCAAAGGAACTTATAGAACTTCAGGTAAGTCAGAATGACTACAAACTCAACGAAGCTCGCAAGAAACTCATCACAGCAGAGAAAAACATAAAGCGAGCTGAAGAAAACCTGCGATGCGCCAACCTCGGTTTCTCCGAAGGTGTGATGCAAATCTCCGAAGTAATGGCAGCGCAGACAGCATGGCTTCAGGCAAAGACACAGAAGATTGATGCCGAGATAGGCGTAAGGCTCAGCGAAGCAGGAATGAAGAAAGCATTGGGAATAAGATAACGATGTACGATTGACAATTGACAATATTCAATTATAAAGTTACAACATACAACACCCAACGTAAAACTTACAACATACAACGTAAAACTTACAATAAATAACGATTATGTCAGACAAGTCACAACATAGAAGTATATTGATAGCAGTAGCAGCTTTTGCCACTGTAGTATTACTGGTAGGCATCATTGGTTATTTCACCATCGGCAACGAGAAGGAAATCATCCAGGGACAGGTTGATGTCACCGAATATAGAGTATCAAGCAAGGTGCCAGGTCGTATCCTTGAGATAAGAGTAAAGGAGGGCGACTACGTACACGTGGGCGATACACTTGTCATCCTTGACAGCCCTGAGGTGGAGGCAAAGAAACTGCAGGCAGAAAGTGCCGAGAGTGCCGCTACTGCAATGAGCGACATGGCTCAGGCTGGTGCTCGTCAGGAGATGATAAAGGGTGCTTTCGAGGTATGGCAGCAGGCTAAGGCAGGACTCGAGATTGCCAAAAAGTCATAC
This sequence comes from Prevotella sp., assembly GCA_045627725.1. Taxonomy (GTDB): domain Bacteria; phylum Bacteroidota; class Bacteroidia; order Bacteroidales; family Bacteroidaceae; genus Prevotella. The sequence goes on along the minus strand of JAZQOH010000039.1, from coordinate 144,673 downwards.
GAGAGAGTGCAGCGTCTCTTTGATGAAGGTGTGCTCAGCGAGCAGAAGCGCGACGAGGCTTATGCTTCCTATAAGGCTCTTGAGGCACAGGAGAAAGCCGCAAAGAGTCAGTATGACATGGCTCAAAACGGTGCCCGTAGCGAGGAGAAGCGTGCTGCTCTCGCACAGGTGAATCGCGCAAGAGGTGCCGTTCAGGAGGTTTCTTCCTATATCCGCGAGACAGTTCAGACAGCCCAGATGGAGGGTGAGGTAAGCAATATCTATCCAAAGGTAGGTGAACTCATCGGCACTGGCAGTCCAATAATGACGATATCCATCATGAGTGATATGTGGGGAACTTTCAATGTTCGCGAGGATCAACTCGCAGGACTTAAGGTTGGCGACACTTTCACAGCATTCGTTCCTGCCTTCAATAAGGATATCACGATGAAGGTAAGCAGTCTTAAGGATCAGGGCAGTTACGCCACATGGAAGGCAACAAAGTCAAATGGTCAGTATGATCTCAAGACATTTGAGGTAAAGGCTCGTCCTGCAGAGAAGTTTGAGGGACTCCGCCCTGGCATGTCTCTCGTGTGGAAATAAAAAACAAGTATAACTTGCATATAATATAATGCACTCAATAAAAGCAATTCTTAGAGTTGCGCGACGTGAATGTCTCATCATGCTCAAGCACCCGATATATCTGGTGTGCATGATATTCTTCCCTCTTCTCGTGGCGGCATTCTTCACTACGCTGATGAATGAAGGACAGCCAACAAAGATGCCCGTAGGCATTGTGGATCAAGACAACACGTCGACGACTCGCAAACTGACTCGCACCCTTGACTCTTTCCAGTCGTCAAAGGTGGTGGCACACTATACCACCGTTGATGAAGCTCGTCAGGCAGTACAGCGAGGCGAGATTTATGCATTCATGTATTTCCCAAAGAATACCACGGATGACCTTCTTGCTTCACGACAGCCAAAGGTGTCTTTCTATTACTCCAACACATCCATCACAGCAGGTTCACTCCTTTTCAAAGACCTGAAGACGATGTGTACTCTTGGCTCGGCTGCCGTAGGACAAGCTACGATGCAGGCAAAGGGATTCACCCCGCAGCAGATAATGGCTATGTTGCAACCCATAGCAGTAGATGCCCACACCATAGGAAACCCATGGATGAACTATAACATCTACCTGAGTTCGATGCTTGTTCCAGGATGCCTGATGCTCTTCATCTTCCTGATGACTCCTTATTCCTTTGGCACAGAGATAAAATTCGGCACATCGAAAGAACTGATTGAAACGGCAGACAATTCCACATTCTGCGCCATAATAGGCAAACTGTTGCCTCAGACACTCATCTTCCTTCTGGTAATGAGTATCGCTATGACATACATGTATGGCATAATACACTTCCCCGCTCCTGGAGGAAAAGGCACATTATTGCTCTTGGCATTCCTCAGCGTGATAGCATCACAAGGATTTTCACTCCTCATATTTGGGTTAATGCCATCGCTTCGCCTTGCCATGAGTATCTGCTCACTATGGGCTGTGCTCAGTTTCTCTATGGTAGGCTCAGCATTCCCTGTGTTTGCAATGGATGGTCCTCTGCAACTACTTGCATGGCTATTCCCTCTACGACATTATTATATAATATACCAAATTTGCATTTTCAATAGTTTCCCTCTCTCATACGTATGGGGGCACATAGCAATGTTGCTACTATTCTCTATGCTACCATGGCTATTAGTCAAGAGAATAGGAAAGGCTTTGCGAACTTATACTTATATGCAGTAGTTACAAGACATGTACATATACAATTTCATACAACGCATCTGCGACGCATGGTTACAGGAAACGAAACGCATCTTGAAAGATAAAGGTGCCATTTTGTTTTGCGTCATCCTGCCACTTGCCTACCCTCTCATATATTCCTGGATATACAATAATGAGGTGGTACGCGAGGTGCCTATTGCCATTGTCGATAACAGCCACTCTGCTATGAGCCGAGAGTTCACTCAGAAGATGGATGCTTCACCAGATGTAAGCGTTGCATTGTATTGTTCAAGCATCAATGAAGCAAAGGATGCTATAGGACATGGAGAGATATACGGATTCCTTTATTTCCCAGAAGACTTTGCCATCAAGACAGGAAGACTGGAGCAAACTCACGTCAGCGTATATTGCGACATGAGCTATATGCTTACATACAAGGCGATATTCCAGACAGCTACAGCCGTTTCCATGATGATGGGCTCAGAGATACAAGCCAAGCTTCAGGGGCATTACACTTCGCGCGAAGCAGAAATATCAGCAAAACCGCTTGACTATGAGGAAGTACCATTGTTCAACACTACAGGTGGATATGGCAACTTCATAATCCCTTGCGTCCTGGTACTCATTATCCAGCAGGCAATGATGCTTGCCGTAGGACTGGTATCTGGCTCTGACCGCGAGAAAGGATTTCCATCACTTAGAGGCGATTACGTTGTTTCCAAACTTATTGGAAAGACCATTGCCTATATGCTAATATTCGGATTAATGTTCGCATACGTTACATTGGCAGTGCCTCATTTCTTCGGTTTCGTATCTCTCGTGCATGGCAAAGACCTTCTCTTGCTTGCCATACCATACCTCTTGGCTTGCACATTCTTTGCACAGACACTCATCGACCTTGTGCGCTATCGCGAGAACGTAATACTCCTCGTTGTGTTCACCTCCATTCCGTTCCTCTTCCTTTCAGGAATGTCATGGCCTGAGAGCAACGTTCCTGGATTCTGGCAGGGTGTCTCCGACATCATCCCTTCCACATTTGCCATCCGTGGTTTCGTAAGGATGAGCAGTATGGGAGCACGTATCGGAGATATTGCTCCTGAGATACGTGCCCTCTGGATTCATGTCATAGTATATGGAATACTCGCTTGCCTCGTAATTTACAGAAGATACGAGGTAAGAGAGGCTGGATATAAGAAGGAATTACGCGAAAAGGAAAATGATCTATAATCAATAAACTGGAAGAGTAAGCAACTGATACATCAACGTCTTAGCCATACGCTCATGCCCAAGGTCATTAGGATGAAGCCTATCTGTTTCTGCATTATTGAAATACTTAGTATATTCATCCTTCATAGGATATAACCCCGAGATTGCGTTAAGGTCAATGACAGGAACTGCCCACACATTACCAGCCTCTTTCACAGCATCGATATATTCCTTCATATAGATGCCAATACGGTTGGTATAATCCTCTGTACATTGCCAGTTATCTTCCTTATAATAGAAGCCAGCACGATGAATAGGCGTCAGTAATACTATCTGTTTATCAGGATACATGCTCTTCACTTTATCGAGAGCTATGTTTATACGTCCCTTGTATGTATCATTCGTCATGCAGAGATACTGACGTTTGCGCATTGTCATAGCCTTTGGCTTACCATGCCCATACATAACCTCTTCATCCTTCTCATCATACCATTGTCCGATAGGAACACCGTTGTTATAGTCATTAGTACCGATGAAGATAAGAATTGCATCAACGGAATCCTTATGCTCCGCCATCAGTTTTTCAGCCTGACGCGGAATATCATTCCATTGTCTGCCACTCACAGCATATACATAAGGTGTTATGTCAAGCCATTGCTGCAGCAGAGACCAGTACTTATTCTTCGATGCATTATTACGAGGATCGGTTATGGAATCACCAAAGTAAGCAACTCTCTTTCCTTGCCATGGATGCTGAAACATCATCTGAGCCATAACAGGAGAAAGCAAGGTCGAAATCAATAGGAAAGCATGTATTCTTTTTTTCATAATATAACGATAAATAGGTGTGTATTTTTAAAATGATGGTTGTATTGATTAGTGATTGCCTACAAAAGTAAATCTTTTTGGGCAGATAGATAGTATTGGAGTCCAATATTTATACTATTTTAATACTTTTATTTGTTAATTATTTGTAACGAACCATATCATTCTAAAGATAAAATATTACCTTTGCAGTCGCAAATGAGGATTGCCCTCGTTTTGTACATTATACTTAATAGGAGAGATGGCCGAGTGGCTGAAGGCGCCCGCCTGGAAAGCGAGTTTACGTCAAAAGCGTAACGGGGGTTCGAATCCCCCTCTCTCCGCTGAAAGAAAAGCGTAATAGATTGACTATTAGTCTATTACGCTTATTTCTTTATCTATAACCACCCAAACAATCACCCAATTTTGAAAGAGCCGAGATAGTTACAATGCTGTACGTTGTTGAGGCTTGATTGATGTATATCAATAAAACACAAGAATTTTAGGGATTTTTCTCTAAACTTCCCTGAAGTGCATTTGGATTGTTTTTTATTAGTTCATCCAATTTGTCTTTATAGAATCTTACGCCTCTACCTGCTTTGAATCGAATTTTGTGTTCTGCAAACAATTTGCTTTTCGATAACTCTGTTGCTTTTGTCTTTCCGATATGCAAGAAGGCTGCTAACCCTTCAATTCCTTCAATAATATTTGGATTCTTAGGATTTATCAATTCTTTTGGCTGTTCAACAGCCTCAGAGGTCTTTACTTTTGTTTCAGGTACAATTCCGAGTAAAGAACAAATGTACGTTTCAGCGTCTTCAACGGCATTCTTTTGGACGTTGATAACAGACTTGACAAAGGCTGCTTCTTCCTCTGTAGAAAGTAAATAGGAGGAAAACAAAAGAAAGGATGCGCAAAGATATGTAAGCTAAGTAACTAAATGACAGGCATTTAAGAGTAATTAAGGGTTTTAGATTTGTTATCTTAAGAATCATTAAATTTCTCATTTTATAGCAAATTTTGTTTCTCGTTTGTTTCTCGGAATCAGAAAAAGTTGTATATTTGCAACGATTTCCTAACGTATTGATACACAGCGAAATGAAAAGAAAATATATACAAAGAAATAGAAACAAATAAACAAATTAAAAACAAATGGGAAGACCAAAGAAACAAATCAAAAAGAAGGAGCCAGTGAGACTCCGTACGAAACCATTGAACAATGGTAACAAAAGTCTGTATCTTGACGTATATTATAAAGGTGTGCGCAAGTACGAGTATCTCAAACTTTATCTCATTCCTGAAACATCCGTTGCCGACAAGGAGAAAAACAAGGAGACGATGGCTATTGCTGAACAGATCAAAGCAGAACGCATCCTCTCAATTCAGAGTCGTGGCATCAGCAGCTGGACGGAAATCCAGATGTCGAGAATGCCATTGGTGGAATGGATTAAGAAGGAAGAAGGAAATGTAGGAGTCATGAAGGAAGCAACACTTGAATGCAAGAAATGTCTTCGTCATCAAGTTGAAAGATTCCTTGACATCCTACACAAACCAACTCTGGGACTTGATGAAGTAGATAAGGAATTCTGCCGACAGTTCCTTGCCTTCCTCAGAACGGCAGAAGATATGAGGTACAAAGAAGGCGGTCATGTAATATCAGAGAACTCACAGCACGGTTACCAGAAGGCACTTATTGCGGTACTCAACAAAGCCGTTCGTGAAGGTATCATTGAGAAGAATCCATTCGATTTCATACCATTGGAAGAGCGCATTCCGGAACACAATGGCGAGAAGGAATTTCTGACAATCGAAGAACTTCGTAAGATGATTGCAACGCCTTGCTATCGTCCTGACGTAAAGATAGCCTTCCTTTTTTCCTGTTTTACAGGACTCCGACTCAGTTGTATAAGGGAGTTTGTGCCAGAACACATCAAACTGTCTGTGGATGGTAAGACACAGTATATCGACAAAAAGATGTTCAAGACAGGTGAAGACGTACAAGTACCATTGTCCGGGGAGGCAAAGAAATATCTTCCTGAACCAAAAGGTGAAAACGTTCCATACTTCTCACTGCCAACCGATGTAACGATAGCAAAAGCTCTGAAGCAATGGACAAAAGACGCTGGAATAGAGAAACATATCACGTTCCATTGTTCACGTGTCACCTTCGCTACAACATTGCTTACACTAAGCAGTGACATCTATACCACAAGTAAGCTTCTTGGTCACAAGAGCATAAAGACAACGGAGATCTATGCTCGTGTCGTTGACAGCAAGAAGATAGAGGCAACAAGCAAACTTGACACAATGTTTGACAGTGCAGACTTCAGTACGGAGAAAACCGCATAACACAAACCACCATGAAGATAGAAATAAGACAAAAGCCATTGGCAAACGGCAACAAGAGCCTTTACCTTGACATTTACGACAAAGGAGAGCGCAGGTATCAGTATCTGCGTCTCTACCTTGTACCAGAAACCGACAACAATTCAAAGCGCATCAATGATAATGCCCTCAAGAAAGCCCAAGAGATACGCTCAAAAGTTCTGCTTGGTAAAAAGGCTAAGAAAAAAGAGGAAAAGCAGGACAAGAGTATCACTCTGATGGAATGGATTGAGAAGTACGAACAGAATATGAAAGACAACCGCAAGGTTTCAGATTCCACACTAGCACAGACCAACATGTGTAAGCGAATCGTTGAAAGCTATCTCAAATCAATACATAAGCCAAAACTCAAACTTGCAGACTTCGGCAGAAAAGAACTTGTAGGGTTTCTTGTATATCTGAAGACAAAGTATGTAGGTGTGACGGGAAAAAGCCTGTCCGAAAATGCTCAGGTGTCATATCAACAGCGCATAGTGGCAATTCTCAACGAAGCCATGCGTAATGAACTCATCAAGCGAAACCCCATGGATTTGCTGAGTGACCAGGAAAGAATACCGAAACCCAGTCCAACCAAGAAATCTTTGAGCATAGATGAAGTAAAGCGAATCGCAAAGATAAAGCATCCATTACACGATGAAGTAAGGATAGCCTTCCTCTTCTCTTGCTTCACAGGACTGAGAATCAGTGATATCTACACCCTCAGTTGGAATAACATCATAGATACAGATAAGGGAAAGATAATCATTAAAAGACAGGAGAAGACAGAGTCCGACGTATATATTCCCCTCTGTGGGATAGCATTGTCGCTATTGCCAGAAAAGAAGGAGAACAATAACCTCGTATTTCATCTTCCAAGCAGAACATCAGTAATAAACATACTGAAGGATATTGAGGAAATGGCAGGCATAGAACATCATTTCACGTATCACAATTCCCGACACACCTTTGGTACCCTTACGATGGAATCCATCAAGGACATTGAAACAGTAAGTAAATTGCTCGGACACAAGGATATCCGAAACACCGTCCGCTATGCTGGCAACAGCATGGATTCCAAGGTGCATTGTGTTTCGATGATGGATGGTCTGTTCGGGTAAAGACTGCCCCTTGTGCATCGTAAATGTGTTAAACTTAAGTAAAAAACGCTTGTTTATGACAAATTGTAAGGCAAACATGCTGAAAATCGAAAGAAAATGAGTAATTTTGCAGTGCAATTACGTTTGTCATCACAAGTGATGAATCTCAAAGTTGTAAAAACATATTTACTGACAGTCACCAAAAACGGTCATAATTTGAAAAATTAGTATATGTGCACAAACAAAACATTATATAAGCCATCACCATTACCGTTCACTGCGCCCAAGAGACAAAAGCGTGGTGAAGATATGAATTTCCAACAGGTCAAATATACAACAGAATGTCTTAGGATGATGTCCAATCGTCTTGAGCAGCCAATATATATCACTCTACAGCAGGTTGAAGAAAAGGGACTCATGCAAGAATTATACAAAATGGCAAAGTCCGACACACCTTTGACTACCATTCGTGCAGTTAACAGACTTCAAAAAATGATGCGATAACCATGGCTGTGAATAATCTACTATATCACGGTTCCGACATTGTCATAGACAACCCGCAGTGGAATAACGGCAGTAAGCGACGTGATTTCGGACAATGCTTCTACACTACATACAGTCTGCCTATGGCTCGTGGCTGGGCAAAGAAACGCTGTCCTCAGAAACCAATAGTCAATAAATATGCTCTTGATCTGGAAAAATTAGAATCTTGCAATCTCAGAATAAAAAGATTCACAGCAGATGCTGAATGGGCACGCTTTATCTGGGATAATCGTCAGGAACCAAATTTTACCCGACCTGATTATGATATAATCATCGGTCCTATCGCAGATAGAGGCCTTTCAGAAAAATTCGCACTCATAAAGAATGAAGGCAAATCATTTGAGGACATAGCGCCGATGATAGAATATACACGTTACAAAACCCTACAGATAGGCTTCTGCTCAGAAAGAGCATTGCGTATCTTAAACAGAATTAAATGATATGGCTGTAAGTTACACGTTATTGAATTATGAGGTTAACATCCTTACAGAAATGCTCATGCGCAATCATGGTGTTTCTTACGCCTGGGCTTTGCAAACAATTACCCAATCAAATACATACAAATCATTGATTGAGCAACCATGGTTACAGGAAGAAGGCGATTTGTATATTTATGAGATGTTGGAAAAAGAATTATCAGAAAACAACACCTTTGCTGTATAATTGCGACATTTTACGGTTGTATAGCAATCTTAGGTTACATCATATAACAGGGCATACGGTTGAAAATCGTATGCCCTGTTATCATAATACTCTAATAGAACGTACAGGCAATGCCATCACACTCAGCCTTTACACTGCACGTTGAGCAGAAGCAATTCCTTATTCTCGCACCCTTGGATAGTTTGCAAGACAAACAAGCAAGTGATCCATAATAAAAGTTTGTATAGCATATAACTGGTTCTTTATACATTATATATTATACACACGCGCGGGGCTTAACCCTTACTCTTCTTGTAGGCATTAGCCAACTTCACGTCGTTCTTATTCTGTGCGTATGCATGAATATTATTTACCTTGGCAAATGCTGGCCCAATTCTTCTTCTTCAAGGCTCCGAACATAACCACGTAATTGCAAAATTACTAACATACAAATATTCCTTTGTAATTTATTATCCCAACAGACACTTCTTTCGTGAGAACTGACACGTTTACAACCACAACGTATCAAACTCATGTTCAAACGTCAACTTCAGCCTTTATTTTTCCATACCCGATTTATAAACAGTACCTTTGCAACGTCAATTCCGGATAAAGGGCGTGGCCAGTTAAATAAAAAAAACTGCCACCGTTTCTTCAATTCTGGAACAAGACAAAAATGTAAGCTTGCACGGCGGAAGCCGAAAAGCCGTGCTGACCTGCGGCAATCTCGGATAGCATTATAACCAAACGACGCGTCTGCTTGAAGAAACGAACCCAACAGGCAGCAAACAGAGTAGGCATAACAACAAAAAAACAAGTACAACTATGGCAGTAAGTACAATTCCTGCACAGACGGCAACCAATGCCCTGCAGGCAATACCTTTCGGCTCAATGATTGGCGGTCCGCTGAAAGCCTGTATCGAGGCTCAGGCAATGGCAGCCAAGACCACGTGGGAGTTCATTAAGGAGGTTGGTCTCTACACGGATGATAAGACAGGAGAGAAGGTTGCGGTCAACGTAGCGTTCTCGTTCATCCAGGGTGGTCATCTCGTACAGATCAACGTTCCTCTGCTCACCATCGTACCGATTCCTTACATTGCCGTCCACAGCATCGACATCAATTTCAAGGCAAACGTGTCTGCTTCGTCAAGTTCATTCAACGAGACAAGCAGTTCCGATACGCTCGGCATTGGTGGCGAGGGAAAGGCAAACATTGGGTTCGGACCATTCAAGGCAGAACTCTCGCTGAAGGCCAATTACTCGTCCAAGAAGGACTCAAAGGCAACAGAAGAGTCAAAGTACAGTGTAGAGTCAACCATCGACGTAGCCGTCAAGGCAGGTCAGGACAGTATGCCGGCAGGTCTTGCAAAGGTTCTTGAAATGCTCGGCAACTCACTTGACGTATGTGATGTCAATGGTGTCCTTGAGGCAAGTGCGCTTGAATTGCCAATCACAGATAAGCTCTATCTCACCTATAAGGACAAAAACGGTCTCTTCATGCCAGACGAGATTAAGCCTGTCAAGTCTGATGGTGTTACGGACAAGACTGTTGGTGACAGCAAGGAGTACGCCTTTGCTGTTGCTGGCGAATACAAGTTCAAGGCTGGCGACCGTGAGATCACTATCACAGTCACCCCATCCAAGGATGCTTTTAAGGAAAATCCAAAGGAGCAGCAGCAAAAGGACTCTACCAAGGAGCAGGCATCAAAGGATCCAACCAAGGACCAGCAGCCTAAAAAGTAAGCCTTCGGGCTGATTGTTTCTTACGGTAGCAAACACCAAATGGGGATGCGGATCTCGTGTCCGCATCCTTCCATAACGCAAATATAGCTTAAAGAAATCAAGAAACCACAAAATACTATTCCATACCCTATGGCAAAACTACATTCCATCATAGGTTCCATCTTGCGTGACATCATTTCCGCACAGCATGATGCCAACCTCTTCTCCTGTTCCCTCAGCGAGTCATACGGCAAAGAGGGCAAGACACGTGACTTCCAGCTTCCGGGCGTTGTCATCAGCGACATGGAACTGGACATGAAATATGGAGTCATCAGCGCAGATGAAAACTGTGAGCATTTCAATATCCGCATTGACAAAGTACGCTCGTTCCTTCGTGAGCTATGTCGCGATTGTGCAAAAGAGATACTTACAAAATGCGAGAAGACAGTCCTCGACAAAGACAAGAGTCGTCCAGATGAAGTAAAAACATTCTTCCACGATCTGCGTACCGATTCCGATGTAAGACGACGTTTTGAGTTTTTCCTGTCACGCAATATGTCCAGCGCATTCAACGGATATATCCGCGAAGCGGTAAATCAGGAAACGGGAATAATCGTCGCAGACAAGGTACATGACCGAATTATGCTCACACTCCGCAAGAAGTTCTTCTATGACTCAGACCTTGACAATCTCTTTGATGGAAAGGAAGGAGAGGATCTGCGCAATACCCTGATCACAGAATCAGCAAATATCATAACCAAGAAGATTGACCAAGAATCAAAAGACGAGAATTTCAAGAGATGCCGTTCTTTCCCTCAACTTGATGTCGCCGTAACGTCCGAAGAACTCTCCAAACTTCCCGAAAATGCAATACACAGCTTCAGGCTTAAGTTCTCACCAACTTCATGCAATGTCACCTCGCTCGAAGATGACAGTTGGCTATATGACTTTGATATGAAATCTCATAACATTTAGACTCTCATACCACTATGGAACAGCAGAAGAATGTAAAGCGCACCAGTAGTCAGGTGCTCGAGCTACAGCAACTCATCGCCGCACCTCTCATATCAACAATCGAAGCAGATGCCATGTCTGCCCGGAAGTATCTCGACTTTTTGATGAAGTTCGCCTTTGAGTCTTTCGACCCAATTACAGGTATTACTGGTCCACTACGCCTCGTTACCTTCTCTTATATGGAACAAGGTGCAGACGGCACGACACACCGTAGGGAGGTTAGCATTCCTTTACTCACTCTTATACCTCTTCCTTTGCTACATATAGAAGAAGCAGATTTCGATTTTGACATAAAGATAATTGACGCCATCACCGAAAAGGCTGAGGAAACCTTCTCATACGAAAATGGAACTACGGAAGATTCGGGAACGAAAAACCCAGGTATGAAGATGCGTGCCTCACTTGCAACTCGCAGTAGCAATCGGGAGGGCGAACTTCAGCAGAGCCTTACAGCAAACATGAAGGTGAGGGTAAGGATGCGTCCATCTGACATGCCAGCAGGATTATCGAACATCCTGCATATAGCAGCAAACAATATGAATATTATAGACGCAACGGAAGAACCTCAATATGAGCACAAGGAAGGAGACAAAGATGAATAATATAAATCAACTCAATACGCAGTCGGAATCTACCATCGGCATGACACCAGAAAGGCAAACTCCCGGAATTGATTGCCCGAGTTGCGGTAAATTTATACCCACAACCATTTATCATATTATCACCGCCTCCGCTCTTGTCTGTCCTCACTGTAGTCTAAGACTAAACATAGATAGGGTAAAATCCGATAAGGCGATAAAAGCTCTACGCAAGGTGAAGGCTGCTCAGGACGATTTGGAGAGAAAGAGCCATTTTAGAAGATAAACCAGAAAAAAGTACATTACTTCCCATCAGAAGTGACGTTTCTTGCCAGCCACATCGTGGGCGTTTCACCCACTACCTTCTTGAACTGCGTGTTGAAGTATTGGGCAGTGCGGAAGCCGCAGTGCTGCGCCACGGTTTCCTGCGTAGCCTTCGGATGTGCCTGCATGTAGTGCTTGGCGGCATCTATGCGGTAGTTGTTGATGATGTCGCGAAAAGTGGAGTCGTACTGCTGGCTTATCATTGCTGAGAGAGTGGTCTTGCCTATGTTCATCATATCACAGAGCGATGCTGCTGTCAGTTCTTCATCACGCCACACCTGCTCCACTTCCATCAGCTCACGGAACTGTTCCAGCCTCTTGTCCATCTTTATCTGGGCAGGAGTTGGGACATTTTCGTTTTCCAGCTCTTCCGTAGTCAGAGACTCTCTCAAAGAGAGTTGGAGAGGGGCGTCCTCTCCGCTGAACAGCGTAAGGTGCGACAGTTCGTACAGCGTGACATGCTTTTCCTGATCGCTGTAGAACTCAACGAATGCTATGAGGTGCTTTGTTATCGCTAATGCCACAGTAAGGAACACGCCCAGATATACATTATTGGATATGAATACGCCTCCAAGACATATCGGCGGTATCATGAGCGTCAGCTCTACAATGTACAAAAAGGCGATGACGCGTGAGTATGACGTCGCCCTGCCACGGAAGAAGAATCTTGTGATGTCACCGAAGCGGTAGCCTTGCCTGTACATCGTCGCAAAGCAACCTGCGTACAATAATGATACATAGGCAGCTCCAAGAACCACAAACACGTTGTATGTGAAGAAGCAATATAACTGGTTTACGCTGGTATTCAATTCTCCCACAAGTCCCTCTGGACTTGCAAACTGTCTGCTTATCTCTGCTGCTTTTTCAAACCCTACGATGTGGCACAATAGGTTTACCGCCACCGCCACGACAATGGCAGGGATAATCAGTAGGAAGAACAATTTGTCGTTCATCTTCTTACCGAAGCAGTGCATATACATGTATGCCGCAAGGAACGCCGTAAACAATATGGTCAATGGTATGCTTATCGACTCCATTCTCACCATTGTCTCGTAGTCAATATCAGGGAAAAGGTAAATACCCAGGATGGCATAGAATGCTATCGAGATTCCCTCAGCATAGCAGAAAATACGTTGTCTGTAGGTCTTTTTCTTCAAAATAAAAGAGGCAAACCACAGCAACGAGACAATGCAAGGAAGGAAATATATCAGTGATAAAAGCATTCGTTAAATTGAAAAATATTAGTGCATTACTATAAATTTGTTGCAAAATTACAAAAAAAATCCGAAATATTTTTTATAAATACGTTCAAAAACGGTCATTTTTATAAAAATCGGTCGTTTTTATAAAAAAGTTATAATTTTTTTATGCGATTTTATAAAGAAACGGGCGTTTATATGTATTACCTTTGCACTCGCAAAACAATTTTCACAACTATGACAAAGAAAGAAAAGTTACAACATCGGATTCTTCAGAATACAAGTCTTATTTTAATAATAGTATCTCTGATTATAGCGATAGTATCGCTCGTGTCATGCAGCAAGAACGATAATGATAACGAAATCGGTGACGAAGCCGAAAACAGTGAATATCACGAGACGATGTATCAAGTGTCAACACTTCAGGCACTGCTCGATGGAGGGTATGACGGTCATATAACCGTTGGCGAGCTCCGCAAGCATGGTGACATCGGCGTCGGCACGTTCGACAAGATTGATGGCGAGATGATCGTCGTTGACGGAACCGTCTATCAGGCGCGCTATGATGGCAGCGTCCTTGTTGCAGAAGACAACCTGACCACTCCCTTCGCCAATGTAACACATTTCGACAACGATACAACCATCATCCTGCCAAAAGTCACAAGCATGGATGACCTGACGAATCAGTTGAACGAGGTCGTCAAGGCGCAAGATGTTAATAAGGTGTACGTAGCACGCATGGACATCGCTGACTGCGAGAGCATCCATGTCCGCAGCGAACTGCCACAGCAAAAGCCTTACCGTCCGTTGATGGAAGTCCTGAAAACCGACCAGCGCGAGTTTACCTACACAAACATCGGCGGCACTATAGTAGCCCTCTACTTCCCCGACTTCTTCGATAAGCAGAACTCCACCGGCTGGCATCTGCATTTCCTATCGGCAGACAAGACAAAAGGCGGTCATGTGTTCGACATCACGACAAACGATAGCGTGACGGTTCACCTCGACGCCACACCTTATTATAAATTATACATGCCGTAACAAAGACCTTCGGTAAGAAAACGAATGCAAAAAACAAAAAATAAAAGAACAATGAGAAAATATATCAATCTAATTGCTTTCGCACTCGTGGCACTTCTATGTGCCACAGCATGCAGCAATGACGATGAGCCTATGCCTGATCCCATTCCTGCTGGTGCTACGGTGGCAGAAAGGATTAACCGTAAGGACATCAGTGCTGCAGACATCCCTATGGTGTTTGCTGCGGAGAAGGTGACGTACCACTCTGTTGCCACACTTAATTGGCGTGACACTTATCCGTATCTGCCACAGGTGGAGTTCGCCATCGCTCACAACGGCAGCAACATGCTCGTGCACTATCGCGTAACTGAGAAACGCACCGTGGCAACGATGGAGGATGATCTCAGCGATGTGTATAAGGAGTCGTGCTGTGAGCTGTTCTGCAAGGAGCAGGGCGACGACCTTTATTATAATATAGAGTCGAACTGCCTTGGAGCTATCCTCATGCAGTGCGGTGCGCAGCGTGCGGATAGAGAGGTGTCAACGAAGGAGAATCTTGCGAAGATTGACCGCTGGGCTTCCCTCGGACGCAAGAGCCTCGGCATCATCAGCAACGAGACGCACTGGGAACTCGCCCTCGTCGTTCCTGTCTCTGCCTTCTGGCGTCACCAGTTCGGTACACTCTCTGGCAAGACCTTCCTCGCCAACGTGTATAACTGCGTAGGCAGTGGCGATGACCGACAGTACGTCACCTGGCATCCAGTAGAAACTCCATCGCCCGACTTCCATCGCCCAGAGTACTTCCGTCCTGTATATTTCAAATGATGGTCTTTAGACAACAACCGAAAGTATAAACATAAAATATTACAACAATGAAGAAATTATTATCACTTTTAGCACTTGTGCTGACAATATGCAGTACGGTGCAGGCACAGTCATTGAACTTGTACTCGCCTGTCGGCACTATTGGTACAGTCAAAGGACGTGAAGCCATGGTGCTGGACCTTGGTGGAACCATCGGCAAGGTGGCTGTTGCAACAATGAACGTGGGCGCGGCAAGTGTCAGCGACTATGGCAGCGACTTCAACATAGCTGACGTCAACGATCCATCAAAGAACGGTCTGACAGATGGATGGTACGTACCATCAAAGGAAGAACTGGATGCTCTGTTTGACAATCTAACGTTTAATGAAGCTAGGACCGGTCTTGAGTGGAAGGTTACAGAAAGCTCTACCTTGCAAATTCCAGGCTCAGAGTTAACAGAAGGAGGTGAGGTGTATGGCTATTCTGGATGCTATCTCACAAGCACGTTGGAGGATGGAGCATATTACAACTGGGGTTTTCAGATAGATAACCGAGGTCACGAATTGAAGCTATCAAGCACTGTGGAAGCCGATGGCAGCGTTTGGTGGTGTCATATCCGTCCGTTCCATAAATTATCGACAGCAAATTGTACGCTGGATCGTATGCTACTCAATACAAATCTATTATCAATAAATGATAATTATGGTCTGTTTACATTAGAATTTGTAGCAAATACCACAATTATTTATGATAATACGGTCTCTGACGATGATAGCGAAGTGGATACATACGCATCATATCTTCCAGACCAAAAGACCTTACATGTAACTACAGTAGAAAAGGGGTCTGTAGCCCCTCTGAATTATATAAAGGCATATTTGGTCTCTGCTGCTGATAGTGAAGAGAAGGCATACGCAGTGTATGATAGCGACACTAAGACCATATACGTGTGTACATCAGAAAAGGAGTTTATGGCTCCCTCGAATTTTAGTTATGCATTTGATAATTTAAAACTACTAAAAGAAGTTAGGAATATCATTGCCATTAATACGTCTAATGTGACTGATATGTCTGGCATGTTCAATAATTGTTATCATCTCACCTCGCTTGACGTCAGCGGATTTAATACGTCTAATGTGACTAATATGTCCAAAATGTTCTACGATTGTAATGGTCTCACTTCGCTTGATGTCAGCGGATTTAATACGTCTAATGTGACTAATATGTCTGGTATGTTCTATTGCTGTTGGTCTCTCACTTCGCTTGATGTCAGCGGATTTAACACATCTAATGTGACTGATATGGGAAACATGTTTGATGGTTGTCGTGCTCTCACCTCGCTTGATGTCTGTGGATTTAATACGACTAATGTGACTAGTATGTATAGCATGTTTATAACTTGTAGTGCTCTCACCTCGCTTGATGTCAGCGGATTTGATACGTCTAATGTGACTAATATGAACTACATGTTCGATGGTTGTAGTGCTCTCACCTCGCTTGATGTCAGCGGATTTGATACGTCTAATGTGACTAATATGAACTACATGTTCGATGGTTGTAGTGCTCTCACCTCGCTTGATGTCAGTCGATTTGATACGTCTAATGTGACTGATATGAACTACATGTTCAAGGGTTGTAGTGCTCTCACCTCGCTTGACGTCAGCGGATTTAACACATCTAATGTGACTGATATGGGAAAGATGTTCGATGGTTGTAGTGCTCTCACCTCGCTTGATGTCAGCGGATTTAATACGACTAATGTGACTGGTATGAACTACATGTTCAATGGTTGTAGTGCTCTCACCTCGCTTGACGTCAGCGGATTAAACACATCTAATGTGACTGAAATGGGAAAGATGTTCGATGGTTGTAGTGCTCTCACTTCGCTTGATGTCAGCAGATTTGATACGTCTAATGTGACTAATATGAACTCCATGTTCAATGGTTGTAGTGCTCTCATCTCGCTTGATGTCAGTGGATTTAATACGACTAATGTGACTGGTATGTATGGCATGTTTGAATCTTGTAGAGCTCTCACCTCGCTTGATGTCAGCGGATTTAATACGTCTAAGGTGGAATGGATGGATTACATGTTCTATAACTGTACTGCCCTCACAGAACTAATAACAGGCAATGATTTTAGGGTTATAAATAATAGCGATTACATGTTTTCAAATACTGCATCAAAGTCAGGAAAATGCAGCATCACATGTACAAAGGCAACAATGGATGCAATGATAATGAGGGCAAATGATACAAAAATGAATACGTCTCTCTTCTTTTGGATTTTACTAGGTGAAGAAACACCAATTGATTTTATAGATGGTGAAGAATATACAAGCGCTGCAGGAAGAAGATATTATCCACTTACCTACAAGCGTACATTCAATAACACGGACTGGCAACCTCTTTATGTTCCTTTCCAGATGGAATATGATGACTGGAAGGATGATTTTGATGTCGCCGCCATCACCAACTTCCACGAGTACTCCGATGCCAATGGAAATCTAACGAACGTAGAGCTCGAAGTACGCTATGTGAAGGAAGGCAAGCGCCTCCGTTTCAACACACCTTATCTTATCCGCGCCAAGAGTATAGGCGAGAAGACCATCACACTGAACGAAGAGGTGCTCTATCTTTCGGAGTCAAATAGCATCAGTTGTTCAAGCACCGAGCGCACATACACATTTACCGGAACCTACGCGCCTGTCACAGGTCTTAAGACCAAGGGATACATTTATCTTTCTGGCAACAAGTTATGCCAGGCAGACAATGACCAACAGACCCTGAAAGCACAACGCTGGTATTTGACGATAGAGGATCGTGACGCAATGCTTGATGAAGCGACACCTCCTGCTCTTGCTAAAGCTATGAGCATCCGACTCTTGGACGATGACGAAACGACAGGTATTGAGGAGATAGGTGTGTTGACTTCATATAATAATGATGCGGTTAACTGTAGTAATGGCGTCTATGACCTCAGTGGTCGCAAACAGAATGCTCTTCGCCAAGGCATTAACATAGTGCGTAAGGCAGATGGTAGTGTACGTAAGGTAATGGTGAAATAATCAGATAGCTCATAGATTATGAATAAGAAGACTTACTTTAAACCTGCAATAATGGTAGTCAAAGTGGACTGCGCTAAAATCCTTGCCGGCTCACTTTCTGGAGGTGTCAATGATGGTAGCAATCATGGCTATCAGGAAGATGGTTACAACGACTACATCGGTGGCGACGGACAGGGCGGATGGGGTCATGGTGACCCAGATTAATCTGCCGAAGTAACTACCAAACGACTTATGCCAGATAGGCTGAGGAGCAATCCCCAAGCCTATCTGGCATTTGTTTTTTGTGGATGAAACGTCCAATTTTGCAAGAAACGGTCAGAACTCACGAAAGAAAGTACACTTGGGATAATAGTTTTGTCAACCTGGAAAACGGATTATATTTTTGCAGCTTGATTTATTCTATAGTCACAGTATTGTGACCAAACCAATTAAAATCAAGCAATATGAACAAAACCAATTATCAAACGAAAGAGAACTTCGACTTTACCCCCACTCCTGTAATCCCTTATCTTGCCGAGAACGCAATCTTTGTGTTATGTAAGACTCCAGAGTACAACCGTTGCCACATCAAGTTCAAATTCTCCGACATCGTCTGCATTCGTACTGATGGCGAAAATCAAAGCACAATCCTTACAACCAACGGTGCACGTCATACTACACTTATGGTCATGGCTGAGATTCTTGTGTGGCTACCAGAAAGCAAGTTTGCGAGAATCAGCTGGAACACAACAGTTAACCTGACCCTTATAGAAAGGATAATGGGCAACATTCTTTACATAAAGGACATTCAGTACTTCGTTGATAAGATGTATGCCGAAAACATACTGAAAGCATTCCATACAATTGACAGGAAGGATATAAAAGAGGAACTTCCATCAGCTTACAAAGACTCAATCTTTGTTCGCATCGGAGATGAGTATCGCCGCATTCGGCTTAACGAAATCCTGTGGATAGAATCTTGTCACAATTATTGTGACATACAGACGCTCAATACATCCCGACCTTATTGTTCTGACTTTCCGTTGAGTGCATGGCAGAAGATATTACCCAAAGAACACTTTGTGAAACTATATCGTTCGCTTATCATCAATGTCAATCATGCGGATGTTATAAAGAAAGGTAAGGTGAAGATACAAGGTCGTTACTTTGACATTCCCAAAGCCCAACGCAGCGAAGTCCTGAAATACTTCCACCTCATACAGCGGAAACAATCAGAGAAATCCCTTTTACGTTTTATTGCGAGTTTATAAAGTGACCATCTTCATACATACATGGAAAGAACTCACGCAAAATCGACCATTTCAGCCAGTATATTTCCCCACATAGATATTTCATAGTACCTTTGCACTCGCAAGAACATCAGAAGGTAGATGTAAAGACGCAAGGCGCCACTCGTCCGACCATCCCCCTTCAAAATGTCCAAGCACGCAAGCTTACATCAGAGAGTATTAACAACGGCGGTTCCTGAAAAGCCGAAGATAGAGTAAGGAAATAATCATTAAATTATGCAAGTATATTTAGCATTATACGCAGTTAAAGATAATACAAAATATTTCCTTTTGGGTTTCAAAAAAAATTACTATAATGAAGAATTTAAAAGAAATAACAAAAAACTGCATGGACCAGAGAAATTTTGCTTTCCAGGAGGAAAATTAGAGGGTGGTGAAACAATTTGTTCTGGAGCAATACGTGAATTTCAGGAAGAAACAGGTTGTTCTCTTGAAAATGTGGTTAAATCATTTACTCCTGTTTCACCTGACGATAAGAAATATTCAGTAGTATTCGCTGAGACATCATATGAAAATTTGGAAAACATCCATTCTACAGCATGTGGTAATTTAAGTTCACCTGATAGAGAATCAAAAGGAATACATAATGAACTACAGTGTGTAAAGATATTTTCTGAAAATGATGCTTGTACTGAATTCAAAAATGGTGGAAATGATACAGATTGGTTTTTAAATGCTATGAATTCATTTTTGAAATAAATAATCAGAGCAAGTCCTAACAAAGGATGTATATTTTGTACGGAGAATGAATAAACAAGTGACCGACTGGTAATAAGCTCTTTGCCTATAGCAGCCGGTTTCTCCTGCTCAATAGTTCAATCCTGTACAAATTGGCTATTTGAGTTGTCCAACAATCTGCTCGAACGCATGCTTCACGGCATTGCGCTTGTAAGAGTCATGAGGGAAGAGAGTGCTGTAACACTTCACAGTGAGACACTGCTTAATGCGTGCAGTAACAGTACCGTACTTTTCAAGCATCTTCTTTGCGATGTCACGAGCCTTCTGGATTTCCTCACGTCGTTCCTCAATAGCATTGATGCAGTTCGGAACGAAGAACATCTTTGTTTTGCTGACCCTAATATCAGAAGGCAGCACTATATAATCAAGCTTTTCTACTTTATTATAGCATTGAGCACCGTCCACCATACATAAATAACTCCACAGAGAAAGAAGAATGTATATATGATCCAGACATAAGGACCGAGCCACATGCCAGAGTCCTTATAACGCTTGACGTCTGCTTCAGCTTTATTGTTCAGTTCTGTGAGAATCTCCTGATACTTAGTGCTTAGGGCAGTATTAACAGCTGTCATGTGATTCTTTAGCTTAGTGTCGATAGCTTCAAAATCCGCCTCCTTGAACTCCACAGTCAACTTTGCAACGCTGGCATCCTCTACAGCCTTATTGATGGTTGTAGCAGCATTGTTGGTCCTCTGGGCAACTCTGTTGAATGCAAGTTTGGATTCATCATACGCTTGCTTGGCTTTGTTCAATTCTACAACTGCGGCATCGATAGCCTCCTTCACCTTGTTCATCTCAGTGATTTTTGCATCAATGTATTCAGTGAGTGCGTTGTAGTCCTCTTCCTTATTCACTGAGTCAAGGAAATCATTAAGTTTCTTATTGCTTGATGTGTTAGACATATATATATGGTTTTAAGATTGTTAAACTTTGTGTGATATAATGCTATCATTCAATCATAATATCTTAATATCATGATATTACAATATAGTGATAGCATCATATAACGATAGAATAGTATCAGAGATTAGTGCTTTACTTCTTTCTGCCCTGGCTATTGCTTCTGGTCTGCTGTACCTTACCAACAGAACGTGATATAGAAGGTTTCTTGGACATAGAGCAAGCATGAACCGCACAACGATGTGCGAATCTCTTCCAATCCTCATCATCGTCTTTATCGCGCCATCCACCGGAATCACTGCTGCCACCACCACCATACGACTGAACATAGTTCGTGGCAGCATCAATATAGCCCATGAACAAAAGGGAAGCGGTGTTGACTACCTTATTGGCTACATCAGTCAATTCCTCAGCAGCCTTCACATCCTTCTGGATTATCTCAAACAATTCGGCAGGAATGAAGAAGCTGTATTTCTTGAACATGACAGATACTTGACCGTAAACCACACGACCATCGTAGAACAAAGGATGCTCTGGTTTTGTTGTACCTAAATTCGGCAATCTGTTGTCCTTAGGCAGATAGTTCTGTTGTCCGTTATGAGAGTAATACTGCTGACCAGAATTACCACCGTGGGAAGTAGGACGATGCAGATAGTCATATCCATGCAGAAGTACCCATGTTTTCTCAAGACTTTTAACGGTAAGATGGCGACCTTTGCCAAGATCCGAAGCCTTGTACCATGTATCAGTACAGCCAGGTTGCTTGAACGAATAACCGCAAACTTCACCTTTGGTATCACGATTAACGTGCATCTCGTGTCCTCGCTGCTGTAGTCGGTTGATGTAGTCATTAACATCGAACACCTTCATTTCCTGAAGAACTGATATACACTCGTTCTCGTAATAGTCAAGATGCTCCTGACGTATAGTCATAGCATCCTTCCAACCATGCCGCTCATTCAGAATCCGGGCAGCTTCCACGCAACGCTCACCGATGCTGTGAATGTCGTTGGGTTTTCCGTTGATGTCAATTCTGTTGGTCAGCACATGAAGATGCAGATGACCAGACTTGGAATCTCGGTGCAATCCAGCAAAGTACTGAGTGTCCTTGAAGTTAGTTTCCTTCAGGTGAAACTCCTTGCCCTTGTGATTCTTGAAATCCGTGGTGCTGTCCAGAATCTCAAAGAACTCGTCAAGTATATCTGCCCACATTTCATCAGACCAATCCTTACATTCCTCAGCAGAAGGTGACAGTTCAAAACGAACGGCAGGGTTCTTGACCTTGCGGTTGCCGAACTGCGCACTAAAGCGATCGTAGTGAAGCTGCATCTCATGCCACATTCCATAAGAAGAGGTTGTGGTATTAAGATGATTGGTCTTTATGATGTCCGCACGTTCATTCTTTGTGATGTAGTTCGTAAGCTCCGCGCCATGCTTACAACCGCTACCCGTTGCTATCATTCTGCTGAGTGTGTTTTACGTTAGAGAAATAATGTTCAATCTCTGCCCATCTCTGAATGAGAGATGTTACGGCATTGACCCATTTGGTCATGAATACGGTGTTGCGGAAATACTTTCTACGCACCTCCTGAGGTTGTCCATGTAGAACATTGGCAATACCTATAAGATCCGCTCTGGCATCGCCAAGGGACAATAGAGCCTTAGCCTGTTCGTCCGTCATGAGATAGGCAGGTTGGTGACCATTAACACATTCCTGTGCATAGAAGGTCTTAGTTTTACCGCTCTTGGCTGCCTCTTCCAGAAGGTGATCATACTGTTCCTGAGAGAAGCGGACAGTCATTCGTTTGGTGAGTTTCTGAGTGCTCTTAGCCTCAGTCTCGCCTGTTTTTGGTTTGTTGTCTTTTTTCTTTGTCATGTGTTTGTGTTTTGGTTTTATAGATAAATGAATAGTAAGAAAATACATTGTGAGCCTGCGAACGATGCAAGAATCTTTTGTGATGCTGTCGGGTTTAATCCCGGCGAGTATGACAAAAGTACTTCTTGTTTAGAGACCCCCAGAAAAAAGCTAAATCTGCTTGCAGTCCTGTGTGGCTAAAATGTCAAGTTCACACCCTCGGTTGAATTTGACGTATTAGGCTACGTCAAATCTTATACTTGACAATTATACCGCAAGCGGTTCGCTGTTGACTGTACGTCCTCAGAAGTGCGTTTACAGTGATGCTAAAGCGTGACTGTGAAGCAATGGATCTGATATTTACTAGTCTTTGCTCTCAGCCTTGGAGAAGAAATCTCTGGCTATGTCTTCATGAGTAGCGATAATATGGCAGTCTGGTAATATATGAACATTCTTGTTCTCGTCAACATAATATTTGTCATTCAGGTAAGGCTTATATGCTTCATATAGCTGTCCGTATAACTTCATTTCCTCCTGAATCTGCTTCTCATCAAAGTCCTCATTTGAGTTGTTCTTAGAGTCAAGCGAATCATTAGCATTTTCTTTCTTTTCTTTGTCGTTCAAAGACTTATCGTTAAGACTTGATTCAGTACTTGAAGTGCTATTCTGGTCAGCAGAATGATTCGGCTCTGACGATTGAGAAGGATTGTCGGTTGTCTTAGGAGGGCACGCAGATTCGTTACTTTGGGTGCTCTCCTTTGAAGAATCTGCTGGGGAGTGCAATGCCGTATCATTAGTGGCATTGGTCTCACCAGAAGACAGAGTCTTATTCTCTTCCTTGCTCTCTGCATCCTCATTTGTGCTGACCAGATTCTTCTCCTTCTTAGGTTTCAGACCCTTGGTAGGTTGACACTCCGGACTGTCAGAGTAGTGTGGGTTTGGGAGTCTTTCACCTGTGTCCTCTTTTGTCCAGAATGCTAATGCCTGGTTGACATGAACAGAACAGCGGTTGCCTGTCTCTGTCTTGATGATACCCACCATATTCAGTTCGTGAATTACGTCCTGTACAGTCTTTCTGTTGATACCGAGATCCTTTTCAAGCTTGGTGTTTGGGTACAGACATTCGCCCATATCGATATGTACCTTGACTCCACGGATAGTGGTGTCGTATGGTACGATGGCAGTCTTCTCGCATAGTGCTCTGTATAGATTCATACGGTTATATCCTCGCTTCTTGCCAAGAACTGCGAGTTGTTCCTTGGACAGCAGAATGCCGTATTTTACGTTGTCGTTTTCCATTTGCGTTTTCCTTTTAGCGGAGTAGTAGGAGAGTATTTCTCCTCACCACCCTCAATTAGACAATTACGTTAGATCAGCGATGGAGTCCTCCAGAGCGTTTGTTTGTCACTCCGTCAGCTGCTATCTGCATGAGTGCATCGTGAAGACGTTCCTCCTGTGGTTTTGTCAGAGCATGGATGGCGCAGATGTTGATGCGTGTCGCAGCAGCTCGTCTTCCATGCAGGATTGCTTCCGTATCGTTGTTGATTGCACGATTGGCACCTGTTGCCTCGATGTAATCATTGACGGTGCGCTGCATGGAGGTGTAGCCGATACCTGACTTAGCCCAGGCAATAGCGGCACTGGTAGCACTTTGCTCCAGTGCCTTGATGTTGCTGTCCGTAATCATAGAAAAATTGATGCCTGAAAAAATGATTACTTGTTGGCTCTGTTCTGCAACATCTGTTGTGCCTGTGCATCAAGTTCGCTATTGGATGAAACGCGGTTCTTGCGGATCCAAGCAAGCAGGTCTGTCTTCTCAAAGTAGATCATCTTGCCGTTCGGACGATAGAACGGAATGACGTGGTCACTTGTCATCTTGTACAGAGTGCTCTTGGAGATACCGAGGAACATTGCCGTTTCCTCAAGGTTCATCACCTCCTTGGCATTGTTGATGACGTTAGCGAGTTGCTGTACCTGGCTCTCAAGAGCCTCCATCTTTACTTGAACGGTTTTAGAGTCGTTCAGCTCATTTGAATTTGAATTCATGTCTGCGTTGTTTTTGTTGTTTGATATTATGTTACTATTTCGATTTCGTTTGCAAAGTTATATATAGTATATGGAGTGACCTTATTCTCGATATGGATGCCATAAACCGTTAACAGTTTTTTTGAATCCCTTCCACTCATTTACAAGAATGGAAGAACTTCGTGTTGTTTTTGCTTGCCATCATTGCGGATGGTTCACATTGTTGGTGTTGTTCGATTTCGTTGCAAAAGTATAGACATTATCGCCTGGAACGAAATTTACACCCAGTTTTGGATGTGGAGTTTAACACGATTTACAGATGTGTCTCACGTTTTTCGCCAAATGAGACAGTCTCACCTTGCATTTGGTCATCAAGTTATCCGATAGTCAGAAGCGTTATCCATTTTTCGATTTCGGTGCAAAATTATTGAGATTATAGAACCTACTGAAATTTGCCTTGAAAATCGCCTGATTCTTTAACACGATTTAGAATAGTGTCGCGTGATTTCTCAAAAATGCGACACTTTTTCAAGTGGTATTTCTTAACATCTGCTGACTTTCTTCAGAATCGTTATACATGGTTGGTACGTTTGACCTTGTTCAACTTGTTTGCGGATGCAAAGTTATATAGTATTTGTTCGATACGTATAGATAAGACACTTTGCAAAATAAGGTTTAACTTTCGTTAAGCAGTTGTTTACCTGTTTCCTCAAAAAGTGAACCAATTCACCTAATTATGGCACATAACACAGCTTATTTATGTTAAACAAATTAACAATTCGTAATTTGAGACGTGTTATAGTGTTATCATGAATACATTATCACAGCTCATAAGAAAATGGCTGCGAATACTAAAAATGTTTCCCAAACTCTTGCACAATTCAATAAAAATGCTTACCTTTGCATCAAGGAAAGAACGAGAAATTAGTTTTTCATGTTTTTGTTCCTACTTTGTTCCTTCTAAAAAGCAACAAGTTCTAAAACGTTGTTTTTAAGCAACTTGCAAATTTCTGTATTTTCCGTTGTAATATCCTTGCAACTGTCTTGGAACTCTATTTTTTGAAGTTCCTTCAGTATTCTGTTCAAAACAAGTTCGTCCTGAGAAATCAAACAATTCTTCAGGTTGGTCATCAATACTCCTATTTTCTTTTCGTATTCCTCTGTTCCTTTTTTCTGAGGATTCCCATTGAATGAGAAAGCACGCATCTTTCCCATTTGGAATATTTGCGGATTTCGCATCGTTACTTCTTTGTAGAACTCTGAATAATGAAAGTTTATATCCATATTATACTGATTCAATTTTTCTTCCGCATATTTGGAAATCGCATTCGTGAACAAAGTCGTATGGTGCTGCAATAGGATGATTCAGAATAACGCTTCTATATTGCCGCATTGTCATCATTGCTCTACCTGTTAGGTTGATGCCTTTAATGTCACCTTCTGACCAATTATTGTTGAGTTCAGAAACGGTATCACACGCACCCCAAAAACTATCCCACCACGTTGAGTATTCTACAAGTTCTTTGTCCTCTGTAGAATCAATCAAAGTACGGAACTCTTCACATTGTTTATATTTGACCGCCAAACAGAACAGCATTAGGTTAAAGTACCAATTGTGTTCTTCTTTCTCGTTTGGCATTTGGCTCTTATATCCTTTTGCGATAGACTTCGCATCAAAAGGCGTTCTGATTCTGCTTAGTTCAACTTGGGCCTCATCAAGAGTATTCAAAACCAACGACTGAAACAAATGTTCAGAACTGTTGAACGTGTACCCATTGACAACCAAGTTACATCTGTGCATATTGCTGAGAATCTTCGTTTCTGTAGCACTTTTTGAAGAGAACAAAATGCAATTGCTCTTAGAGTAGACCCTTGGTTCAAGTATTTTACCTTTGCGATTACGTCCAAGGTACTTCAACACGCCATCTGTATTGTTCCCTTTGAGACTGATAGAACCAATCCTTTTCAGTTCTTGCTCATAGTTCACGCCATTCTTAGGGAAGCGCACGTCAACTACAGAAGGTGTAGGAGGCGTTTTCAATGGATGCCTACCCACAGCCTCAGCACGTTGGAATATGAAAGCACTTGACTTTATCAGGAGGTCTATTGCCGCCAATGGTGAATCGTATTCGGTTTCTATTGATATAATTGATATATCGTGAGGCGTTGCTTTGAAGTTGCAAATTTGCTCTGCAAGTTTTCGCTCTCTTGGTGTTATCAGAAGAATGATTGCAACATCTTTGAAGTTACTTGAAATCGTGAACTTACCGTGACAGTAGTTTCGGTAATCGGTAATAACTGCACTACCCAATGAACTTTCAACCAACTTACACTCAATATCCTTCGCTACACATTCACTCCAACTTCCATAAAGAGCCACAAAGCGATTTATCACAGATAAGTTAGGGATTGCGCTTACTCCATCATTTGCACATACTTCTAAACGTTCTGCTGTAGAGTTGAGGCATGTGAAATCAGTCTTTCCTGTGAATGCTTTGTATATCATTGCGTACTTAGACACCACAGAAGAGAGACCTATGAATGGATGCCCTCTGAAGTTCTTGTTCTGCTCATGCCCTTGGTAGTTATAATCGAAGTTGTTCTGAGGATTCTTCTTCTCAATGGTCTTCTTTACGAGATTTTCCTTTCCGTTGTCACTGACATAATCAAGTTTTGATATTGCGCCTGTATTCTTAGCATTCAATCCAATCAGACGCTTTACGGCATACTTTGCATCCATTGAAGTGCCACTGCCTGTAATGATTAGGTGCTTGGAGTTCTTGATTGCCTCGTCTGACAACGTAGAACACTCAAAGCATGACATTGCCCTTGCTAATCCCTTATATGACGAATACAGAGACGCAAAGTAGAATGCAGTGCTATAGTTGCCACCGTTACCATAAACGACCAATGGCATTGTCGGATTCTCGAATATAAACCGCCTCAACTCAGCAACATTGCAGTCATCGCTTGCCGCCCATTCAAGTTCGTTCTGAAACGTAGGCATAGGGAACACCGCCTTTGTGTCTTTGTCGTAACGCAAAGGTGTTGCACCTGTCAACTCGTCTTCAGTCACAGACAAACCATTAGCAAGTTTAGTGAGAGTATTACGCTTTGGTGTTGTATTACCCTTCAGGAATCTGCTTATGTTTGCCTGAGGAATGCCACTTCTCTTTGCAAGTTCGGTCTGCGTCATTCCTGTCAGGTCGAGAATATGCCATACAATTTCTTGAACCGAAACTGCCATATCAATTATATCATTTCAATCGTTTGGATGCAAAGGTAATAAAAATATACCATATATTAGTGATTTTGAACATGCAGATTATTCTTGTTGTGAAAAATTATGGATTTTTTGTATGTTATCAACCATAATGGGATTAGATGTGCGCCTATCTGGCGCACATCATAACGAAACGGATTACAATACTATTAGTAATTTTCCATCTTGCAATCCGTCCGAAAAATATTCAATTTCGCTCATATACGAATATGCAAAACCGCCAAACTATGCGATTTCCGTTAGCATAATTCAGCGGTTATACAAGGAATTGGGTTATAAATTATTCGTAATCCCACTCAAATCCTTCACAATGAAAGACAAAGGTCTTTTTTCCAACATGTTCAAGATTAACTTGTATCTTGCATGTGCGAGATTGTTTTAGTTTAGACAAGAAACTATTGACTTCTTTATCAAAGTGAATAGTTAATCCTCGTCTATTTGAAACCATAGTAACCAATTTCCACGTATCATCTATAGGTCCATCATCAAAAGTTGCAAGAAAACCCGAACCTTGAAAATCAGAATATTGACAACTCCCATATTGGTCTCCTACAAAACATATATTTACATGATTGCATAATATGCCTGTAGCAGAACTATAATGAACGCCAATTGCCAATTTTGTGGTTCTACCTGTCTCATATTCTATCTCGTTTTCAGAAACAAGCATAGCATTAATTGATGTTACTTCATCGGACAAATCATCAACATCTTTGCTATAATACCATTGATTTTCGGGTTCCATATCTTTTGCATTATCTGTGACAGATTCTGTTGTAGTCTCTTCTGCAATCTGCTCATTGTTTTCTGAAACATAAACTTGCTCTGCCTGATTTGCGTCTCGTTCCGTATTTCTTTCTATAAGATTCCCCCAAAAAATAATATTTATAGCAAAAATTCCAACGAGGAATAACGTTGATAGGATAACCTTTATTTTTAGTTTTTTTGAATATCCCTTCTTACAAACGACATTACCACTATCGTCTGTAACAACATAGGTAAATGCGCCTATATAGCGACTATATGAAAATGTACAAGTGTAATTCTTTCCTTTTTCAAAATTACATTCTATGTCATCATTGTATGTTTTTCCTATTTTTACACCTATGATAGCACGGTCTGACGTGATGGGGGTATTAACAGAAAAGCCATCTTTGAATGAATAGCCGTCTTTGTTTCCTGTATCTTGTCCATTTAATGATAAATGAACATTTGTATCACGTGCCATCCATGTTCCTGCCCATTCAAAGGTTAATGTACCATAACCATTTGTTTCTAATTCTGTCTTTGTTCCGCAATGAGGACAAAATGCTGCTTGGTCGGAAATTGTTTGTCCGCAGTTTTTACAATTAATTAGTGCCATATTGTTCTAATAGAATTTCTATTCTTTTTAATGTTGTTGAAATATTTACAAAAAGTGTTATAACCCCCCATATAATCTTTGACAGCAAACGGATTACAACAAAAAAAGAAAAACCATACAGTAAACAAATGACAGGTGCAAAAAGAGCCTGTTTTGCACTAATCAATCCCCCAATAGCAAAACCGATAAGACCCACTATGGACAGTATATTGCCCCATTTCAAAACAGATTCTGCAAATTTTGATACTGTTAACTCTGCCTCGGTACTCCTGCCTTTATTTAATATCGTATCTTCAATAGGAGTTGTTGCACTCACCCTTTTTACAGGACACCCACAATTAGGACAAGCCTGCAAATTGTCATCCATCTGATGACCACACTCTTTACATTGCATTGATATTGTCAATTAATTGTTGCACCTTCGGCTCTACGATGCAGGTTAATAAAGGAGATTTAGGCATAATAAGTAAAGTGGAGCCTCATCTTACCTCATCCTCCGTGTAGGGCTTGGACTCCCTTGAATGTGGATAAGGAAGTGATACCCCACTTGGATGTATTTCGTGTATTGGTACGAATACAAACCAAGAAGAGCACTCTTCCATTTTATCCCAACATTCATTTAGTGAAGTGTCCAAGTTCACACGGTGTGGAATAAAGCGAAAATGCGCTTTCTTATGTATGTCGCAGACATGTCTGCGATTGCAAAGTTACACATTTTCTTTGGAAAAGTGCCCTAATAATCTGATAAAATATGCAAAATGGCAAATAATAATCGGATTTTACATTCCATACAGGATAAAAAATCGTCAAACCACTTATTACGGCTGTATTTGGTGATAGAAACCGCCCAACTTCCTCAGGGTGTTTATCGAAGTCCCTGTGATTCGTCTGACGTTGTTCAGGCTTATACCCTTCTTCAGAAGTGAAATCTCTTCTTTGTACTGCTCCTTCATCTGTTCGTCTGACTTTCGATAACCTTCTTTGCGTCCAACCTTACCGCCCTGACTTCTGAAGTGATTGTACCCTGATTCCATTCGTGAACGGATAAGGCTTCGTTCCATGGAGTTGAACTGTGCAAGTATTCCGAGAACGAGGTTAGCAATGGGATTCACCTGACCATTAGGAAGAAGAGTCTCTAAACCGTTCTGAAGAATGAAAAGGGAAATCTTCATTGCGTTGAACTGTTCAATCACTGTCAGGAAGTCAACAGCCCTACGACTAAGACGAGAACACTCATAGATAAGCACCTTATCGACTTTGTTTGTTGAGACGTATTCGAGAAGTTTTGTCAGTGCTGCACGTTCAGCAACCTTCTTTGCTCCTGAAATCTTCTCAGAGAACTCTTGCACAACTTCGTATTCCATCTTTTTAGCGTAATCACGAAGTTCTGACAACTGACGCTCATAGTCCTGACCATTGGTTGACACTCTCGCATATATGCAAACGTTGGTTTTCATATCAAAGAAATTTTTTAGATTAAAATGAATTGATTTGAAGTTTCTCTATACAGAGGGGGTGAATAAGATTAAAATGATACAGAATTATATTGATACGAAATTGATACGAATTAGACTGTTTTCTTGTAGTAATCGCCATATTCCACTTCTCTGTCTATAAGGTCAATCAGGCTATCAACATACACGTCATTGAAAGACTTTGCAACCTTCGTGCGCTTGATAAGTTCTACAGTGAACAGGTCTGAGCCTTCGTTGTAGGTGATTCTCACTTTGCCCTTGAAGAGGAATCCTTGAACGTTGAACTGAAGACCGTTGTTCAGAGCGTAGAAGTTGTGACTTCCCCAAGAATAGAACACCATCAGATTTGTCTTCAACACGCTGAGTATGTATTTTGCCATTTCCATATCAATTATATCATTTTGTAGTTTATGTCATTTATATCATTATGCAGGAAGGCTTTCGCCTCCCCTTTGTTAAACTTAGAATACCTTTACAAGAGTCTCCCAACGGAATGAACGCCAAGCACCTTTTTCTATGTCGAAGTATGCTGTAGTGAAATAGTTCTCACGGCTCTCACCTCTGCCATTAGTCTTTGCACTTGTTATATTGCTCTGAATAGTTCCCCAAGCCTCACGAAGTTCACCGTTCTTTTTCTTGAACACGAAGTGTGCCACACCGTTAGCCATCTTTGTTTTCAGTGTCTCAATCATCTGTGCCTTGATTGCGCCCATCATTACATTTTCTGTACGCTCTGCAATCTTCTGTGTGCGCTTAACAGTCATACCATTCATTGAAACCATTGTGTTCTGAGTTGCGATTACCATTTCCATTTTGCTGATTTTTTTTTTGTGAATACTAATTGTTTTGTTTTGACGATGCAAAGGTATGACTTTTATTTAATACATGCAAGTTTTAAGACTTAAATCATGTTAAAAATATGATTTTTATTGAATATATGCAATATTTTGAGTACCTTTGCACCAAAATTCAACTAAAAACAGTCATTTAATGGAAAAGAATGAACGCAAAGTAATACACCTTCACCTGCTGAGTGAAGACGTACATGAGTATTATGGAAGTCTCGCCAATGTGTACGACTACCATACTGTTGAGGAAATCGGCATAACTTACAACTCCCTCAAAAATATCACAAAGAAACTCATTGAGGAAGGTAAGAACTACGAGAACAAACTGTGTGTCATCAGATTCGGCAAACTTCGTCAGAAGTCAGGAAACCGAGGTGCTAAGACCAACGGTTAAAAGAAAAGTAAACAAAAGAAAAATATAATATAACGTATAATCCATATATGGTATAATACTATATATTATTATTTATATATTATATTATTATATATAGATTTTGGGGAATTTCAGAAATTGGAATCCTCTTAAACGCTACACAACAAAATATCGGGTAAGGTTGATTATCGAATTTTCAATAATCATGTCCTTATCCGACTGATAATAACTGCCTTACGGTTATATAATACTTGAAATACCGCATTAAAGACAAACGGCTGTTTGGGTATCGCTCATATTATCCATTTTAAGCGATTCCAACCATCTGCCAATGTCTCTTCATTGCCTCAGAGATTTTCTTCTTCGTACTCTCCTTCAGTTTTCTGCCTTTTCCCTGTCCTTTATGGGATGCTGACATTTTCTGTCTCGTCTGAAGGGTAGGATGCCTTCTTCGTGTCATTGAACTACATTCTTCTTTATCTTACTATTTATAAATAGTATGCTACCTTCAAAAATGCACTGAAATCGTTGACTATGTGCGAAAAAAGTAGTAAAATATAGATAGAAGATAGGTTTGATTCCAAAAGGGGAAGTATTTCTGTCCGCTTCCCTTTCTTCTTTTCAATCAGAAGGACAGTAGATATAATAACATATAAGAGACAGAATAATGAAGACAGAAAAATTTATGGAATGGACGCAGTTGATACACTGTCCGAAACTCAGCACTGACGAAAAGGTGCTATTGGCAATCATCTTGGATTACAACAATCTAAAAATCGAAGGTATATGGAATAATACCCCACAAAAACAACTGATACAAGAATCTCAAAGGGCTAAAAATACAGTAAAAGGCTATATAAGTTCACTACAAAGCAAAGGTTTGATAATCGAAGAACTCGATGTGTATGGGTCTGCAAATGACTACATACCTATCATTTCTAATATCAGGATGCTGATTGAAGGGTCAAATAATGAACCTGTCAACAAAGGTAAGGTTCAAAATCAGAACCAAGGTAAGGTCAAGAACTCGCCCAAGGTAAGGTCTGAATATGCCCCTAATACTAATACAAATAATACAAATACTAAAAATGCTAATATGAGAGAACAGGAGATTGATTTATCAGGTAGTACAAGTAAACCTACGATTGAAGTAAACGAAACACGAAGTGTAAATACAGAATACATCGACAGGCTTGAACAACAGTTCAATCATATACCCAATGAGCAAGAATCCACATATCCAATAAGCGGTCAGATAACGACCGAACAAGTCGAGGCATTAGATGTTACTTCACTGAAGAAGAACACCGTCATAGGAATACTAAACACAATTGTCGAAGCAAGTGAAAACGAGTACACTCTCATTGCCGCAATGAACAAGTCCAATGAGTTTTTGCAAGTGTGGCGCCAACCCAACCAATACATCTGTAGTGTTTACCACAACGCCCACAACCTCATTAAAGAGCAAGGAAACCGATTCTCTGAGAAAAAGCATAAATACGCAGCGGACACCCTTCAAAGCCTCAGAAACAACATAATCACTTGTGGAGGTAGGGAAATGCTAAACGAATGCTATGACGTGTATTAAGGTCGTTCAAGACACCTCAAATTTTCCATGGAAAATTTTTTCGAGATTCGCAGACAGAACGGTTAGTTGGATATAGTTAAATAATCGTCTGTTTATGCGAATAAGCGGTTATAGGGGGTGGGGGTTTATTTGAATAGACCACCAACCACATCAATGACTTCTTCTTTTCCTTTGCTTGTAAGTTTCAGATATGGTTGCATTGCTTTGATTTCTGAATGAGAAGTAATCATAGCAACCTTATCAAGTGGAACTCCATTGTTCAGTGCGAGACTAATAAACGTTCTTCGTGCTGTGTGGGATGCTAAATCAGATTTCGGAGTGCGTGTTTCAATTCTTTCGCCTAATTTGAAATGAATATCAACCCATTCTCCTTCAAGTTTAGCATCCTTACCCAAGTCTTTAAGGTGTTCGTTGTATTTTTGATTGCTAATAACACAGAATACCTTATCGTCAATAGACTTGTCCTTGTGCTTCAGATAAATGCTTTCAGCCGCAGGCGCTAATTTGAAGTCGATTCTTCCTTTATCCTTCTGTGTCATTAACTTAATCATATATACGCCTTCTTGGGCATTGTAAGTGATATTTTCGTGTTTGAGATTCTTGATGTCACTATAGCGTAAAGCGGTAAAGCATTGGAATACGAAGAGGTCACGAGTTATATCCATCGCACTGCCTTCTTCGTACTCCAAATCAATAATCCTTTGAAGTTCTTCCTTTTCGAGAAATCTAACGTCTGTCTGCTTTTTCGAGAATGTGAATTTGAATGTGAAGAACTCATCGTTTACAGGGTACTTCTTACCCTTCGCCCAAGTCAGGAATTGCTTCAGGGTGCTTAATTCCTTCGATATGGTATCATTGTTCTTCGTTTTTGAAAGGTATGTCACAAAATCAACCATAAACTGCTCTGAGAAATCAACAAATTTCAGTTTTGGTCTATGTTCTTTTAGATGATTGCTGAGGCGGTTGAACTTCTCTTTGTTTGCGTCAGTCCAATTCTTATTGAGTTCGTATATGTAGTTGTGAAGAACATGGAAGAACTCTTCTGCTTTCTTTGTACCTGATAGTTTACAAGTATTGTTGAACAACTCCTTTAATTCGCTCAGGGAAGGTGGTTGCTCACGTAGATTGTGTTCAGCAAAGTAATCTCTTACAAACTGTTCATACCTACCAATCGAATCATTGAGAATGTCATAAGTGCTGTTATTTATCGTTACACCTTGTTTAACACAATGACGCTTAGAATCCCATTTCGACTTTGGAACTGAGATTCCTGTATATAGTTCTATGCGTTCACCGCAGAATGTAACCCTAATAATCACGGGGTGCATGTGATTCTTGTATTCCTTCCCGATGGTGATAGTTTCACTATGTTTGCCGTAGTATTTCATACTATTATGTTACAATTTTCCTGCAAAATTACAAATTTTCTCTCGAACTAACAAATAATCACCCATAAAATCACCCAATAATATGCGAAATATAGCGAAACAACACGAAATGATAATAAAGTTAAGTAATTATAATACAGTGATATGCGATATATCGCGAAATAGTGCGAAATAATAGTACATTACCCCCTCTCTCCGCAAGAAGACCTCATAAGTTTTGATTACGAAACTCATGAGGTCTTTTTTAATAGAAAATTACAACTTATCTCTGGAAGACGTGCATTACTTATATCTCCTGCGAAGGTTATCGAGTTCCCTTTTGGTTATATAAGTCACAGCACCGTGCTTCTGTTCCAAGAAATTGGTGCGCTTCATTGGGCAAACTTTATCGTCGAAATAACCGATAGGCTTGTATGTGAAGAAATCCTTTGTCTCAACGAAGCCGAAGTTCATTGGCTTCATGCGGAAGTTGTCGAACATCACGACATACGTGTCGCTATCAAGACGCTTCCAGCAGTTAGGAGCCTCATGACCTCTTCGCTCTCCGTCGAAATAGAGGTCATCAAACTTATAAGGACCTGTTATCTTCTGCGCAGAGGCATGCTTAGGAGTCGCTCCGCCCTCATGACTGACGTAAAACATGTGATATGTATCACCGACCTTTATGATGTCGGAGTCAATAATGTTGTATTTCAACTTTGGAGCAGAAGCAAGGAAATGTGGCTCACCGATAATCTTATCGAAAGCATCGTTCATATACACATACCAGATGGTGTTCTTGTCTGCTCCCTGACGGGTAGTGAAATGCACCACCAGTTTTCCTTCTTCCTCATCATAAACGGTTTCTGGAGCCCATGCGCAACCAACCTCATGCCAGTCCATCGTGAGAGTATCGCCATCCACCACATACTGCTGTGGGGCAAACTTGGAGAAGTCAATCTCCGTATGTTTCCAGTTGATGAGATCCCACGACTTCATGAAGACGATACCGCGATTGTTGCCCCATCCGTATTTCTTACCGTCGCGCTCCCATTCCGTCTTGCGAATGCCATCGCGTATGCCATAGACATGAAGGTCTGTCATGGCAAGATAGTAAGTTCCATCCTTACCACGATATATGTGAGGATCACGAATGCCATGCTGCTCAGCAATAGTATCACCAGCTATAATAGCCTTATCGTCATTGAGTGCTGTCCATGTATATCCATCCTCGGAATACGCCATGTGCAATCCATGGTCCTGATCCTTATGATACACCATGAGATATGCCTCAGGCTTCTCCTCTTCGGTGATTACCTTTATCTTATCTCCAGAGTCATCCACAGGGAAAAGATGAGGCACGCGATGTGTCCTGCCGTTTTTCTTCTCGTGACTATGCACCGACATCATAAGCCTTCCTTCAAGAGTACGGAAGAGCATACCATGTCCATAGTTAGGAGGCGTCACAGGCTCTGGCTCCTGAATCCACGGACCATCGAGCGTACCACTCTCACTATATGCAACACCCTGAGTATAATCGCCGAACACCCAACTCGTCCAGAGCATTCCGAGCCTGCCTGTCTGGGTACGGAAAAGCCATGGTCCATCGGTCACCTTATTAGGATGTACCGTGCCATCATCATCTTTCTCGCGACTCCAAGGTGAGTCGTAAGCCCTAAAAAGCACCTTGCCTTTTCCTATTGGCGCACTAAGGTCATTCTTCAGTCTTATCTTCTCTATAGTTCCGTTCCAGTTCTGGAGCCACTCTCCACAGTAAATCATATATGGAGTGCCCTTGTCATACTTCTTCCTTGGATTTTTATCTACCCAGAAAGTACCGTCAAGAGTTGGCATATTGGCAGGGAGATAGTCACTCTTTCCCACAGGACGGTATGGTCCTTCAGCCTTATCACTCACAAGGATATGACTAGCACGACGAGGGATGACATTTCCCCTGACGCTATCTATGCGTATACTATTGTTGGTGAACGTAGCAAAGTAATAGTATTTACCATTGTATTTATGAAGTTCCGCAGCCCATATCTCAGGACGCTCCCCCATCCATTTCACGCTCTTTGTATCTGTCACGCGATATGGTCCTGTCCACATCTTCAGGTCAGCACTCTTCCATAGCATTCCGCCAGTGCCCGTCATGTAATACATTTGTGTGGCATCATCAGCGAGGATACAAGGATCGCTCATCACTATGCTATCGAGAGGGACGGTACGCACACGCCACTGACGCTGAGCGAAAGCAGACAACGCTGCAACAATAAATACGAATAATAGAAGGTTTCTTTTCATCATGCGTTGTTGAAGATTTACATTATCACAAATGCTTTGCCACTATCGACTGAAGCTTATGGAGATTATCTATGCTATTAGCAGCAAGCACACCGGAGGACGAGATGCAGTCAACAGCATCACCCTGAAGATTGGAGATTACTCCACCTGCCTCGGTAAGGATGAGAGAGGCAGCGGCATAGTCCCACGGACTGAGGATATACTCGAAATAGAGTTCGCATCGCCCCATGGCGAGATAGCACAATTCGGGAGCGGCAGCACCGAAGCGACGTATGTCATTGCATTGCTTGAAAGTATCAAGAATGATGGCAGAGCATACGTCGGCATACTCCTTATGATACACAGCCAAGGCAGTACACATCACACTATCCTTGAAAGGCCGTGAAGACACACTTATTCTCTCACCATTCC
Source organism: Prevotella sp. (assembly GCA_045627725.1). Classification (GTDB taxonomy): domain Bacteria; phylum Bacteroidota; class Bacteroidia; order Bacteroidales; family Bacteroidaceae; genus Prevotella. The sequence continues at coordinate 106,707 of JAZQOH010000039.1, read as the reverse complement.
TGTAGGCACCCAGCCCTTTCTCGGCATGGAAGAGTTCTTCGGTGCGAGGCAGATACACTACAGCTTTTTCCATCTCTCCATTATGGCGAAGCCCTACGCAAATAGCACATTGGTCTATGCCGCGAGCGAAGTTTGCCGTACCGTCAATAGGGTCTATCACCCATGTGTATTCCTTCGTAGCATCCTTCATATCCTCTTCTTCGCAATAGAAACCACTACCGGGAATGAGGGCAGAAAGTTCTTTGCAGAGGAAAGTCTGCACCGCAAGGTCTGCTGACGTCACTATATTGGCATAGCCGTCTTTCTGATCAATGGCAAAGGAGTCAGTCTGCATCAGCTCGGATGCCTTTCGCACTATGGCGATGATATTTTCAATTGACAATTGACGATTCACAATTGACGATTTATGATTAACGATTAATAATTCAGGAATATTCTCTTTGCTGTCTCAGTTGTCTTCGATGCAAGTTCCTCCTCGGTCACTCCGTAGGCACCTGCCAAACGCTTTATAATAAAAGGTATAAAGCTTGACTCATTGCGCTCACCACGATGGGGAGCAGGAGCCATATAAGGGGCATCAGTTTCAAGGACAAGGCGCGAGAGCGGCACCACGGCAGCGAGATCCTCTGCCAAGTGACTCTTCTTGAATGTGGAGACGCCACCTATGCCAAGGACAAACCTGTCAAACTGCATCAGTTCCTCTGCCTCATACTGGTTGCCTGTGAAGCAATGGAACACACCTCCCGGGAGTTCCTTCTCATACTTACGAAGAAGCTTCACCATCTCATTCTGCGCCTTGCGGCAATGTATCATAAGAGGAAGGCGAGTCTCTATGCTCCACTCCACCTGTCGCTCAAAGGCAATCAACTGCTCCTTCTCAAACTCACGAGACCAGTAATAGTCGAGTCCTACCTCTCCCACAGCAATCCATTCCCCCTTCTCATAGTTCTTCAATACGCTATGCATACGTACCAGGACATCCTCATAATCATCCTTCACATCCTCTGGATGCAATCCTATCATGCCATAGCAATAGTTAGGATAGCGATGGCACACATCGCGGACGCTCTCTATCGATGCCTCATTGATGCCAGGCACGAACAAAGCTTCTGCTCCAGCATCCTTTGCACGCTGGATAACAATGTCAAGGTCTTCCTTGAATTCCTCTCCGTCAATATGTGTGTGAGTGTCGATGAACATTACTTCTCGCGCTTCATCATCTTTGCGGCGTAATCTCTCAAAGCTTGCTTCTTCTCTTCAGACACAGCCACCTTGTGGAGAGCCTCGATGGCCTGGGCATAGTATTCTTCCATCTTTGCCTTCGCCATTCTGTCCACTCCCACCTTATTATATATATTAGTGACAGCAGCCACCTTCTCTTCGCGGTCAAAGTCCTTCGCCGCAATCCATTTCTCCAGTTCTGCCTTATCCTCACCCTCTGCAAGGTTAAGGGCATTGATGAGCATGTATGTCTTTTTGTTAGAAGTGATGTCGCCACCGATAGCCTTTCCGAACACCTTTGGATCGCCATACACATCGAGGAAGTCATCCTGAAGTTGGAAGGCAAGTCCCATACGCTCACCGAAGCGATACATATTCTCCACATCCTCCTTTGGAGCATCAGCCATCAGGGCACCGATCTTCGTGGCGCAGGCAAGGAGAACGCTCGTCTTCAGGCGAATCATCTCTATGTATTCCTCCTCACGCACATCATCGCGAGTCTCAAACTGCATATCAAACTCCTGTCCCTCACCTATCTCCAGAGCCGTCTCGGTAAACACATCCAGCACGGCAGGCTGTTTGTCAGCAGGGCATTGCTGCATACGCTGATAGGCAAGCACGAGCATAGAGTCGCCAGAGAGGATAGCCGTGTTCGCGTTCCATTTCTTATGCACCGTAGGCATACCTCTGCGCACGTCAGCATTATCCATCAGGTCATCATGCAGAAGAGTGTAGTTATGATAAGTCTCCAGACCTATAGCCTGTGGAAGAATACTCTCCACGTCATCCTTATACATAGCGTAAGTCATAAGCATGAGCATAGGACGGATGCGCTTTCCGCCTAGTGAAAGCACGTAACGTATTGGTTCATAGAGCGACGCTGGCTTACGATCGTAAGGCAGATTGTCGATATAGTTCTGTATTATATTGAGCATAGTATTGGTTTGAATTTATTCTATCAGGAGATAACCATAAGTTTGATCCACATCAGCAAGCACATAAAGATACTTTGGCATTATTCTTATCTTGATAGGATATCTGTTGCCTGCCTTCAGAGCAGAATCAGAGCCATAGCCAAAGTTTGCTTTATTAAATACTATCGAGCTTGTCACATCCTTACGAGTAATCTCATCATTTCCTTCATATACGATATGAACATCATACGTGACGGTTATCGTAGGCTCAAAGTCTGTTGGTACTGGTGAAGGAATAGCATAGAATGTACTGTTGTCCCACATCTTATAAACTTCTCCATACACATCTACTTTAAGCGGGGCATGATCTTCTCCGCCTACATAAGCAGGAGCAATATTACCAGTTTCAACATTTGACCAAGCAAAAGAAGTGATATCCTGAATATGCCCTAAATCACTTTTTGTAAATCCACATTTCACGGTTCCACTTACAGGCATATTTCCTTCAATCTTCACTTCCTTAATATCGAAAAAGCGGAGCTTTGCCATTCTTTCATCCATACTAAACTGTATATCGAAAGACACAAGCGTTTGGTCCATATCAAATTCAACAACTTGCCCTACCGCAGGATTGCTATTCAGATGGCTTATCATAGGCAACTCCTGTGTATTCGTAAGAATACCATTAGGTATGGACACAGGCATGGAAACCGTATATTTTCCTCCTTCATAGCTTGCTTCTGACCCTTCATTATATGGCATACAAGCTACGAAACCATAATCCTTGTTATCAATGATATAGTCAGCCCAATACTTCTCTGGAGCATAAGTCCATTTGCCTACATCTACTCCTGCTGTATTGTAATCAACTCTGACACCCTTAAGAATATTATCATCGCCAACCCATCCAAAGACATTCATTGATAGAGGATCTGTATCCTTACTCCAGTCTCTGTGACCTTCAGTCGTTCTTGTGATAACCTTCTCCATACTCGCACTGAAGGTGATGATCCTTGCCTCATCTGATTGTGTGAGTGGCAAATCATCGCTACTGCAAGCTGTCAGCATTCCTATGCCGAGCAATGCATATAATGTATTTCTCATCGTTTTCATCATTACTTCGTTTTTATGTATAGAGAATATTACCAAGTCTCGGTACCCTTGCCTTCATTATCAAATCCAGTTTCTTCCTTCCATTGCTGAACAGAGATAGATTGGAACTCAATAGGTTTATCAGGACCTAACGTTGGACTCCATTGTTGAACTTTATTTTGTTCCAAATTAAACTTACTCAAATCCACACTATTCTTGTAATACGTTTTTGTTCTATAACAGTTTTCGCCTATTTTTTCGTAAACCAACTTATCACTACTAGACAAATTATTATAGTCGTCTTCAGAAATATCCATGTGACCTAACAAATATAAAGTACAAGGATCCATTTCTAAACTCTTCAAATTCACCATTGGAGCAGACATCAAATAAGCGATAATGTATCCTTTTTCTCCATTAAAGGAAGTAGGATTTGTTTCTGGATTCGTCAGATCAAAACCATTCCCCCCCAATTGCAATATCATGGAATGTCCTGTTTCTTTGGGAATCAATTTCTTTTCTGCAACGCTCATTTCTGCGTCAAGAACAAAATTCGCTCGTGAATTATAGAAAATCAAAGCATCATACACATTTCTTGCAGGAACCTTAATAAAGAAACGAGCAATACTTCCTAAACGAGTATATACAAAATGTGCTCCACCATTAGGATGGGCAATTGCATTTGAAACAAGGTAGTCATATGCTCCAAGATGGGCAGAAGCTAGAGGTTCAGACGCCAGATAATCATCCATATTTTGTGTACTAGCATTTCTATTGTAATATGCATTTACATTTACATTTACATCCTGCCTTTGATTTCTATATGACACAGGGATTTTATCATATGTTCCATCGTAAGTTGTATAAGGAAAATACGATATATATCGGGCATTCGCCTCAAGAGCTTGAACACTAGCATCTGCACCCACAAACATTCCTGTCACCGATGATTCTCCTACGACCAACGGTGTATTAGGATCAAGTTTCCATGGTTGTTGAGATGATTGTTCTATTGGTAAAGTAACACCCTCATCCTCCAATGGATAAACGCCTACGACATCACCTTCCGTCCATGTCGATTTCATTATCTTTTTATTGAAATCATAAGTCAGGGATGCACGCGTTTGAGGATCATCATCACCCACAAACTCAACATCAGGCATTGTTGCTACTACTCCATTATAATCTGGAAATGGATTCTCTATTGGTTTATTTTTATCATCTGCCACATTCTCCTCCGAAGAGCATGACGCAAGCATCATTGCCGTTGCAAAATATATGAATATCTTTTTCATATCTTCGTTGTTTTATATGTTACAATACCTCAACGTCGTCATCATCGTCGATGGTAATTTCATTGTCATACTCTATTGTCTCAGGACTGCTCTGGAGTATAGCCATAGGACGCATAGCCTTGACGCGCGCCGCTGGCTTGTTATATTCTTTCTTCTTCATCTTACTTACCAATCATTTTTCTTCCGTTGGTGATATAGATACCACGTGGAGTTCCGTTCTTTATCTGCTTGCCGTCAATGGAGTAAACCTTATCCGACTTATTCACATTTGCCTCAACATTTTTGATTCCTGTTGGAGTGACATAGAAGCCGAAGTTCTCCTTTGCACTACCTGAAGGGAATGATACCCAGCACTTGCCTGCTGGTATCGTCTTCGTCTTTCCCTCGGTAACCTTATAGAATCGAGTTCCATTATTCTGGTTGGCAAGTACATATTCTCCCGATGATGCCACCTGCTGAGTGATGGCACCTTTCAGCAAACCTGCTGACACCACACCGCTTGCAGGATAATCCTCCGCAACTACTGTGCCTGCGAGTGTACCCTCATAGCCATTCTCGCTATAGAGGATATAAGGGGTGAATGCTTTGAGTGATGTAACCTTAATGAGATTGAGCACACTCTTTGCCTCATCCTTGCTGCTGCAAGTGTAAGCAGTTACGCCCGTAGGGACCGAACTGCTGAATGGCAATATAAGCGTTGACCATTTGTTTTCGCTTGTAATAGCGAGATTTGCTTTTGCTGATGTTGAAACAGAAACCTTATCGCTGATAGAAGTGTCGTCGGTATCAACCTGAACAGCAGCAGCTGTGTTATAGAAGCAATTCTTTACCTGCAGCGTTACAGGACCTGGCTTTGCAAACGGCAAGGCTTTCACATAAAACTTGAATACCTCTGTCTCGCCTTCCCAGAATGTCTCGGATGAAGTTGACATGACAACAACGCGCAATGCACCGTCAGTCTGAACGGCAGCAGAAACACTATGATCATCAAAACATGCTTCTCCCTTTTCGCAGAAAGTTTCCTTTCCCTTCTTCACTTTTGGTGCAAAGGCGAGTCCTTCAGGAAGATAAATATCGAGAGTTACCGCAGTATAATCACTTGCTGTGGCAAGATGAACAGAAACCAACTGACCATCTCCACCAGGCTGAAGAGCAACTTGCGAGAATGTAACATGCTCTGTTGTGGTCTCATTTCCCCAAGCAGATATTACTCCGAAGAAGAAGAACGTAATATAAAAAAATTTTTTCATCATTTGTTGAGATATTTGTTTATGATGCCCACGGCATCAGTTGTATTTATTGTTCCGTCAAGGTTTATGTCGGCAGCTTTTTTGTCAATTTCCGTAGTCTTTCCAAGATAGTAGTTTATCACGAGAACGGCATCTGTTGTATTCACAACGCCATCGCTATTTGCATCGCCGAGGAGTATGTATTCCTCGAATTGCCCTTCCGCATCCACATCGAAATCCTTTGCAGAAGCAGTAGGGAATTCTATCGTAGTTGAAGCGAATGCGATATTGTCCTCTGAATCATCATTTACGATGCTGTTCTTCTTCGCCAACACTTCATCATCAGCAGAATCATCTCTTTCTTCATTGTCAGGAGCAACGAACTCAGCATCCATCGTGACAGGATAGCATTTGCCCGCCTTTATGTTCGGAGCCGAGAATGTCTGCTTTGCCGTCTTGCCGTCAACAGTTGTCAATGTTATTTCTACCAGTTCTTTACTGAGATCCGTAGGAGCCACCATAAGGTATGCCACAAACTTATTCCCTTCTCCAACAGTTATATTGTTCAAACCAAGGGATATCTCCTTCGACATTTTCGTAGGGGTCAGTTGATTGTTCGTAACATTCATCGTTGCCTCTGTGATGAAATTCTCACTTGGAGCGGAAATCGTAACCGTTGTCAAAGTCTCAGTGCTCTTCATCGGGCACTCAAGTCTGATGATGCTACCGAGGTGGTTATAATTGAAGTGACAAGCTGTTGACGTAGAAACGGCTTGTGTCGTCATGTAGTCGTATGCAGCAAGGTGTGCTGTATTGTCGTTGGATTGCTGAGACTGACCATCGTAGGAAATAGGGAGGGCAGTCATAGGGAGTTGCTTAGAATGATAATCACTATTATATGGAGCATATCCATAGTATTGGGTATCAGATGTTAATCCCCAACCATATCCTGTAAGTGTTGCATTATGACTATCTGTAGATATGCTTTTCATAAAGAATTTCACTCTCGTTCCAGAAGGAGTATAAACGCATACCACATCGGAGGCTAACCAAGAAAACTTAACACCATTTTCTTGATATTCATATTCAAATGCATAGATGCTTGTCACACAGAATATGAACCATAAAACAAAAAGAACTCTATTCTTCATACTCTTCTTCGTACCAGTCTTCAGCATCGTCACTAAAGAATATAAAATGGTTTGATTTAGCCTCCGGTTCTGGCTCATGTTCTCCCGATCCTGTATTAGAAATCGTTCCCGAGTTTTCTTGCAACACGAACTCCTCCAAAATCTCTTCCACGAGCATCTCTGGGGCGACGTATGGTCTCCTCATTTGTTTTAGATTATCAAATATGTTGTTCCCTATATTTGCCATAGTTTTCTTCTATGTTTTAGTATCACTTAATTATATAATAATTAGTTTTATAAGGTTCTTCTTTGTTTAAACTGCAAAATTATAAAAATTATGCGGAAACACGCGCACGAAGAAAACAAAAACACATCTACGTTAACTTTTTTTAGTAGATGTATTTCCTACACTTTCAAGATAAACTTAATGCTCTTAAGATAAAAAAATAGGGAAAAAGCAATGAAATATCAGAAGGTAAATCCGATATTCACCAAGACGCTTGATGACGAGACATGATACTTTCCGTACGATACATGCAACTTAAATTTCTCAAGTTGTATGCCACCACCAAGCGTCAGTCCTGCCCCATGACTATTCTCTTCTTCCTCCCCAAAAGAATCAAGACCTGACACCGACATTTCCTTTGCCCTGCGGAAGTTATAACCAGCGGCAACATATATCTGCTGCGACAGAATAAGGTCTGCACCAACAGTGAGATGACGGAAGAAAGAATAGTCCCAATGAGTAAGATCTGTACCGGTAACACTTATGCGGAATGGCGTTCCGATGAGTCTTTTCGAGACGCCCAACTGCAAATCCGAAGGCATCTTCTCAAATTCATCATTATACGCATATAGCTGACCTCCAATGTTTTTCACCGCAAGGGAAGCAGAAAAGTCATTCTCACTGTCGTAATAGTTCAAACCGAGGTCCACTCCTGCGCTGACGCTGTTGTAGTCTGCAATATTGGAATAGATAAACTTCGCCGTCACACCGCCAACGAGCCTATCTGCCAGCGGATATGAAAGGATGCCCTCTATCGCAAGATCCGAAGCAGAGAAGTCGCCAAGAACCTCGCCCATCATATTGGTTTGTTTCATTTTTCCGTAGTTGGCATACTGCGCCGCGATGCCCACCGTTGCCTTCTCGCCCACAGGCATGGCATACGTGGCAGAAAACACGTTAGAGCCACCCATATACTTCATATAGCCAAGGCTGAGTCCCCTACTCTCCACCGACTGCAACAAGGCAGGATTATGCAGCGCCAGAGTGGCATCATCCTCTATGATTGAGATGTTCTCCCCACCGAGCGCCGAGGCATGCGAACTGACAGGAAGACGCAGGAAGTTGTGCAATGTCTGCGACTCCTGAGCCTCTGCCATCCATGCGAAAGCACATAAAACGAGTGAGAAAAACAGTTTTTTCATCTTTATTATATAAATTTAGCGGCAAAGATAACGATTTTTTCAAATATAGATGTTAATTTTGCATGCAAATTTAATAAATAACGTCGTTTTTCCTCTTTTATTGTTAGAATGGAAGTAAAGAAATCTCATAAGGCTGACCTCGAACATCTGCGCCCGTGGATGTTCCTCGCAGGATTGGTGCTGACGATACTCCTTTTCGTCATCGCCCTTGAGGTGCATTTCTCTCCATCCTCAGGCGACGATGATGATTACGACGATTTCACTATGAACCTCGAACTCACCCCCAACGACCAACGCGACATGATAGCGGCAGCGGAGAAAAAGGAAGTGAGCGCAGGAAACACGAAGGAGAATAAAGAGGCTGGCGAGATAAACATGGTGGATGAGCTCCAGCAGATGATGCAGCAGAATGAGGAATTATTCACCTTCACTCCCGGACAAGACCTTAAGGCAGAAGACTTTATCGAAGACTCAGAAGACGAGCCCATAAACCTCAATGATGACGATCTTGAGACACGGCGCATCGTGGAGGAACTACCAGAATATCCCGGTGGAATGGTGGAATTCATGAAATGGCTCACTCTCAACCTCAAATATCCTCCTGCTGCCCTTCGCACCAAGATAGAGGGTAAAGTGATGATCAGCTTCATCGTCAACAAAGACGGTTCCATCTCCAACATAAAGATCGAGAAGCATGCCCATGCCCTTCTCGAGAACGAGGCTCTCCGCATCGCGAAGCTCATGCCTAAGTGGAAGCCAGGTAAGGACCACGGCAAAATATGTCGCACTCAGGTTGCCATACCGATAGTGTTTGAGATATAAAGGACCCTCTCCCCACTCCCCCATGAGGGGGAGAGAGTAGTTACATCTGGAGGCGAATAAATTATACCAATAACTAACCATAGATATATGCTACGAAAAATCCTATTATCCGTATTTCTGATATTCTGTTTGCAATACTCGTTGCCTTTCTTTGCAGCGACCTTCCACGCGCCTTCCGGCTCTCCCCCTCATGGGGGAGCGGGGAGAGGGTCTTCTTTGGAGGTGAGGTCCCTCTCCATCGAAGGTCGCCGCGATAACCCTCTTGGTCTCGACGTGAAGAATCCTTCCTTTGGTTGGCAATTAGTGGCATCGGATGATGTCTTCAACGTGAAGCAGACGAGATACCATATCCTCGTGGCGTCAAGCAAGGAATTGCTCGATGCTGACAAGGGAGACATGTGGGATGCCGATGTCGCTTCCGAACAGTCGCAATGGATAAAATATCGCGGAAAAGATCTGAAACCCAACACACAATACTTCTGGAAGGTGAAAGTGGATTATACAATTGATAATGGACAATTGACGATTGACAATTCCCATCGCCCTCAAGTACAATCTAAATCCTCCCTCTCCTTGGGAGAGGGCTGGGGAGAGGCTTCATTTTCCACCGGCCTTTTCCTTGAATCAAACTGGAAAGGCTATTGGATAGGTATGGACCATGCCAACGCGTGGGATGTGGAGACGGAGCATTCACGTCTCTCTGCAAGATATTTCCGCACCACCTTCGACACAAAGAAAACCATCCGTCGCGCCACGCTCCATATCTGCGGTCTCGGTCTCTATGAGGCATACCTCGATGGCAACAAGATAGGCGACGATGTCCTCACCCCTGCTCCTACCGACTATACCAAGAGCGTCATCTATAACACATACGATGTCACCTCTTTGCTAAAAGGCGAGATGCCGTCCCCTGCATCGAAACACCCCTCTGCATCGAAACCTAAGAGCGCTCCAGCTCCCTCCCTCGGGAGGGTGAGGGGAGGGGCCTCTTCCCATGCCCTCGCCGTGTGCGTCTCCAATGGTCGCTTCTACACCATGCAGCAGAACAAGAAGAAGCACAAGATAACGAACTTCGGCTATCCTTGCCTCAAGGCGAATCTCATCATAGAATACGCTGATGGCAGTTCGGAAACCATTGCCACCAACGAGAAGTCATGGCGAATAAATGCTGATGGTGCCATTCGTTCTGCCAATGAATATGACGGTGAAATCTACGATGCTAACAAGGAGTTCGGGGGTAGTCCTCTTGCCTGGACTCTCCTTTCCTTCGACGACTCTCAATGGCCTCTCGCTGAGCGCTCTGCCATCCCTCGCGGCACTCCTGTAGGCAATCTCACGCCTCCGATGAAGATTCTTGACACGCTAAAAGGGTATATAGTAAACAAGAACTATGCGTCTGCCACAATCGACTTCAAGCAGAACTTCGCAGGATGGGTGAAGGTAAACGTAGAGAAACTGCATCTGAACAGCGGCGATACACTGAGAATTCGCTTTGCAGAGAAGCTTAATGAGGATGGAACGCTATACACTTCAAACCTGCGTCACGCGCAATCCACAGACTATTACATTTCAAACGGGGAAGACAAGGGATGGTGGTCACCACGATTCGCTACACATGGTGGCAGATATATAGAGATTAGCATTCTGCCAAATAATGAAAACGCGAAAGGAAAGAAACCCGTAACGCTTGCCATAAACAAGGATTGTGACGAAATAGTGGGTGAAGTCATCTCCGATGAAATGGGGAAAAACGGCACCTTCTCTTGCGACAACGACATCATAAACGCTCTCGTAAAGAACGCCTACTGGGGCATCCTCGACAACTATAAGGGAATGCCTATCGACTGTCCTCAGCGCGATGAAAGAATGCCATGGCTCGGTGACCGCACCATGGGATGCTGGGGAGAGAGTTTCCTCCTCAATAACGAGGCGCTTTACTATAAGTGGCTGAAGGACATCTGCGAGTCACAGAGGGCTGACGGAGTAATCCCCGACGTAGCTCCTGCCTACTGGAACTATTATAGCGACGATGTAACATGGCCTGCCGTTCTCATCACGGCTGCCGATATGCTCTATCAGCAATATGGCGACCACAGGGCTATTGAGCAGTATTATCCTTGTATGTATAAATGGATTACGCATATCTGGAATGACAAGCGAGTGAAGAAGACAGGACTCATTAAGGCTGACAAATACGCTGACTGGTGCGTCACTCCTGAGGCTCCCGAACTGATTCATTCCCAGGACTCTACCCGCATCACCGACGGCATCCTCATCGGCTCTTGCTATATGTATCATCTCGCTGGCATAATGAAGAAATTCTGCTCCGTTCTGATGAGCAATAACCATGCCGACGAGGCTATCCAGAGAAGCCGTAGAGGCATGTCTGACGATGTACTTGCTGCCGACACCCTACTCTACGACACCATAAGGTCCCAGCTCAGGGAGGCGATCAACAGGGAGTATCTCACCGTCAGGGAAGGTACATCGCCTGTGAAGCTCTATGGTCCAGCATCAATGCCCGAGCATCTCCTATATCCAGACTCTATCTATTACAGCAATAATGCCCTGACGGCAAACCTCCTCCCTCTCGCCTTCGGCATCGTTCCTGAGCAGTATGAGAAGGCTATAACGAGTCAGGTGCTTGCCAAGCTCCTCCTCAATCCTGCCAACGGTCATCTGTGCTGCGGCGTGATAGGCGTGCAATGGCTTCTTACCGAACTGAGCAAGCGTGGCAGAACCGACGTGGCTTATCTCCTCGCCTCCCGCGATGACTTCCCTTCGTGGGGCTATATGGTGAAGAATGGGGCTACGACCATCTGGGAACTGTGGAATGGCGATACGGCAAACCCTGCCATGAACTCGGGCAACCATGTGATGCTCCTCGGCGACCTCATCCCTTGGATGTTCCGCGAACTTGGTGGCATCAAAGCCTCTTCCCCTGGCTATAAGACCATTCGCCTCGCTCCTCGCTTCGAACTTGAGGAACTCTCCCATGCCGAGGCCACTCACGAAACGCCTTACGGTCGTGTGCTCTCTTCGTGGAAGAAAGACCTACAGCATGTCTCATGGGATATCGAGATACCTTGCAACACCACCGCTGAGGTAGTTTTCCCAAACAAGACCATAACATTAGGCTCGGGAAAATATCATCTTGAGGAAGACCTTCCCACCTCCGACCCTCGCATTATCAGCAATATCTTTGCCTACGAAAAGGCTCCCTTCCCTTCATGCCATGCTGCCACCATTGCCGAACTCAACAATGGTGACCTCCTCATGGCTTATTTCGGCGGTTCCTATGAGGGTTGCAAGGATGTATGCATCTACACCCAGCGTCTCAAGCTGAAGAAACGCGACTATAAGAACGGACATATCTACGAAGATAAATGGACTGAGCCACAGCTCGTTGCAGATGGTATTCTCTGTGATACGCTGCGAAAGGCATGCTACAATCCTGTGCTCTTCCAGATACCTACCCCTACCCTCCCAAAGGGAGGGGGTGAGAACCGCTCGGGAGATGGTGATCTAATATTACATTATAAGATAGGAAAGGATGTGCGCGACTGGACAGGCTATCAGCTTCGCAGCAAAGACAATGGCTACACATGGCAGTCAGAGCCACTCGTGCAGCGTTTCAGAGGCGATGCCCCTGCCGATGAGGATGAGAAAGACGGTCTCCTCGGTGCCATAAAGAATCAGCCTATCATGCTCCCTGCAGGTTTTCGTTGCAAGAATGGAACCGTACTTGAGCGCAACCGCATCATTGCCCCAACGAGCAAGGAGGCAGAGAACGGTTCCAAGACAAAGCCCGGTCAATGGCGATGCTTCATGGAGATAAGCGAGGACAATGGCAAATCATGGATGCTCACAAAGCAAGTGCCTCAGGATGATGCCATCTTCCGCACCATCCAACCAGCTCTTCTCGTGCACAATGATGGCAGACTTCAACTCCTCTGCCGCACAGCGAGTCCTAAGACTCCCCAACTGAAGTCCAACGCCCTCGTTGCCACCTCCTGGAGCGATGATGGCGGACTCACCTGGAGCGAGATGCAGTTCCTCGAAGACCTCCCAAACAACAACTCCGGCATCGATGCCGTAACCATCTCCTCCTCTCGGGGAGGATGGGAGGGGGCCATCATCTACAACCCCTTCGGCTGCGTCGATTGGCTTCCCAAGACCGACCCTTCCCGCAACAAGCCTCTCCGCAACCCACTCTGGATAGCAAAATCAAAGGATGGCATCCATTGGACCCCATCCCTTCAACTTGAGGACTCCCCCATCAGTCAATATTCCTATCCTTCCATGATTCTTGGTTCCGACGGCACCCTCCATTGTGTCTATACCTGGCGCCGCCAACGCATCAAGTATCAGAGAATTATTAAAGAGTGAAAGGTTAAAAGGTTTAAGGTTTAAAAGGTTAAGAGTTTAAAAGTTTTTCACTCCTTCACTTTTATCACGTTTCCACTACGCTCTATATGCGCCTTCCTTAGATTATTGAGCAAGGCGATGGCATCGTCAACGCTCGCCTTACGCTCACAGGTGAAGCGCACAGGCATCTGCATAGTCTCACGATTGCAGAAATGCACCGTCATGTTATAGTTTCTGCCCACAGCCTCCATCACATCGGCAAGAGCGATGTTATCAAAGAAAAGATAGCCGTCACGCCATGCCTCAAACGGATAAGTGTCAACAACTTCTGACACGAGAGTCTTTCCGTTGAAGTATGACTGCTGACCAGGAGCAAGAATGAGAGAAGCATCATTGTTGGTATCAGCCACGCGCACCTTACCCTTAACGAGAGTCACCACAGTGCCATGACTACCATTGGTGGAAATGTTAAACTCTGTGCCAAGCACCGTTGTCTGCAGATTATTGGCAGAAACGATGAAAGGATGAGCTGCATCATGCTTCACCTGGAAATAGCACTCGCCAACAAGTATCACCTGACGCTCATTGCCTATAAAGCGCGAAGGGAATTTCAGTCTTGATCCAGGATGCAGATGGGCAATCGTGCCATCAGGGAGAGTAACGGTAGCATCATATCCGGCAGGCACATCAAGGCGCACCTCCTGAGCCTCTGCCACTTCCAAATCGCTGAAGTCCACCTCTACGGAGTTGCTTCTCGTCTGTGAGATAGTAGGAAGAGGAGCATCAGCACCCGAAGTGGTAACCATCGTCACACCGTTTGCATTGTCTTGAGCCTGGAACACAGTCATATTATCCTTATCCCCTTTCTCTGTCAGGCTCTCCTCAGCATCAGCCGTGAGGGAAGAAGACTGGGATGGAGAAAAGATAGAAGAAATACTATTATTCAATGGCACGAGCACGAAGAAAGCCAAAGCAACAGCAGCTACAGCAGCAATTCCCCACCACATCTTGCGTCTTAAAGACATCACCACAGGCTGGGCATGCCTTGCCTTGAAATGCTCCAATCGTTTTTCCACCTCCTCATCACCCATACAGTCACCCTCTCCTTGAGGGAGAGCCAGAGAGAGGTTTATGCAATCATCCTGCAACGACACATCCTCCCTCAACTCCTTTAGTTGAAGGTCAGTAAGCGAATATCGCTGCTCCATTATCTCCAGCAATCTTTCTTCGCGTTTTGTTATGTCATTTTTCTCTGTCTGCATTATCTTGAGTTAGAAAGTTGTAAGGTTGGAAGGTTTGAAATTTGTATGGTTTTAGGTAAATCATTTTATAATTATAACGGATGACCCATGCAACAAGGATACTAATTTAATCTTTTTTCACGAATGGCACGCAAAGCCTTCACCATGTATTTCTTTATGGAAGCAACGCTATATCCCATTTCCTCTGCCACTTCGCGATATTTCTTCCCATCCACATAGCATGCCTTGAAAATCTCGCTGGTAGGAGGCCCGAGTTCCTCCACCACCCTTCTCGCCACCCTTGAAAGGTCCTCGTTGCATATCCTCGCCTCCGTGTCAATATATCTTGAAGCCACGATTTCAACAAACTCAGCATATCGGTTCTGGCATTTCACATGACGCAGATAGTCTATGCAGAGCCTTCGCACCGTAGTAAAGAGAAACGACTTCGCCGACTCACGCTTTATCGCTGAGAAATGCCGCCACACCTCCTCGAAGGCATCATTCACAATGTCTTCACAAGCAGCATCATCGTTCACAAACTTCCTTGCAAACGACAGCATCAGTGGATAGTAGAGGCGGAACACCTCATCAAAGTCCTTAACGTTCTCCATTTGGATAATTCGCTTACAAAATTACTATTTTTACCCCAAAAATCTTCGTTTTTGTGATATTTTTTTGAATAAACGTACATTTTTAGTAACCTATCCCCCTCTTTCATCCGTTAACCTTTTATAATAAATAAGGTAATAAAACAAAATTAATGTATAACCAACTTAAAAATCGTATGAAAAGAACTCTAATTCTGTTCGCCCTCATCGCAGCGTGTCTCTCATTCACGCAACCAATGATGGCACAGGACGCGAAGGCAAAGATTACCCTTTCTTTCAAGGGTGAGGCACTTCCAGCCGTTTTTGCCAAGCTTGAGAAAGCATCGTCCTACAAGTTCAATTTTGCCTACGATGATGTTTCTGCCTACAACTATAATGGCAACATCTCAGGCAAGACAGTTACCGAGGCGCTGAACGCAATCCTCAGCGGCAAACCTTTCACCTACAATGTGAAGGGCAGTATCATCACAATCACAAAGAATGAGCGAAAGATGACCGAGATTGGCGGTTTAGTCCTCAGCAGTGAAGACAAAGAGCCTGTCATCGGAGCTCAGGTAAAGATTGTAGGCACACAGATTGCCACCATAACCGACATCAACGGTGCCTTCCGTTTCAACTACACCGTATCAGAAAACTCCATCGTGGAGGTATCATACGTTGGTATGAAGACCACA
Organism: Prevotella sp.; assembly: GCA_045627725.1. GTDB lineage: Bacteria > Bacteroidota > Bacteroidia > Bacteroidales > Bacteroidaceae > Prevotella. Next base: position 90,682 of record JAZQOH010000039.1, on the reverse strand, counting down.
CAGGCAAAGGCTGGCGACAACATGCGCATCATGATGATGCCAGAGTCGAAGGAACTTGACAATGTGGTCGTTACAGGTATCTTCCGCAAGGCGAAGGAAAGCTATACTGGTGCTGTATCTACTATCTCAAGCGAGCAGTTAGAAATGTATCGCGGTCAGAATCTTCTCCAGACATTGAAGAATGTAGATGCAAGCATCAACTTCGCCGTGGACAATATCAACGGTTCTAACCCAAACAACCTTCCTAACATCAACATCCGTGGTAACTCTTCACTCCCAATGAGCGTAGAGGAGTTCAACGAAGGTCAGAAGACAAACATCAACACTCCACTCATCATCATGGATGGCTTTGAGATTTCCCTCACAAAGCTCATGGACTATAACGATGAGGAGATAGAGTCTATCAACATTCTGAAGGATGCTGCAGCTACAGCCATCTATGGTTCACGCGGTGCAAACGGCGTTATCGTTGTTGTATCAAAGCAGCCAGAGGCAGGAAAGATTCGTATCAACGTAGAGGCAGGACTCCAGCTCGAAGTGCCAGACCTCACTTCATACAACATGCTCAACGCAGCAGAGAAGCTTGAGGTAGAGCGTCGTGCAGGCATCTACGACGGAGAGAAAGGCATGGGCGTTAGCAGTTCCGTTGACGACTATATTCTAAAGGAAGCTTACTACGAAAGACTTAAGACCGTACTCTCAGGCACAGACATCGACTGGCTTGCAAAGCCACTTCGCACAGGTGTCGGCCAGCGTTACAACATGCGTATCGAGGGCGGTTCCAATGAGTTCCGTTGGAGCGCCGATGCACAGTATAACGACGTACAGGGTGCGATGAAAACCTCAGACCGTAAGACCTTCACAGGAGGTATCACCCTTCTCTACAAGCTCAAGGACCTTACGTTCCGCAACTATACCAGCGTAGGCTTCAATCGTAGTGATGAGAGCAAGTATGGCAGTTTCTCTGACTATGTATCATTGCAGCCATACAGTTCTCCTTACGATGAGTTCGGCAACATCAGAAAGACTCTCGATCCATTCCTCAGCATGTATGAAGCACCAGCCAATCCTCTCTACAATGCTTCGCTGAATACGATGAACAAGAGCAACTACCAGTCGTTCACAAACAACTTCGCTATCGACTGGAACATACTCCCAGAACTCATTTTCCGCGGACAGATTGGTGTTTCAACCACTACCAACACAACCGACTACTTCCTTCCAGCCGAGCATACTATGTTCTGGAGCGATTCACGTTCTGAGTATAACACTCCTGACGGCTTCATGCGTCGTGGTCTCTACCGCTATGGCAACACACAGTCAACCAACTTCAATGCAGACGTAACACTCGCATATTCAAAAGTATTTGCCGACAAGCACTCTCTCTATGCAGGTCTCAACTGGGGCATGATAACAAATTCTTCAGAATCATTCCGTTTCGCTGTTGAAGGTTTTGCTAACAGCGATGCTCCAAGCATTGGCAATGCACGTCAGTATAAGGCTGATGAACTTCCAAGTGGCAGCAACGACAAGCAGCATCAGTTTGGCATTACAGGAAACATAAACTATACTTATAACTCACGCTACTATCTCGACCTCTCATACCGCGTTGACGGCAACTCTATGTATGGCAGCGAGAAGAAGTACTCATCATTCTATAGTGTCGGTGCAGGTTGGAATATCCACCAGGAGAACTTCATGAAGGACCTCAAGGTTATCAACATGCTCCGTCTGAAGGCTTCTATCGGTGAGACAGGTTCTACATCCGGCGCAAGCGAGACTGATGCCTACACATACTACAGATACCTCACCGACAATAAATACATGAACTGGACTGGTGCCCAGCTCGGTGGTCTTGGCAATAAGAACCTCTCATGGCAGACAACAAAGGCTATGAACATCGGTATTGAGTTCGGTTTGCTCGACAACCGCATCAAGGGTCAGTTTGATGTATATTCAAAGAACACCACCAACCTCCTTTCTTCAATGGACCTGCCACTCGCCATGGGCTTCTCTTCTTACCGCGCCAACGTAGGTGAGGTGAAGAACTCAGGCTTCGAAGCAGCACTCCAGGGCTTCATCATCCGCGATGCAGAGAAGAAGATTGACTGGATGATAGGTGGACAGCTCGTATATAACAAGAACAAAATCACAAAGCTCTCCGATGCCATCAAGGCACAGACTGAGGCTTATCTCAATGGCGATGCAACAAGCGATGAATACTCAGGCATCCAGCACCTTTTCTACGAGGGTCGCCCACAGAACTCTATCTATGCTGTTCGCTCTCTCGGCATCGACCCATCTACTGGTAAGGAACTTCTCCTTGACAAGGATGGCAACATCACAGAGCATTGGAATGCGAAGGACAAGGTTTATCTCGGCAGCGCCGACCCTAAGTTCCGCGGCAACATGAACTCTATGTTCCGTTGGAAAGACCTCACCGTTAACGTATCGTTCAACTACTACTGGGGCGGAAAGACTTACAACTCAACCCTCCGCGACCGTGTAGAAATAACGAATATGACGCTCAGGAATGTCAATGCCGACAAGCGAGTACTCACAAGCCGCTGGTATCAGGCTGGTGACGTTGTCTTCTTCCAGAAGATTGACGACAAGGCAGCAAAGGCAACCTCACGCTACGTAATGGACGACAATGTACTGGAACTCTCAAGCATATCCCTCCAATATAAGCTTCACAACGCTTGGCTCATGCGCAACTTCCGTATGCAGACAGCAGTATTTGCTGTAAACATGAACGACCTTGCACACTGGGGAAGCATCAAGATGGAACGTGGTACAAGCTATCCTTATTCACGCAATATCCAGTTCAGTCTCAAGCTGATGTTCTAAATATTTCAAAATTAAAAATTCATAATAAAGATGAATAAGAAAACATTATATACAGTCCTCGTTTCTGCTATGCTTTCCATGGGATTGTCCTCATGCTCTGACTGGCTCGATGTGCGTGGTGAGAACATTGAGAAGGAACAGGATATGTATTCTTCCTATAAGGGTTTTACCAATGCCCTCACCGGTGCCTATATGGACATGGCATCTACTGACATATATGGCAAGGCTATGACTATGACCGTAGTAGAAGACCTGGCTAATCTATGGAGAGATAACTCTAATGCTAACTACCCTGAGGTACGCTATGAGACTATCCACCACAAATATGACGGCGATTACTCCAAGGATGCCATGAAGAGTATCTATGCCAAGCTGTTCAATGTCATCACGAGTGCCAACATTATAATAAAGAATGTAAAGGAAAATGGCAGCAACATACCTACAGCCGACCAGCGCAACATCATAGAAGGTGAGGCATACGCTATGCGAGCATACTGCCAGCTTGACGTTCTCCGTCTCTTCGGCCAGATGCCTAAGAATGCCTCAAAGAAGGTTCGTCTCCCTTACAGCGAAGTGACAAGCATTGAGGATATGCCTGCATACTATGACTATGAGGGATACGTTGCAAAGCTGAAGGCTGACATGGACAAGGCTGAGAGCCTGCTGAAGAACAGCGACCCTATCTTCAAGGAAACACTGGGGAATATCAATTATCCTTCAAGCAACGTATTTGAAGATGCTACATGGTACTTCCGTCAGTCACGTCTCAACTACTGGGCTGTACGCGCTCTCCGTGCCCGTATGCTTATGTATATAGGAGAGACTGCAGAAGCAGCTAAGGTTGCTAATGAAGTAATCAACGCAAAGGACTCTGAAGGCAAGACACTCATCAGCCTCAGCGGCAAGGAAGATTTCAAGAATGCATACTATGGACTCCCATCAGAATGTCTCTTCTATCTTTCAAAGTATGACGTAAATACCTACACAAAGAATTTCCTCGGTTCATACAACACAGCAAGAGTAGCATCAGGTACTGCTGCTTACTGCATATCAAAGAATATGCTCACCGACCTGTATGCTTCCATTGCCAGCTCTACAGTTTCACACAATCGCTACAACAACGTCTGGAACCGCACCGTAAAGGACAATTCAAGCAAGGATTGTGCTACCATCAATAAGTACAGCTACAATGAGGATGTTGTGTCAAAGAACTCTCAGTATTGGACCATCAACATCAACCTGATGTCAAAGGTACAGGTTATTCCAATGATACGTCTCTCTGAGATGTACCTCATTGCCATGGAGGGAGCAACTGACATTGCCACAGCCAATGCTCTTTATGATACTTACGAGCTTTCTTGTGAGTACCCTCTTCATGCCACCTTCGACAACATGAACGACCTGAAGGAAGAAATCGTAAACGAATATCGTCGCGAGTTCTATGCAGAGGGCCAGATGTTCTATGTTTACAAGCGTCTCGGCATGAAGAAGATGTTATGGAATACGGATGGTGATATGACTGAGAATCAGTACATCATACCACTCCCAACCACTGAGTATGAATCAAAATAAAAACGTAAAAAAGACCTTTTAAGAAAATGAAAAAGATATTTTTCTCTATCATTGCCGCTGTTGCCATGCTGGGCATGACATCTTGCGAGAAGGACTTGGAGACCTATAGCACAGAGACTTGCCGCCTGAATTTCTATTACACAGAAAATCAGAAAGACTATTTCTCTGCTGCAATGACCGAGAGTTCATATTCGTTCATCTATGCGGCTAATGACGTAACAACTGATACCGTATGGGTAGAAGTGGAGAGCATGGGCTTTGTGCGCGACTATGACCGCAGGATTGCCCTCGTTCAGGTTGACACTGCAGGAGTTGACCAGGCTGTAGCAGGCAAGCACTATGTGGCTTTCAATGACCCTTCATTTGTTGACAAATGCATTATGCCAGCAGGAAAGGCAAGGACAAGGATTCCTATCGTCGTAAAACGCGACCCTTCCCTGAAGAAACAGACGGTTGTCCTGAAGTATCGTATCGATACAAACAATGAGTTCACCAATGGATTCGACAGATTCCAGACACGTTCCCTCACCATAACAGACAGACTCGCCAAGCCTTCAAAATGGGATGAGGGACTCATCGAGCTCTTCGGCGGATTCATCATCAGGTCCCTGGGCGACGAGATTGGTGAGTGGGGCCCTCGCAAGCATCAGTTCATGATTGATACCATAGGCAAGCCATGGGATGACAAGTACATCGAAGAGCTCTGTACCGGCGACGAGAGTTTCCGCAACTATATCTTCACAAAGCTCGGAAAGGCCCTCGTTGCTCTCAACGCTGAGCGTGCTGCACAAGGACTTGACCGCCTCGCTGAAGAAGATGGCACCATCATCACATTCAAGAGCTATAGTGGCGACAAGTAAGAATCATAACACACAATCCATAAAAAAATAATTCAATGAAAAATATTTTCAAACTGATAATATCAATACTCATCGTAGGCACCATGACAGCGTGCTACAGCGATGATACCGACCTTGGCGGACGTCCTGTTGGCGACATATCCATCGAAGGTATAGAAGGTGAGTATTCATGCACAGCCTTCGTGGGCGAGCATCTGAAAATCAATCCTGACGTAAAGGTGGGATATGACGAGAGTCAGATGAAATATACATGGCTGCTCTATAACAATGCTACTGGCACTGAGAATCCTGACGGAAGTATCGTAGAGCCTGTTGTCCTCTCTGAGACAAAGAATCTCGACTATGAGATTACCCTGGCTCCTGGCGAATATCAGTTGCGCCTGAAGTGCGAGGCTCCTAACGGCTATACAAAGGTGACATACGCAAAGGTATTCGTGCAGACCGAGTTCTCTGACGGTTTCTATATCCTCAAGGAAACAGCTGATGGCAACACAGATGTTGACCAATACACCAGCAAGGACGTTCTCTCTGAGAATCTTTTCCAGAAGGTGCATGGCAAGTCACTTGAGGGCAAACCAGGAATGATGAATGTCATTTATCAGTCATATTACATCGATGAGGAGACTGACGAAATCAAATTCTCTAACTTCCTCTGTGTCACCACAGAAGACGGAAAGATGGATATGAGCCGTACTAGCGACCTCAAGACTATCTTCGACAATGGCAATATCACTTTCGATGAAGACCCATCCCTGAAGGTTTACACCGGCTTCAGCACTACTGGCGATATGAACGGCACCATCATGCTCACCTCAAAGGGCGTATATGCTACTGCCAGCCAGCTTTCTTACTATGGTTCTCCTTCTTCGGGAAGATACGGATATCCATCAAATGATGCTCCTGCAAGTCCAAGATTTGTTGTTGACAACTCATGGTATATGGGATGTATCATCTGGTGGAGCGATGTCAACAAGACTTTCTATGCTGTCAATGACTTCGACATGCAAGGTGGTGAGCTGACTGATATGAGCGGAGACACTCAATATACAGCAGGTCTTACTGGCTGGGAGTGTCTGCATTCAGGTCTTAACTATATAGCAAGCAACGGCAACGGTGTCTTCGTGATGAAGGACCCTGCAGGAAAGCGCTACATCTATCAGACCTCTCCTATGAGCGGAATGATGACAGGCCGTGCAGAGATTCCAGCAAGTCTTAAGATGGCACAGGCAGAACGCTATTGCATCAACTTCAATACTGCATACTATCTCTATGGTCTTGCAAACAATAAGTTGTATGGCATGAACTACACCAATGATGAATTGCAGGAGGTTGAAATGCCTCTCAATGGCATTTCTGCTGGCGAGACTATCACATACATCAACAATATCGCTAAGAACAATAGCTTCAACTATTTCGCTGTAGGCACTCAGTCGGGCAGCAGCTATAAGCTCTATCTCTATGAGATGGAGGGTGGTGTTCCTCACGGCAATCCTGTAAAGACCATCACCGGTACTGGTAAGATAAAGAGCCTGCGATATGTTGACTCTAAATACTCTTTCCACGATTTCCAACCTTCATATACCATTACTGACTAATTCATTATGAAGAAATATATTCTATTGTCCTTGCTGGCCATTGTTTGCGCAATGGCTGGCAAAGCTCAGGAGAACGCTGGTGTCAACTTCAACGAGGGGAAGACATTTGCTGAAATCCTCCAGATGGCGAAGGAGCAGAACAAGCCTGTGTTCATCGACTGCTACACAGAATGGTGCGGTCCTTGCAAGCGCATGGCTCGCGAGGTGTTCCCACAGAAACAGGCTGGCGACTATTTCAATGCGAAGTTCGTTTGCTGGAAGATTGACATGGAGAAAGGCGAGGGTCCTGCTCTTGCCAAGAAGTATGACGTAAACGCCTACCCTACCTTCCTCATGCTCAAGAACGATGGCGAGTTTATCAATCGCTATGTGGGCAGCAGCAATCTTGAGACATTCATCGGCATCGTTGACAAGGCGATGGAATCAGACAATCCGCTCGTCACTATGAAGAAGAAATTCGAGGCTGGTGAGCGTAACGCTGACTTCATCAACGAATATGTGGATCTGCTCGAGAAGAACTATATGAGCAGCGAGAAGAAGGACGTCATCGCCACCACTCTCAACGCTCACTCTGCTAAGGAAATAGCTTCCGATGAGGGACTCTTCGCCGTGTTCCGCAAGGGAGGGTTCAGTCCTGTGGATGACATCTTCGTCCAGATTTACAAGGAACGTGCCACTGTGGCAGAGAAGCTCGGCGAGAAGACAGCAAAGGGACTCGACAGAACCTGGGTGAATGCTGCATCGCGCTATCTCAAGTTCAGCGGTCACGACTACAAGGGATTTGACGCCGAAGGCTATGCCGCTTTCATCGAGAAGGCAAAGGCTCTCAACGTGCCAGGTCTTGAAGCCTTCAACGACGATGTGATGCTGCGCAAGGCATTCTATTCCAAGGACTATCCAGAGCTCTATGTGTATATCATGAAAGCCCTCTCCGTTGATGATGCCGACGATGCAGTCAACAACGACCTTGTCTATCATTGCAAAACCCTTGCCAACAACAGCCAGGATTTCACCAAGAAGCAGCGCAAGGAACTTGGCAAGGCTTTCGCTCGCCGTGCCAATTATCTCAAGGCCCACCCTTACGACAATGGTCGCAAGATGTACTTCTCCGACACTGAGTTCATGACCATGTGCGAATATTACATAAAGGAATATTCCGACATGGCAAAGCAGATGAAGTAAAAGGCAAAAATGGAGAAAAGAAAAAATAGTTTGTGACATGTGACATGTGACATTAAGGCTTTTTCGTGATAGGATATATGTTAATCTCTTATATAATAATGTACGCGCGATTATATATATATAAGAGGTTGATAGCATTTTCCTCATTGAAATTCCTTAATGTCACATGTCACATGTCACAAGCTCCATAGAATTTCTAAATTACCTGAATGGATATCAGTATATAACCTATACAATATCAGCACTTTGGGTTGAACACAACATAATATTTCCGGGTATAGGAAATTGTATTCCTTAATGTCACAAAGTGGGGTTCCACTTTGTTTTTTTGTATGTTTTATAGCTTCTCGGGGGCAGTTTCTATGCATTAAACCATCTGTTTCTATGCTTTAGACCATCTGTTTCTATGCTTTAGCCCTCCTGTTTCTATGCTTTAGACCATCTGCTTCAATGCTTCTCGATGTTTAAAGATATGCGGTCCAGACTCGTCAAGATACTGAAAAAATAACCTTAATCTGGTCACTTTTGAACTATTTTCGAGTTTTTCTGTAGCCAAAACCGATGAATTTTGACATCAATTTAGAGTGTTTCAACCACTAATGTCACAAATCGATATGAATGAGGACTTTATTTCTGACCAGATAAAGGTACAAAAAAAGATGAGAAAACATAGGTTTTTCGACGAAAAACGTACCTTATCGTACAGGAAAAGCATAAAGGCATGGAAACGTATGAAAAGGTACATTCCCACACCTTATTTTCGTACTTTTGCATCGTAATTCAGAAACAAAGGACACGTTGACGGATTGCCTTCGCCTAAAGTCCACAGGCGATGAAAGACGGAAACTTAATTCACTCTTCACTTTTCCAGAGTCTCCTCGACTCTTGCCATGAGCCACTCGTTCTGCTCTGGGATGGTCATGTTGGAGTTGTCGAGAAGGAGGGCATCGTCGGCCTGGCGGAGAGGAGAGACCTCGCGATGGGAGTCGATATAGTCGCGCTCCTGAACGTTGCGGAGGATGTCGTCATAGTCGGCAGGCATGCCCTTCTGCTGGAGTTCGTCATAGCGACGCTGGGCGCGAACTTCTGCGGAGGCGGTGACGAAGATTTTCAGTTCGGCATCAGGGAAGACGGTGGTGCCGATGTCGCGACCATCCATGACGATGCCTTTCTCTGCTCCCATGCGGCGCTGCTGGTCCACCATTGCCTCGCGAACGAATGGTATGGCGGCGATTTTGCTGACATGATTGCTTACCTCGATGGAACGGATGACGGTCTCCACCACCTCGCCATTGAGGCAGGCATCAGGGCGACCTGTCTCTTCGTTGAACTTGAAGCCAACCTCTATCTGTGGCATTGCCTCGCGAAGGGCGTCTGTCATCACTTCGCCTTCGGGGGTGAAGAGATTGTTGCGCATGGCATAGAGAGTGACTGTGCGATACATTGCTCCTGTATCTACGTAGATATAGCCCAGCTTACGGGCGAGTTCCTTTGCCATCGTGCTCTTTCCGCAGGACGAATGGCCATCTATTGCGATTGTGATCATAAGAAAAAGCCCCATAGCCCCACCCCGACCCTCCCCAAAGGAGAGGGGGGATTTGGTTACATTTGAGGGGTATTGGGGAAGATTAAAAGTTGTTATTAATGATTTATTAAGTTTTCGATTGTTCGGAGACTCGATTATTCGATGATTCGATTTTCGATAAATCATCGACGCCCCCATTGCCTTCTGTCCCTAATCAAGATCTCCCTCTCCTTGGGAGAGGGCCGGGGTGAGGCTCTTGGAGAGGGCCGGGGTGAGGCTTTCCATAAGCCACTTTGGGGTGCTGGTGGCGCCGCAGATGCCGATGCTGTTGACACCTTTGAGCCATTCGGGATTGACATCATCAGGACCTTCGACGAGGTAGGTGTGAGGGTTCTGCGCCTTGCAGGCATTGAAGAGCACCTTGCCGTTGCTGCTCTTTCGTCCGGAGACGAAGAGGATGAGGTCGTGCTTGGTGGCGAAGGAACAGATGTTTGGCATACGGTTGGCAACCTGTCGGCAGATGGTGTCGAAGGAGCGGAACGTTGCCTCTGGGGATATATGCTCCTGGATATAGCGGATGATGGAATGGAACTCATCGAGCGACTTCGTTGTCTGCGAATAGAGATAGATGTCGCGGGAGAAGTCGAGGCGCGTCACCTCGTCGGCATGCTCTATGACAATGGCATGCTGGTTTGTCTGTCCCACAAGACCGAGCACCTCGGCATGTCCGTTCTTGCCGAAGATGACTATCTGTGCATCTGGCGTTGCCTCATATTGTTTCTTTATCCTTCGCTGCAGCTGTAGCACCACGGGGCAGGTGGCGTCGATTATCTCGATATTGTTCTTGCGAGCTATCTCGTAGGTCTCTGGCGGTTCGCCATGGGCACGGAGCAGCACCTTCGCATCATGCAGTTGGGCGAACTCCTCATGCTCGATGGTGATGAGTCCCATCTGGCGCAGTCGCTCACACTCCATACTGTTGTGGACAATGTCGCCGAGGCAGTAGAGAGCCCCACCCCTGCCCTCTCCCAAAGGGGAGGAAGATAGTTCTTCCTCTGCCTTCTTTATCGCTGTTGTCACTCCGAAGCAGAAGCCGGAGCCTTCATCAATTTCTATTGTCATATTACTTATTGATAAATACTTTCTTGCCGTTCACAATGTAGATGCCACTGGAAGGAGTCTTCACCTTTCGTCCATAGAGATCATATACGGCGTTCTCCTTATATATATTAACAAGGTGGGAAATGCCTGTTGCTCCCTCATCGTCGAAAGAGAACATAAGAGGCTTGCCTTGTGCTGATGGAGGCACACTATCAATGTCCATATAGCCCTTAAAGCCTGCGAGGGTGGCTCCCGTGTATTGATAGAAACCTACGGTATTGCTCAGTTTCTGCAGGGTATATTGCTTGCAGGCCTCTGCTGTATAGCCTGAGATGATTGTCTCAATCTGTCCCAAGAACAGATTGTTGCTATAGTCTCTTTCTGTTATATAGCCTGTTGGTTCAGAGAAATAGTATGTTCCCTGATTAGCCTTCACGAGCACAGCTACATTTGCAGGAATGTAACTATCCCTAATCAAAGAAAGGATTACCTTTCCTCCATCTGTCTGGTTAGCTTCCGTTGTGTATGCAGTATAGCATGCCACACCATCAGGTATCTTATGTGAACGAGCGGAATAGAAGGTGGAATAGCCAAGGTCGGAGATAACCAGAGGCAGATCAGTTACTTCTTCAAGATACCATTCGCAACGCTCGTTGAAGGCAGAACCCCAGCCATTGAGACCACTTGTCTTATTATTATAAAGGTAACTGCGTCCCTGTGGCTTGATGCTATAACATCCCTTTCCTGTATAGCCGGTATTGGCAAACTTGAAGGTAAACTTCTCACCGATACCGCCCATTACCCAAGGCGTACTATTAGTTCCGATATAATATCCATTGCCGTAAGCAAGGAGATGCTCACCATCAAAGTAGAATACGGTGTTAGGATTTGCCTTCTGCACATCTACCTCATTATTAGCTTGTGTCATATTTGGATAATAACCGCTTGTATTGTTTGCTATATACCAGCGCTTTCCATCGTTTATGTTGAACAAACGATAATAATGTCCTGCCTGTGGGAGATTTATCTTCAGGTTGGCAAGAGTAGGAGCGAAACGCTGTGCCACATTCTTCAATGCAGTCTCATAAGCATCACCTGTCAAGGTGCCAGCTTCGTGTCTTGTGAAAATGCTATTTATCCTTGACACCTCATTGACATAACTATTATCTTTACCAGCATTCACATCTGTATATTCTCCGATTCCTGCACCTATAGGATAAGTAAGGAGAGATTTGAGGCAAGCCTCCAAATGTTCTGTTGTTGCAGGTTCAAGGGAGAATAGGAGTCTATCCTGGTTATCGCCAATAGTAATCATTGGTGAATTTCCTAAAGTCCAACCATTGTCTATTCGTTTAGCTTGATTTGCAAAACTTGAGAAATAGAGGAAACCATTGTTCATCTCCTCATAGTCGGAACGTTGCAATGACACATAGCATCCATGCTCTGGCTTTACTATAAACGAGGCTGCCTCTTCAGGATCTGTGGTAAGTCCCAAACGACCACTTGCCTCATCAGACAATGATACGTCTTTTGAGAGATAGTGACGAGTGTAGAAATTGTACAGTTTATAGTAGTCTCCGTCAGGAACAAGTTGCCAAAGAGAAAATAGGAGGAAGTCAGTTGCATCATTTGGAAGACCATTGGTCATACTACCATAGACCTTCTTTTCTTCATACGCACCATTTGCATCTTCCAGAACCTGTGTAACGTAATACTCACCCTTACCGGCTGCAGTTGTCACACTCTTTGTCTTGATGAGCAACATTTCGTTATCACCGATTTTCTTTCCAGCATTATTGAAATCAGAGAAAGCAGTTACGGCACCATTATACTGCGATATAGCAGTATTAACATTGTCCGTTTCAGGCCAAGTGTATGTAGCCTTCGCATTTTCAATCTCTGTGGTTGTCTTTGCATAATATCCTTTATGAGACGTGTTATAGTTTGTAGCATCAGTCTTTAATGTCTCGTGAACAGCCTTTGCTGCAGCCTTTAGATAAAGAATGAGGTCGTCAGAAGCAACCTCTTTCATACTCCATTGACTAGCAGCAGCATCAGCAGACCAACCAACAGTCCTGTAGCTATTAGATGATGCGATATGCAAGCAAGAATAGAAGCTGTTTGTTCCTGCATCACGAAGAGCGACATAGCCATTCGTTGCAGATGCCTCAAACTGATATGGCTGCTTACACTTTATTCCCATACGAGCCTGCTTGGATTTTTCTACGATGCCCATATACAAGCCAGTCTTGACATTCTTGAGGTAATACTTATTGTCAGTATATTCCACCTCCCATACGTTTCCGAGGTCAAGTGCATCAGTTGTACTATTCAACTCATAGAGATTCTCATCAAGATGATAAGAGGAATATGCCCTGTTTGTGAATGTCAGATACTCACCACCGACAGGAAGCGCAATCTCGTTCAGTGAATTTATATATGTATTCAGAGCATTTGCCAGTTGAGGTTCTGTGATAGTAGGAGAAACTGCAACATAACCATCTATAGCCGCCTTGAGAGCATCATATACACTTTGCTTTGGTGAATAACCAAGTCGTGCGGTGAAAGAACCGTCAGTCTCCACAGCTGTCTTATATGCCGTAGCGTATGTATTTACATCAACGATGGCAATCTCCCAAAGCGCAGTTCCTGTTTTTTCTGAGGTCTTCGCTATGGTATTGTTATCTCCCTCAGCAAGATTACCAGACTGACCATTCGTACATGAAATCACGTAGGCATCAGCTTGGCTAAGTACGTCACCTTGAAGATCGAATGCGTATGAACCACGCCAGCGTGGGGCTACAGCAGAGGTTGCACTATTCACGGTTGTAGCACCTGTTATCTGACCTACATAGTTTTCGTGGTATGCATTCTCCAACTGATATGCTCCATTGGCATCGTATATGAGTCGATATACGCCAAAGTAATCGCCAGTAGCTGGAGCAGTTCCTGCACGGGTGCTGAGGTTTGTATTGCCTGATGTGGTGATATATTTGCCTTCAGCATTGATTGAATGATTGCGAATTACAACATACTTACCATCAATGGACTTGTAGAAGGTCTCCATTGTTTCTGCAAGTTTTACAAAAGCTTCGGAATACTTCCCACTATCAAATAGTGTTTGAGCTTTGGTTAATCCTGTTTCTGCAGTAGTAATGGCATCAGATGAATACAATGCACTACCCGTGAAACTCGTAAGTCTTGTCTTTGCATTCTGTACTTGTTGACTAGCTTTCTCCTTAACAGTTTCAAAACTGCTATAAGTTACTACAATAGTATTCGATGCTGTTGAGATATCAATATATGCAACTTTTCCTGTTACAGCAGAAGCCACAAACTCAGTAGAACTTAAACTACTCTCATGAACTTTTGAAATAACAAGGACGCCACCGTTATTCAGAGTATGAGTAATATCAGGATCATCGCTCTGTGTATAAGTTATCGTAGCGGTCTCTGAACCTGTCAATCCTTGAATCTCCACCTCGTAGGCAGCAAGATCGGCTACTTCTGCCAAGACAAAATCAGTTGAGAAAGGCTTAGTTGCACTGATATATTGTCCTTTTGCAGAAGCATAGCATCCTTGTCCAAATCCACTTCCATCAGCATAAGCTGCAGCATAGCGAGGACCGACATTAGGTAGATCGGCATACAAGGAAACAAATCCATAGGAATTACCTGCCTGCGTAGTCCATTCGGTCCCAGCATCAGCAACACCACTCCAAGCTAGTTTTTTATTATTAGCAACGGAAACAAAGGAACATTTATTCTCCGCACTTCCTGGCACAGGAACCCAATAATACTGAAAGCGGGTCTGCTCTCCTGAATTAGGGGCTACAGGATTCAAAAAAAAGGCATTTTCGGCATTTACCGTTAGGTAATGACTGCTTACAGGACTTGTTCTTACCACATTCGCAAGAACATAAACTTTACCTGGACTTGGCAAGACAACATCAAACTCACAGTTATCAAATCTCAGATAATCCTTGTATTGTTGCAAAGCCTCTGCACCAGTAGTTGCTTCTTTCGTCAGTTCCTCACATGCTTCCACGCTTGGGAATCCCACATTGCCTTGCCTGCCTTCCAAATCTGCGACTCTTGCCTCTGCAATTCTCTGTATATCGTATGCCAACACTTCGAGTTTAAGATTGGAAACCGTCATTCTGTCAGGCAGAGCATAAGATAGGCTGGTTAGGTCACCAAATGTCATGGTCTTCTCTGCTACCTGAGGATTGGTACTGGTCGTTGAGCCCGTTATTTCAGCCTGATTGGTTACCTCCGCCCTCAAAGTAGTTCCATTGTAGGAAAGCGAAACATGAAACTTGTCCGTATTATAGACTACATTGGTGAAGTTGAAGTTCTGTCCACCAAGATTTACCTTCAAAATGCCACCATTGTTTCCCTTGGCACTAAGATAAAGTTGAAAGCCATCAGTAGGAGTTCCAAAAGGATTGGTGCCTGCTGTGAGCAATGCAGATCCCCACTGATTTACAGAAGGTGCAGTTGTTTCTGTAGCACCAGTTATTGCGACGTCAAATGATAATTCAAATGGCAATCCTTTTATCAACTTTGCCTCAAGAGGGAAGTTGGCGTTCGCCTTATTTGTCAATGATTTATTTTCCGACTTGACAAAATCAGCCTTTATTGCCTCCTGCGCCATCGCATTACCGGAGAACAGCGTCAGCATCAATATACAAAAGATACGAACAATGTGTTTCATATTATTAACTTGTTTGCTTTTCTATTTTACAAGTGTGAGTATTCTCGTATTACGAATTTCTCATTAACTCAAAATACTCTTCGAGCAAGCCGTGGGCTGCCATGAAGGAGGTCTTCTCGTCGCTCTGCACCATACGCTCTGCCTCATGGAGACGCTTGGCGATGGATGGGTTGTTGTAGAAGCTGTTGCGGAGCTCTGACTCGATGGTCTCATACATCCAGTATTTGTTCTGCTGGTGGCGGCGATGGTGGAAATAGCCATTGTCCTTCACGAAGTCGAAATACTCATAGATCATATCCCAGACCTCCTTGACACCATAGCCATAGAAACCGGAATAGGTGAGAACCTTAGGGAACCAGCCACTCTCGGATGCAGGGAAGAAATGGAGGGCGTTGCGGAAGTTGGTGGCTGCCATCTGACAGCGGTCAACATTGTCGCCATCGCATTTGTTGACAACGATGCCATCAGCAATCTCCATGATGCCGCGCTTGATGCCCTGGAGTTCGTCGCCTGTGCCTGCCACCTGAATGAGGAGGAAGAAATCGACCATAGAGTGACATGCCGTCTCGCTCTGTCCTACACCGACGGTCTCGATGAATATTTTGTCGAAGCCAGCAGCCTCACAGAGGATGACGGTCTCGCGAGTCTTGCGGGCAACACCGCCGAGGGAACCTGCTGACGGACTAGGGCGGATGAACGCCTTAGGATGTACGGAGAGCTTCTCCATACGAGTCTTATCGCCGAGGATACTGCCTTTGCTTCGCTCCGATGAAGGGTCGATGGCAAGGACGGCAAGCTTTCCTCCGTAGGTGTTGAGGACATGGATGCCGAACTCATCGATACTGGTGCTCTTGCCTGCTCCTGGCACGCCGCTGATGCCGATACGGACAGACTTGCCACTATATGGCAGGCACCTCTCTATCACCTCCTGTGCCATCTTCTGATGGGCAGGATTGACACTCTCCACAAGCGTAACGGCCTGCGAGAGTATTGTTATATCACCTTTCAAAATGCCATTCACCATCTCATCCGCCGTGAGGGCACGACGGGCGAAACGACCTCTCTTGAGGTATGGATTGACTATCGACTGCTGTTCTACGCCGCTATTGACGGTGAGACCTGCATATTCTGAACTGTTTTCTGGATGTTCCATGATTAATATAAATGACTAATTACGAATTACTTATTTACACTTGAAGACAATCATTATTGCTACTAATTTCTATTTTTACGTAACTAAGTAATTAGTAATTCGTAATTATTTTTTAATTTCTATCACCACCTTCGGATTCTGCACATCATTGGTAATCATAAGGATACGAGGGCGAGTGCGCACCTTGGCAAGTTGGGAAGCATTGCCCGTAATCTTCATCTTGACACTTTCGCCAGGCTTGAGGATGCGCTTTGGAAGAACGACCTCAAGACCGCGGGTGAGCATCTGCAAGGACTTTATCTCGAGGTTTGACTTTCCCGTATTCTGAAGGATGACCTCACGCTTCAGTTTCTCCTTGCCAGCGAAATTCGTCATATCCACGACATTGGTGGAGAGCTTGCAATGAGCAGACTGCCTGATGGTGGCATCATCCTTTGCGAGCTGCTCTGGAAGAAGGATGACGGAAACAGGAATTTCCTTCTCTTCGGACACCTTCTCGCTGGCACTCTTGGCAAGATAGACACTTGCCTGGGAGAGTCCCATAGAGTGTATCTGATTGGAATTGAGGGTGACACGTATCACGCCGCCCTTCTTTGGTGCAAGGCGCGAAGGGAGCATCTCGGCACGGAGATAGGTTGGGAGGCGCATGAGGACAGGCTCGATGTACTGTCCCGTAGGATTCATGACATGGATATCCATCGAAGGACGCTCGCCCTTGTTAACATCATCAAACTCAATAGCATCCTGATCCGTCAGCAGTCCGCCGATAGTATAAGGATAGTTGCCGGAGAAGTTCTCCACCTCGGTAACCACCCTTCCGCTCAGATTGAGTTCGAGAGGAGAGCCACCCTCGCTATCTGACACGAGGATGAAGCGGGAGAAGTAGCCCAGGAGCTGTGCATCATAGACGACGCTCATATTGAACTGCTGTCCGGGTGCTATCTCGCCCTTTGGATAGTCAGCCTTCACACATCCGCATCCGGTATCTACATTGGTTATCGTCACAGTCTTGGACGACGCATTCTTGAGGGTGAACGTGGATGTGGCAGGTACACGGAACTGCACCTCTCCGAGGTCGATGTTCGGATTTGTCACTATAAAACTCTGCGCGAAGCCCATGAGAGGGAGCATCGCAATAGCCATCAGTATATTTCTCTTTTTCATATTCATTTTACATTAATTACAGAACCTTTCTCACGACCTGAGAACTCTGGAGCATAGGTGCTCTCGACGGTGGTGATGCCAGTATGGTATGTGCCAGAGCGAGTGACGTAATACTCTGTCTCTATGGTGTGCGTTCCCTTTGAGAAGGTATCGAAATAATATCTTGTCTCTGTATCGTGGAGTTCCTTATAGCATCCCTGAGTATAGCCAGAGAGCTGGCTGACAGGTTCGAGGCAAGCAGGTCGCTTATCGGTCACGGTGATGAAATCGAAGTCGCGGTCAGCCTTGATGGTCAGCTTCACCTTCACACGGTCACCAACCCTCAGTTCCTTTCTATTCATCTCACGCTTGATGGTGAGTCCCGTGGAAGAATTCTCTATGTCGGAGATTTTCTGCTCACAGGTGACGAAGACGTTGGTCCAGCCGAGGTCAGACGTTCTCTTGTCGAACTGCATCGTATTGTCCTCAGCGAAGGCATAGACGGCGTTCACGGTGTTGACAGGATTATCCCATTGCTGTGTCCTCTTGCTCTGGAGAAGCCAGCGCTGCATGTCCCATGTGGTCTGCTTGTCCTCAGGAGTAACTTTCTTGAAAGCCTCGATGGCAGCCACCTGAGTAGGGATGCGATAGTCGCACCATGTGTTTATCGCTCTATAAGAATCGAAGTATCGTCCCATATCCTCACGATAGACGGTATGCTGGCGTATGCTCTCCATAAACTCCAAGGCAACCTTCTTCTTATCATTATCAGCAAGAACGATAGCACTATTCGCCTTCGTTGCCATATCATCCCTGCGGGTGTTTTCGGCAAGATATTTTATGAGATAGTCGCGATTATTCTTCGCTGTCTGCGAGAGGCGTATCTTAGGAGAAGAAGGGAGGAGGGTGAGACAGTAGAGATAGTCCTCACAGAGAGTTCCGATGTAAGGAGTCTCATTCTTCTTCGTGTATTTCTTCATCTCTGCCACGGACTTCGCCACACTCTTGTCGAGATAAGCAAGCGAAGAGCGGATGAGATACTCCGTCTTGCTACGTTCGCCTATCATGGCATTGAGGCGGAGGAGGGTCTTTGCCACATACATAGTGACATAGTCGGAGCCCGACATTCCCTTCCACCAACTCCATGAACCGTCGCCATTCTGGAGAAGGACAAGGCGAGTCATGAGCATCTCCAGCGAGTCGCTATTCTCCTTATGGAACGCTTCGGTGATGCTGTTGGCGTAATATGCCGAAACGAGCGAGATAGCATTGTCGCTGGTGTTCTTCACCGTAGGCAAAGACTTGAGCATAAGGAGTTCGGGATGATCCACGGTCTCCACTCTCGACTTCACGTTCAGCGCACCCTTAGGTGTCAATACCTTGATGATAGAGTCGGTGGAAAGTCCGTCGCGAGTGGCGAAGGTGAAGGTATTGACGATAGTCTCCCTGTCGGTGAGGATAGGCAGGCGATGCTGTTCGCCATCAGAGAAGTCCTTACATGATGCTGTGGCTGTGCAGAGGAGGGACTTGCCGCCCAGTTTTTCGCAATCAACTGCGAAGGACAGGGAGGAGGTGGTGCCTGCCTTTATGGTGACTT
The DNA here is from genome assembly GCA_045627725.1 of Prevotella sp. Classification (GTDB taxonomy): domain Bacteria; phylum Bacteroidota; class Bacteroidia; order Bacteroidales; family Bacteroidaceae; genus Prevotella. Next base: position 71,387 of record JAZQOH010000039.1, on the reverse strand, counting down.
TCTTTGTCTGGGTAGAGATAACCTTGCCCGTAGCTTCATCGGTGAACTTCATCGTTACCTTCACGCTCTGTCCCTTATCGGAAAGGTTTGCCACCGATGCTGCTATCGTAGCCTTATCGCCTTCGCGGAGGAAACGAGGCATACGAGGCTGTATCATGAGTTTCTTCTGTGCTATTGCCTCATCCCTCATGATGCCGTTTCGCATCTGCTTATCGTGGGCAAAGCCGAGGAAGCGCCATGTGGTGACGCTCTCAGGGAGGGTGAAGCGCAGGCTTACCATGCCCTTCTCGTCAGTCATGAGCTGCGGAATGAAGAAGGCTGTCTCGTTGAGATTCTCACGAACAGGGATATTCTCTTCGCTTCCGCTTCCGTTTTCTTCCTCTGCATTATCATAAGTTACAACGTCTCCTGCGTCTCCTGCATATCCTATCATAACAACATCCGACTCTTTACGAACAACTTCCTTCGCCATCATCGGTGCCGATTCCACGTAATCATAGACCTTACCCTCAGTTGCCCTCATCATCAGCACATTACGACCACCCTTGACGCGAACGCCATCGAAGGCGAAGCCAGAGGTAAGATGGGATAGGTCCAGATTATGGTATCTCACGTTCGGATAGATGTATGCGAAAGGCATGTATAGTGAGCGCGTAGGAGTAGTGTACCATCCTGTGCCAACCAATGCAAGATAGCTATCGTTTTGGAATTTCCAATCGAATGGCACGATGGCATCGAGCGATTTATCATACAGCGTTGCCATCATCTGCGCCTTTGCCGGTGTGCCATCAGGATTGAGTATGCGGAGAGTCCATTCCTCCTTACTGCCAGGAACGACCTTATTGCGGAATGTGCCCCACTCCATCTTCAGTTTCATGTCAGGCAATGGGCGCTTCATTTGCGCATTATGAGTATATAACAACCCATTCTTCATCCATGCCACGGTATATGTGAGTCCGTCGCCATACTCTTCCTTATAAGAGAAACGATGGGTGCAAAGGGCTGAATCAAGATCTATGGTGCCTTTCTCGATTAGTTTGTTATCATCGAAGAGCGAATAGAACACGCGGACATTGCGGTCAGAAGAACCGAACTGCACGGCTATCTCGCCGCTATCAGGGAATCGTGTTTCTGACTGATACCACCAATCATGAGTGTCTGAGACAGGATGCTCATCAGAAAGGCGGAAGACGAAGAAATCCCTCTTCAGCGTATCACTCTCGCATATTGCCATCAAGTCATGCTTTCCCGAAGGTAGATTATCGGTGAGGGCGAATGGTTTGTTTGCCTCATACTCGCCTTTCTGCTTGCCGTCGATGAAGACTCGTACGGTTCCGTCAATCTTCGTTCCTGCTATGTTACAGCGACTTACGGTTGTCATCACAACGCTGTCGGCAAGTATCTTATTGCCAAGGTTGCAAGAGATGAATGACTCGCGATTGCTGATAGGCAATGACAAGGATGAAGAATGCGACTCTCCGGCAATGTCAGTAACCGTTGCCTCTGCATAGATATCATAGAAATACGGCAGCCATTTGTTCCGACTCTTTGGCATCACCATAGGCATACGCATCTGGAACGTGCCATCAGCAGAGGTCTCTATCGTATCGGAAGCGAGAATTACATCCGAAGAATGATAGCTGACGAACGATGGAGCGTATGGGATATTGCGAAGCCAGAACGAAGGGCGGCGCTTCACATCGTAGATCACCCTCGCATTTGCCACCGGCACTCCGCTATATGTCGTTGCCTTACCCGTAACGGTGATGGTATCGCCATCGTGATAGGCTATAGTCGGCTTGTCTATCGTAACATCGTAGGTAGGGCGAACATACTCTTCTACGCGAATAGTTTGAGAAGTATGCTGTGTCCTGATAGTCATAGTGCCATTGGCAACATTCTCAGGAATGACGAAGGACATCGATGACGTGCCGTATTCATCAGTGCGGAGAGTGTCCTTTCTGATTGTCTTACTATTACGGTCGAGGATAGTCAGCATGACATCCTTGTCGGGACGAACGGTGAGATTTATGCCATCATTCTTGAGGGTATATGCCACAACGGCTATGTTTACCGTCTGTCCTGGGCGGTAAATCGTTCGGTCGGTGAAGATTTTTTCTCTATCGAATCCTCTCTTTATTCCCTGATTGAAATATGAACTGACGTTTCCCTTGGTGAGATACTTATCATTTTCCGTTATTGCCCATACATTTATGCCTACAGCCTCACCTTCATACACATATTCGCCATCGCCGTTAAGGCTGAAAACATTCTCCGGAGAGCCTGCCTTTCTACTCTGAATATGCAACTTTGCCTCAGGAACTGGATGTCCCGTAGTGGCATCAACGACGATACAGCGAACGTTGGTCTTTGATTCTTTCTGCGATATAACGCGTAAGTCTGAGACATTGAGGAGCTTTCTCACTTCCTGCATCTTGCCTTCGTTGTCAACCATCTCAACGAGATAGAAACCTATCGGCAGAGGGGCGAGTGTCATAGTGTCTCTGAAATGCTCATAGTCAGGATGAAGAGGGAAGGTCATTTCCGTCGTTACGGTGGTGCCAGGAATTATTTTCTTCCTGTATTTCCCTATCTCATCATTCAAGATATTGCCATCCGAAAATTCTTCCAGAGAGAGGTTTACCCTGCTCATCCTTATCTTTATGCCCTTTATGTTGCGGGCATTGCTATAAACCTTCACGCTGTCCGACGAAGCCAGAGGCATACTATTTATCCTAAGGTCAAGAAGCGGCTCCGTAAGCATCGCCTTTTCCTGACGAAGCATATCCATGGCATCCCATCCCTTCCATCGGGTCAGGACACTATCGATATATTCTATCTTCCTTTTTTCAGAAAGAGAATAGTCCCTTAAGTCCTTTAAGAACATCTGAGCATCGAGGATGGCAGCAGCCTTCTCATTGCCCACAGACTTGTAATACTGATACATATCCCTGTAGCCTTCTACTTCATAACCGATGAGATGAAGGAGGTCGTGGTTGAAGTATTTGCTATCCACTCCCACTTCGCTGAATGGAGTATATGCTGCATCCTTGTTTGCCTTCACATAGATAGCAGAATCGGGACTATGCAAAAGGGAGTCGATGCTTACCTTTTGATAAAACTTTCCATGGGAATAGAACTGATATCTGTTCTTATAGAGCGCGACATCGAGCAATGTGGATGCCACGCGGTCTTGCGTTCTCAGCACCTTCTGCTTCTCCTCAAGGCGCTTTACTGCTACATCGAAGGAGTCTGGAGAGACTTCCTGCTGCATCGCAAGTCCCTTCATCCATGCGGTCATCAAGGCACCATAGTTGCGCTCTGCCTCTGCCTTCTTCTCTATCTTTGAGAGAATGGCAAGTGCAGACACTGGCAGATCTTTCTCCATCGCCTTGTTGTATTGCTTCCAAAGGGTGGAGATTCCTTGTCCTCTCATCACTGTTGATAAGAAGACAAAAAACAAAACAAATAAAATGGAAAGTCTGCGCATAACTATGAACTATGAACTATCTGCGTTGGAGCCTGTTCCTTATTGCGACGGTTCACCACAGTAACAACGCTCTGGGCGAGAGCGAGGAATGCCTGACCTGTCATAGAGGCTACATCGAGGGCTGCAGGAGTGCCGTTGTCGCCATTATCGCAGATGCTCTGAACGACAGGTATCTGGGCGAGGAGAGGAACGTTCATCTCCTGAGCGAGAGACTTACAACCTTCCTTGCCGAAGATATAGTATTTGTTCTCTGGGAGCTCGGCAGGGGTGAACCATGCCATGTTCTCCACAAGACCGAGGATAGGCACGTTAACCTTATCGTTGGTGTACATATCGATGCCTTTGCGAGCATCGGCAAGAGCCACCTGCTGAGGGGTGCTGACGATGACGGCACCTGTGATAGCGAGTGTCTGGAGGAGCGAGAGATGGATATCCGATGTGCCAGGAGGGGTATCGAGGATGAGATAGTCGAGCGCTCCCCAGTTGGCATCAGCGATGAGCTGCTTCAATGCAGAGCAAGCCATGCCGCCACGCCAGAGTGTTGCGGTATCCTTATTCACGAAGAAACCGATGGAGAGAAGTTTCACGCCATACTGCTCAACAGGCTCTATCAACTGTCTTCCATCTTTCTCCACAGCATAAGGACGGGCATCTTCCACGCCAAACATCTTTGGCATAGAAGGACCGAAGATATCGGTATCGAGAAGTCCTACGCTATATCCAAGACGAGCGAGGGAGATAGCGAGATTGGCAGAGACAGTGCTCTTGCCCACTCCACCCTTGCCAGAACTTACGGCGATGATGTTCTTCACCTCTGGGAGCATCTTGCCAACCTCTGGACGAGGTGCCGACTTATACTCAAGCTTTATCTCCACATTGACGTCTTTCGACACATGATAGTGGATGGCAGCCTCAGCAGCCTTCACCGTTGACTTGAGGAATGGGTCTGTCTCGCGTGGGAAGATAAGGGTTATCTCCACGTTCATGCCATTGATGACAGGCTGGTCGGCGAGCATCTCGCTCTCGATGATATTCTTCTTTGTGCCGGCATAGATTACTGTTGCCAAGGCATCTGTTATGAGTTTTGGATATAAAGTCATTTATTATTTTTTCTATTTGTTATCTATATTTTTGTGCAAAGGTAGTGAAAAAAAATGATAGGAGTGCGCTTTTACTATGTAAAAGATATATAAAAAGTGTGTGAATATAAAAAAAGGAGACGAAAAAAACGTCTCCTTATTGTGAAAGTCTATAAATTTTGACGGAAAGTGCAGCCTGTTCTCCATTCCGAACAACCGAGAGCCGTTCTTCCCCTTATGATTGTGCCCTTACCGCAAAGAGGGCATTTGTCGCCTTCCTTCACGATGATAGCCGTAGTAGCAGGCTGTGCTGCATTAGAAGGAGCCGCAGACTTCTTACGCGGAGTCTTTGGAGCAGATGATGATTTCTTCTTCGCCTTCTTCTCCTCCTCTGGGTTTACAAGCGTAACGCGACGGTTTGAGTTATCTGCAAGCACCTGATTAACGATGTCTGCCATCTGCTGCTTCAGTTCGTTGATAAACGCTCCTGCATCATACGTACGATGCTCTATATCACGGAGTTTCTTCTCCCAGATACCGGTAAGTTCCGGACTCTTCAGTATCTCTTCGCGGATAAGACCGATGAGTTCCACACCCGTTGGGGTGGCAATGAGAGTCTTACCCTTCTTGCTGATATAATGACGGCGGAAGAGTGTCTCGATGATAGCAGCGCGGGTGGAAGGGCGACCAATGCCGTTCTCCTTCATCGCATCACGGAGTTCGTCATTGTCAACGAAGCGTCCTGCCGTTTCCATAGCGCGGAGAAGGGTTGCCTCGGTGTATGGCTTAGGAGGCTGTGTCCATTTCTCGGAAAGGGATGGAATATGAGGACCGGTTTCGCCCCTGGTAAAACCTCTCCCCCCGCCCTCTCCCAAGGAGAGGGAGCCGGAAGGCGATTCGGAGTCGTCATCATCAGATGACTGTTGAGTATTCTTGAACACAACGCGCCAACCTTCATCGATAATGATGCGAGTGGAGGTTCTGAAGAGTATAACATCAGAATCTGCTGCAGAAAGGTTAACTTCTCCCATCACCGTTGTCGTCTCAAACTTCATATCTGGATAGAATGCGGCGATGAAGGCACGGGCAACGAGGTCGAAGACCTTCTGCTCAAGGTCGGAAAGTCCACGAGGCGGAACGCCTGTAGGGATGATGGCATGGTGGTCCGTAACCTTTGAGGAATCAAAGATTTTCTTACGTTTCTCAAGAGGCTCGCCACCTATCGCCTTCACCAGGTCGGCGTATGGAGCATTGTTGGCAAACTTCGTCTGATAGAGTCCGTTCATTATCTGCGGACACTTAGGATAGACATCATCAGGGAGGAAGGTGGTATCTACACGAGGGTAGGTCGTGAACTTCTTCTCATAGAGCGACTGAATGGTCTGGAGAGTGAGGTCGGCAGACAAACCGAACTTCTTGTTGCAATCCACCTGCAGGGAGGTGAGGTCATAGAGACGAGGAGGCTGCTCTGAGCCTTTCTTCTTGGCAACAGACGTAACCTTAAAGTCATTATCCTTTATGGCATCGAGAACGCGCTTTCCTTCCTCTTCTGTAGCGAACTCAAGAGGCATATAGATAGGACCCTTTGACTTCTGCGTCTTTCCCTGCTTGGCAGCTTCCTCAACTTCTGCTTTATCCTCAGCCTCAGCCTCTTCATCATGGGTGATGGCATTGAATTTCGTATCCTTATAGATAGTGGAAAGCACCCACGACTGACGCGGAACAAAGTTCTCTATCTCCTTCTGGCGATTCACTATCATGGCTAGCGTAGGAGTCTGCACACGACCTATGGACAGCACCTGATTGCGAACACCTTGCTGCCTGTATTTAAGGGTATAGAGACGGGTGCCGTTCATGCCAAGAATCCAGTCACCGATGGCACGGGAAAGTCCAGCAAGATACAACGGCTCGTATTCCTGCTGGTCCTTAAGATTCTGGAAACCTTCGCGTATGGCTTCCTCGGTAAGTGATGATATCCAGAGGCGCTGCACAGGACATTTCACCCCAGCCTTCTGCATCACCCATCGCTGGATGAGTTCACCCTCCTGACCGGCATCACCGCAGTTGATGATACGATCTGCCTTCGAGAAGAGTTTCTCTATCACAGCAAACTGTTGCTTTATACCTTTGTCATCCTTCAGTTTGATACCAAAGCGAGGTGGTATCATAGGCAATACACCCAACGTCCATGACTTCCAGAGGGGAGTATAGTCGTCGGGTTCCTTCAATTCACAAAGGTGGCCAAAAGTCCATGTCACCTGGTAGCCATTACCTTCCATATACCCTTGATGGGCGGTAGTGGCTCCCAGCACGGCAGCAATATCCTTTGCAACACTTGGTTTCTCGGCAATGCAAACGATCATAGGGCCCCTCTCTGTCCTTTGGACATCTCCCCCGAGGGGGAGAAAAAGTTACTATTTTTGAGCATTATTTATTTGTAGTCAGCGAACTTCGTTTGTCGCGATGATACGAACGATAATCATCAAGTTCTATTTCTTTCTCTGATTCAGATAAGTCTTTCTCGTGAGGAAGGCGGAACTTCATATACTTGATGTTCAAACCGCGCTCTATCCACATAGACTCATAATAGGTCTGTATGGAGAGAATCTTCTGAGTCTCTTCGTCAAGTCCTTCGGTATGATACAGGTCTTCCGTACGGAAAAGCACATCGAGAGCGTTATGCTCCACCATATACGTGGTATAGGTGAAGAGGAAGTTAGAGTCTGTCTTGAGATGGATGATACCATCATTGATGAGGAAACGGCGATAGCGCTCAAGGAAGAAAGTAGAGGTGAGTCGCTTATGCACATTCTTCATCTGTGGGTCGGAGAAGGTGAGCCATATCTCCTGCACCTCATCATTGGAGAAGAAGCGGTCTATTATCTCGATGTTGGTGCGCAGGAAGGCTACGTTCTTCAGTCCTGCCTCAAGAGCCTGAGTGGCACCTGTCCACATTCTGGCACCCTTGATGTCAACACCGATGAAGTTCATATCAGGATAGAGCTTCGCCAGCTCCACCGTATATTCTCCCTTACCGCATCCCAATTCGAGAACGATAGGATTATCATTATGAAAATACTGTTGTCGCCAATGCCCCTTCATATCGAAAGGAACATTGTCGACAACACTATATGGATACTGGAACACATTCTCATAGCGTTCCATGTCAGCAAACTTTGCTAATTTACCTTTTCCCAAGTTATTGATTGTTTTGTTTTAAATCTTCATAGAAGGCAGCACGGGCAGTGTACATATATGATGACACCCAAAGCATGCCAATGCCAAATGTGAACATAGCAAGAAACATCCATCCGATGAAAGACAGGTCGAGTAAGAAGAGCTTCATCTTATTTCCTTGCATCATTTGCATACTTCTCTCAATAGCAGCGTTGTTTGACAACTCAGAATCATCCTTAAGGATGTATGGAGTCATAGCGTATGAGTATGACTTGATGATGCCAGGAATGATGAGAAGCAGAGTCCAGAGCAATGTATAGACCATCTGAAGAATGCAGGTAGTCCAAATCCTACCCTGTGAGTAGCCTTCAAACATCCATCCCATCTGCAGTTCCTCATTGCGAAACAGACGCATATATGCAACATAGCATCCCCATTGAAGTGGGAGCAACAGCAATACTGCTACCAGAGAAACGCCCTCTCCCGCAGTAGTATTCCCTAAAGGAAGGGAAAATGCTGACGATACAGCCATCGCAATGAGAATATAGACAAACATGAATAGAGCCGCTACGCCCCAGTTTCCCTTTAATGCCTGACGTGCCTCAGCACGCAATTCAGAGTTTTCTTTCATAGCTATATGATCTTTTTAGTCAATAACAACACGTGTCCAGCCATGGATATCCTCTTCGATACCATACTGGATATCACGAAGCTTCTTATAGAGCTTAGCAGAGATAGGACCAGGATTTACACCATCGCCGAAGACATAGCTCTTGCCTGTCTCTATATCATCAATCTTCGAGATAGGAGAGATAACGGCAGCTGTGCCACATGCACCAGCTTCCTCGAACGTCTCGAGCTCTTCCTCTGGAATCTGACGACGCTCAACCTTCATGCCGAGGTCCTCAGCAAGCTGCATGAGAGACTTGTTGGTGATGGAAGGAAGGATGGATGTTGACTTTGGAGTAACGTATGTATTATTCTTGATACCAAAGAAGTTAGCAGCACCGCACTCGTCGATGTACTTATGCTCCTTTGCATCGAGATAGAACTCGCAGGCGTAACCGAGCTTATGAGCCTTATCGTTTGCCTGAAGGGATGCAGCATAGTTGCCACCTACCTTGTAGATACCTGTGCCGAGAGGTGCACTACGGTCATGATCACGAACCACAACGTATGGGTTGGTAGAGAAACCACCCTTGAAGTAAGGACCTACCGGTGTAACGAAGATGAGGAACAGATACTCTGTTGCTGGATGAACGCCCACCTGTGGAGAGACGCCAACGAGGAGAGGACGGATATAGAGTGTAGCACCGCTCTCGTATGTTGGGATATACTCCTGATTGAGACGTACAACCTTATCCACCATTGCATTGAAGATCTCTGTAGGAAGTTCTGGCATAAGGATGCCACGGCATGTTGACTGCAGACGAGCCGCATTCTCCTCAGAACGGAAAACGCGCACCTTGCCGTCAGGACAACGATATGCCTTCAAGCCTTCGAAAGCCTCCTGACCATAGTGCAAGCATGTAGCAGCCATGTGCATGTTGATATACTCACTGGAGCAAACCTCTATCTCGCCCCACTTTCCGTCGCGATAGTAGCAACGAACATTGTAATCTGTAGGTCTATAGCCGAAACCCAGATTAGACCAATCTAAATCCTTCATAATATCGTTTTTATTTATAAACTTTCAGTATCAAAAAAGGAGATAAGACACCCTTCAAAGGTGCAAAAGTAATAAGAATTGTGGAATATTGCAAGAAAAGAAAGAACTTTTTAATTACGAATTACTAATTACTAATTATCATTATCCAATATCTTGCGTATTTCCTCGTCTGTCTTTGTAAGTTTGTTCTTACAGAGTTTTATCAGTTCCTTTGCCTTTTTCAGTTCCTCGCTCATCTTGTCGATGTCGAGTTCGCCGTTTTCCATTTTCTTTACGATGCCTTCAAGCTGAAGGACTGCCTCTTCGTACTTTATTTCCTTATTCATAGTTTTCAGATTAATTATCCACGATTGTATTTACAACACCATTTGCCATGACGATACTCAGCGAGTCGCCCTTCTTCAGTTCATCGGGATGCTTCACAGCCACGCCATCATGCAAGGCAATACTATATCCACGACGGAGTATATGGATAGGGTCAACGGCATTCGTTCGCTGTTCGAGCATCTCAAGACGATAGCCTTCACGTTCGAGACGATTTGCCACGACAAGCGGAATACGCTCTTCTGCAGCATCCACCCTACGCCTCTCTATCGTAAGCACCTGTGATATAACGGACTGAATACGTACGGACATCTGCTGAAGGCGATTCTCTTCCTTCGTCATCTTCAGGGAGAAGGCCATCGGCAGGAAACTCTGAATGCGTGACATTCGCATCTTTTCCGTCTCCAATCTGCCTCTCACAGCATCCACTATCCTGCGGCTTGCATCGTTTATCCTATCCAATGTATCAACAAGATTGTCAATAAGATATGCAGCGGCGGCAGTTGGTGTCTTCACCCTGACGCATGATATCATATCGAGAATGGACTCATCACGGTCGTGACCTATGCCGGTTATGATAGGAAGAGGGAAGTTTGCAACATTTTCTGCGAGCAACAGAGTATCGAAACCAGACAGGTCACTCGTGCCTCCACCGCCACGTATTATAACCACTACATCGAAGTCGTCAATGCATTCGTTTATGGCATCAAGGGCAGCGATGACACTTTCCTCTACCTGTTCTCCTTGCATGATTGCCTGAAAGAGACGAGTCTGGAATGCAAAACCGTATTCATTGTCTGCCAACTGGTTACAGAAATCTCCATAACCTGCCGCCGTGGCTGATGAAATGACGGCGATGCGAAGAGCGAACATCGGAACAGAGAGCTGCTTGTTCAAGTCAAAAACCCCTTCCTGCTTCAGGATGTTTATTATCTCCTGACGACGTCGAGCCATATCGCCCATAGTATAGTTTGGGTCGATATCATTTATTATCCACGAGAAACCGTATGTTTCATGAAACTGAGCCTTTACCTTGAGCAACACCTTCAGGCCAGGATGCAACGACATCCCCGTTGCCTTCTCAAAACGAGGACGAACAGAATTCCAGGTATTACGCCAGCATCGTGCCAGAGCCCTGGCTACCGGAGTGTTGCTATATTCATCCTTCTGAATGAGTTCCATATAGCAATGCCCTCCTGACTCGCGGCATTCCGACACCTCAGCCTCTACCCAATAGCACTCCGGCATTGAGTATTCAAGGGTCTGGCGCACCAGATTGTTTAGTTGTAGAAGGGTTAGATTCATTCGTCTTTATTTCACTATTGACTGCAAAGTTAACCTAAAAAGTCATATCTTCAAAACAAATTGCCTTTTTTATTTTGAAAAAAGGACAAAAAGACGTATCTTTGCAAAATAATTGACTAATTATAATAAATGAGTAACAAGGCAACACTTGAATTAGGGACAAAGCCGGTTGGTAGTCTGCTTACGCAATATGCCATTCCTGCCATCATAGCGATGGTGGCATCTTCACTATACAACATGGTCGATAGCATTTTCATCGGCCAGGGAGTGGGACCTATGGCAATAGCCGGACTCGCCATTACCTTTCCTTTCATGAACCTCAGTGGAGCGTTCGGTGCGGCGATAGGCATAGGCTCTTCATCACTCATCTCTGTGAAACTCGGTGAGAAGGACTACAAGACCGCGCAGAACCTACTCGGCAACAACATCACACTGAACATCATCATAGGTATTCTCTTTGCTACGGTATGTCTGGTATTCCTCGATCCTATCCTTGATTTCTTCGGAGCGAGTGAGCAGACAAGACCATACGCGAGGGAATATATGGAGATTATCCTCTTCGGCAATGCCATCACGCATCTGTATTTCGGCATGAATGCAGTACTGCGTTCAGCCAGCAAGCCAAAGCAGGCAATGTATGCCACAATGTTCACCGTGATATTAAACACAATCCTCGACCCTATTTTCATCTATGTATTCGGTTGGGGCATCAGGGGAGCCGCCATCGCTACGATACTCTCACAGGCAATGGCTATGTGCTGGCAATTCCATCTTTTCAGCAACGATAAAGAAATACTCCATCTGAAACGCGGAATATATCGCCTGAAAATGAAACTCGTAAAGGGTATCATCGGCATAGGCATATCACCATTTGCTATGAATGCTTGCGCTTGTCTCGTTGTCATCTTCATCAACACCTCGCTGGTACAGTATGGCGGAGACCTTGCCGTTGGTGCATACGGTATAGGCAATCGCCTCGTGTTTATCTTCATCATGATAACGATAGGCATCAATCAGGGTATGCAGCCAATAGCGGGCTACAACTATGGAGCAAAGAGGTTTGACCGTATGCTGAGAGTAGTAAACTACGCTATGCTTGCTGCAACAATAGTCACTACGGTTGGATATCTCATCTGCGAATTCATGACAGATACATGCGTAAGACTTTTCACTTCGGATGAAGAGCTCGTAAAGGTGGCTGTCCATGGTCTTAAGATAAACGTGGCAGTATTGCCTATCATTGGTTTCCAAATCGTAGTAACTAATTTCTTCCAGTCCATCGGAAAGGCAAAGATAAGCATCTTCCTCTCCATGTCACGACAGATGCTATTCCTCATTCCAAGCCTCTTCATCCTACCACCACTATTCGGTATCGATGGCGTATGGGCAGCATTGCCTGTCAGCGATGCAATAGCTTGCCTCATGGCAGCCATAATGATGATGGTATATATGCGTAAGTTCAAACGTATGATAGAAGAGGACAAGGACTTGAAAGCAGGTCTCAACGAAAACGAACTGCAAGAGCGCGAGATATCAAAGCAGGAGAACAGGAATCTCACGAAGGCTCCAAAAGAATTGGCACCTTGGTCTTCTAACACGCCGAGATACACCTCGATGAATAGCTAAAGAACTATCGAAACATCGAAATAAAGACAATTTTTAAAAAACAATATGAAGAAAATCATGCTTTTAGGCTCAGGAGAACTGGGCAAGGAATTCGTTATTGCCGCAAAGCGCAAGGGTGTTTACGTCATTGCATGCGACAAGTATGATAACGCGCCAGCGATGCAGGTGGCTGATGAGCGAGAGATATTCTCTATGCTTGACGGCGATGCTCTTACTGCTATGGTTGAGAAGCACCGTCCTGACATCATCGTGCCAGAGATAGAGGCTATCCGCACAGAGCGTCTCTTTGAGTTTGAGAAGCAGGGCATACAGGTGGTACCATCTGCCCGTGCCGTAAACTTCACCATGAACCGTCAGGCTATCCGCGACCTTGCAGCAAAGGAACTCGGTCTGCGCACAGCGAAGTATTTCTATGCAAAGACATACGAAGAACTCGTAGAGGCAAGCAAGGAGATTGGCTTCCCATGTGTTATCAAGCCTCTCATGTCTTCTTCCGGTCACGGACAGAGCACAGTAAAGAGTGCTGACGACCTCAAGGCTGCCTTCGACGCAGCTATGGAAGGAGCTCGTGGCGACGTGAAGGAAATCATCATCGAGGAGTTCATCCACTTCACTTCAGAGTTCACCCTGCTTACCATCACACAGAAGAATGGCCCTACTCTCTTCTGCCCTCCTATCGGACACGTTCAGAAGGGTGGCGACTACCGTGAGTCATGGCAGCCATATCAGATTAGCGACAAGGATCTGAAGGACGCAGAGATGATGGCAGAGAAGGTAACTGCGGCTCTCACAGGCTATGGCATCTGGGGCGTTGAGTTCTTCCTTACCGAGACAGGCGTGGTATTCTCAGAGCTCTCTCCTCGCCCACATGATACTGGCATGGTTACTCTCGGCCATACAACAAACCTCTCTGAGTTTGAGTTGCATCTTCGTGCAGTTCTCGGTCTTCCAATCCATAGCATAAAGCTTGAGCATGCCGGTGCTTCTGCCGTTATCCTTGCAGACAAGGACTATGAGGAAGCTCCAGAGTACAACCTCATGGAGGCTTTGAAGGAAGAGAACACTCGCGTTCGCATCTTCGGAAAGCCTGAGGCTCACACAGGTCGCCGCATGGGTGTAGTGCTCTGCTATGGTGACATCGCTGATGGAACTGATGCGCCTCGCGACAAGGCAAAGCGCCTCGCAGCAACCATCCTCGGCACCGATCCATATATGGATAAGGACTAAATATTAATTACTAATTACGAATTACTAATTACTTAGTTAGGTTAAGCGCGAAAAATATCACCTTCAAATGTAACTAAGTAAATCGTAATTAGTAATTCGTAATAGAAAAGATCATGAAATCCCACCTTATAGACCTTCCATACTTCTCTGACAATCGTGGCGACCTTGCCGTAGCAGAACAAATGAAAGGCGTACCATTCGAGATAAAACGCGCCTTCTGGACATTCAATGTTCCAGAAGGACGTTCTCGTGGTGCCCACGCTCATAAGTCTCTGCGTCAACTTCTCATTGCCATCAGCGGAAGCTTCACCGTAAATGTTGATGATGGAAAGGAACAGAAAGGTTTCGTTCTTGACAATCCACGCAAAGCCCTGATAGTGGAACCTGGAGAATGGAGTTCGGAAGACTTTTTCTCTTCAGATGCAGTATGCCTCGTACTATGCGATGATGTGTATGATGAGAGTGACTACATCCGTGATTACAATGAGTTTTTAGAATACATCAAAGAAAAGGAAGACTGATAGTTGACGGTAAAGATTGAACGATACAGACGCGAGAAGGCAGACGAATGGAACGCCTTCGTAGCAGAGTCGAAGAACGGAACATTCCTCTTCGACCGACGATACATGGACTATCACAGCGACCGTTTCATTGACTTCTCTCTTATCATCCGCAACGAAAAGGGAAAGATAATAGCATTACTTCCCGCTAACGAAAAGAATGGTACACTATATTCTCATCAGGGACTTACTTACGGAGGTATTCTCCTGACAGGTAAAAGCACGGCGGTTGAGGTATCCGAAATCTTTGAACACCTTTGCGAATACATGAGAAAAGAAGGGATAGGCACTTTCATATACAAGGCTATCCCTCATGTGTATCACTCTTTACCAGCAGAGGAAGACCTCTATGCCCTTTACAATGTCTGTGACGCAACGCTTATCTCCCGTAGTATAGGTTCGTGTATCATTATGGACAACCGCCTGCCATTACGCCAGAACCGTCGCACAGCTCTCAACAAAGCACATTTTTGTGGGACATCTGTCAAAGAGAGCAATGACTTCGACACTTTCTGGGGCATCCTCTGTGACAACCTGAAGCAGACATACAACTCTGCTCCCGTGCATACGGTAGAAGAGATAAAGAGACTGAAGAGCGCATTCCCTGAGAAAATACGTCTCTATATGTCATACAACATGGAGGGAACTGCAACCGGAGGAATCGTCATCTACGAAATGAAGCATGTTGTCCACACGCAATATATCTCTGCAAATGAAGAAGGAAAGCGTGACGGAGCTGTTGATGCCATCATGGAATACTTGATGAATCACTATTCCGACAGACAATATTTCGATTTTGGAACCTCAACCATCGACAATGGACGAAGGATAAATGAGAGCCTCATCTTCCAGAAAGAAGGTTTCGGTGCACGTGGAATATGCTATGACACATACGAAATAGTATTAAACAACTGACAAAAAGGATGAAGGTTTCCGTTCTCATTGCAGTATATAACACAGAGAAGTATCTTGCAGAATGCCTTGACTCACTCTTGCGACAGACACATAAAGACATAGAGATTCTCTGCGTTGACGACTGTTCTAAAGACAAATCCCTAAGCATACTCAATGATTATGCCACACGCGATGCAAGAATACGTGTGTGGCATCAACATGAGAATAAGGGACAGGCGAAGGCACGAAACCTTGCTATCAGCCATTCTACTGGAGACATCTGCATGTTTCTCGATAGTGACGACTGGCTTGCCGACGATGCTATAGAGAGAATGGTAAACTGTTTCGAAGTGCATCAACAAGCAGACTGTGTACTCTTCGATGTACGTTATACCTACCCAGACGGAAGGGAAGAAAGTTACCCTATGCCTACATTTGAAAAGATGGAAGGCAAAGAAGCTTTCCGTAAAAGTCTTAGATGGGACATTCATGGCGTCTATGCCGTGAGGGGTGAACTACAAAGGAATTATCCATACGACGATTCCTGCCGTCATTATAGTGACGACAACACCACTCGAATTCATTATCTTCTGTCAAGAGAGGTCAGATGTTGCGATGGGAAATACTACT
The DNA here is from genome assembly GCA_045627725.1 of Prevotella sp. Classification (GTDB taxonomy): domain Bacteria; phylum Bacteroidota; class Bacteroidia; order Bacteroidales; family Bacteroidaceae; genus Prevotella. Next base: position 55,406 of record JAZQOH010000039.1, on the reverse strand, counting down.
ACAGACAGCATAATGCTTCGGTTTCTCACGTCATTGACATTTCCCAACTCGATTTGCTGAAAGCCAACGAAAGCATGAAGCAACAACTGCAGCAGCTGCAGATACCGAAGGAATACATAGACGTTTTTGAGAACGAGCGATGGACCAATCTTCTAGCCATCTGCATCTTCTACATACGACATCGAATGAAGTTCGGAAAGAGAGAGCGAGAAACATTCCGCAGTGAGATCAAGAGAGTATGGAACACGATAGACTATGACAGTATCTATTCCAAGAATAAAAACAAACCCGGCTATTATCCATTCAAAGGGTGTTGGGCAATGTTCTACATAGAGTATCATCTCTTTGCATTCGCAAGGATATTATTAAACAGATAAAAGACAATGGCTGTATCAAGCAAGACATTAATAAAATCCATAATGATTTTCGGTGGTGCACAGATCATCACCGTTCTTGCTGCCATACTCCGCAATAAGATAGCCGCCATCACCATTGGTGCCACTGGCGTTGGACTTTCCTCTATCTACATTGCCCTTAGCCAGTTTGTTGCCAATGCCACAAACCTCGGTCTTCCCGACAGCGGTGTGCAGACAATAGCCAGCCTTAAAGCCTCCGACACAAATAAAGACACAAGCGAGCTTCGTAAGGGAATAGTGGCGCTGCGTACATGGGAGGTCGTCACAGCAGTATTGTCATTCCTCGTAATGATACTTTTCTCACCACTTCTATGTCGCATCTATTTTGGAAGTACGACAAGTCACCTGCATTCCATCATGCTTCTTTCCCTTGTTCCTGCCGCCATCATAGTCAACGGTGTCGAACTTGCGATATTGAAAAGCCTTCAAGCAACACGCCTTCTTACCCAAGCTATCATTATAGCCGCCATCATATCGGTGGTCATCTCTATACCTTTATATATATATGCAGGATGGAATGGCATCATCTTCGTCATTGTAGCCTCATTCGTATTCACGGCAATAATGACAACAATTCTATCACAACGCCTATTCCCTGCCCTTCCCTCATACGAACTTATCACGCATCCTCGCGCATTATGGAAGAATACGAGTGGAATGGTACTGCTGGGACTATCCTTCGTCATAACAGGAATAGGCAGCATGAGTGCCGAACTTCTCACTCAAACCTATTTCACTACTATGGCATCCCTCGCCATGGTAGGCTTATATAAGGCAGGTTATCAGTTCTCCATCACTTATCCAAGCATGATTTTCACAGCAATCAACAACGACTACTACCCTCGACTATCAGCTATTGGCAATAACATAAAAGAACGAAACATACTTGTAGGAAAGCAGATAAAGGCATTACTCATTGTCACTATTCCATGTATAACAGTATTCTTCATCCTGCTTCCGTACATAATACCATTGATGCTGAGCAGCGAATTTGCAGAAATAACCAACATGGTACGCATCGGTTGTCTGGCAGTAATTATCAGATGTATATCCATTCCTATATGTTTTATTCCACTTGCAACCGGTCAAAAACGTGATTTTGTTCAGATGGAACTCTGTTCTAACGTTATTTCGGTACTCTGCATTATCATCGGCTATCAGCTGTTCTCACTTGAAGGTATAGGTATCGGAATAATAGTCAGCAACATTTTCGATCTCGCTTACGGATATCTGTTAGCAAAAATAAAATACGGACTAAAGCTATAACCCTCAAGCCTTAGTCCGTACTTTCTATGTACTTCATGATTATGCCACTGTTCTTCATGATTGTTCATGAAGCCCAAGGGTATCTTTACCACAGCACTTTCTCATCTTCCACGCCTTCCTTCTTCTCGGAGAAGATAGGTTCGTTGGTTTTCTGCTCTGTTGGATAGAACTGAACGGCAGAGTCATTCATCTTTGGATGCGTCATATTGAGCATACGAACAACCTCACCACCAGCCCATATCACAGGACCATAACCATGAGCTGCCATCACATGAACAGGGCGACATGCATAGAAGGCTGGGTCAAATCCCATACCAGAGCCAACGCAGGTATTCTCCACTTGTCCCTTTCCGTTAACTTGAGTGGAAACAGCATGCCAGGCAAGAAGAGTCTGCGGACCATAAGCCGTAGCATCAATCCATCCCTCGCAGATAGCATGAGCGAAGCAATAGGTGTATATTGCCGTGGCAGAAGTCTCAAGGTACGTACTTGGCACATTTATCAACTGATGCCAGAAGCCCGTCATGTCTTGCAATGCAGAGAGTCCTGCGATATGCTTACGAAGTAATGAAAGCACGTCCTCACGACCTGCATATCCATCAGGAAGAGCATCAAGAACTTCACAAAGGGTAAGTATAGCCCAGCCATTTGCACGTCCCCAAGCATAAACAGGATGAGGATTCATGCTCTCCACCCATCCATGGCGGAAGAGACCTGAACCTTCCACCCACATCTTTTCCTTGAAGAGACGCACCTGTCGTAGAGCCTCATCATAGTATTCAGTCTTTCCTGTGAGGCGACCATACCATGCAAGGCAAGGTATTCCCATATACATATCATCGAGCCACACCGTATTATAACGTGGACGTATGCGCGCGAGAGTACCATCAGCAAGGCGATACTGCTTTTTGTACACATGCTCCACATAGCGATCGATGATACGTTTCACGTTGGCATCAAGTTTCTCGTATGACTTTCCATCTGCCAACACCATACGAATGAAACCACTACACATAGCTCCAGCATCGTCAAGAGCCGTTGGGAAGCACACCTTACGCATCTGTGGGTCGAAGTTTCCATTTTTCTTCAGTTGCTTGAACGCAGTAGGTTCCAGGGAAGCAATGAGTCCGAGACGGTCATTAACAAACTTTCCATATTCGCTATCACCTGTAGCCTCAGCCGTTTCTATGCATGCATTATACAGCACACCTATCTCGTATGATGTCAGTCGCATATCTCCAGCCTTTATCTTATCGCCATCTTTTTCTGCAGGCATGGCGCCCTTCAGGTATGTCAACACGCGGTCAATAGTGCCTTTCACATCCTCTTTCTGAGGAATACCATAGCCATATTTATATACAGGCTTCATAAGATGAAGCGGAGTATTCACATCGTTAATCTCCTGAGCATGGCTACCAAGAGTCATACCAAGAAGTAATGACGCAAAAAATAGTTTCTTTATCATATAAATCAGTATTATTCTGTTAAGTCCTTTTTCTGTTTCTCTACTGGAGTGAGAATGTTTTTCTGTTCCTTGTTGAGATAATCTTTCTCAGCATCCACAGCGATAAGCACACCATCATGCATTCCTGGATAGTCGTCACGAAGGCGAAAGGTGGTAGTTTTACTTGGATGCTCTCCAAGATATGTCAGTTCACCATTCTGCGCATCCATCCACCATACATTCTTCTTCTCACCACTTATACGAGTGAGATCAACAGACATGTCACGCGAGGTATAGTTATATACAAGGAGATAGTCCTTGCCACGCGTTGCGATGAGACGCTCATATTTCTCTCCATTACCCGAAGCAATCACCTTCTGGTCTGGTTCCCTGTCGAAAAAAGGGAAAGACAGTATGAGCGATTTAAGGTATTTCATCTGCTGATACCCATCATCCTGCTGTGCCTCATACCATGTCTTCGACTTATCAGCATAGGCAACACCATAGCCAGGCTTTGCCATCTGCATTATAGCATTATGCCCGTATGTATGTCCGAAGGCACCAGCGAAGACATCCCAATAAGCATATCTCCTCACATCGCAGGCTTGCCAGCGTGGTCCTTTAGGGAAATGGAGCCCCACAGGAATATCCTCATAGGAAGGTTCACCGTCCACTACAGGCTTTATTGGCTTGTAGTTCCATGTAGAATCAACATACATCCAGCAGTCCTCCTCTGTATTATCAGGAATAGGATAATCCTTGTTTCCCATTCTCTGACCATATGCACGATGCCCAGACTGGTACATGTGGAAGTCCATCCACTTTGCCTTTGCCCACCATTTTGCCGATGTATATCTGCCTCGTGGGTGGAAAGTCATCAAATGATTCTTGTCTATAGACCTTATTGTCTCAGCCAAAGCCGTCCATACTTCAGGCTTTATATCGCCCTGAATGTCGCCACCTATTATCCAGATGATGTTTGGAGAGTTCTTATATCTCTCTGCAAGAAAGCGTCCGTAAGCCTTTGCGCCAGCCACATCAATGGCTCCAGACTTCACAAGTCCACCCCAGATGCATACCATTCCAATATATATTCCCTTGCCTTCTGCCATCTTTATGATGTTATCCATGTGGTCCCAATAAGAAGCAGTAAGCGTCTTCTTCGCAAAGCAAGAGAAATTCCATGGGTCGGAAGGGTTGTTGGAATACTGACCGTAGATATTCATGGCAGGAACGCCATTGATTACCTGCACCTGAACGACATTGAATCCAGCCTCAGAAGCACGAGTGAGATAGCCTCCAGCCTCATTGGCATCAAGTCTTTGAGGCAATAGCCAACCTGTATCGCCAAGCCAGAAGAATGGAGTTCCATCAGAATATTGCAGAAATCTGTTGTCCTCCGACACCTTCAACGTCCATGTCTTAGCCATGGAAGACATCGTCATTGCAAGTGTTATGAGTATAAAGAAAAAACGTTTCATAGTTAGTTCGTATCGGTTGTCATTATTAGTATTCCTTGCAAAAGTAGCAAAAAATAATGAACATACAAAGATGTGTGGACAATTTCTTGTAAAAACGAGAAAAAAAACTTAACTTTGCCACGAAATTATGCATACATTCACAATCATAACCTGCACCTACAACGCTTCGGATGTCATAGAGAGAACGCTAAACAGCGTTCTTCATCAGTCGTATTCCCATATTGAACATATAATTGTTGATGGATGTTCAACGGATGACACCATAGCTAAAGCAAAGGTTTACGAGAGTGAATCCTCGGTCATGCATCCCGCGCGCGTAATTAATATAAGGAGTGAAAGAGACAAGGGACTGTATGATGCAATGAACAAAGGCATCCAACGCGCCACAGGTGACTACATAATATTCTTGAATGCAGGCGATATTTTCAAGTCAGATGACACCCTCAGCGAAGTTGCTTCACAGATTGATAAAAGCACTATTCTTCCTGGAGTCATATATGGAAATACCGATATTGTGGATGAAGCAGGACAATTCCTACGCGAGCGCCGTCTTTCTCCACCAGAACATCTATCATGGAAATCCTTCCGTCATGGCATGCTTGTATGCCATCAGTCTTTCTATGCCCTTTCTTCCATAGCAAAGAACACACCTTACGACCTCTCATACCGATTCTCTGCCGACGTGGATTGGTGCATAAGGATAATGAAAAAGGCAGAGAATGAGAAGCGCATCCTTCATAATACGCATCTCACCCTCTGCTCCTATCTCGATGGTGGCATGTCTGTGCAGAACCATCGCGCCTCTCTCAACGAGCGTTTCCAGATTATGAGGAAGCACTATGGCTTAATTTCTACCATCATGATGCACCTCTGGTTCATCGTTCGAGCTATTCTGAAAAAGTAAAACCAAGCGACTCTACTGCATTTTTCAGTTCTTCAATATTATAGTCTCCCTCTACGATAGCCTCTCCAGAAGCAAGAATAACATCTGCAGAGGTAACTCCATTACATGAACGAAGGGCATTCTCTGCGTTTGTGCGACAATGATTGCAGTTCATTCCTGAGATATGGAAGGTCCTATATGCTGGATTCTCTTTATCTTTATCTTTTTCTTTTTCTTCACTACATTCCAAGTTCCTCCCCTTGGGGGAGGTTAGGTGGGGCCTCAGTGCATTTGCCAGCAGGAGGAAAAGCAATATTGTACATCCCCAAGAGAACCAAGAAGTCTCTTCATGACAGCAGGCATCCTTCATCACAAGACTTGAGATAAACCAGTCTCCAGGAAGAAGATGGTCTATTATAAGACCGAAACCAACAGCTCCTGATATTATAGAAGCAAGGTATGTTATAAGAGTCTTGCGTCCCATTACCTTATTTATAACGAGGATACTCGCCATGTTACATGCCGGGCCTGCCATCAATAGTACCAGTCCTGCACCTGGTGTCAATCCCTTCATCATCAATGCTACGGCAATAGGAATACTTCCCGTGGCACACAGATACATCGGTACGGCAAAGGCGAGGACAAGGAGCATGCTCAGAAGTGAGTTATCCTTGAACACCTCGAAGAAGGAATCAGGCACGAATACCGTGATGAGTCCAGCAATGATAAGTCCCACTACGAGCCACTTTCCTATGTCTTCCATCATCTCAAGGAAGGCATATTCCATAGCCTCCTTCAGTTTTCCGAAGAAAGACTTATGCTCATGCTCTCCGCAATGGCAGTTTTCAGCGTGGTCATGGCTGTGTTCTCCGCAATGGCAATGGCAAGCAGCCACCGTTCCATGCGATTTTGTCGCATGGTCCTCTCCTTTTGTCGCATGGTCCTCCCCCTCTTTTCCTTCTACCATATTCACCATCTGCCCTCCAAAGAGAGCAGTAACAAGCGCCGCAATAGGTCTCACGATTGCGAATGGAAGTCCCATAAGCGAGAATGTTGCGATGATGGAATCAACTCCCGTCTGCGGTGTCGCGATGAGGAAAGAAACCGTTGCGCCTTTGCTTGCACCTTCACGACGTAATGACATCGCTGTAGGAATCACTCCACACGAGCACAAGGGAAGAGGAATACCCAACATAGCTGCATAGATGACGCTCCTGAAGTTCACCTTCGAGAGATACTTACTATAGAGGGTACCTGGGATAAAGGCATGCATCAAGCCTGCAAGAAAGAAGCCCAAGAGCAAGTAGGGCGACATTTCATTTATAAGATCTAATATCTGCTCCACGGGATTTATTGTATATTTAATGTTGTATGTTGTATATTTATTATTTGAAATTTTCGTTTGCAAAGGTAGTCATATTTACTTGCAACTGCATTGCAAATCCCCTAATTTTGCCATATTGACATATAAATATGCCGTTTTGTCACGCTCATTCGCATTGGTATGCGCTTTGAGAGGGGGAAGACAACGAAGCATAAGACTTCAAATCAAACCGTAAACATACAACTTACAAGATTAAAGTTACAACAAATCAAATAATAAAGTTACAACATACAACATTAAACATACAAAAAAATAATTTGGAGGCAACAGTATGAATACAAACAGAAACAACACACAAGCAGCATCCAGCAACAATCATCCAAACCTGGATCGCTATGCAAAGAATCTCGTTGGCGATGCTCGCAGCGGAAAACTTGACCCTGTTGTAGGTCGCGATGATGAGATACGCCGTGTCTTGCAGATTCTCTCACGACGCACAAAGAACAATCCAATCCTTATAGGCGAGCCTGGTACAGGTAAGACAGCCATCGTGGAAGGTCTCGCTCAGCGTATCGTTCGCGGTGACGTACCTGAGAATCTTAAGAATAAAGAGGTATATACCCTTGATATGGGAGCCCTCGTTGCAGGTGCGAAGTATAAGGGTGAGTTTGAGGAACGACTGAAAGGCGTTATCAGCGAGGTAACAAACGCTGATGGAAACATCATCCTCTTTATCGATGAGATACACACTCTCGTAGGTGCCGGAGGCGGTGAAGGTGCCATGGATGCGGCAAACATCCTCAAGCCAGCACTCGCTCGTGGCGAACTTCGCGCCGTAGGTGCAACAACCCTCAACGAATATCAGAAGTATTTCGAGAAGGATAAGGCATTGGAACGCCGCTTCCAGATAGTCATGGTTGATGAACCTGACGAGCTTAGCGCTATCAGTATCCTTCGCGGACTGAAGGAACGCTATGAGAATCATCATCGTGTTCGCATTCAGGATGATGCCTGCATCGCTGCCGTTAAACTCTCGGAGCGCTACATCTCAGACCGTTTCCTTCCTGACAAAGCCATTGACCTTATGGACGAAGCTGCAGCAAAGCTTCGCATGGAGCGCGATTCCCTCCCCGAGGAACTCGATGAGAAGACTCGCCGTCTCAAGCAACTCGAGATTGAGCGCGAAGCGATTAGAAGAGAGAAGAGCCCCCTCCCAACCTCCCCGGGGGGAGGAGAGAAGTTAGCTTTGTTAGATAAGGAAATCTGTGATCTGCAGTCGTCTGTAGAAGAAAGCAAGCGCGAATGGGAGAAAGAAAAGGCTCGCGCACAGAAGATGCAGATGCTCAGGGAAGAGCAACAGCGCCTCACTTTTGCTGCTGACAATGCAGAACGTGATGGTGATTATGCTAAGGTTGCAGAGATTCGCTATTCTTCTCTCCCCAAGATAGAAAAAGAACTCATTATGCTTGAGAGCGAAGTCTCCTCCCCTCGGGGAGGTCGGGAGGGGGCCTGGGATATGGTCACCGCCGACGACATCGCCGAAGTAGTGAGCCGTTGGACCGGCATCCCTGTCACTCGAATGATGCAGAGCGAGAGAGAGAAACTGCTTCATCTCGAGGATGAGCTTCATAAGCGCGTCATAGGACAGGAAGAAGCCATCAAGGCTGTTTCGGATGCTGTTCGCCGTTCCCGTGCCGGTCTGCAGGACCCAAAGCGTCCTATCTCAAGTTTCATATTCCTTGGCACCACAGGTGTGGGAAAGACAGAGCTGGCAAAAGCCCTCGCCGACTATCTCTTCAACGATGAAACGATGATGACTCGCATAGATATGTCGGAGTATCAGGAGAAGTTCAGCGTAACTCGTCTTATCGGAGCGCCTCCGGGATACATCGGTTATGATGAGGGAGGTCAGCTCACGGAGGCTGTTCGCAGAAAGCCTTACAGCGTCGTTCTCTTCGATGAGATAGAGAAGGCTCACCCAGATGTCTTCAATATCCTTCTGCAAGTACTTGATGATGGACGTCTGACCGACTCAAAAGGTCGCACCGTCAACTTCCGCAACACTATCATTATCATGACCTCTAACCTGGGAAGTCATCTCATACAGCAGGAGATTGATAAGAATGGTGGCAGTCTCAGCGAGTCGCAACTCAACGCTCTCAACAATCAACTCAACGTATTGCTGAAGCAGACTATACGTCCTGAGTTCCTCAATCGTATCGATGAGACTATCATGTTCACCCCTCTCAACAAGGAAGAGATAGCAGGCATCGTTCGTCTGCAGATGAACATCGTAGGCAAGATGCTCTCACAGCAGGGCTTCACCCTTACGGCTACGGACAAAGCCATCGACGTTCTCGCTCAGGCAGGCTTCGATCCTGAGTTTGGTGCTCGTCCTGTGAAGCGTGCCATCCAGCGCGATGTCCTCAATGCTTTGAGTAAGTCTCTGCTCTCAGGAGAGGTTACCCATGAGCGTGAAATCATCATCGATGCTGATGAAAATGGAGGCATAACATTCCATAATTAAAGGTATGGCTACAGTACCTTGTAGAGGGTGTTTTTCTAAAGCTTAGCTTCTCGATGCCTAAAGCATAGCTTCTCATATGCTGTTTGGCCCAAACTCGACTTGAGTTTGGGCCAAACTTTATTCTATCCCCACAACAATCACTCGTTCGGGAGCATTTCCTTCTGTAATAGAATCATCTTTTTTCTCTACTCGAAACTTCACATCCCTGCCAGCAAAAGGCATTCCATAGATGCGATTAGGATCATCATGATACTGTGGACGAGGGTCTTGGGCAAGGATTCCACGCAGACTTTCAAGTTCATCATCAGAGAAAGACGAGGCAATATCTTCTGGAATCTCCACTTCAAGTTCGCGCCACTCGTTGCTATCAGTAAAGCCCCCTCGCGCTTCTGGATGAGCATCCACGTATGGGAGATATGGTTTTATGTCATAGATAGGAGTGCCATCCATTAGATCAGCCCCTTTCACTCGTATTACAGGACCGTCTTTTGTCTCATAGTCAATAGCCTCAATACGAACGGAAGAGAGCCCTATAGGATTGGGACGATATGGCGAGCGAGTGGCAAACACACCGAGATGTACATTACCTCCCAATCGCGGAGGTCTCACGGTTACACCCTTTGCCTGATGCTTATTGGCAGAGAAACCCCACACGAGCCAGAGATAGTCGAAGTCCTCCATGCCACGCAACGCATCGGCAGAACGGTATTCTTTCTCCAGAACTATCTCTCCTACGAGACTTTCCACTACCCCACTCTGCCTTGGCACCCCAAACTTTGTGGTGAGAGGAGAACGGAAATATGCCACCTGTTTCAGTTCCATAATGCTTTCTTTTTTCGTTTCTTTGTGGTTGCAAAGATAATCATTTCCTGTTACATTACACATAACATCATTGAAAATGTTTCATAAAAATGCAATATAGACTTTCAATTATTGCAAGAAATGAAACGCAAGCAACATTTTTTATCCCTTTTCTTTTGAAATAAACATACTTTTATTTAATTTTGCATCAAAATCAAAGAATACTAATTAATCCTAATTACTTACACCTAAATCAAACCAATACTATCGCCATGTGCAAACTTAAACTTATAATAACCTTATTATTACTTTTTACTCTCTCAGCATCTGCACAAACCACACGATTCCTTCGTGGCGGAAAAGACATCTCCAGTAATATGGTTAACCATATCTTCCAGGACAGAATGGGAATGGTATGGATAAGTACCGACAACGGACTCAACCGTCTCGATGGTGCAAAGAACACTATTTTCTATAGTGAGCAGGACAACAACTCAAACTTCAGTTACTTTTTCCAGGACTCCAAAGGCCGTCATTTCGCCTGTGCCTCGGAGCATATCCTATGTTTCAATCCCCTCACAGACAAATTTTCCCCTACTCATTCCTACCTAAAGGATGGCAGGGAGGTTACCTTCCGTGCGTATGGACTCTGCGAACTCAGCGATGGAAACGTCGTTGCATATACTGCAGGCAACGGACTATTCTTTCTGTCAGAGAAGAATGGAGAGATTACCTTCCACCAGAAAGATTATCATATCACCTCCCAATACATCACTTGTCTCATAGAGGATAGCAGGCATCGCCTATGGGCTACAACGGAAGACGGTGTGATGTGCTGGGACGGAAAGCGTCTGCACGTTCTCTCTGGTGCTGAGAATAGCGACATGCGTTCATTCAAGATCCTATCTGAAGACCCCCAAGGTCGCATCTGGTGCACTTCGGAATCGAATGGTCTTTGGCTTATCAACACCAAGACATACACAATGATTCAGGTGCCAGGAACGGAAGGGCTCTGCATCACCAGCATTTTATCAAAGCTAAAGGATCGCGTCCTGGTGGGTACGAACAGCTACGGAGCCATAGAACTTGACGTTCCAACGATGAAGTTCCACCCCTTCGATTTTCAGGCTGGTGACTACTCTAGCAGCAAACTCAACATACATGCAATGTATAGTGACAAGGCTGGAAACCTGTGGATAGGTTGCTATCAGAAAGGTATCGCAATCATGCCAAAGACAGCCAGTCGCTTCATTGCCATGAGTCATAACAGTCCTTTTGGTAATTTCATCGGTAATAGTTGTGTACAGGCTCTCACATGCGACGCAGGAGGAACGCTTTGGGTGGCATGTGATGGTGATGGTCTCTATAGCATTCCTACAAACAAACTGCCTCAAGGACAGAAGACAGAGAATCCAGCAACCCATTATGCCCCATCCCCAACGATGCCTCGTACCATCATGGCACTATATCCAGATAACAAAGGTAAACTATGGATAGGCACATGGCTCCAGGGACTTTGGGTGATGGATACCACCACTAAAGCTTGCAGACGAATAGAGATTCCCGGCATAGGACTGAACAGCAACGTATTCTCCATCACCGAAGACCGTTACGGCACACTATGGATAGCAACGAGTGGCGAAGGCTTGTTCGCAATGAATCTATCGACAGGTGAAATACAGTCAGTACGCAGACCTAAGAACGGAGCTACAGTAGGCATCAACGAAAATGTGATACACAACCGTTGGCTCAACCAGCTCGTGATGGGAATGAATGACATACTCTATATTGCAACCACCGATGGTGTCTGTGGCATCAACGTAAAGACTATGAGTTGTCTCGGCATATTCAAGAACTCCAACCATATTTTCTCTGGCATAAATATAAATACGGTATGCCAGACGAAGGATGGTCGCCTCTTTGCTGGTTCCAGCAAGGGACTCCTCTGTTATGATCCGAAGACTGCCACCACAAAGGAATACAAACCTGAGGATGGTATGGACGGCAATAGTGTATCCAGCATCATCGATGACCATAAAGGTTCGCTTTGGATAAGTACGAACAAAGGCATAACACGCCTCACGCTTGCCGACGAGAAATTCTTCAACTATAGCTCAGACAATGGAATGTACAGCAATGAGTTCAGTCGCAATGCTGGCTTCATGCAGAACAACGGCATGATACACTTTGGTGGCACTCAGGGTGTTAACAGTTTCCATTTTTCTAAGATAACGAATGTAGAGACGAAGCCCATCGTTCTCTTCACCTCTTTATATCTTAATGGCAAGAGCGTGACAACAGAGACAGAGAGCAACGGCAAGCCTATAATCGATGCAGACATGCTCCATGCCACTCGTGTGGAACTCGACAACATCGACAACAGCTTCTCACTCGAACTTTCCTCTCTCGACTTCATGATGTCCGAAACCGTGCAATATGAGTATCGTATGGACAATGGTGACTGGCAGGTACTCCCTGCAAGACAGAACACTATCTCCTTCAGCAATCTCGAGGCAGGCAAGCACACTCTTGAGGTAAGGGCGAAGGAATGGAACACATACGGTGATATTCGCACTCTCGAGATTATCGTACGCCAGCCATGGTACAACACATGGTGGGCATGGCTTCTGTATATCGCTACCATAGCTGGCTTGATATTCATAGGCTACCTATTCTTAAAGGACAAGAAAGCCGCAGCCCTCAACGCTATGCGCCTGCGTCAGCAGGAGGAGATTAGCGAGGCTAAGATTCAGTTCTTCATGAACATCTCCCACGAGATTCGTACACCGATGACCCTCATTGTCTCTCCTCTCCAGCGACTGATGCAGACAGATCCTGACACAAAGCGTCAATCGGCATATAGTCTCATGAACCGCAACGCACAGCGCATCCTTCAGCTCGTCAACCAACTCCTCGACGTACGTAAGATTGATAAGGGACAGATGAAGCTCTATTTCCATGAAGTGGAGATGGTGGCATATATAAAGCAACTGGCTGAAGGTTTCCGCGACCTTTGCGATACCAAGAACATCACCATTAAGTTCCAGAGCAACGTAGATACCTTGTCAGCATGGATAGATCCTATGAACTTCGACAAGATTATTGTGAATCTTCTCTCCAACGCCTTCAAATACACACCAAAGGGCGGTGAGATAAAGGTTATACTCAATGCCGACGGCGAGAAGAGATACAACATCACCGTACAGGACAATGGTAAGGGACTTACCACAGAGGAGATGGAACATGTCTTCGACCGCTTCTATCAGCAGCATAATATCGAGAATCAGATAGTACAGGGATCCGGCGTAGGCCTCAACCTCACCCGTAGCCTTGTACAGATGCATCATGGCGACATTACCGTAGCAAACAACGAAGACAAGTCTGGCTGTCACTTCTCCGTTGTCCTCCCACTTGGCAACAGCCATCTGAAGAAGGAGGAAATCATGGAAGACGAGATACAGGAGACTGAGGAGATTCAGCAGAAGCAAGTTCCTGTGGAAACATACCAGAAGCCTATCGCCATCGGCGAGGTGGAAGGCACCTTGCATGGCAGCAGAAAACACATGCTCATCGTTGAGGATGATGAGGAGATCCAGAACTATCTCACCGCCGAGATGCGAACACTCTTCAGCGTAAACTGCGTCGGCAATGGCCAGGAAGCCCTCGAACTGATGAAGAAGAAACAGCCAGACATCATCATCTCCGATGTCATGATGCCTGTAATGGATGGCACCACTCTATTGAAGAACATACGTCAGAATACCGACACAAACAATATCCCTGTGATTCTCCTTACTGCGAAGAGCAGTGACAAGGACAATATCGAAGGACTTTCACTTGGCGCTGATGCCTACATCACCAAGCCTTTCAACATTGAGATACTACGTCGCACCGCGCTCAACCTCGTGCAGCGTCAGCAGCAGTTGAAGAATATCTTTGATGGACGTCAGAATCCAAAGGTTGACAAGGTTGAGATAACCTCTCCTGACGAGCGCCTCATGCAACGCATTATGAAGGTTATCAATGCCAACTTGTCAAATCCAGACCTTGGCAATGAGCTTCTCACAAAGGAAGTGGGTATCTCCCGCGTGCATCTCTATCGCAAATTGAAAGAGATGACCAATCTCTCCCTTCGCGACTTCATCAAGAACATACGTCTCACCGAAGCTGCCCGTCTTCTTTCCGAGCAGCATCACAGCATCGCCGATGTGGCAGAGAAATGTGGTTTTGAGAATGTTTCCTATTTCACCGTTGTCTTCAAGCAGAAATATGGTGTTCCTCCTTCAGTATATATGAATCATAATGAAGAAGAAGAGGAGAATGAAAACAGCAAGTAATTAGTAATTATAAATCTTCTTGCCATCCTTGATGACAAGCCCCTTATGGTCGCGCTCTATCCTTTGCCCTGCAATGTTATAGACGCGGCCATTATTCGTATCTTTCATTGTTATGCCATGGATTCCTGTGTTGCCATTATTGCCATCCAGGAATCTGCGCTCATATTCCGTTGCGGCCATGATAAAGGCGCCAAGCACTTTCCCCTCTGTATAGAAATCACTTGATGACGGATCAGCACTCGTAGGTTTCGTATCCTTTCCCACGAGATAATAAAGCGCAGAACCGTTTCTATAATTGGAACCGCCAAGGCCTGCCGACTTACAACAGCGAACGAGATGCACTCCACCATTGCCATCAGCCTTCATAAACTGCTCCACGATTCCCTTATAAGCCTTCTTTGCCACATCTGTATAGTCTTCGTCGAAAAGTCCGAGGCGCATTCCCTTCAGATATGATGCTGTAAAGATTGCCGTAGCAGAAGATTCCAGATAGTTAGCCACATCATTTGACGTATAGCGATATGTACTGTTATAGTCATTCTTTGGCTTAAAACTGCCATCATGATTAAGCAGTTGATACCAGCATCCAGTCTCAGCATCCTGCTTCGCCTTCAGTCCCTCAGCCATCTTATTCAGATACTCCCGTAAGGTCTTATAGCTCTCAGTATCCTTCATGTCTGCTTTCTGCATCTCTTCCAGCACATCAACGAGAGCAAGGAAATACCATCCCTCAGCGCGTCCCCAGTATTCTGCTGAATGATACACCTTTGGTTCTTCCTTAGATATTCCCTCCCAATCCTTCGAAGCATTATCCTTTGGGTCTGCCGTAAAGCAATGATAGAGCAGTTTTGTATCTTCATTCCATAGATATTTCCATGAGATAGTGAACTGCTTCACAATCATATCCCAGTCTCCCCCATTGCTTATGGAATAGCCGTAATTATTAAGCTGAGCAAGAAGAGCAGGTCCCATATACTGACCGTCACACCACATCTGGTTCACATACGCTGACTTATGCCACCATCCTCCAGCAGCATCCTTCAGCGTACTCTCGCTGATAGCATATTTATCATTATGCGATTTCAATCCCTTTACAGCCCTTTCCATGGCAGTAAGCGTCTGTTTGTATGTCGCATTATCCTCAAACTGCCCGCCATTCTTCGACAACTCATTCACACCGAAGTACATCTTCACCGCATTGAGATTGTCAAGGCTTCCCCCTCCTGTTTCCACGCTGCCATAGCAACCGTTAGCATAGTCTGCCACGCTGTTATACCATGCCTTCGCAAACGCCTCATTCTTATAATATTCCGCAGCCTCAACAACAGCCTTCGCCACGAGTCCTGGCACATAGTCAAGTCCTGAAGCCTTACCAGAACGACTGCTTATCTTCTTATCCCCATCATATTTTGCAAATGCCGCAGCACTTGTATTTGCCTTAAAGTCATAGATGCGAGAGTCTATCACCCACTTGGAGTAGCGAGTATTCTCATCAAACTTCATTGCCGTTCCCTTAGCAGGAATATCAGAAGAAGATTGCGCCTCCACATTCAAACACACGAAAGCGCACAATACGGCCAGGATAAGAGTCAGTCTGTTTTTTATCATGAAAATAATATTCAGTTAGTTTATTGCAGGGTTATTCTTCAGGGTACAAAGTTAACAATATTATCCAACAATGCCAAAAGAAATGGTGACAATATACATATTGACTCCATATAATTAATAACTGAACTTTCTCATCCTTGATTTTGTAATACAAAAACCACAAGGCGATAAACAGGAAATAAACCTTTCACCATACATACACATTGTATCTATTAAGCATGTTATCTTGCCTGTATCATAGAGCGAAGGTTTATTTTCCGTTTATCGCCTTGAAGAGGATGGAGCCATCGGGACGAGGGGGATGATATGAATGGGTGAAAATATCTGGAAGCATCTCGAAGAGTGCTTACAAGGATTTTCGCACAGGCATAGCATCAGGGCGACAGCCAATCCTCTTTAAGGGGTTTATGCATGGTTTTTGTTTTCTTTAGTCACTATAAATCAGAATGATTACGGTACACAAAAAGATGGGAATCTTTAATTAATAACTAGGGTGTCCAGTTCTCTAATTCTTGACTAAAACTTTACCGGACACCAATAGTTAATTATTATTAAACAAAGGACAAATATTGATGTAAAAATGCGTATATTGCATATAACAAAAGAGCAACTTTTACGAACTTATCAATCTATATATCTGCAAGTTACAAAGTTTTACACAACGTATAACATTACAAAAAATCCCTTGCGTGCAGTTTCCGTGCAGTTTTGTGCAGTTATTATCATAAAACTGCACGCTTATTTTCTTGATTTACAATCAGTTTTTCAAAAACGTGCAGTTGTGCAGTTATTTTTACGAAAAAAAGATTCAAAAATCATGAAGCTATGCTTCTCAATAGCTAAAGCATAGAGTTAGGAGAGCTAACTCAATGCTTTAGGAGTGCTAACTCAACGCTTTTGCACCGTAATATCAACGGTTTCGTCTTGCAATATCAATGCTTTCACACTGCAATATCAGCGCTTTTACCATGCCCAAATGATGCTGTGCAGTTGCGCATTATTTTTCTCCAAAACCCCATGAGACAAAATTAAACCGCGAGGCAGCCCCCGCGGTTCACTATAGTCTGACGAACTAGTTCCATGAATCGAAATCAACACTGCCCCAGACATCTTCCTCCGTCTCATCATCCATCACATAGCTGCTATATAAGATGGTATTGGATTTTGCACCATGTATTCTATGATCACCATTTCCATCAGTACCACCAGATTCTATGCCGCCGCTATCTGCAATGAAAGAGGCAGTCTCCATAGATTCCACCTCTATTCTTGGCACTATATATATATTCTTATTCTTGCTCATCTGCGTCATATTCATCAAAAATAGAAGATTCTTTTGCACCATGAGATATTTCTACTTCCACACCACTTGACAGCAGCATACGATGCATCAAATTGATGCGGGTAATGCGAATGGCAGGAATATTATATTTTCTTTTTTTCATAACACGTTTACTTTACGAAATACTTCTTACCATTCTTAATATGCAAGCCCTTAGCAGTCTTACTGATGCGCTGACCTACAGCGTTATATTCCAAACCATCATCCTTCTTATCGCTATCGATGTTAGAAATACCCGTCGCCTCACCATCGAGCATGAAGATAAGAGGCTTGGCTCCCGCAACGTTATTGGCAGCATCTGTATAGATATAAGCAGAGAATGGAGGCATGTATTCAAGGTAAGACCAGTCATAGAACTTACTATTTGCAACGAAATAAACATGCTTTTTCTCATCCTGTAAAGGATTCTCATTATACATAGTCTTCTTATACAGACCCTTCATCATGATTCCATTCTTTTTCTCTGTATTAGGCGCAGAAGAATTCTGTACCGTCACATTTGTGAAGGTATATGTATCATCGGCAGTCTTGTCTCCCACCTTGATGAGAACAGGAGAGTTAGCATCTATCTTTGCCTGAGTGACGAAATACACCCTGTTGTCTCTCATCTCCTTAATGACAGCCACCTCTGTATTCGCAGCATTATTTGGGAATGCAGCCATCAGTTGAGCTGTTGAAGCAGAGAAAGGAAGAACAAGCGAAGTCCACTTACCCGCAGGGAATGTTTTCTTCAGCTTCACGGTGTATGTGCCAGGAGTGAAGGTGGTGTAGTTCTCGTCCTCGGAGAATACTGGATCTATAGTTGTGAGAATGATGTTGTCAAGGGCCATTTGTGATACCGCTCTACCCAATATGGTGTTAAGAGCTGTAATATTCTTCAAACCATTCGCAATTTTTACATTATCAACGAGAGTATTTCCGCTACTCATTACAGTGAGGTAAGTTCCATCAACACTACTACTTACTACAAAATGCGACAATGTTGTAGGGCATGGACTTTGGTTATTATAGCCATTGTTAGGAATAGTTACGTTTACGCTACCCGCAGTTAATGTAGATGTACCATAATTAGGTGTAGTTATAGTGAGAAGAGTTTCGCTTCCAGCAAGTAGCATTGTAGTAGAGGTGTTTTGATTAGAAACATGGAGTCCCCAATCAAATTCAAAAGTATAATTTGTTACGGTAGTAAATTCTTTTGATGCAGCTGCAAGGTTTATGTTGGCTGTACGATCCCCTGAACCACCACCTTGGTTGACATGTAGGCAATGTGTACCATTGCTAAGAGGACTTTGGCTGAAAGTACAGTTTCCTGTAAATCCATAGTTGTTATCACTTGCTTCCTCAAAATCGAGTTCAAACACTGTGCGAGGAACATTACCCACAACAACCTCTACACCTTCTCCGAATCCGCCGCGAGCATTTGCAGCACGAACTGTGTATGTGCCGTCTTCATCAACAGTATAGCTTGTTGCCGTTGTGATGCCTACAAACTCACCATCCTTTTCTATGAGATAGCCGGCGGCTTCGCTTACAGCACTCCAAGAAATAGTCTTGCCGGATGCAGAAGGAGTGGACATCGTCTTCTGTGCTGCTACCTGGTCAGGTTGCCAGTCTGTAAAGAACTTATCAAGAGTGTAATTTGCAGCATCAGAGGCAGACATAACAATGCTTTTTGTAACAGAGTTGCTTCCTTTGCTGTCAGTGAATGTCTTGCTTGACGAACTTGGTGCGAAAGATGAACCGTCACTCTTCTTGCTACCATAAGTTGAGAATGTACCAGCAACAACGTTCTCGCTCATACCTTTCAGCGTAAACCAATCTGTAACAACCTTTGTTGATTTGAAAGTTGTGTTTATATAAACCGAATTGGCACCATTCTTCCAAGCGCGACCGAGGTCGAAACTTCCACAGTTAGCATCGATAGTACAATCATAGAAACAATAGCCCTTGTCCGTACTATTACCTGCTGGTGCTGTTAAGGTACATTGTCCTCTGCCAGCAGTACTTTCACGTGATTCGGCATAGAGCAAACATCTGTTATAGAATACGGAACTTGATCCACACATGAAGTCAACCGTTCCATGAATCTCTGAGTCTTCCCAATAGTATTTTGCTCCTTCTTTATGGCTATAATATGTATCCTGGTAAGAGAGCAACTTAACGCGCTTTGCAACTGTGCTTGTACCTTCATCTTGCAAACATGCCGCACGACCACCACCATTGTAATAATTCATGGCATTCTGAATCGTAATATCCTGCAAGTAAAGGTCGCTACCACGGTTAAGGAGTGTAGTCGCACTTCCGAGACCCTCATAGCTGGTGCCGTCAGTACCATTGGTTAGTTTGCTCTTTATGATAACGCCATCCTCGCTCTCGCCGATGATGGAAACCTTCTTGGTCAGAATGGTTGTCATACCCATAGCGCCAAGGTCGTAAGTTCCGTTTGGCAGGAAGATATATTTGTTGTTGTCAGAAGAGCTGTCAAGGTTTATCTGACCAATAGCGTTTATCAGACCTTGCTTACTACCCTTGTCAACGATATACCAACTGCCGTTCTTTGTGTAACCTGTAGTGCCAGGAGCAGTGACGGTAACCTCACAAGTCTTTGTCAAACCACCGTAATCAGAAGTGAAAGTAACAGTTGTTGTACCTGGTTTGACACCGATAATAGCACCAGTACTGTAAGTCTTTACGATAGTACCATCAGCAGCGCTAATATTTACTCCTGTTTTGCTATTGTTGGTCGCTGTTACTTTGGCCTTTACCAAAGCTGCTGTTCCGACAGGAATAGAAACGGAAGTCATGTCAATAGACAAAGCTGTAACCTCTGAGTCGGTACTTGTCTGGCCTGGAGTATCAGGAGTGGTAGAAGATGGTGTGAAGACAATCTTTGTGATGACAGTTTCTGTGCTTGCACCTCTTGTTAAGTATATGTTATTCTGTGTTGCTGAAAGTGCTATAGTTTTAGTTGCAAGACTTGTAGTTGTTTCTGTTGTACCTATTAGAGTCTCTGCACTTGGTGTTGTTGCATAAGAATAAACCTTTATGGAAGCGTCACTAGTTCCAGAACGCGGTCCGAAGGTTATAGCAAGTGTACCTGCAACAGCTCCCTTTGTGAAATAACAATATCCTGTGGAGTTTAGTTTTATGCCCTTTAATTTATTCTTGTCTGAATCATTAACAGTACCGTTATATGTCAACCCATTATCAGTATTAGTCGTTTGTCCTGAACTAATTCCTGTTGGCGCTTCGTCTGTATAATTCCATGTCAAGGTTCCTGCAACTGGAGTGTCACCTCCACCTTGCGCAGCAGTCACTGTGATGCTGATTTCCTTTGTAGCAGAAGTGTAGCCAGTAGATGCGGCCTGTGTCACTGTAAGCGATGTAGAACCTGCGGCAACACCAGTGATGGTGATAGTGCTACCACTGATAGAAGCAGTAGCAACAGATTCGTTAGGCTGTGCCGTAATACTGTAAGCGCCAGAACTGTTTGAGGAAAGTGTGACAGAAGCACTTGCCGTACCTGTGATGTCCACGCTCGCTGGTGAAGCAGTGATGACAGTCTGCGTTGGTGCAGGATCATCACTACCCAAAGGATAATACTCCTCGAAAGTCTCTGTTGCACCAGCGCGCTCCGCCTTGGTTATATCTTGAACGAGGTAGTTGGCATACACCTCAAGGTTGGTGTAGTAGCCACGACTATCGAGAGTATAAGTCAGAGCGTCAGCTGCATTGTTCTTGTCTAGATTATGATCATCCTCCCACTCGTCAGGGATACCGTCACCGTCGGTGTCAGCAGCCTTAGTGCCTGTGAGAGTTGGATAACCACCCACGTCAGAAGGAGTATCTATAAGTCCACCAGTGGAGCCATTTGAAGCCTTTCCTGTGCTTGTAGTATAGGATGTTGTACCTTTTTTTGCATCATTACAAATACGAACATCTACAGCGTCACGACAGAATGAAGCACCCGCATATTCTAAAACCTTGTTGTATGTTGTTTCTGCTACATGCAATGAAATGGTATTGTAATTAAATTTAGTATCATCAGCCTTAAACTTTGTTGATGAGACGTTCCCACTCTTCCAATTACTATAAGTCATACCATTACTATCCATAACAATGGCACTACTACATGTGTTATCATTAGTCACAGTATTAGAACCATACATATAGTTACCTGAGATATAGAACTTACCAGGAACAATGTCTGTTCCAACAGAAGAATTACAGTTTTTACAGTATGTAGTAGGGTTTAACAATCGATCCTTATCACTAGTAGCTCCACCATAGCGGTAATAGTTGTTTATCATGTTGAACTTCTTTGCCTCATAACCCTTTTTGTTCTCGCCACCGTATGCAGAGTTACTACCCCAGTTATAAAGAACATTATTTGTGTAATCAACAGGCCCTGCAAGAGTAGATACATATCCATGATCAAAACGAGGATTACGAGAATCATGGTCTGCCAATAGATTATGGTGGAAAGAGGCTTTTTCACCACCCCAAATGCCACCATAACCGTGCGCGCCCTTGTCATGTACAGAATTTCGCAATGACTCGGACAATATACACCATTGAAGTGTAAAGTCTCTATTACCATAGAATGAGCCACACTCATCCACACACCATGAGATTGAGCAATGGTCTATTATAATATTATTGCATTCACTTCCATCCTTGTGATATGCATTCATTGCATCATCCTCAAATGCTGTATTTGTTAATGCACTTCCATCTTTATAATACCTCTTTCCTTCATCACCCATACGGCAACGGATATAGCGAATAATTACATTATTTGCATCTATACCGAGTGTATAATTCTTCAGACAAATACCATCGCCAGGAGCGGTCTGGCCGAGAATAGTGATGTCACCATTCTTGATTTTCAAAGGACACTTAAGCTCAATTGTTCCTGCGACATCGAAGACAACAGTTCTTGCACCTGAACGAGTTACAGCGTATCTTAGTGTGCCTTCTATCGCACTCTCTGCAGTATAATTCTCACTATAATCTTTATCTTGTATGTAGTCATCAAGACGAGTCACATGATACACTGTTCCCCCACGTCCACCTGTGGTATATCGACCATAGCCTTCTGCGCCTGGGAATGCAGGGGCAGATGTGAACTGCGCATTCACATTAATACATCCTAATGCACACAATACGAGCATTAGTATAGAGAGTCTTCTTAACATTGTGTTTGAATATTTAGTTGTCAGTAAAAAATCGATTTATAAATTGCCCACAAAGATACAAACAAAAAATCATTTATCCAAAAGATATATTATCTTTTCTCAATACAATCTGCGTATCGCCGAATATATTCAACGAACTGACTTTGCGTTTAGGCGTTTCCATGACCTAATATTAGTATTTATGATCATTCACGGATTAATTTCCGATCATTCACGTAAAAAACTTTTGAATCTATATGTATATTACCAAAAAGAAAATCAACCGAGGGAAGTATTTATCCCTCGGTTGATAACTTCTTATTCCATTTCGTCTTCTTCGTATTCTTCGAAAATAGAAGACTCTTTCGCTCCATGAGATATTTCCACTTCCACACCACTTGACAGCAACATGCTTTTCTTCAAGTTGATATGGGTAACACGCATGACAGGAACATTATATTTTTTCTTTTTCATAACTTTCTTATTTTACAAAATACTTCTTACCATTCTTAATATGCAATCCCTTCGCAGACTTACTGATGCGCTGACCGACAGCATTATATTCTATACCATCTTCCTTAATGCTACCATTTACGCTATAGATACCTGTAGCCTCGCCATCAAGCATAAAGACAAGAGGCTTGGCAGCAGAGTATTCTTCCTCTGTATAGATATATGCAGAGAATGATGGCAGCGATACCAGACTTGACCAATCATAGAACTTGCTGTTTTCTACGAAGTAGAGATGTGAGCGATCTCCATAGATAGGTTCTTCGTTCTTTGCCGTTGACTTATAGAGTCCACGCATCTGTATGCCATTCTTCATCTCTGTATTAGGAGCAGAAGAATTCACCACAGTCACGCCCTTGAAAGTATATGTATCATAGGCGGTCTTATCTCCCACCTTGATGAGTACTGGCACATTAGCATCTATCTTAGGTTGCGTAACGAAATACACCTTATTATCCTTCATCTCCTTTATCACAGCCACCTCAGTATTAGCAGCATTATTAGGGAATGCCTCCATCAGCTGTTCCTTTGTGGCAGAGAAAGGCAGAACGAGCGAGGTCCACTGTCCCTGAGGGAATGTCTTTTTGAGTATCACGTCGTAAGTACCTTCGGTGAATGTTGTGTAGTTATTATCTTCTGTCAGCAAAGGAATATCCTCAAGCACGATGTTGAGAGTTGGGGCATAGGCAGAAGCCTTACCATACAGATCTGCACCACCGCTGTTTGCCGTCCATTGGAAATAAATAGTTCCTGCTGATGCCATAGCCTTTACTGCATTTGTAACGTCTGTATCAACACCATCTTGAAGTCCTGCATATCCCGCAATATCTGCAATAATTGTCTTTGCTCCATTATAACGCAGTAATCCTGAGGTGCCCGCACTGATAGCATCAAAGTTTACGCTCTGTCCTGCATTAAGGTAATACAACTTTGAACCATAGCCCTTACTTGAAGAATATGTGCATGTAAGTGTAGCGCTCTTTATCTGCTTTCCCTGTGGAATGGTGAAATTAAACTGTGCAAAGGCATATCCCTGCCATGCTTGAGAACCTTCATTATTGAAGTGTTCTTTTTCAGCATCAAAAGAATATGACACCACAGTTTTGTCTGTTCCACATGTGGTAGCACCAGTATGAACAAGAGTTGCAGTAACCTCCTTAATGTCACCATCTTCATATACACGAAGATAAAGTTTGCCACTGCTTATCTTCAGAGCCTGCTTTGTTGCACTTGCAAAATCACCTTCTATTATGACATCCTCAAGGTTGCCACTTACGTTTGCAACGGTTCCGATAAGGTATTCGCCAACAGCAAGAGCTGATGCTGACTTAATCTGGAAGACAGGAGCAAGGTACTGAGGACCATACTGCCAGTTTTTCTTGTCAACGGTAAGTGTGCCGGAAATCTTCAGCTGAGTGTTTAGAGTACCATCTGATGTACTTGACACATTATTGAATACTACGCGCGAACCATAGTTCATGATGAGGTTGCTCACAGTAGCTGATGTGGTAACATTGAATGTAGCGTTATAGTTCATCTCTATACCACCATTGAATGTACCGCTGGTAGTGTTGAGAGTAGTGTGGCGGTTCATCCAAACCTTACTGTTGGAGATGGTGCCCTTCTCGTTTGTCACAGCACCTTCCCAAATATCAGTCTGTCCAGTGTATGGCATGGTCTTATTTGGCAAGGTGAGCGTACCTTCACCCTGCTTTATCAGACGCATACTGCCAGAGAATGTTCCGTTATTTGTATAGCTAACAAGGCATGAATATGCTGTGCTCGTGATGTTGTTGTTGTCATTGTTGCCGGAAACGATGACAGGTGCATTTACGGTAAGACTCGCAGGAGCCACACTGCCATCAAGGGTGATAGCATAACGCTTGTTGTATGACTTTCCTGGCTCTACCACAACGAGCAGGTCTTTGCCGTTCACAGAAGAATTGATTGTCGCAGCAGCATTGCCACTAACTGTTATCTCCGTCTTACCAGTATTGGTCAAAGCTGGAGGCGCTGCAGTTATTCCTTCCATCTCGCCGATGAAGAAGCTTGGATGAGGAGGTTGATTATATGCACACATCTGCCATACCATTGCCTGACGGTATTCAGGGTCGAACCACAGAGAAGGGATGCGATAGTTGGTAGGGAATGTAGTAGTAAGTATTCTCAGCGACTTGTTATCACTTGCTCGCAAAACGAGTTCCTCACGCCAGTCACCGAGAATGTCGCCCTGGAAGCAAGGATTGTTCTTTGAGTCATTATTAAGTTTACAACCAGAGCTCTGCATAATTCTGTTGCCAAGTTTAGAGACAACGCCCTCGCTCTCCGTACCAGGAGAGTCAAAAGTCTCAGCGCAGAGGTCACCATCCCAGTAGATAATACCATTGAGAGACATAGGATTCCAAGGCTTTTGGAAACATACGTTAGGCAGATCGTCAATTCCAGTATCGGTTGTCAATGAAATAACAGGCGAAGAGATAGATGCTGCTATGCTTCCAGGATATTTATTAGAGAAGTTACCAGCCATAGCACGACCATCGTCTTTTGCGGCTGTGTTACGGTAGTATATCTCACATGTTGCAGCATTGCGGTAGTTATTGCCAGCTTTTTCCTCATTACAAGCAAATGTCTCCATACCCTTACGGAATGGATCGAGGTCGCCGGTATGCAGAGCATCACCATGACCTAAGCCTGTAGAAGAGAGTCCCTTACCATTGTTGTCTATCACCATAGAACCATACACAATCTCATCACATCCATCACCATCCACATCGGCAATGTTCATATTGTGGTTACCCTGACCGTACCATATACTACCCTTGGTGTTACACTTCCATGTCCATCTCGTAGTAAGGGCATGGGTAGCAGGATCCACGTCCAATGCAATCATCTTTATCTGAGTGTAGATACCACGAGCAAGGAAGATGCTTGCCTTTCTGCCGTCGAGCACTGGAGCACCGAAGAAGTATTTGCTTGAGCGATGACCATAAGCCTGCTTTGTATTACCTTCTGCCCATGCAGATGCCAATGTTTCACCAGCTTCCACACGCTTCAAAGGATATTCCGTTATGCTATAAGGCTTAGCCGTAGCACCGTTAAGATACAAAAGGAACTCATCACCGTCTTTTGTCCATGCATACTGGGAGTCTGTATGGCTGCTCATCATAGAACGATAGTTCTTTGACATATCACCCACGTTGTGGCTCGTACCATCTGCCATGTGAATAATCATATTATCAGCACCGCGCATCAGCACCTCTGCCTTGCCGTCCTCGTCCCAGTCGTATGCCACCACGTTAATCTCTGTAGAGTTAAGGCTCACCATGTTAGGACCACAGTCAATCCACCACAGGCGCTGGCCGTTGAGCTTGTATGCCTCGATGATGACGAAAGCGCGGGTGTTAGTGGTAGAGTATATCTCACCATTATGAGCGTAGGCATCAGCAGAGTTTGCATCCGAAGCATTGAGGCGCTTAACGAGAATCTCCATCTCGCCATCACCGTCAAGGTCTGCTACTGAACAGTCGTTGAGGATGTAGTTCTGAGCCACGCTGGCAGCAGGTGTATGGTTTCCGCAGGAGCAGAATACGATATTACCGTTACGGTCAACAACATCCTGCATCTGTATAGAGAGGTAGTTAGGCTGCTCTGCTGGTTGAGAACCACCTTCCGCCACTCTTCCCGTAGCCCATACTTTAGCTGTCTTGCTATCAGCCTGTTCCACGCCTTTCACCACAGCCCTTACGGTATAGGTACTTGTTGCCGAACCGCCTGCATCGGAATAGTTAGACACATTGAGAGGCTCACTGTTGAGCTTCGTACCATTACGGTAGATGTTGTACTTTACGTCATAATACTCTTCTGCAAGAATACGCCAAGAGCAGAATACTCCCGTAGCAGTCTTTACTGCCACGAGACCACGATCAAGGTTGTCAGTCTTACGCTGTGCAGACACTGTGGTGACACACAGCAGCATAAGTAACGTGTAAATAAGATGTTTCATCATATATGGACTTTCAATTCGTTAGTATTATTCGGGTAAAAGAACCTCTACTTATACTCTTTACCCTATTTTGTGTGCAAAGTTACAACTTTTTCTTTATAAAGAAAACAATTTGCCAAGCATTTTTTCATCTTAGCTATGTATTAGGGATGATAAAGCGAAAGCATTATATATCAGAGCACTTCTTGCCGATGCTCCGACATACTAATTCGAAATCAGCCGCAAACCCACTGAGGAACTTGCGGCTGATTGAGAGATATGTGGACCGAGGGTTTCCTAACTCAATTCATTAATATATTTCTCGATGAAAGGTCGTAATGATGGGATATCATTTATGAGAGTATCCCAGAGGCCTTCCTTGCTGACTTGATAATACTCATGAACCAAATAATGTCGCATACCCCGTATCACCTTCCACGGAACATCAGTATGAGATTCTACGAACTCATCAGTGAGTTTATAAGCAGCCTCTCCTATAATTTCCGTCATTTTCACAAGCCCATAATAACGCACTTTATCCTTATCAAATGATTCAAAAGACAAAGATGGAACTATAGCCTCAAGAGTATCTATTTGCTCCAGAATATGGCGGAGTCTATCCAAATCTCTAACTGTTTCTCTCATATATTAGGATCTTATCTCTATTAGCTGATTCCACGGCAAAAGGCATAAGAGTTCCTTCCTCTACCAAATCCACAGGACGACCAATAATATTCTGCAGGTTTTGTTGTATCTGTATGATTGTGAATAGTCCCACACGATAATTGGCACGATCATACTGCACGAGAAGATCCACATCTGAATCCTCCCGCTCTTCTCCACGACTAAACGAACCAAACACCCACACCTTATTTATCGGCTGCGTTGCAAGATACGTTTTTATAGGTTCAACGAATGATGAGCTCATATAATTTTTCTTTTGGACCGAGGGGGCAGACCCCTTGGTTCATCTTTTCGCTTGCAAATATACTAACTTATTCCGTAACCTCCAAACAATTACGTTTATTTTCACTGAAACGAAAGGAAATCAGCCGCAAACCCATTGAGGAGTTTGCGGCTGATTGAGAGATATTTGGACCGAGGGGAAGAGTCCTCTGACGATTTAGGGGGTTACACAAAAGTTTCAACCCTGAAACTACTCTTTCCATCTTTTATCGTATAATGGAAATCACAATCAGATATAACATCCATCCCTATTAAGACATCTATAATAGGCATAGTTACACAAGCAGCTTCAATATAGCAAACACTAACTTCATCAGGAAGATAAATATTTATCATATATGTATTCACCTGTCTTGGTTTACCGTCTATCCCCATAATTGTTGTCACCCCGGATTTATGTAAATGTAGTTCTTCTACTACACTTTCAGACACACACGTCACGGTAGCTCCAGTATCCCACTGTGCCTTTAAACCACTCTTTATCTCAGGAGCCTCAACTCGTCGTGTAGGAGGAGAAGAAATTCCACACTCGCACACAATCTTTGCCCAATGCCCACTGCCATTTACAACAAAAGCACCCATATCATACAGCAAAGCCTAAATTAACAAAATGTACTGTATGGAAAGCATCATAGTCACAATACTGCAACATAAAATTACCGAGTCCATACATTTCATCACCAGAAGCATAAGCCTCCTGTTTAGTATCGAATGCAGAGACCTTCAAGTCATCCGAGATAACAAGATACTTACCTCTATACATGTCAAGCAGTTCTTTCTCATGCTTGGTATAGTACTCATATTGTTTCATTAGTTCACACATAACCTTTTCCTCTTTCTTTTGGACCGAGGGGTCAGACCCCTTGGTTCACCTTTTCGCTTGCAAATATACTAACTTATTCCGTAACCTCCAAACAATTACGTTTATTTTCACTGAAACGAAAGGAAATCAGCCGCAAACCCACAGAGGAGCTTGCGGCTGATTGAGAGATATTTGGACCGAGGGGAAGAGTCCCCCAAGGTTCATTTCGTTCGCAACGTTTTTATCATTCGCAAAGTATCCTTGTTTGGATTAGGCAATTCATTAGGGGCAAATCCACATTTATCGTAGAATCCGACTGCACTATACTCTTTCGTTTTTAGAGCCTCAACTGACAAAAATTGACAACCGGCAAAACTCTGTTCAACAGCCATTTTTGAAATCTCATTTATTAGTGCCGTCCCTAAATGCTTCCCTTTATAATCAACCGAAACGGCAAGGTAAGCAATATCCAAGGCAGGATATCTCCTCTTGCTGTAAAAAGTCTCCTCATAATCAAAACACACGTCAGGAGTTCCCGTAGAAGATATTCCCAAAGACAGTTCTTCTCTATCGTCAGCATCAAGGTCAACGGAATCAAAACTCAGAGCGAACATTGCAGCAGGCTTTTCCCCATCAAAGACAACATAAGTACTACAATATCCATGATCCATGCTTAATTGCAGACCATTTTGAATAAATTTATCCATAGTAGCTATTCCACATTGGAAATCAGCCAACACCTTAGCATCTGATATTCTGGAAATCCTCATGGTTTACTTAATTCCATACAAAATCATACATCGAGCTTGCTTTATTGAGCCTTTCCTCACAAGCACGCTCCTTTTCCGTCATAGTCCCATTAAAAGCTCTTTTCAAAGACTCTACGACAACGTCGATAAACTCTCCTTTTACAGGACATCTTTTTTCATTTATTCCTAACATAACACATATCTCCTATAATTATAACCAAAGAATTCATATCCTTTATTCTGCTTGCAAAATTAAACAATATTTCTCGAACCTCCAAACATTTACGTTTATTTTCACTGAAACGAAAGGAAATCAGCCGCAAACCCACTGAGGAGATTGCGGCTGATTGAGAGATATTTGGACCGAGGGGAGGATAGTCCCCTAACGGTTCTGAGAGTTAGTTTACCAGTCCCAATTAATAGGAGGAGTCGGAGATGGATTTTCTTCAATCTCAGGATTTTCTATATAGACATCTTTCTGGTCTTCTGCAACAATCTGTACATCAGTATCATATGAATTTGCGTTCATACCTGTTTTACACAAATCCTCACATTCTATAAACTCAGCAAACGGTATAATATAAGTCTTCTTCATAATTTTCCTTTTCTCCATTTTTATTTTATTGAGACTTTTCTACCATCCATGATATAAATACCAGCAGGCAGACCTTCTGTAGTATCACCAACCTTAACACCTGAGAGATTATATACACCGCGTGAAGGTTTGTACACCGCGTGCATATCGTTAATAATAACTTCCATAATTCCTGTCACTGCATCATCATCAAGATCATCAAATGCATTAAATAGTTGGATTCCAGAAATTACTTTCGCTCCATTGCTGTTACCCGTATTATTACGAAGATAAGCACGATAGCCAGGCATTGTAGTTGAACCATTTTGGAAATATGTTATATTACCTGCAGCATTCGTATAGTGGTCATAAGCATTGATTTGTGTTGGAGCAAATGTTCCTACGAAACTAAATGAACCATCTGAACCATCTGAACCATTATTATAAACACTCTGACCGTTCTTGATTGTTACATTATTGAACTCAAGAGTATTTGTTTCTATTTCCTTTGTTGGCTTAATAAAGTATGCCTGTCCTGCAAGAATATCCTGATGAACATGATATTTAAACTTTGCAGTCTTGCCATCCATACCATCATAAATGATAAGTTGAGTTCCATCACCAAAAATTTCCTTAACTCTATCCTCGCTTACATGGAAAGGAAGACAGATTGTGTTCCATGTCTCAGCAGCAAACTTACGATCAAGTGTTATTGACTTATAAGTTGTCATATCGCTAGGAGCAACAAATGCTGTATTTTGTGAAAGAGCAAGATTTTCCTTAGTTGTAATAGTCATATTGCCACCTTCTGGCTTCTGAATAGTAATAGAACCATCCGCAGTAGGAGCAAAGTTAAGACCTGAATAACCCATCTTTGAACCATTAGAGAAGAAGTAGTATGTTCTACCAGCAACAAGCTGTACAACGTACTTAACATAATCTTTCTCTGGCAAGAAGTAACCACCACAATATGGTATAGGATGCTTGTCTGCACCTACCTCATCAGGCCAACCTGTATTGATATCTGTAGAAAGTTTTGTTCTAACTTGATCAGAAGTGATATTAGACAGCCATGCATTAATAGTCGTCTGATAGTCTGAACGCTTACGACCTTCTTTAACTTTACCCTTAATAGTTACACTAGTAGGTGGAATCACATCTCCATCTTCGTCATACCAGTAGTAAACACGGCTATAAGGATCTGACACAATATTACCATTAGCATCAACACAACCATTCTGAACAAGATAAATTGTAAGCTGACCATTGCATTCTGGAACTACAGTAATATAAGCACCTCGGCAAGGCATAGAGAATGGATTAACCTTGGTGTAATCATTACCATCAATATTAGATTGCCAATCAACTTTACCCTTTATCTCGTCACGAGCATCACAAGCCATCTGCGAGTTATACTTATAACCATCTATTGGAGTAAGCTGAGGATCATCTTTTGGTGCAGGCCAACGGTCCTTTCCTGCGGTACCTCCACTTGCACCTGCTGTCCAATTTGTTGGATCAGAAGGGGCACCATGATTCCAACCACCATAGGTCAATGTAAGAATCTTATTGCCTTGATCATCATAAACATATCTCTTACCTTGCACCTCTGGTGTTTCTGAGGCTCCTAACTGCTGAGCATATCCATCAGCAAGAGTAAGCTTTAAAGCTTTAGTATATGTGCCTGCTTTTAATCCATTCTCAGCAGCTAACGTAACACTTGCGGTAATGGTTGCCACACCTTGTCCATCTCCTATTGAGATAGTTGACGTTCCGTTTGTTCCTTTACCCACATTTGCATCATCAGTAGCGTAAGTAACCGATGTAATAAGATCTATAGGATAAATATTCAATGTAGGAGCAACACCACCAACCCAACTTGCAATTGCTTTATTGTATGTGGCAGTAGCAGAAGGAGAGAATTTCAAAACAGGTTCGATAGCTTCTGCATCTGTGAACTTAGTTCTTGTAGAACCTCCCCAACCATCCTTTGTACTCCATGCCACGATAGTCTGAGCTGTAGCAATATCCGTTGCAGCAATTGTTACAGTAGAACCTGAAGTTGATGTCTGAACTGCACCACCATTTACTGTATAATTCAATGTAGTACCTTCAACTGGGATAATCTGATAAGACCAACCATCAGTAGCATCATACTGATAAGGAGCTATAGTAGGAGATTCACACTGCTCAAGGGAAGTACCGAAGACTTCAATGTAAGCAATGCCTACATTACCTCCAAATGTAAATGTTACTTCACTACCTTGTTCAATCTCCGATGTAGGAGATATTACAAGACGTTTAACTTCTGTTTGAGAATTAGCCTTTACTCCATTTGAAGTATATGTTGAGGAATTACCATCTACACTTAAATCAGTTAATCCACGTTCACTACTACCACCAGAGGTATATCCAATAACAAACTTATATGCTGAAGTAGAATTAAGTCCTATTGTAAATTTAGAATCTTGACCTCTATATACTTTCTCGTCAACATCTACTGAAGAGTTTGGAGACTTAGCATTTGTCCAAGAATCTGTCACGTTATTTCCAAATTTTACAGTTGTAGTATTTGTGTTTCCAGTGAATGTACTATTAGCATCAACAGCACCACCACGTGCCTCAAGCACTGTGACAGGTTCGTAAGTTACATTTGTACCTTGAATAACAGAGTAAACTCCATCAATATAAGCAACTGCTCTTACCTTGCCAATATTCTCTCGAATAGCAACAAGATTACTTGCAGAATATTCGTAACGACTAGCACTTGTCTTTGGATCAGAATTGTCAAGAGTGAAGTACATCTTGAAGCCATCTGTTCCAATAGCAGGATGTGAGAGAGTAACGATGTTCTCAGGAGTTGTCACGCCTGGTTTGTCAAGGAACACTGCGCATGGATTTACAGCAGCTTCGGCAACAGTAATGTCACGCTCAGCATCAGTATAACCGCTTGCCCACTTAACAAATACATATCTTGGATCATCAAAGTTCTCTGCCTTATACTTTACAACTTCACCTGATGGTACATATGTACCCTTACGCAAAGCAAGTCCCTGAGCATTCTTGATTGTTACTTTACCATAGCTATCATTATAGGTAGATGTGCCAAGTTCATTCATCGCATAAGTCAACTCATATGCCTGAGCCTCATCACCAATATTAAGATCTGTGAGGTGAGCTTTTTCTACTGTAAGACAGATATATGCTGTTGCGTCTGCAAGTTTATCGCTAGAGATGGCAGAATATTTGTATTCAGTACCATTAGCTGTTGTGATAGTTGCATTAACATATATGTGCTTGCCAGAGTTCGTTACATCCATGGCAACTGTAGCTCCGTCCATATCGTTCTTGAACGTGCTCCAGTTAAAGTTATCTGCCTTTCCTGTATTAGCATTATCAAGTACATCATAACTGTCAGCACGAAGCTGCATTACGTCTGGAGACTTAGCCTTTTCTGTAGTTGTACCAACATTAAGAATCCAGTTATTCCAGTTTTGTCCCTTGTCACTATAGTTCTTGAACTCAATATGACGAGTCATACCTACAGCAAGCTCCTTAACTTCTGAGTGAACAGAGTTGTATGCAGAAGAGTTGTCCTCCGCACCAACCTTTGTTGGGTCAGAAGCAGGTGCAACGTATGTAACATCCTGAGATGCTATTGGAGAGTCATTGTAGTCATTAGCCTTAGCAAACGCCTTTACTGTACAATCAGCATCGATAGTAAATGGTTCTGTGTACTTGTGAGCCTCGTCCTCAACAGGATCATTTCCGTCTATTGAATAATAAACAAATGCTCCATCTACAGCAGGAGTTATAGTAACAACATTATCAACACAAGATATTGTTGGAGCTGACATAGAATGCTTCACAACATTTGCAGTAATTGTTGTTTGAGCTTCGCTGTATATTCCATTGGCAGCCTGTGTAATAGTGATTGTTACACCTGTTGCTGTACCCTTACCTGCTGGTGTAAGAGTAATTGTAGAGCCTTCAACACTGGCTGTAAGTTTTCCTTCATTTGAAGAAGAAACTGAATAAGCTCCAGTACTTGGAGAAGAGAGTGTTATTTCCTTTGTATTCTCAATTTCAACATCCACCGCTGTCTCGGATGGAGTGATTGTAGGTACAATACCATTAACAACAACAGTTACTACATCAGACAATGTAGACTTATACCATGTTGTACCATCTGACTCACGAGCCATGAATCTAAAATAGTATGTTCCTGGAGTTGCAGAAGATGGCGAATAAGTACTTTCCTGTTGACTTGGGATAGGCGTTGCGCCTGAACCATCTGCATTACATGTGTACCAACGATAAGGTTTTGCATTATCCTTACCATACATTCCCTTGATGGTTGCACCATTTGCAGGTGTAGCAGAACCAGTAAGAGTGATGTCATCGCCAACATTATATGTTCCTCCACCAGTAACGGATACTGTTGCAGGAAGAAGCTCTGTATAGTATGCGTAGAGTGTACAGTTTCCAGATGGATTATATGTAGCACCTGCTGTACCAGCATCTGCCGATGTTGGATTGCTGCTTGTTGACCAACCGATGAACTTGTAACCATCATTATTTGTTACTCCTGGGAGTGTTACACCAACACCGGCACTTTCTTCTGTTAGAGATTCTGTTGAACATGTACCACCAACACCTGCATCAAAGGTTACCTTGTAGATTTTTTGACCAGCATTAGCTACTGTTATGCCTGTTATATATACAGATTTTCCTGCACCATTTCTAGTGATTGTAAACTCTTTGTCATAATTTGCAGCAGACTCTTCTGTAAATGTATAAGTGAAAGTACCAGATGCATCAGATGCCACACTTTCATTAATAGTCTGATTATTTCCCGCGCCATCAAAAACACCTACACCTGAAGTTGTTCCATCCGAATATGCACTTTTATAAGAAATTTCTATAACAGTACCTGGAATAATAGATTTTTCAGATAATGTAACTTTGATATTATCACTATTTTTTCCAAGCTTGATGCCTTTGCTATCAAAACTTACTCCATCACCATTTACTGACAAAGAACCACCTGTCACAGTTAAATCTGATACAGAAGATGGAGTTGTTCCACTAGTTGGATACAGCATTGAAAAATCATAAACAGAAGGTTGAGGAGTATCGCCACCAGTAGCATCAGACCATGTTACACTAACTGCTATTATTCGGGCAGAGTTTGTCATAGTAATACCAACCGAATTCTGGGCAGTACCATTACAAGTTATTGTACCTATAGCATTGTCACGAGAATAAGCATAGTTAGTGTTATCAGAAATAGCAGGAGTACCACCAACTCTATTATTATCGCTTGCAGAATAGGTTATAGTTACATCTTTTACAACATAACCTGAATTTGCAGTCACAGTAAAAGTTCCTTCATTAGAAAAAGAATAAGAACTATTATTCCAAGTTCCTCCACTAAGAGAACCATAAGTGTCGCTAATTGTAGCAGAAGAAGTTGTTAATCCAGTAAAATTTGAGATATAATCCTCCGCCCACGCACTATTCGCCCCGCCAATCAAGGTGACGAGCAATAGCATTAGATAAGTAAATTTCCGGGAGAGGTGTGGGCATACCAATCCCGTAGATTTAAGCATTTTTTTCATAATTGTTAGTATTTTATTTTGTCAATATTTTCTATGTCTGTGAACACTCGCGAGCGCGTATTATTTAATATTGTAACGCGCGTGAAAGGAATTTGGGTGCAAAGATACGGATAATATTTAGATAAATAATGAAATGATAATAAATTTTAAGAAATATTTACTGATGAGACAAAAGAAATGCAAATAGCGAAAAATAGACTAATGGTTGTTCCAAATACTATTAATTATGTTTCATTGCCACATATAACTACCTAATAATGATACGAATTAGCACTTTGAAACATGAAGACATACTTATTGAAACAAAAAAAATTGGTAAGTATATTATTTATGTGTACCTTTGCACCCAGATTGAAGCTTTTGAGATTTAAAAGCTTTCCATATTTAAATATTTGGTTAGTTAGTATTGGTGTTCCGTATGCCGTTCTCCAAGCGTGGGGGACGGCGGAACTTTTTTAAAGCCCCACCCCTGCCCTCCCCCAAAGGAGAGGGAGTATTAGATACACTTGAAGGCGATTTATTGTAAGTTTAATGTTGTATATTGTATATTTATTATTGCAAGTTTGTATTGTATAATATTTAGAATGAACATATGAAGAGACTATTACATCTATTATTTCTATCGGCATTGGTGATTACAGCTAATGCTCAGACCGCTGCTGACACTTGGGGACAGACACCTGCCCTGCATGTGGAAGGTAACCACTTGGTGGATGAGACTGGTAAGCAGGTGATGCTTCATGGCATCATGGATACTCCAAGTCCTTATTTCTGCGGATATCGTTTCACGGACAATCATTGGATAGACGTTTATAGAGACGGTGATAACTACATCACGAAATGTATAAACTATTTCAACAAAATCTTCACCGCTACGACAAAGGCGGGAGAGACTGGTTCATGGTGTAACGTTTTCCGTCTGCATCTCGATCCTTGCTGGACAGACAACCCTAACGTGAACGCTACAGGATTCAAGACAACAAACGGAAAGACATACGACCCTAACGGCAACGAGGTGAGCGGCGAGGCTAACATACAGCATTTCGACAAGAATCGCTTAACAAAGTATCTCGATAAGCTTTATCTCCCTATCGCAAAGAAGGCTCAGGGACATGGTATGTATGTTATCCTTCGTCCTCCTGGCGTATGCCCTAATACTATAAAGGTGGGCGACTACTATCAGCAGTTTCTCCTCACCGTATGGGATATAGTATCGAAGAACCAGGACGTTCTCGACAATAGTGCTTGGCTATCCATAGAGCTTGCCAACGAGCCTATCAACATACGCGACAAGAACGGCAACCAGAGCAACCTGGCAAAGCGCGACTTCTTCCAGCCTATCGTTGACAAGATTCGTGAGAATGGTTTCAAAGGCATCATCTGGATTCCTGGCGAGACATGGCAGCAGAACTATCAGTCGTATGCCTCCTACCCTATCAAGGACAAGAAGATAGAAGGTTACGAGGATGAGCAGTTCGGATATGCAGTACACTGGTACCCAGGATGGTATAACACTTCCGACAACAGCTACAACGAGAAGACATCCCTCAACTCATTCCTCAACATGATTCCTGTGGCAAAGAAGAAGCCTATCATGATAACAGAGGTGGACTGGAGTCCGGAAGATCCTACAGGACAGGGACACTACAACGAGTCGGGACAATGGGTGGTGCCTAACTGCGGCACATGGGCAACAGGCTCTACATCCAAGTTCGGCAAGGCTTACAAATCGGTACTCGATTACCTTGACAACTGTGGTATGACCATTACCCACACTCATGACTATCTCGACATTGACTATTACCTGAACACAGGAACTGCGCGCCCAGCATTCTATACAAAGCTCAACAAGAATCCATGGGAGGCTTGCTCCGGAGCTTGCTGGCAATGGTATAAGGAATGGGCACACAAGGTGCATGAGGCTCATGACTGGAATGCAGCGATAAACTATTACTTCGATGAAGAGAAGGAAGTGAAGAATCAGGCTGCCGACCTGAACGGAAAGGTGCTTGTGGCAACAAACGAGTCTCTGACTGACTTCTGGTTTGTGAATGAAGGCATGAGTAGTCCTCAGGACGTGAAGAAGGCATCCCTCGATGAATGGGGCAACCAGAGCTACAACTATCTGAAGTTTACGAAGAAAACAAACACAGGATGCAAGGCAACAGGAAATATCTATGAGATACAGTTCTGCGATGCAGGTGGCAACGCCTATAACCTATGGAACGGCAACGGATATTTCAACGCACAGCCTTCAGGAAGCATACTCTTCGCTCTCGGACAGAACAACCAATACGGTACAGACGGTAAGTACTATGGTCTTTGGAAGATTGACTATGAAGAAGGACTTGGCTACACATTCCAGAACGTAGGACGACTTGATAACAACAGTTCCGCAAGATACGTAAACCCAACGTCCACAAACCCACAGAGCGGTAAGGTACACGTAAGACTCTTCTCTGACATCAGCGAGAAGAAGCCTACAACCGTTGAGAGCATCAAAGAGAACACAAAGGATGTAAGCGTAAAGGCTATCTATGACATGGCTGGACGCAGGATCTCTTCGCTCCAGCAGGGTGTGAACATCCTCCGCTATTCTGACGGCACGAGCAAGAAGGTTTACATCAAGTAAAGACAAACAAGAAGGTTTAGTGACATATATACATTAATTATGTCATTAAACCTTTTTATTTTTTGTCAGTCTATAAAGATGAGCCAAGAGTGCTAAAATTACGAACCCAAACAATAAAGAATCTATGAAGAAATTATTATTCAGCATCGCATGTGTAGTGGCGTCATCGCTCACGGCAAACGCCCAGACTTCACTCAAGGATGCTTACAAAGACTACTTCAGTATCGGAGTGGCAGTAAACCAACGTAACATCACCAATCCAGAACAAGCAGCATTGGTTATCAAGGAGTTCAACAGCATTACTGCAGAGAACGACATGAAGCCTATCTCCGTTCATCCAAAAGAGGGTGTGTGGACATGGGAAAAGGCCGATGAAATCGCTAATTTCTGCCGCAAGAACAATATCAAGCTCCGCGGCCATTGCCTCGCTTGGCACAGTCAGTTCTGCGACTGGATGTTCGTGGACAAGAAGGGCAAGCCAGTGAAGAAGGAAGTGCTCTATGCTCGCATGAAGGAGCATATCACAACAGTCATGAAACGCTATGCTGACGTAGTATATGCATGGGACGTTTTCAACGAATGTATAGAAGACAACGCACGTTCAAAGGAGCCACTGCGTAAGTCTAAGTTCTTCGACCTCGTAGGTAGCGATGAGTTTATCCGCAAGGCTTTCGAGTTTGCAGCAGAGGCTGATCCTAACGCCCAGCTCTTCTATAATGACTATAACGAGTGCGACCCTGTGAAGCGTGACCGTATCTACAACCTCGTGAAGAGCATGAAGGATGCAGGCATCAAGGTGGATGGTATCGGCATGCAGGGACATTATAATATATATGGCCCTTCAGAAAAGGACTTCGAGGATGCTCTCGTAAAGTACTCTTCACTCGTTGACCATGTACATATCACAGAGCTCGACATCCGTGTAAATCAGGAGATGGGTGGTCAGCTTCGCTTCTCTCGCAACGAGGGTGTGAAGGTTTCTGACGACATGAAGCTTCTCCAGGAGACACAGTACGACCGTTTGTTCCGCATTATGCGCCGTCATCACCAGAAGCTCGACGTAGTTACTTTCTGGAATCTCTCTGACCGCGACTCATGGCTCGGTGCAAACAACTACCCACTTCCTTTCGACAAGGACTACAAGCCAAAGAACCTCTACAAGGTACTCACAGAGTTTGACCCTAAGGCAGACAACGCTGTCATCAAGGAAGACTTCAAGCCAGTAAGCACTTGCCAGCCTGGTCAGGAGTGGCCAAAGGTTAACTCTCAGGGCTATGTCCGTTTCCACGTTGTTGCTCCACAGGCAAAGTACGTCATTGCTTCTGCTGGATGGGGTGGCGGTATGAAGGGTACTGCACTCAAGAAGCAGCAGGATGGCTCATGGATGGCAACCACTCTTCTTCCTGAAGACGAGGGTTTCCACTACTACACTCTCAATATTGATGGTGCACAGGTACTTGACCCAGGCACAAACAGCTACTATGGCGGCAGCCGTTGGCAGAGCGGTATCGAGGTGCCAGCACACGATGACGCCTTCTATGCAAACCGCACAGACATTGAGCATGGCAATATGCAGCTCATCAACTTCTATAGCCCAAGCACTAACCAGATGCGTGTAGCTTACGTTTACACTCCTGCCGGCTACGGAAAGCTTGACAAGAAAAAGAACCAGAAGCGCTATCCTGTGCTCTATCTCCAGCATGGATGGGGAGAGAACGAGACCTCATGGCCTGTACAGGGTAAGACTGGCGAAATCATGGACAACCTCATCGCTGAGGGAAAGTGCGAGCCAATGATTGTTGTGATGACTTACGGTATGACAAACGGCACACGTGTAGGTGGTCTCCGCGACTTCAAGATTGAGGCATTCCAGACAGTTCTCGTTGATGAGCTCATCCCTTACGTTGACTCACATTTCCTCACAAAGACAGACCGTAAGAACCGTGCTATGGCAGGTCTCTCTATGGGTTCTATGGAGACTCACGCTATCACCCTCAACCGCCCAGAGGTATTCGGCTCATGGGGATTGTTCAGTGGTTCGGTATATAACCCAGAGGAAGTTGCCAAGGTGCAGAAGCCTGACTATATCTTCATCTCTTGCGGTGGCAAGGAGCAGCGTCTCGTAGATGCTATCGCACAGCAGGTGCCAGCATTGAAGGCTGCAGGATACAAGGCTGACGGCTACGTGAGCGAGGGAACTGCTCATGAATTCCTCTCATGGAGAAGAAGCCTGAAGGAATTTGCACAGAAGATATTTAAATAAGCTCAGCGGCAAAACCGCTGAGAACGGTGGCAAAGAAAGCTATGCTCGGCGAAGAAACGCTGAGAACGGTGGCAAAACCGCTGAGAGCGGTGGCATTAATAAAAAAGATATGAA
Organism: Prevotella sp.; assembly: GCA_045627725.1. Classification (GTDB taxonomy): domain Bacteria; phylum Bacteroidota; class Bacteroidia; order Bacteroidales; family Bacteroidaceae; genus Prevotella. Next base: position 14,587 of record JAZQOH010000039.1, on the reverse strand, counting down.
AAGAAATATATTTATCGCGCTCTTCACCATGCTGTTCTGCAGCATGGTGACAGCAGCAGAAACCAATTATTGTATAAAGTTTACAACAACAAAAGCTGGAGCAAACATCTGGGATGCCCAGGGCAACTATGACCTCTCTACGGCTATGACTAAGGACCGCTACTATACCCTGTCAGTAAAGATAAAGGCAACAATGGCGGTGGAAGTAGCTTTCTGGGGCACATGGGAGAAGAGCACTAACAGAAACCAATGGGGTGGTACCGACGATGTTCAGTATGAACAAGGCAAAAAGGTAACGAAAGACTGGAACACATACACATGGAAGTTCAAGGCTGCATTCCCTCTCGACCGCATCAGTTTCGTTTTCGGTTCCCTCAACGGCAGCGTATACTTCGACGATGTGAAGCTCGTTGACGATGAAGTTGGCGTAAACATGGTGCAGAATGGCAGTTTCGAGAAGAACGACACAAAGGGTTGGAGCACCGCAACAGGTTATAACGGAACAACCTTCAGCATCGTTGACAGCGACAGTGACAAGGCTGCACCAGAACCTGACGAACCAATTATCCCAGACACATGGGAGTTTGCAAAGCAGGGTGACCCTAATTTCCACGTATATCTTTGCTTCGGACAATCGAATATGGAAGGAAACGCACAACCAGAGTCGGTGGATAAGACGAATGTTCCTTCACGCTTCAAGATGATGGCAGCCGTTAACTTCAACAGCCCATCACGCAAAAAGGGCGAATGGTACACAGCAGTACCACCACTTTGCCGTCAAGGAACCGGTCTCACACCAGCTGACTATTTCGGAAGGAAACTTGTAGAGGAACTTCCTGAAGAGATTACTGTCGGCGTAATAAACGTTGCCGTAGGTGGTGCGAAGATAGAACTTTTCATGGAAGAGAAGAAAGATGCATACATCGCAGGTGAGGCAGGATGGTTCCAGAACTATTGTGCGCAATACGACAACGATCCTCTCGGCAGACTTATCGAAATGGGTAAAAAGGCGCAGGAGAAGGGTGTCATCAAGGGAATACTCCTCCATCAGGGAGAATCAAACAACGGGGAGGCTACATGGGCAGATAAAGTGGCAAAGGTATATAAGCGAATCTGCTATCACCTCGGCCTTAACCCAGAGGAGGTACCACTTCTCGCAGGTGAGACCCTCTATGAGAATATGGGAGGTGGATGCTCATGGCACAATGTGGCTGCATTGCCAAACCTGAAGAAAGTAATTCCTAATTCATACGTCATCTCTGCAAAGAACATCCCTGGCAATGGTGTTGATGCATGGCACTTCTCAGCTGCCGGCTACAGAGAGCTCGGCCGTCGCTATGCCGACCAGATGCTGAAGATTCTTGAAGAACAGCAGGCAACGGATATAAAGGTGCCTTTCCGCGCTCCAGAGGATACTAATACATCTTCAAATAATAAAGGAGAAAAGGCTATCTACAACATAACCGGCCAAAGGCAGAAGTCGCCAGCAAAGGAAGGCATCACCATCATCGATGGTAAGAAATATGCAAACAAACGATGAATATACCCTGCGAAAACCGCTGAGTATAAGAACTACCAAAGGCATTGATATTGCGACGCGATATCAATGCCTTTCTTTTTTTGAAGAAAGTTGAATAATCTGCCCTCTTATAGATATGACATTATGTTACGTTTTTTGTCGTCTATGTTTCATATCGTAAAATACTAAAGTATTTCAAGGTGTTACATGTTGCAGATATTAATTATTATTATTATATTTGCAAACGTATAATCATATACGCCAAACAAAATCCTAACCAGAAAACAAGACAAAAAACAACAAATTATTCTACAATATGACTAAACACCGAAACACTAATCTATTCAGATGTGCCTGCCTTACAGTTGCTACACTGTTTGCTTCACTTTCTGCGAATGAGGCAAAGGCACAGAATCCATTGGTAAATTCCAATTTCAACGCCGATCCAACGGCGAGAGTCTTTGAGGGCAGGATGTATGTATATCCTTCACACGACATTCCTCCTGTCAATCTTCCATCGCAGCGTCCTGACTGGTTCTGCATGGGTGATTACCACGTATATTCATCAAAAGATCTTACCAACTGGACAGATCACGGCGTGATTCTCGACCAGAAAGATGTGCCTTGGGGAAATCCTACTGCATATTCAATGTGGGCACCTGACTGCGTAAAGGGCAAAGATGGACGATATTATTTCTTCTTCCCTGATGCTCCAAAGCCAAAGGAAGGAGAGAGACGAGGCGGATTTACGGTCGGTGTTGCCATAAGTGACACTCCTTACGGTCCTTTCAAGGCTCAGCCAGAACCAATAAAGGGCATTGGAGGCATTGACCCTTGCGTTCTTCAGGCAAGCAACGGCGAGAACTATATCTTCTGGGGTGGCGGCGGTCTGGTACAGGCAAAGCTGAAGGACAATCTCCTCGAACTGGACGGAGAACCACAGCGCATCACCAATCTCCCTGCAGGATTTATGGAAGGCCCATTCGCTTTTGAGCGCAACGGAAAATTCTATCTCACCTATCCTTGGGTAAGAGGAAAGAAAGGTGAGCCTGACGGACGAGGTGGCATCTGGGATAACCCAACGGAATGTCTCGCATACGCCATGAGTGACTCTCCTATGGGACCATGGGAATACAAGGGTATCATCATGGACGAATGGGCTAACGGTTGCTGGACAAACCATCATTCTATAGTGGACTTCAACGGCACTTCGTACCTTTTCTATCATCACAACGACTATTCACCTAAGTTTGACAAGAACCGTAGCATGTGTTGCGATACTATTCGCTTCAATGCTGACGGTACAATACAGAAAGTAATCCCAACACTCCGTGGCGTTGGTATCACAGATGCAAGCGGTATGGTACAGATGGACCGTTACTCAAAGTGCAGCAAGGGTGCTATCGTGGAATATAATGACACAGTAAACCCATCACTCGGCTGGAAGGTGAGACTTGCGTCAAAGGCATGGGTTAGCTACGGAAGCGTAAAGATACCTGCTTCCGCTCTCGACAAAGACGGAAAGGCAAAGAAGGTATGGGTTTCTACACCAGGCATGTGGGGCAGAAGCCAGCTTACAACTATCGACAAGACTACTCTCGCTCTTGAGATTCGCAAGCAGAACAATGACCTATATGAACTCATCCTCACCAATACAGGCGACAGACCTGTTGAGGTGGACTGGATAAGCATCAACGAACGTCAGCCATTGGTACCATCATCACGTGGCGGTCTTGAGACAGGTTCATACCGTAACCTTTTCCTTGAGGCAGGTTATAGCCAAGAGGAAATAGACAAGAAGGTGCAGAGCGTATTCGACGATGTGTTCTATGGAAAGAACAAGTGCTACTTCGAGGTAGGTAAGGACATGGCTTACATCTCTGACGTAAAGAACAACGACGTTCGCACAGAAGGGATGTCATACGGACTTATGATTGCAGTGCAGTGGAACAAGAAGGATATCTTCGACCGTCTCTGGCGCTGGTCAAAGAAGTATATGCAGATGCAGGATGGTCCTATGAAGGGATACTTCCGCTGGAGTTGCAAGCGCGACGGACAGCCTAACGCAAACGGTCCAGCAAGTGATGGCGAACTTTATTTCATCACTTCTCTCATCTTCGCATCAAACCAGTGGGGCAACGATGGCGAGATAAACTATCTCAAAGAGGCTCAGGACATCCTCGATGCTATTCAGCCACGTGAGACTGAGTTCAAGATGTACCGCGACCAGAACGGCAACCGTCTTTCTGAACCAAAGGTGATGAAGCGCACTGCTGCATTGATGGATACAAAAACAGGTCTCATCAGTTTCGTTCCAGGTACAGAGTTTACTGACCCTTCATATCATATCCCTGCTTTCTATGAGGTATGGGCTCGCTACGCAGAAGACGGTAGGGCAAGCTATTGGCGCGATTGTGCCAAGAAGAGCCGCGAGTATCTCCACAAGAGCATACACCCTCTCACAGGTCTCAACCCTGACTATAACAACTTCGATGGTTCTTTGATGAACTCAAGAGGCATCATCGGCGATGCTTTCAGATATGACTCATGGCGTGTTCCTATGAACATCGCAATGGACTACTCATGGTCATGCAGCGACAAGGCATGGCAGCAGAACTATGGAGAGAAGATACAGAACTTCTTCTACGACCAGGGTATCGATACATTCGTGGATCAGTTTAACGTTGATGGCACCACCCCTGACCGTATCCTCAAGGCTGGCAACTATCCAGAGAAGCTTCGTCATTCAATAGGTCTTGTGGCTACAACAGCAGCAGCATCTATCATGTGCTCACACCCAAAGAGCTATGAGTTCATCGACCGTCTGTGGAATGCCAAGCACGAGAAAGATGCAGATGGCTTCATCGATGTATATTACGACGGTCTTCTCCGCCTCTTCGCCTTCATGCACCTCAGTGGAAAATACAGAGTGATTGAGAAGCAGATGCAACTCCGCGACTATCTCCGTCCTGTAGGCACAGAGGGATTCGATGGTTCAAAGACTGATGACGAGGGATTCATTCGTCGCTGGATGCTTCTCGACCCTATCAGCAAGCCAAATCGCACTAATACAGTCTTTGTAGATAGCTATCTCCGCAAGGCTTTCAATACGGAATATTTCAAGGAGCAGAAGCAAATAGACCTCGGCAAGTTGCCTAAGGATGGTCAGAAGGTTACTGTTCTCATGGATGAAAAGGGAGAACCTCTTCCTATTTCCACAAAAGCAACAGCAAAAAACACGAAGGCAACCCTCACATGGAACGCTTACGACAGCCAGAAGTACAACGTAAAACTCTATCGTATGGCTTCATGCAAGGGACAGCAGCGCTACGGTGTGCTCTTCTGGGCTACAACTATCATCGAATGCGATGAGGAGATAAAGAATGTACGTCTTGCTGTAGGTTCCAACTCAGCCTCTATGTGGTGGATAAACGGTGAGGAAGCACTCCTCTTGTCTGGTGACAGACGCATGGTAAAGGATGATGGCACATCGCAGCGTCTTACCCTTAAGAAGGGACGCAACGTACTTCGTGGCGCAATCATCAATGGTCCTGGCATGAGTGATTTCTGCGTAAGATTCATTGACGCTCAGGGAAAGCCTGTAAAGAATTTCACAGTAACGGTGAAGTAAACAGTTTTTCAGTTTCACACAAAACATAGAAGATAATATGAAAACAAGATATAAGAAGATAGCAACGCTCGCCCTTTGCCTTGCGAGCTATGCAACAAGCTATGCGCAAGTGGGTCAACCATGGATTCATGACCCTTCGACAATTGCAGAATGTGACGGCAAATACTATACCTTCGGCACCGGTGGCGGTGGTCTTATCAGTGAGGATGGCTATCATTGGCATGGTGGTGGCATTCGTCCTGGTGGCGGTGCTGCTCCTGACGTTATCAAGATTGGTGACAGATACCTTATTATATATGGTGCCACTGGCGGCGGTCTCGGTGGTGGTCACAACGGTAGAATCCTCACTATGTGGAACAACACCCTCGACCCTACGTCTCCAAATTTCAAATATTCAGAGGCTGTGGAGGTTGTGGCTTCTGACGGCAACGAGGATAACGATGCCATTGACCCAGGCTTCCTGCTCGATCCAACAACGGGAAGACTTTGGTTTTCGTATGGCACATACTTCGGAGCCATTCGTCTTGCAGAACTTGATCCAAAGACAGGCCATCGTGTTGACGGCAATAAGATAAAGGACATCGGCATTGACTGTGAGGCAACAGACCTCATCTATAACAATGGATGGTACTATCTTCTCGGCACTCACGGCACTTGCTGCGACGGTGTAAACTCTACATACAACATCGTTTGTGGTCGTTCGCGTAGCGTGGAAGGTCCATATATTGATAATGTAGGTCGCTCAATGCTTGAAGGTGGCGGCAAGATGGTCATCAATGCCGGTGACAGAAAGACTGGTCCTGGTCACTTCGGACGCACCATCATCGATAAGGGCGTTGAGGTAATGTCATGCCACTTCGAGGCTGACTATGACATGAGTGGCCGAAGCACACTTGCTATCCGTCCTCTCCTTTGGAAGAACGACTGGCCAAAGGCTGGTGAGCGTTTCCGTGAAGGCACATACGAGATAGAGTCTGAGCGTCGTGGCTATGCCCTTGAATTGCGTGTTGACTTCATCCGCCAGAACGTAGAGCGTGCCCGTCACTGGAATGTTGACGAGACAGAACCACTCAAGCGAATCCCAGAACAGACTCTCGCAGAGGTTATAGACACATGGGACAAAGGCGAAATCGGCGTTGGAATAGGCGACTATATGTTCCGTCCTCATCAGAAATGGGCTATCAAGGCTGTGGATGAGGCTGGTGGATATCTCGGAAATCCATATTATAAAATATGTATAGAAGGCACCGACCGCGCTCTCACTGCAACAAAGGATTGTGAAGTAACTTCTATGGAGACCTATAGTGGTGCTCCAGAGCAGTTGTGGCGCATAGAGCAGTGCATCGATGGCACATACCGTATCATGCCAAAGCAGATTCCTGGGCAGGAAGAGGTGAACAAGACATACGTTCTCTATTCTTCAGGCGACAGCACCCCTACCCTTGCTCCATGGGACTTTGAGAGCGATAATTCGAAGTGGAATTTGAAAGGTATAAAATAAATAATAATTGAAAATAATAAGATGAAGAAATTATTCACTAATCTAACAATCATGCTTGCCTGCGGAAGTTTTGCTTTCGCACAGGGACAAGTTAAATCGCGTCACATCAACACTGAGCGCTATAATCCTGATCCTGCGCCTGTAGTAAGTGGTGACCGTCTCTACGTATTCACAGGTCATGACAAGGATACAGCAACATATTTCCGTATGCCCGACTGGCAGGTTTACTCTACAACAGATATGGAGCATTGGACAGACCACGGTATCGTAATGTCAACAGCTACGTTCAAATGGGCAAAGCAGGGTGACAACGCATGGGCTTCACAGGCTATTGAGCGCAATGGTAAATGGTACTGGTACGTTGCTGCAGAGGATAAGTCGAAGGGATTGCACGGCGTTGGCGTTGCTGTAGCAGACAAACCAGAAGGTCCTTGGGTAGATCCTATTGATAAACCTCTCATCCCTGGTGACTGGGGCTTCATCGACCCTTCGGTATTTATCGATGATGACGGTCAGGCATATCTCTTCTGGGGTAACAATGGATGCTGGTATGCAAAACTCAATGAGGATATGGTTTCCATCGATATGAGCTTCGGTGAACCAGGAAAAGGTTTCAAGAGACTGGAACTTGAGGACGTAAACCAGTTTGGTCCTTTGAAGGAGAAGTTTGATTATCAGGTTAGAAAGCGCATACCAAAGACCAACTTCGAAGAGGCTCCTTGGATATACAAGATTGGTGATACATACTTCCTTGAGTATGCAGCAGGTGGCGTGCCAGAGCATTGGGCGTATTCCACAGCAAAGAGCATTCATGGTCCTTGGCATTATGAGGGAAAGATAACGGCTACATCACCTGGTTCTTTCACTATCCATGGTGGCACAATAGACTTCAAGGGTAAGTCATATCTCTTCTATCATGATGCTATTCCTTCAAAGGGTAATGGATTCCGTCGCTCTGCTGCTTATATAGAGTTCAAGCGTGAGGCTGATGGAAGGATTCCATTCATTGAATTGCCAAAAGAATAAATTGTAAATGAGATTTTATCTAACACTTATACTTTCTATCATTCTTTCCGTTGGGGCAAAGGCACAGACCTCTCCCAACGGAAAGATTCGCGTATTCAACTATGCTACCCACCTCACCGTAAAATATAATGTCAACGGTACATGGCAGCAGATAATGGATATGCCTCTGCCTGAGAAATGTAAGAATCCTTTGGAACATGGCAAGAAAACCGTGAAGTACGAAATGATCACGGGCAAGAAAAGCAAATGCTCCAATGAATATGCAGAAAGCGTTCTCTGGACAGTAAATGACAATCAGGTGCTCATACGCGTATATAACGATGGTGTCACATGGAGATTTATGAGCAGCGAGACCTCAGAGAAGGCTACCGACGGTAACCCTCTTGCCAATTTCAATGGGTATCAGGTAGATTTCTCTTCGGCGAAGAACTGCTGGAACATGAAATGGAGTGACAGTTATGAAGGTTTCTTCCCCAAGAATGCACCTTTAAAGAACGGTGATCGCTATGGTTATCCTGCTTTGTTTGAGTTTGATAATGATGTATTTGCATTACTCTCCGAATCAGGCATAGACGAGACAATGGCTGCCGCAAGCTATTATGCCACAGAAAAGCCAAAGGTTTACAACATCCGTCAGGATGGCAAGGAACCAATGGCATCGCAGACTCTCATAGTAGGTTCGCTCTCTGACGTAGTGGAATCGACACTTATCACCGACAACTCCGCACCTTGCAAACTGAAGGACACCAAGTGGATAGAGCCAGGTGTCGCATCTTGGGTGTATTGGGCATATAATCATGGCAGCAAGGACTATAATATCATAAAGAAATACGTGGATATGGCAGCAGAACTTCACCTGCCTTACGTGCTGATTGATGCGGAATGGGACGAGGCTTCCCCTATGCAGTCTCAAAATGGAGAGACGAAACCAATGATTGAAGTTGCTGTTGAGTATGCCGTAAGCAAGGGTGTGAAGCCTATGATATGGTACAACTCATCAGTGGGATGGATAAACGGAGCACCAGGTCCTAAGTTTCTTCTCAACAAACCTGAGGACAGAGAGAAACAGTTTGCATGGTGTGAGAAGATAGGCGTAAAGGGAGTGAAGATAGATTTTTTCTCTGGCGACACTAATCTCAACATCAAATATATGATTGAGTTACTGGAGTGTGCTGCGAAGCATCATCTGCTTGTCAACTTCCATGGTGCAACGATTCCACGAGGATGGCAGAGGACATATCCAAACCTTATAAGTACGGAAGGCGTATATGGTGCAGAGTGGTATAACAACGTACCTACATTCACCAATAAGGCTGCCAAGCATAACGCAATGCTTCCTTTCACGAGAAATGTTGTAGGACCTATGGATTACACTCCTTGTGCCTTCACAGATTCACAGCATCCACACATCACTACTCATGCACACGAACTTGCATTGACAGCCCTCTATGAATCTGGCATACAGCATCTTGCTGACCGTCCGGAGAGTTTCCTTGCTCAACCACAGGAGGTGAAGGACTATCTCGGCACTCTTCCTACAGCATGGGATGACACTCGCCTGCTCGCCGGCTACCCTGGCGACTATGTCGTCATTGCTCGCAAGAAGGGAACCACTTGGTATATCGCTGGTATCAACGGCAATGACGAGACAAAGACTATCTCATTTGATACGAATACACTTAAGAAGTTGGGCAAGAATATCACCATCTTTGAGGACGGAGAAGACAAATCAAATCCTTGGAAGATAACAAAGACCAAAACAACACCTAATAGTTTTGACTGCAAGGCAAGAGGAGGATTTGTTATTAAAATAGAATAAGCCCCTCTCCCATTTACACATACTCGGAAACACTTGAAGTTTCCGACTTCCCCGAGGGGGAGAGCTGGAGGGCGATGTGGGAAGGAACAAAATGAAAGAATGAAAAATGGTAAATAGTAAATGATATGATAAAAAGTAAATTATTATTAGCAATGTTGCTCGGCGCTGTTGGTTCTGCCTGTGCGCAGGAGCCTATCATTCAGACACGCTACACTGCAGACCCTGCACCAGTAGTGATCAATGACACCGTTTTCCTCTATACAACTCATGACGAGAACGATGCCGACAACTTTAAGATGTACGATTGGTTGCTCTATACCTCCACCGATATGGTGAACTGGGAGGACCATGGTGCTGTGGCATCGCTTCAGGACTTCGACTGGCGCGTACGTGATAATGGTGCATGGGCTGAGCAAGTCATAGAGAGAAACGGTAAATACTATATGTATTGCCCTCTCCACGGCAGAGGCATCGGCGTACTTGTGAGTGATTCTCCTTACGGTCCTTTCAAGGACCCTATCGGAAAGCCTCTCGTATGGGATCCAAAGACATGGTATGACATCGACCCATCTCCTTATATTGATGAGGACGGACAGGCATATCTCTATTGGGGTAACCCTGAGTGCTGGGCAGTGAAGCTCAACGAAGATATGATTTCACTCGCTGGCGATATCGTGAAGATGGATCATATCAAGGACTATCAGGAAGGTCCTTGGTTCTATTCACGTTCTTTCTACCCAGTAAACGCGAAGGGCAAGAAGGCTAAGAAGGCAAAGAAATACTACTATCTTGCTTTTGCCTCAACATGTTGCCCAGAGGGTATCGGCTATGCTATGAGTGAGAATCCTATGGGACCATGGGAATATAAGGGACACATCATGGATCACACAGAGAAGACTCGTGGCAATCACCCTGGCATCATAGAGTATAAGGGACATTGGTATTGCTTCGGCCTCAACTATGACCTGAAGAATCGCACTATCAAGCAGCATCATGAGCGCCGTAGTGTGTCTGTGGCTGAGATGCATTATAATGATGATGGCACTATTCAGGAACTCCCTTACTTCCTCGAATGTCCAACTATCCAGCCTCTCTGCAACTTCAACCCATACCGCAAAGTACGCGCTGCATACATGGCACAGTCATTAGGATTGCTGTCTGTTGCTCATGAAGGATATAAGAACGGTTGGGAGGCAGAGAAGAAGACCTACATCACCGACATTCAGCATGGTGAATGGATGATGCTTCGCAGCGTTGACTTCGGTGAGACAGTTCCAAAATCATTTGACGCAGTAGTTTCTTCTGGTCAGCACGGCGGTATTATCGAGGTGCGTCTTGATAGTCTTAAAGGTCAGAAGATTTGCGAGGTGAAGGTTCCTGTCACTGGCGGTGCAGAGAAATGGACCACTGTCTCAACCAATAAGATAGCACAAGTCAATGGTGTTCATGACCTTTACTTCCGTTTCAGCAGCTATCATCCTGAGCGCAACGGCGAAAAGACACTCTATGCTCCACGTATGTTCAACTTCGACGCATGGGAGTTTAAGAAATAGGAAGCCCCACCCCTTTTTTACACATACTCCGATATTATTAACATCGGACTTCCCCAAAGGAGAGGGAGATTAAATAGGGAAAGAGAGCGGAAGAGGGTGGAAGAAATTGTAAATAATTCAAATAGTAAATAAATAGTAAATCGTTAAATTGTAAATAAAGATGGAATATAAAAAGATCTTAAATTTTCTCACTCAAATACTATCAAAAAACTCCCTCTCCTTGGGAGAGGGCAGGGGTGAGGCTTTAGCAATTCTCTTTGCAGCCTTTTCTATACTTACAGGCATGGCACAGAATCCTTATCTCCCATTGTGGGAACACCTCCCAGATGGTGAGCCACGTGTGTTTGAAGATCCTGATCAGCCAGGAAAGTATCGTGCATATATAATAGGTTCGCACGACGTAACTCATACAGCCTACTGCGGTCCTGATATCCGTATGTGGTCTGCTCCTGTGGAAGATCTCAGCCAGTGGCGCGATGAGGGTCCTATCTTCACTCACTATGTAGATGGACAGTGGGACACTATGTTTGCTCCTGACCTTGTAGAAGTTAAGGATAAGACAACAGGAAAGAAAACTTATTATCTATATCCTCACTCTCGCGGATGGCGTCGTATCGCAATGGTTTGTAAGGGAGACCGTCCTAATGGTCCTTTCACACCAATAAACCTCACCGAAGATGAGCGCCAGTGCGTAGAGGGATCAATGATTGATTTCGATCCTTCTGTATTCATTGAGCCTGTTACCAACAAGAAGGACCCTGACTTCAAAAAGGGCTATCGTGCATACGTGTTCTATGGTTTCCAGCACTCTACAGCTGCTGAGCTTGACCAGGAGACTATGTATTCCGTTCGTCCAGGCACAAAGATACACGACTATTTCATCCCTGCATCGGCACGCTATGGTGAGGTGCGCGATCCAAAGGGCACGGAATATCCAGCTCTCTACAAGGGACAGAACCCTGGCGAGTTTAACTTCTTCGAGGCATCAAGCATCCGTCAGGTAGGCAATAAGTACGTCATGGTATTCTCTGGCTACTCAGGTCCTGACTACGGTCTCGGCTCTACCAACTCTGCATTGCGCTATGCTTACGGTGATTCGCCTCTCGGTCCTTGGCGTTCAGGTGGTGTACTCGTTGACAGCCGCGGCGTAGTGCTCAACGAAGATGGCTCTAAGCTCACAACAACAAACTTTGCTCACAACACTCATGGTTCCCTTCAGGAGATAAACGGACAGTGGTATGTGTTCTATCATCGTCCTCCACGTGGCTTCGGCAATGCTCGTCAGGCTATGGTAGCTCCTGTAAAGATTGAATGGGACAAGAAGCCTGTAGCAAAAGGCGGTAAGGTTCGCATCGTAGGATATGATCCATACACAGCAAACAATGAGTGGACAGCAAAGGCATCGAACGGCGACCACTACACTGGCGCTGAGGTAACATCTGAAGGTTTCCAGATGTTTGGACTCGATCCATATAAGTATTACTCTGCTGGCATCGCATGTTATGTGAATGACAACAACGCTATGCAGGACCAGCGCGACGTTTGGAACAACTCAATGGACCTCGCAGGACTAAAGAATGGCGCTATCGTTGGTTTCAAATACTTCGGCTTCGGTGGTCTTGCACAGGACACAAAGGGCTGTAAGGCTTTCGCAGGAACAAAGAAAGGTGATGAGACACGCATCGAACTTGACATAACAGAAGGTTCTGGTCAGCCATTTACCATTCATGTAATGCTTGATGGTCCATACGCCAACTCAACATGGAACGGTAAGGAAATAGCAAAGATAGAAGTGAAGGATGCTAAGCGTGGTCATCGCGTCACTCATGGTATCAAGGTGCCTGAGGTGGAAGGTCTCACTGGCAAGCACGCTATTTATCTCGTTGTGGAAGGTCCTGAGGTGAAGCAACCTGAGCAACCACGCTTCGGAGGACGTCAGCAGCAACAGCAGAAGCCTCAGGGACTGTTCGATCTTCACGGCATAGCTTTCTGCAGTCAGCCACAGGGAAAGAACTTTGTAGCTCCACAGGTACCACAGGTTACTATCAATGTAGATGGCAGTAACCTCGTTATCCCACAGGCACCTATCCTTGCAACCAACCAGAACGGCTATACAGAGAACAACCGTTATCAGGTTTATGGTCGTATGAACAGCAACTCTGTCATCAAGGCAACATCCAATAACCCAGAGGTGAAGTTTGAGATTGGCAAGATTATTGATGGTCGCGCTACCGTGACAGCTACATATAACGGACAGAAGAAAATTTATCTGATAAACTAATATGAGAAATATAATTAAGCACGCAGCACTTGCAATAGGAATAATAGCACTTTCCCCATTGACTTCTCTCCCATCATTGGGAGGGAACGGGGATACATTCCCTTTCACTGGCAATCCACTCATCAAGACAGAGTGGACTGCCGACCCTGCACCTTTAGTATATAACGGAACTCTTTACCTCTATACTGGTCATGACGAGTGGTATGATGGTCAGGACAAGGCAGGAGGTGGTAAGGAATTCAACATCACAGAATGGATGTGCTATTCCACAAAGGATATGAAGACATGGACAAGACATGGCAGCGTGGCGCGTCCTTCTCTCTATGAATGGGCAGACACTATCACTCCAGGCGTTGGCACAGCATGGGCTTCGCAGGTCATTGAGCACAAGGGAAAGTTCTATTTCTATCATGCTATCCGTGGCGTAGAGCCATGGTCAGGCTATGCAGTAGGCGTATCAGTTGCAGATTCTCCTCTCGGTCCTTTCAAGGATCCTATCGGCAAGCCACTCATCTCCGACAAGATGACCGACAATGGCACACGTGGATGGTGGAATGACATTGACCCAACAGTCCTCGTTGACGATGATGGTCAGGCATATCTCTGCTGGGGTAATGGCACTTGCTTCATGGCAAAGCTCAACGATGATATGGTGTCACTTGATGAGACACCGATACCTTCCAACCTAAAGTCTGCCGGTTCACCAAACATCTGGGTTGTTGACGTTCCTCGTTTCACGGAAGGTCCTTGGCTCCACAAGCGTGGCGAATACTACTATCTCACCTATGCTTCTTCCGGTTTCGACCACAAGGAAGCCATCGACTATGCTATGAGTAAGTCTATCTATGGTCCTTGGGAGCAAAAGGGACAGCTCACAGGTGGTGCAGAGAACAGTTTCACTATCCATCCGGGAATAGCCACGTTCAAGGGAAAGAACTATCTCTTCTACCACAACGCTACCCTCACTCTCGATGGTCATCCAGGTGCCATAGGTCGCCGCTCTGTTTGCGTTGATACCTTCGAGTACAATGCTGACGGCACCATGACTTTCGTGAATCAGACAAAGTAAGCCCTCTCCCCGCTCCCCCGAGGGGGAGTGACGGAAGGGTAAACAAGTAGGGTGTAAAATTTTCTTTAGATTTTTTCTTCCTATTTTTACCTGATTTCTCGGCGTTAGCCGAATCACAAAATAAAACTCGTCTTATTATTTTTAGCTTAGATTTTCTTTCTGATTTTTAACTGGGATTTTTAAAATCT
>JAZQOH010000038.1:0-30043 GCA_045627725.1 Prevotella sp. | reverse complement strand
GCTTGTCGTTGATTGACCCGCAAAACAGTTACAACCTCAAGACGATAGAAAATACATTCACAGCAGGTGCCAATTATCACTACGACCGGAAAAATGGCACAAAGAAACTAAGGACGACACTTGATATCAACCTGCCCCTCTCGGTAATCGATAGGAAAACTGACTATGCACGCTCTGTGGTGGATACCTCTCTGGTGCAGGCACCCGTATTCTTCGAACCGTCGCTCTCATTCTCGCATATAAAATGGAGAGGCAATAATATCTCATCTACATTATGGAGCATTAAGGCCTCTACATCGCTGAAATACAACCTTCCTGTTGCAACGCAATTGATAGCAATTCCACTTACTACCGACCGCATCAACATCTATCAAGGCAATGCGCACCTGAAGTCGCCTGCCACATGGAATTCGAATCTTTCGTGGAGTTTCCCAACGAAAAGCACAAGGACCTATCTTCAGCAAAGCCTTACCTATGCCAACTATATCAACCGAATTGTCAATACATACCGTTTTAATTCGGGTGTATATGTCAATAGACCAGACAATATCAACGGCACTTGGGATATAGAACTTAGCACACGTGGACAGCAGGTAGCAAAATTCTTGAAACTGCCTTTAACAATAAACTACAACATGAAGAACAGTTACCATAGAATGAAGAACTATACAGCAAGCGGCATCACAGGAGAAGCACAACAAATTGACAACAACTCTCTGCACAACTATGCACACATTCAGATAAGAAGTTACTATAAGAAAATTTCTGGTGGATTCAAGATTAGCGCAGACTGGAGAAAGCCCCTGAACGACCAAACTAATATGGGCTATAACAATACATGGGATTTTAAGGGCGATTTTTGGCTCTCAGCCAATTTGCCTGGAGGTGTTGACTGGGAAACCGAATGCGTGTTGGTTAAGCGCCAGGGGTATTCGAGCGATGAACTGAACGAACCGGCATGCGACTGGCGCATAGGACTCTCAAAATCTTTCTTCAAAAACAAATTAGGTGTCAGTCTGAAGGCTATTGACATCCTGAAACAATACAAGAGCGTGGCTTACGTCGTGAATGAGCGCGGTATCCGCGAGACTCACGCCGTTTCACTTCCCTCATACCTGCTTCTCAGTGTAACATACAAGTTCAACAAACAACCATCTAAGAAGTGAAAATACAGTTTCGGTGGAAGGCTACACCATCGAGGCAGGTTTTGATGGAGGTGTAAATGCACCTACACGTCTTCCTAACCGTTTCATGTGCGGCTATTCTACAAAGATGACTACTCCGTTCCATCATCCAGCAGCACAGTACGGAGATCCTTCAACCTACACACTTGCAGGTACAGGAGGCAAGACATACACCGACCAGTACTTCTTCCGTCTTGCTGAGGCTTATCTGCTTCGTGCCGAAGCTTACGTGAACCTTGGAAAGAAAGCAGAGGCTGCAGCAGACATCAACGTCCTTCACAGCCGTGCAAGGCAAAGCCATGTACAGCAGAACAGATGAACATCGACTATATCCTCGACGAACGTCTGTAAATAGTAATTCAAAATATACCACCATAATAATGTCGTTTTGGAATAAAAATATCTTCTTTTATAGGCATTTACACTTTAGCACAATCTTCAGTATGGCATATTCCTATATTATTATGTGGTATACTTTGACATTCTTATTTACAATATTATGAATTTTGCGCAAATATACAAAAAAATATACATATAATATCAAAAGAAAAATAATATTTAAAAATCACATTATTATTTATATATAACTTTCCATTTTTTGAGTATGACTTATAGAACGCCAATGCATCACAGCAACTCCCAAATATACCTGCACATATCGACGTTTGAATAAGTATGATTAATAATAGATAATCAGACAAATCAAACTAACAGTATAGACGATAGGAGGCAGACAATATACTTTTCGACCTAAGCATTTTTTGTCAGAGAATAAAACTCTTGTAGCTTTGGCCTCAATACATGCATTCATAGATGCGTAGAAAAATAAAAAACTATATTATGGAAAGTCTCAGTAACATATGCAGTCACCATATTTTTTACGATAATGTGCAACTATTCTCAGATATCGTGGTATAATTAATAAAACATATTATATACCACTATGAAAAAAGATTCAAGTTGCTCATTTATCGTTTCGATCAGTAGAGATCAGTATCTCAACAAGGCACAGGTACTAGCAGCAATCAGCAATAAAGAGATTGGTATCCAACTTCGCAAGCAGCATGGGGTAGAACGCAAGATTGCATTCAGGAACACAACCGTAACGCCGTCGCAACTGTTGGATTTAGCATTGGATGGTTATACTTTTTGCACTTTACATTCTAATTTTCCCAATCCATCCTCGCATTATGTAACTGACGATGGCTGTTATTATTTGAGCGGCAAGGCAGACAAGTACTTTGTCGGTTCTTATTTCATTGGCATCGATATCGATAGCACTGATTATGCCACACCACAGGACTTTGTAAGCAGATTGTCGCACCAACCAACCTTTTGGTACACATCTCTTTCGCATATGCAATATGATGATGAAGGAAATTGCAAAGGTCCAAGGTTTCGTTTGATTTATGTGTTTGATGACATTATTCAGGACAAGTATTATTTTAGATATTGTTCACACACAATCCATTCAGAATTGGAAAAAGAAACTAATGAAATTATACATGACAAATGTGGACTCTCTGCATCACAATATTTCAACGGAACGAACAGAAAAGAAGCATCAAACATTGTTGATTATAATCTAACTGACTACATTTATTCTTTGTGTGATTTTAACATAAACAATGCTGGTTACCTTTACTTTCTCAACCAGAACTGTTATTATAAACATCCGCGACCACAGCAAATTGCAGATATTGCTCAACATAAGTGTATACTTTTGTCTCAAGATACGAATTTAATAATAAATAAAAACACACAATTAGTATCAGAATGGGACAAAAGTATACGGTCTTCCAACAGCACAGTCATTATTAGTCTTGAATTGATACATGATGCTGATAGACTGTCCTATGACGAGTTCTTCGGCAAATACAAACATCTATACCAGTATGTGTATCGTGTAGAACGCCCTGATTGGTCGGTCTTCTGCCATAATGAGTTGGGCGAGATTAAATATCAGCGATGTGGCAATGACTATTTCGAACTACAATGGCCCACCGCATGCGGACAGTCAGGAAAGAAAGTACTTCTTGCAGACCATCATCATCGCCGTAACACTCTATTTCATAGGGCTTGGATGAGGAGAATAATCAAGCCTACCATTACTCCTGACGAGATGTTTTTCAATCTGATAAAAGACCGTGCAATGTTTGTCGATAATACAGATGGTGCCGTAAGTGTCGCAGTACTTGCCGAAAAGGTAACTCAAGCATTCCAGTACGATACGGACTATTATATACACAAATTCAAAGACAAGTATTCAGAGACTAAATCTAAAAGTCAGAAAAAGAAAATTATACTGCATTGGTCATCCCGCAAAAAAATAAGGAGCAACAGTCTTCTTAAAGAACTCAATTGGGAGGTGCTGGATGTAATATACAATCCAGATGAGTCTGTCGCTGACAATATTGACATGCTCTCATCAGAGCATGGCTTTAGAGTGAGCAGAAGTTCGTTGTACCGTTATTGCCGGGATCGCGGAATAAGCGGCAGATCAGTCCGAATTAATTATCAGCAGTTTCAAAAGTTGCATAAAGGCGGTATGTCTCTTCGCCAGGAACAGCAGTACTTGCAGGAGAATGGACTCAGCCTGTCGCTACGGACAATTGAGAAATACGGCAAAGAATATCAAAAAGAAATTGAACAAATGCTGCCGTTTTCTCCTGCACCTGGAGTGCAGTGGAATCCCGTAAAAGAGTAAGTATGATGATTTATTTGCTGCAGAATTCTTTCTTTACTCTTTGCACGGTCGATATTGACACTCCTGTTAAAAAAGCATATATACAACAAAAAAATACTTATCCTGAAATATTATTACATTTTGTTGTATATTAAGCATTTATCCTACGCACAAATTGGACAAAGAAAAAAAATTACAAATTAATTTATAATACCTCAAGAAGGCTGCCGCAATATAAACTAATCTAATTAGGAGGGTGTGCTCAAGGCACGCCCTCAATAATTTGTACATAGAGGGCGGCAAGTTTGTCGCAACTAATATGCCATAGTCATTTCTTGCTGCATATATCCCATTATTGCAGACCATGCAGAACTGAGGAGTTGTGCTAATTTATTATTTTGTGATAAACTATAACACCAGTGATAGTGATAACTTATGTGATGTAGATATTAAATTAGCACATCTCTATAATTAGCACATTTATACGGCAAACTTTGCTTTAATTTTGCGTAGCGTCATAATGGACGTGCATGTTATGGCTTGTACATTGCGCAAAGAGTAGCCTTTTTTCAGCAGCTGAATATCTTTAGCATACTGCACCTTGTAGTCTTCGTCGGACTTACGGTAGGATTCAGGTCTACCCATCTTGATGCCGTTGGCCTTGCATCGGGCAATATATTGAGTGCGACCAGATGACATTCGTTCTGCTATTGTTAGGCGTTCCATTTGTGCAATCTCTAGTAATATTGTGCATATCAATGACGCTACGGGATTTATATTGCCGTCAGTTAATGTAGAGAGATTGTAATTTTTGACATATAGGCATATGTTATGCTCAGTTAGTTGCTGGATGATTTTTAATGCCTCTAGGGTATTTCGGCCGAGTCGAGAGATTTCGGTAACTACAACTTGGTCAATGCTATGCTGCTGGACATAATCTATTAGTTCGACGATTTCAGTCCGCTGCTCATTCGCCGTAGCGCCAGACACTTTGTTTGCAAACACATGGTTGATTATCCACCCATTATTGTTGCAAAACTCTGTTAGTTCGTTAATCTGCCGTTGATAGTCCTGTCTGTTAGTCGATACTCGGCATAATAATACTACTTCCATTCTGATAATTATTTATAAGTCAGTTTGGAAATCGTTATGATTCCCAAATCAATTTTATTGTTCCATGACTTTTTAATGTATTCCGAGGTGTGCCACAATTATGTGATATTATGTATTATCGCTGTACTGTCATATGGGGGCTGTTGTCATACTACTTTATTTGGTTTCAATTCATGAACAGGTTTGACTGCGGAAGACTCTTGTCATTTCTATAAGTCTTCCGTACTATTTTTTCCAATATTAAGAGTCTTCGGCGGCAAGTCTCCAGCGATAGTCATCCAATAACTGAGAGTAGCGAGTCTTATTGATAACTAATTTGCAGTCATCAGGGACGGCAGAAGAATCGAAGTATTTTATGGAGTCTGGAAGTTGTAACTCTTGTAGACCTGTCTGCTTAAAGCACTCATTTTGTACTGCCAACAGTGAAGTCTTTGCTAATGACATAGACTTGAGTGACACACATCCTTGGAAACTAGACTGTCCTAATACTTCAAGTTTAGGGCAGTCCATTACAACTTCTTCGAGATACTTGCAATCTCTGAAACAATCATCTGGAATTACCTCGAGACTATGACTAAGAGTAATTTTCCGCAATTTGCAGCGACGGAAGACTCCGCTCTTGATGCATACTACTTCATCTGGAATTGTATATGCCTCTTGGCAATTGAATATTGACCGTATGACTTTGTCGATGACTCTTCCATTGTGAATAAAGTGAACGCCATTACCATCAGTCCACGACGAATATAACAGTTTAGTAACAATAGGCAATATAGAATTCTCTATTATTGACGGGGAGATGTCTATGGTTTCGGCTTCCAAAACAGAGATATTATCTCCATAAAGTGATGGTGTATATTCATCATGTTCAAGAACATGTCTACTGATGATTGCCCATCGCTGAGTTTCTTCAAAGATGTCATTATCAATGTATTTGGATGTCTCATCAACATATGTCTTGAATGCACTATACGTAATTGTACGCTTAATGTCTTGATATCGAAGCATCGGATTGATACATATTCTGTTATACCCACCATAAAAATTGTCAGCGAAGAAACTGCCGAGACCATCACCTATTATGATATCTATTGCATCATTGCTCAATCGACGTAGTTTTCGGATTGTTGCTGCTGGTTGCCGAATGTCGAGATGACTCATAATAACGCCATATTCGTACCCAAGACTCTGCCGAAGAGTCTCAAAGTCTTGTTGTCGCTCATTTTGTGACTTTCGAAAGTCTGGTAAAAAAAGAATGATTTTTCGCTTTTTCAGTTTCATATGTATATTTGATATAAGTCTTTAGAGTCTTCAGCTGACTCTGTTGAGTCTTCGGTTAAGTCTTTGGCAGACTCTTCTGGAAGAGTGATTGTAATGATAACATTACACTCGGTAGGAAGGGATGTCGCAATCAGGTTCTTGCAATAGTCTAGCCCACGACATTGCCGTAAGACTTCGGCACATTCGGACCCTGTAATGAATGCGAATGCATATATGATACATCTTCCAAGTCTCATTTTTAAGTCCTAGTATACAATATACAATATGTGATTAGTCCACAGATTGTAAAGTATAATAATATATAAGGTAATGCTTCGATCAAGTCTTGCCATGTAGATTTAGATGGCTTAGCGTCATGATCAGTTACACCGCCGAACTCATATATTTCCTCGGCATTGTACTCCTCCCAATCACTGTCGTTGCATTGGTCGTCTCTCTCAAACATCGAGTCGTCGAATATTTCTTCTTCTGTCATATTATATAGTTATTTAGTTCGCGAATATAGTATATAATATTTGAATAATCAAATAATTGGATATTTTTAGGCATATTAATTGGCAGTGGTATCTCGAACGATAGTCAACCTTATTAAAGTCGAAATAGAGTTGCCCGTCATAATGTTTCTCTTCCGTTCGTTTGTGATAGAGCAAAAAGAGCAACCCAAATAGGTTGCTCAAATTTCTACTATTCATGCTTAGATGCATTGTTGAGTGCATCAATGACTTTGCTTGAACCTTTCAGATTACCCTTGAGATAGGGCCGCATAGCTTTGACATCACTATGAGAAGTAATAAGCATAATCAAGTCAAGTGGAACACCTTCATTATACGCCGTAACGACAAATGTTCGGCGAGCCGTATGACTGGATAAGTCTTCCTTGGGAATTCTGACTTCTATCTTCTCTTGCAGTTTGAACTCATAATCAATCCATTCTCCATGTAGTCCAGCTAGTTTGCCCAATTCTTTCAAGTGTTCGTTGTATTTCTGATTGCTCAGGACAGGAAACATCGCATTGTAGTCATATCTCTTATTGCTATACTTCAAGAAGATTTCCCTTGCTCTATCTGCCAGCTTAAACTGAATATTGTCATTATCCTTCTCTGTCAACAAGTTAATAATGTAAGAGCCATCATTTGCCAGAAACACTTGATGCTTCTTCAACTGTTTTATGTCACAATATCTGAGTGCGGTATAACATTGGAAGATGAACATGTCTCTTGTTTGGTCAAGAGCACTGCCTGGCTCTAATTGCAGATTATATATGCGGTCTATCTCTTCGATTTCCAAGTATCTTACAGCTTTCTGTGCCTTCGGCAGTTTCGGCTGGTACAAGAAGAACTCTTCATTAACTGTATATTTCTTCAGTTTTGCCCATTTTACAAACGTTCTTAGATAAGACAATCTCTTCAATATGGAGTCATTGTACATTGTTCTTGACAATTCAACTTTAAACTCTTCCATCGTCTTTGTGCTCAAGTCTGTAAATGTAAGAGTTGGCTTAAAAGACTTTAGCCTGTCACGTAATTTTGCGAATGCTTCATTCATAGCCTCTCCCCAGCCTTTAACTCCAGATTGTTCATTGATAAACTCATCAAACAGACGGAAGAACTCACTGCATTTCTGTGTATCTGTTTGCTTGAACTTATAATTGAATTTGTCTCGAAGCTCTGAAAGTATAGGTTCGCGTCGCTCGTTTGAGCATTGCGTGAAATAATCATGGATGAATCCTTCATATGTATTGATAGCTGCATTGATAGCATTATACGGCTCGCCGCCGAGAACACATCCATGTTTTACACGTTGCTTTTTGTTGTCCCATTCTTTACTCGGATCATTAATCCTGATACGAGTCCTCAAGTCAACCCTTTTACTATTGTGAGTTACTCTTGCTCGCACAATATAATGATTAGTCCGACTTGAGCGTACAATGCCGAAGTTGATGCCACGGCTATACAGTATCTGTTCATTCTTTTCTATCACGTCACATTAATTATAATTGTTAAACATTATAGCAATAGTTCTCTGATTTGTCATTTAATAACGACTTCTACATATTATACTACGCTACGGCACAATTTTCTAAATTTGAAACTAAATTTACCTCATATACAATGATTAACCGCGAAATTACAAAAAACAGAAGTGATGATACGTACAAAAAGATGTCCGTTAGGAATTAATAGGTACTATTTAGGCATTCTTAGCTTTACTTAACTCGAAAAAAAACAGTCTCATTAACAAATAAAAAAAACTAAAGTTAAAATCTTCAGTATAATTTTTAGAAAAAAAAAATAATAATCAAAGAAAATGAAGACGAATAAGGTCATCAAGAGCACAGATGAAATAATCGAAGACATGCTGACTAGCATGTTAGCGTGCGTAACTAAACAACAAGAATGTTTAGAAGAGTTGTTAGAAGCCCATAGGGAGCTGAAGCATAAGGAAGAGGTCAAGAAGAGAAAAGACTGCGAACTCATACACGGAGTCCGAGAACTTTCAGAGTATCTTAGTTGTAGCAAGACTAAGGGTCAAGAAATTCTCAACAGCGGAGTATTACAAGACGAGGGTATAGCATATCGAGTAGGAACAAGATGGATTATCAATGCAGATATGCTACAGGAACTAATAGAGAAAAATCCAGAACTATTAGGAAGGAGAATTGCATAGTAATGAATCTCACATGAGTACATAAAAGAATAACCCAGCAAGAAAGATGATGAATCTATTGCTGGGTTATTTGTATTTTTTAGGTCTTCTTTGGAATTATTAGGATAGGACACTGATACTACTCTTTTGATTTTAAGTATCTAATGGGTCTGATTTTGGGTTTCGAAAGAAATAAAAAATGCTTTAACTCATTGATATTCAATTCGTTAAAGCAATTCTTCAGCGGAGAGAGAGGGATTCGAACCCCCGGTACCTCTCAGTACGTCGGTTTTCAAGACCGGTGCAATCGACCACTCTGCCATCTCTCCAAAAGTACATCCTCAGGGGCTCGAACCCTGGACACCCTGATTAAGAGTCAGGTGCTCTACCAACTGAGCTAAGGATGCATTCGCGCTTCAGGATGGGCTTGAACCAACGACCCCATGATTAACAGTCATGTGCTCTAACCAACTGAGCTACTGAAGCAGTCAAACATTGTTTTGATTATCGTGAAGAGGATGAGACTCGAACTCACACGGGCTTAGCCCACTACCCCCTCAAAGTAGCGCGTCTACCATTCCGCCACCTCTCCATAGATAATTGTGCCTGAAATCAGAATTGACCTTGCGGTTGTTGTCCGACACAGGTTGAGCCTCTTGTCGGATTCGAACCAACGACCCCGAGATTACAAATCACGTGCTCTGGCCAACTGAGCTAAAGAGGCATGATATGTGCAAATGAGAGCGGAAGACGGGGCTCAAACCCGCGACCCCCAGCTTGGAAGGCTAGTGCTCTATCAACTGAGCTACTTCCGCAGACTTGTTGTTGAGGCAGTAACCTCTTTGCACATCGTTTGTATTGATAGGAATGGGTCCTATCTCTACGACAGTGTGGGCACAGATGGATTCGAACCACCGAAGGTGAAAACCAGCAGATTTACAGTCTGCCCCATTTGGCCACTCTGGAATATGCCCGACACTTTTTGGTTTCAAGATTTCAATGTTTCGGATGTATCTCTTTACATCTCTTTCTTGTGGTGACTCGCATAGGATTCAAACCTATAACCTTTTGATCCGTAGTCAAATGCTCTATTCAGTTGAGCTAGCGAGCCATGATTTTCGTGGTCAAAATATGATTGCCTGTCGGCTATCCTTTATGCCACTTTCGTGGGCGTTGACGGATTCGAACCGCCGACCCTCTGCTTGTAAGGCAGATGCTCTAAACCAGCTGAGCTAAACGCCCGAAAGAGAAGTATTTCTCAAAAGCGATGCAAAGGTACTACTTTTTTTTCATTCCTCCAAACTTTTCATGCTTTTTTTTGTCTTTTTTCTTCATAATGGCAGAAAAAGGTTAGAAATGAGTCTCCAAATCACTATTTCGCAACATATACATAATGGTTTTTCCATCAGGAGTATAACGATACGATTTACAGTTGAGGAGTTTCTCTATCAAGCCTTCCATATCATCTTGCGATAGCACCTCGCCGTATGGTGTGGCTGCACGCTGGGCAAGTTCCAGGGCAAGGTTGGAATTTATCTCATCGGCAACATCGGAGCCATATTCCACCGATGCGCTTACGAGTTCGTTGACGAGGGTAACGGCATCAAGTCCTGTCAGTCCTGCCGGTATGCCAGAAACGGAATAACTGCCACCACCAATGTTAGTTATCTCGAAGCCGAGACCACACATTTCATCTAATATGGTATCGAGCATAGGGGCATAGTTGGGAGGAAACTGCACTACTTCGGGGAAGAGCAGTTTCTGCACATGTGACGAGCGTGTCGCAAGCGTATGCATATAATCCTCGTAGAGAATGCGGATATCGGCACGATGCTGATCAACAAAAAGCATTCCTTCACTGACCTCCGTCATTATATATGAGCCGCGATACTGATAATGTTCGTGGGAGCGGTCAGCAAAATCCATTGACTTCTCCTCTGCATCATTGAAGATGGAACTAAACATCTCGCTCTGCTGTGGTTGCTGTCGCTGTTCTTCCCTACCCTTCTCCACAAGACCAGAATAAAGGCTCTGCCAATCCTGCGCACGGGATACACCTCCCTGACGACTGATGCCAAGCGACGAAGAGGACGAAATCTTTTGATGTGATTTCCCTGATGGAAGATACTGAGGCGAAAAGGCACCACTCTCTGCAGAAATGCCTGAGGATGTTCTGTCACCAGAAAGGAGTTTCTCTTCCGACGGAACCTCATCAAAAGGATTGTAGTTAGGATCTACATCGATGGTCGGCGCCTTCACCGATGTTGTCGCATTTGGATTATACACAGGAATGTCAGGTTTTCCTTCCGTGTCAAACTCCAATTCTGTGATGCCAGAGAACTTACCAACGGCATCTCTTACGGCAGCAAGGAGAATCTGGAATATCGCCTGTTCGTTCTCAAACTTTATCTGAGTCTTCACAGGATGGATATTAACGTCAATATCCTCTGGGTTGATGTCGAAATAAAGGAAATAGTGCACCTTGTCGCCTGCAGGTATGAGGCGGTCGTATGCCAGCATCACAGCCTTACGGAAATAAGGATGTTCCATATAACGGCCATTAACAAAGAAGAACTGCTCCGCACCCTTCTGACGAGAATACTCCGGTTTTCCTACGAAACCGCGTATCTTACATAGCGTAGTGTTCGTATCTACAGGCAATAGACTCTGGTTTATCCTCTTGCCAAACACACCGATGATGCGCTGATGAAGACTACCAGCTCGAAGGTTCATCACTTCCTGACCATTATTATAGAGTATGAAGTTTATCTCAGGATAGACGAGGACGATACGCTCGAACGACTCGGTGATATGACTCATCTCTGTGGAGTTGGACTTCAGGAACTTCCTTCTCACAGGTACATTATAAAAAAGGTTCTCCACGAGAAAATTACAGCCCTGCGGACATACGACAGGCTCCTGATTCGTCACTCGAGAACCACTGATACAAAGACGCGTTCCCAGTTCGTCACCCTCTTGTCGTGTCTGCAACGTCACCTGTGCCACAGCAGCGATGGAAGCGAGTGCCTCACCACGAAATCCCATAGTGCGAAGGGCGAAGAGATCATCAGCACGACGAATCTTCGACGTTGCGTGGCGCTCGAAGGATAGGCGGGCATCAGTATCGGACATACCACATCCGTCATCGATAACCTGTATCGATGTTCTTCCAGCATCAACGACAAGAACCTTTATCGTCTTCGCTCCTGCATCAACAGCGTTCTCCACCAATTCCTTTATCACGGAGGCAGGTCTCTGAATGACCTCACCTGCCGCTATCTGGTTGGCTACGCTATCCGGAAGTAGTTGTATTATGTCCATAAATCATTCTTATAATGTAACTATCAGTTCTCCCCCTTTGGGGGGAGTCAGAGGGGGCTTTACAATTTCACCTTTGGTGCTTCTCTACGCTTCTCTTCTTTCAGCACAGCATCCTTACCCTTACCTCTCCAAATAAAAATATCATCCTTATCCTTCGGACGGATATCTTCGAACCAAGCAAAGTTTGGCAGACGCAGTTTACCCGGTGGTATCTGCGTGATAGGATAAAGGGTACTTGTTGCCTTGCAAGTCCATATCTTCTCCAACTGTTTCTGAGGAGAGAGGAACATCTTCATCGTATCCGTCTCGAGATAGTTAAGGCCGATAATGGTACTATCAGAGTCATCGATAGGATAATATATTGTCTGCACATTACCTATCGCCCATGACTGACGAGGATTGCCATCTTCGAAATAAGCGCGCATCTCCTTGGATGCCACCTGGTTGTAATGAACCGAATCCATCCGCTCCACACTCAACGCTTGTCCTATCACATCAGCATAGCGGATTGTGGAATCAGCCATATAGGCGTGGATTACCTCACCAAGCACCTGACGTCCCATGTTCCACACGATAGGATCCTTATACATCGTCATGCAGGAGTCAAGGGAACTATACACGAGCGAGTCACAGACCGCCTGTACGTCATTGCGGAAAGCACGCACACGATGATAGGCATGGACCATACGATAGACGGAGTCAGTCTCTATGTTGTAGGTAAACATCTTTATCGTGTCACCATGCAGATATAAGGTATCCTTCTGGGAATAATCCATCACAACAGCGGAATCTGTGGCGAAGCCATAGCCGGTATTCTCCTCATAATATATATGATTGCCGAGGAACTTGTTCTTGTTGAGAGTATCAACATAGACCACATTACCGAATCCTTCATTTGTGTTGGTCTTATTGTTGGTATAAAGACTGTCTGCCGTTATCACTTTTGCACCATTGTATACCGTAGAGCGTGAATACATCTCGGAGCGCTCGGTGTCGCTATTGTAGTAGCCGTCCGTTGTATGCACTATGCTATTATCCGATTCGATAACGGAAGGTCCCACCACGTGTGACAACGACGTGCGCGTGTCATAATATAAGGTGTCGGAAGTGAGAGTAAATTTCTTGTTCTTCAGCTTTACCTTATAATAGAACACAGCGTCGCGCGTTTCCGTATTATACTGTCCCCAGTCAGAGACAAGAGTATTGCCTTTGTCAACGAGTTTACCTCCTTCGAAGAAGTAGGCGATGCCATACATACGGTCATAATTGAGGGAGTCGCAGTACAGCTTAGACTTACGATGCGTCAGTATCACATTATATCTCGCTTCAGCCATCTCATTATCGCCATCATACCAGGCATAGTCGGAAGTAAGAGTAAGGGTGTCTCCTTGACGCATCTTTACGTGTCCGAATGCCTCGAAGGAGTTTGTCTGTTCAAAGAAATATGCACTATCACATGTCAGTACGCCTCCTTTATGACGGAAAACTACCTTTCCCCTTGCTATCTGAGCATCAGGGCGAGTGCCATACATATCATACTGCAATTCATCGGCATGGTCGAGATAGACACGGTTGTCCACCTTCTTAGCGCCAGGACGACTACGCTTCGGTTTTCCCGAATATGCCATTCCCAAGCCAAAAAGGCACAGGACCATTATAAGTATGGTTCTGTGCCAATTTATTTTTTTTATATTTCCTATAAAGTGAGTTGTCATTCTCTTACCCAACCTTCATATTCAAAGTTACAGTTCTTATACCTATCATCCATACGGACATACGTCTCACCAATCTTCTTCTTCACCCATTCTCGAATGAATTTTTCCTTCTCATTGTTGAGAACGACATTCTTCATCACCTGGAAGTCTTCTGTGATAGTAGCACGATGACCTTCGGTACGACTCTTCAGTTTTACGATAGCACAGACGGTCTTACCCTTCTGATTTATCATAGAGAAGGATTTTGATACACCTCCAACCTTCAGAGTGTCAACGACACGGGCTATCTCTGTAGGGAGATCACGCATCTGGAACTTTGAAGTATGTCCATCCTCGTTCATGTTCGACATTATACCGTAGTTATTGCGAGTATCCTTATCATCAGAAATATATGTTGCGCCTTCGTCAAAGGTGAACTTTCCTGCACGAATCTCATCGCCTATGGAGTCGAGACGTACCATTGCATCATCGATGGCACTCTGTGGTACTTTTGGCTTTCTCAGGATGTGACGCACCTTGATCTTATCACCTCGCTTATCAATGAGCTGTATGATATGGAAACCAAATTCTGACTCCACAATCTTACTTATCTTCTTTGGATCGGTAAGGTTGAACGCAACGGCAGCAAAGGCAGGATCGAGCATACCACGACCAGTATAGTCAAGCTCACCACCCTGACGAGCCGTTCCAGGATCCTCTGAATAGAGACGCGCAAGCGTGCCGAAAGATGTATTGCCACTCGTCACGCGCTCGGTATATTCTCGAAGGTCATCCTTCACCTTATTGATATCTTCCATAGGGATACGTGGCTGCTGAGTGAGAATCTGCACCTCTACCTCTGTTGGTACGTAAGGAATGGAATCTTCTGGGAGATTACGGAAATACGCACGTACATCAGCTGGCGTAACCTTCACATCCTCAACGAGCTTCTCTCGCATCTTCTCAACAAGCTGGCGATTCTTGAAATCATCGTGAAGATCCTGACGCATCTGTGTAATACTCATCTTACGGTATTCCTCCAGTTTCTCCTTTGATCCAACCATCTGAATCCAGGCATTTATCTGCTGGTCAATGCGCGAAGACACTTCTGCCTCACTCACCTCGATACTATCAAGGGCTGCCTGATGCAGGAATAGTTTCTGCACAGCAATCTGCTCTGGTATGCGGCAATCTGGATCACCACCAAAGTCAATGCCTTCCTGCTCAGCCTGCAAACGCATCATCTCTATGTCGGAAAGAAGAATAGCCTCATCGCCAACAACCCATACCACCTCATCGAGATAGTGAGGATTCACGATAGAGTCAGTATCCTGCGCAACACTACCATTGCTGTACATCATCCTGCCAGCATTAGCAGTCAAGCCCAAGACTAAAAGAGCCGCAACTATGTATCTATTCTTTATATTCATCTATCAATTAAAAGGAATCAAAATTTCCTTCTTTCTATTTTGAATGTTTGTTTACGGTAGCTACAACCTCCTTATTCACCACAACAGGGTATTTCTTGCGAAGGTCTGCCACCCACTTCTGCTCAAGAGCATCCTGATAGTCTGCTGTCACCTGTCCGCGAACATCGTCCATTTCCTTCGGAGCCTTAAGCATCTTGCCGAAAGTAGCTGTATATGGGTAGTCCTTCTTTGCAGGCACTTCGACATTCACGCCATACTGTTCCTTGTCAACAAGTTTGTTGTCACCTTTCTTGAAGAGTCCCTTCTCTACACGAATACGTAGAACGGAATCAGCATTGAAGGTGGAACGGAGCACTTCTGCCCACTTATCGAAAGGCTTACTCTTGATGCTTTTCTTTACAGCTTCTATGTCAGATGCTTCACGAGTGTAGTAAGCTATGCCCTTGAAATATGGCTCATCCCAAGTGTACTTCTTCTTATTCTTCTTGAAGTATGCCTCAAGACCTGCCTCATCCTTGCTTGCCTTCTCCCATACCTCGCTGTTGCTTATCTCGTAGAGGAGCAATCCATCGTGGTATTCGCGGAAAAGATTTGCCATATCAGAGTCGATGGCAGCAAGGGAATCTGCACGCTGGTCCATTATCTGTTCCTTCGTAGTTCCCATAGACTTCACCATCTGGTCTAGTTTACCATCAATGATAGCCTCACGGATGCCACGAGCCTCGATAAAGCGATGGATATCCTCACGGAGAGAATCGTATGGAGCAAATTCCGAATGACCAAGCATCTTGATGATATGATAGCCGACAGCAGAAAGGACAGGCTTGCACATCTCACCATCCTTCAGGGAGAATGCAGCATCCTCAAACTCCTTCAGTGTCTGTCCACGACTTATCTGACCGATAGCACCACCCTGTCGTGCGGATCCCGGATCCTGGCTGAACTGCTTTGCCAATTCTGCAAAGTCAGCACCTTTCACGATAGCATTGTAAATGGAATCTGCACGATTCTTTACATTCTCCTGTTCCTTGGCATCTGCCTGCTGTGTGACACGGAGTAGGATATGCGCAGGGGAAACAAGGCCATCAGGACCGATACGATCTTTTGTATCCTGATATATCTTCCTTGCCTCAGCTTCTACGTCTGCATCACTGATGAGGGTTGGTCGCACCTGCTGATCGCGATATCCGACATACTCTTTATTGTAGGAAGTGAGTGTGTCAAGATGAGCATCAAGTGCGGCAGCCACCTTCAGTTTGTAGTTGATGAAGAGATCAACATACTCTTCTACAGTCTTCTTGTCAATGACACCATCCGTATTGTTCTTGTTATAGGAATACTCAAACTCCGAACGCAATACTGGCTGTCCTGCTACGGTCATAATGACAGGATCATCCGATTGTGCCATCACCGCGCAAGGCATCACTACCGAAGCAAGGAGAACAAATAATGACTTCTTTATTTCCATTTAAATTCAAAAATGGGTTTCTATTATCAAACTAACCGGAATGTTATTACTGTGGGCGAGAATAGTTTGGAGCCTCACTTGTAATGATTACTTCGTGAGGATGACTCTCAAGCATACCAGCATTTGTGATACGTGTAAACTTAGCATCATGAAGTTTCTCGATAGTAGCAGCGCCACAGTATCCCATACCAGAACGGAGTCCTCCAACAAGCTGATAGATAACTTCCTGAACAGTCCCCTTATAAGGCACACGACCTGCGATACCTTCAGGAACGAGTTTCTTAGCTTCCTTCACACCGCCCTGGAAATAACGGTCGGCACTACCCTTCTCCATTGCCTCAAGGGAACCCATACCACGGTATGACTTAAACTTACGGCCATTGAAGAGAATTGTCTCACCAGGTGCCTCTTCTGTACCAGCCACAAGAGAACCGACCATTACAGAGCAACCACCTGCAGCAAGTGCCTTAACGACGTCACCTGAATAACGGAGACCACCATCAGCAATAAGAGGCACACCAGTACCTTCAAGAGCCTTGGCAACATCATATACTGCAGAAAGCTGAGGAACACCAACACCAGCAACCACACGTGTGGTACAGATAGAACCAGGACCGATACCGACCTTTACAGCGTCCGCACCTGCCTCTACGAGCATCTTTGCTGCTTCGCCAGTAGCGATATTACCTACTACTATGTCAACCTCTGGGAAAGCAGCCTTTGCTTCTCTCACCTTTTCGATTACACCCTTAGAATGACCGTGAGCAGTATCAATGATGATGGCATCAACACCAGCCTTTACGAGTGCCTCCATACGCTGGAATGTATCTGCAGTAACACCTACACCAGCAGCAACGCGGAGACGTCCCTTGGCATCCTTACAAGCCATTGGCTTATCCTTTGCCTTTGTTATATCCTTATATGTGATGAGACCGATGAGGTGGTTCTTATCATCCACCACAGGGAGTTTCTCAATCTTATGCTCGAGAAGAATCTGCTGAGCACTCTCAAGGTCAGCCTGCTGATGAGTTACAACAAGATTCTCCTTTGTCATTACCTCATCAATCTTACGATTCATATCTGTCTGGAAACGGAGGTCGCGGTTTGTCACGATACCTACGAGTTTATTATCCTTGTCAACAACAGGAATACCACCGATATGGTATTCAGCCATCATATCGAGTGCATCCTTCACAGTCTTACCGCGCATGATAGTGACAGGATCATATATCATACCATTCTCTGCACGCTTTACGATAGCCACCTGACGTGCCTGCTCCTCGATAGACATATTCTTATGAATAACGCCGATACCGCCCTCGCGAGCAATAGCGATAGCCATAGGAGCCTCTGTAACAGTGTCCATAGCAGCTGTTACGAAAGGAATCTTCAAATCGATATTACGGGAAAACTTGGTACTAAGGGATACCTCACGTGGAAGAACTTCTGAGTATGCTGGAATAAGCAATACGTCATCGAAGGTGATACCTTCCATCACTACTTTGTCTGCAATAAATGATGCCATAATACTATACTTGTTTTTTATTGCGTGCAAATTTACAACTTTTTTTTCACATATTGGCTATGCGACACGCTTTTTCTCCTTATTATTAATGCAATTTAACGAACGAAACATCTAAATTACGAATTACTAATTACGAATTACTTGTTTACATATGAAGACGATTTCTTCACGATACATTTTAGCTATCAAAGTAACTAAGTAATTCGTAATTCGTAATCAGTAATCGATTAGTTAGCCAGTTCTGAAAGGAACTTGATCCTCACTAGGCGCAGTTCATCATCTTCATACTCGCCGCCAAGTTCCTTCATAGCCACATCGATGCTATCGGAGTCACTCTCACGGAAATACTCATAGATGTCATCCACGGCATCGTCATCCATCACCTCCTCGAGGAAATAGTCGATGTCGAGTTTTGTACCACTATAGACGATGCTCTCCACCTCCGTCAGGAACTCGTCGAAGTCCATGTTCAAAGAGTCTGCAATATCATCGAGCGCCATCTCACGATCGATGCTCTGTATTATCTTTACCTTGCGAAGAGAGTTCTTCGCTACAGTCCTTACTCGCAGATCCTCAGGCTTTTCAATGCCCTTCTCTTCGCAATAGCGGCGTATGATATCAACAAAATCCTGTCCATAGCGCTTCGCCTTGCCAGCACCCACTCCCTGTATATTCTGCAGTTCCTGCATGGTAGAAGGATACATCGTTGCCATCTGTTCAAGGGAAACATCCTGGAATATGACATAGGGGGGCACGTTATGACGACGCGCGGTATCCTTACGTTGAGACTTGAGGATAGCAAACAGTTCGGGATCAAGGGCTGAGCCTGCAGAAACGCCTCCAACATCTTCTGTATCATTGAATTCATTATCCTCCGTCACATAGAAAGTATGTGGATTCTTCAACCAGCGTTTGCCTGCTGCAGTAAGTTTCAACGTGCCATAATCTTCCACTTCCTTACGAAGATAGCCTTCCACTATGGCATAGCGTATGACAGGACTCCACAGTTTATCACGCTTGCCTTCTCCACAGCCAAACTCTTCCAACTTGTCATGCTTATGCGACACGATATCATCCGTCGCACGTCCTTTCAGGAAATTAATTACGTATGGAGTGCGGAAATTCTCTTTTATAGCCTTCACAGCAGCAAGCACACAGCGCAGTTCTTCTGACGCTTCTACTTTCTGTTTTGGATGCAGACAGTTATCGCAGTTATGACAGTTGTTATCACCGTATGTTTCGCCGAAATAGCTGAGCAACAGCTTTCTTCTACACAGAGATGACTCTGCATACGCTTCTGTCTCCTGCAGGAGATGGCGACCAATATCCTGCTCTGCTACCTGCTTGTCAGCCATGAACTTTTCCAGTTTCTGCAGATCTTTATGAGAATAGAACGCTATGCACATTCCTTCCCCGCCATCACGACCTGCGCGACCTGTCTCCTGATAGTATCCCTCAAGACTCTTTGGGATGTCATAATGGATAACAAAACGTACATCAGGCTTATCAATACCCATACCAAAGGCAATTGTTGCTACGATGACATCTATTTCTTCCATAAGGAAAGCATCCTGCGTCTTGTTTCTCACTACAGTATCAAGTCCTGCATGATACGGAGCCGCCTTGATGTCATTGGCAATAAGATTTGCAGCCAATTCTTCCACCTTCTTCCTTGAAAGGCAATATACAATGCCGCTCTTCCCCGGATGCTGTCTGATAAATTTTATTATCTGCTTATCGATAGAATCAGTCTTCTGGCGCACCTCATAGTAGAGATTCGGACGATTGAAGGAACTCTTAAACTCCGTAGCATCAGGGATGCCAAGATTCTTCTTGATGTCAAGACGCACCTTATCTGTTGCTGTTGCAGTAAGAGCAATGACAGGCGCCTCGCCAATATCATTTACTATCGGACGTATTCTACGATATTCCGGACGGAAGTCGTGTCCCCACTCCGAGATACAGTGAGCCTCATCTACGGCATAGAAGGATATCTTAACGGAACGCAGGAAGGCCACATTATCTTCCTTCGTCAGCGATTCAGGTGCCATATAGAGCAACTTTGTCTTGCCTGCCAGCACGTCAGCCTTCACCTTATCTATCGCAGATTTATTCATCGACGAATTGAGACAATGCGCCACACCATCGCTCTCGCTCATTCCGTTTATCACGTCCACCTGATTCTTCATCAGTGCAATGAGCGGAGAGATAACTATCGCTGTGCCCTCCATGATGAGCGAAGGCAACTGATAGCAGAGCGACTTACCGCCACCTGTCGGCATTAGAACAAAGGTATCCTTACCGGCAAGCAGATTGCGGATGACTCTTTCTTGATCACCCTTGAACTTGTCGAAGCCGAAATATTCTTTTAGTTTTATATAAAGGTCGTCCATAGTAAAAGAGCCTCCCCCGTTTAGGGGAGGTTAGGAGTGGTTATTCTTGTTTTTCCAGTTGTTTCATAGCATACTCCTTCGTTACTTCGAACTTGGAGATATTCTTTGTAGGACAGTCAAACATAGCATCCATCATCACGGTCTCAACGATGGAGCGCAAGCCACGGGCACCGAGTTTATACTCTACCGCCTTATCAACGACATATTCCAATGCCTCCGTGGTGAAGGTCAGTTCTATCTTATCCATTTGGAACAGCTTGATATACTGCTTCACGATGGAATTCTTCGGTTCTACGAGGATGCGGCGCAAGGCAGCACGATCGAGAGGATTGAGATAGGTAAGCACAGGCAGACGTCCAATGATCTCAGGAATAAGACCGAAAGACTTCAAATCCTGAGGTTTGACATATTTCATCAAATCATTCTTGTCTATCTGTCGCAGATTCTGTACAGAGTTATAACCCACTGTACGTGTGTTGATACGCTGCGCTATCTTACGTTCAATACCATCAAAGGCGCCACCGCAGATAAACAGGATGTTCCTTGTATCCACATGGATATAATCCTGGTCAGGATGCTTACGTCCGCCTTTTGGTGGAACATTCACCATCGTTCCCTCAAGGAGTTTCAACAAACCCTGTTGCACGCCCTCACCACTCACGTCGCGGGTAATGCTTGGATTGTCACTCTTACGAGCAATCTTATCTATCTCATCGATGAACACTATGCCGCGCTGTGTTGCCTCAAGGTCATAGTCAGCCACCTGCAGGAGTCGCGAGAGTATACTCTCCACGTCCTCACCCACATAACCAGCTTCCGTAAATACCGTTGCATCTACAATAGTGAAAGGAACGTTGAGAAGTTTTGCTATTGTTCTGGCAAGCAAAGTCTTACCCGTTCCCGTAGAGCCTACCATTATGATATTGCTCTTTTCTATCTCTACATCATCGTCAACGGGCTGACCCAATCTCTTATAGTGATTATACACAGCGACAGAGAGATAACGCTTGGCATCATCCTGACCGATGATATACTGATCAAGATAATCCTTTATCTCGCTTGGCTTAGGAACATTATTAAGAACCTCAGTGCTGTATTTGCCATTTCCCTTTGAAGACGATGCCGCTCCCTGCTGAGCAAGAACGATGTCATGGGCCTGCATTGCACAATCCTCACAGATGAAGCCTTCAAGTCCTGTGATGAGGATACTGACTTCATTCTCGGTGCGCCCGCAGAAACTACATCTTCTTATAATCTTTTTTGCCACTTACCTGCCTTTCCTTATTTCTTTACTAATACACTGTCTATCATACCATATTCCTTTGCCTCCTCTGCTGTCATCCAATAGTTACGGTCAGAGTCTGCCCACACTTTCTCGTATGGAGTATGCGAATGATTTGAGATAATATTGTAAAGTTCCTTCTTAAACTTCTGTATCTCCTTAGCCTCTATCTCGATATCGCTTGCCTGTCCCTGTACACCACCAAGAGGCTGATGAATCATAACACGGCTATGAGGAAGAGCAGAACGCTTTCCTTCCTGACCTGCAACGAGAAGCACGGCACCCATGGATGCTGCCATACCAGTACATATCGTAGCTACATCACTTGAGATGAACTGCATAGTGTCATAGATACCAAGACCAGCAGTCACGCTACCGCCAGGAGAATTGATATATATGGAGATATCCTTTCCTGGATCTGTAGAGTCAAGATAGAGCAACTGTGCCTGTATTGTGTTTGCCGTATAGTCGTTTATCTCAGTACCGAGGAAGATGATACGATCCATCATCAGTCGAGAGAACACATCCATCTGCGTCACATTCAACTGACGCTCCTCGAGAATATAAGGATTGAGATACTGTGCTTGTGCTCTCATCACATCATCGAGCACCATACCATTCATTCCTACATGCCCTGTGGCATATTTTCTGAAATCGCTTGTCAAATTCATACTTTATTTTTTATTTTTTCGCATTAGTGTCCACTAAAAATTAGGGACGAGTTAAAATTTAAAATTTTCAAATAAATCTGGTCCATCAAGACCGCTTTGTTCTTTGACATCATTGAATTTAGTTTTGCTGAAAAGATCCTTCAGAAGAGTCTTGTCTGTGAGTGAGATTCCAAGTATCTGCAGTATCTCGTACGTTGATCTGTCAAGCTGCATTTTGTGCTTCATAATGGCAACAAGGCAGTAAGTCGTGATAGCCGTGTAGACTTGTATCTTTACTGCGTTCTCTGATGTACCCCAGAATTTCTTGATTCGAAGGTGCTGCTTGAGCCATTTGAAGAACAGTTCTACCTGCCAGCGATTCTTGTAGAGTTCCGCGACCTGTAGTGCAGATATGTGCTTGGCGTTTGTAAGATAAACGAACTCACGTTGGTCTTCTTCATCCCAGTATCGTACCATTCGGATTCTCTCCGGATATGCCTTTTGGGAATAGAAACCTAGTAGTTGAATCTCGCTATCAGATAGTATGTTCTTTGGCATTCTGCGCTTCCATTTGACAACCTTGTATTTAATGTTTGTCTTCGCTCTTACAACAAAGAAAGAGTCGTTCATGTGTATCTTGAATAGACGCTTGTAATCATTGTAAGCACGGTCGAATACGTAGTACGAGCCTGTTTCATAAGGAATTGCATCCATAGCCTTGACATCATTAACCTTTGCTTCGGTTATATGTATGAAGGCCGGGACTTGAGTTTCAACGTCATACAGGGTGTGTACCTTGATACCTCCCTTGTGTTTGCGGAACTTAGCCCAAGGAAACATCTCAAGACATAGGTCTATCGTAGTAGAGTCAAAAGCATAGACACTGCCATCAAGTTTGAATATGTCTGTCACGTTGCATTTGCGAACTTCGTCTATCATATAGAAAGCGAAGTCCTCAAAGATGCGGTAGTCACGATTCTCATTCGCTTTGGCGAGATTACTTCTGGTGACATGCTTGCCGACTCCTAGATGATAGCATTTCTCTTGGTGAGCTTGCAAAGCGACGATTAAGTCACGAAGACTTGCACGATTGCAGAGTTGGCCAAACATTAGAGTAAGAAGTTGATTCCAACACGTGAAGTGCTTCACATATTTGTTTCCGTCATACTTCTTGACTATGCGAAGGAACTTGAAGTTATCAAGAAACTCTATCATTTGTGCGAATACGTATTTGTCTTTTAGCATATGCAGTCCTGTTTATGGCTGCAAAGTTACAAATTCAAATCGTTGCGCACAAAAAACTCTTGCAACTAACTATAATTCAATTATTTCAAAGAACGATTTGCGATTTTTAGTGGACAGTAGTGTAAGAAAAAACAATATGAGTAATATTAAAATGACATTTTCTTCTATGGTAATGCTATCTGCCATAGTAATGGGTGCTATAAAAACATATGACTCTTTTGACATTTTGAACTCTAATGAAAGCAAATTGTTGTATGAGAATATTGCAGCCCTAAGTCTTGAACCTAGTGAACCTGGGAATGCTCAAGGTTCTGATTATTATCGAGGTGACATAATCAATCGCTGTTGGAAAGCGGTTGTAAGTAAACCTATAAACTGTGCGGAAATGACAGGATGTCAGTACACTATAACATCCTGGGATTTCAGTCATAATTTATATGAAGCAGTTCACATTCCATACACACAAGTTGTAAGCGATAGCCAAAAAGGAATTTCACATAAGAAATTCATATATGGGCGT
Source organism: Prevotella sp. (assembly GCA_045627725.1). Taxonomy (GTDB): domain Bacteria; phylum Bacteroidota; class Bacteroidia; order Bacteroidales; family Bacteroidaceae; genus Prevotella. The sequence goes on along the minus strand of JAZQOH010000038.1, from coordinate 5,605 downwards.
GATGACACGTGCTCATCTAACATGCGAGGAATGACTGCGCCTGATCCTACTACATCTCATTCAAAAAAACATAGTAAATAGTAAAATGAATAGAATTATCGTGTTCTATTCAATATAATAATCTCTGTTAGTCGCTAATGACAATAAATATCATATATGTTTTTGATTACTCTATATAGATTGCAAATATACAATTATGATATTTTAATCATTAGCGATAACATAAGAATCATCACGATATGAAATATCTGTTATCCATTATATTTAGTGTTCTAACAATATGTTTTATAACATCATGCACATCAGTCACTGACAAGGAGGAATGCCATACAATCCTTTCACAAGATATAGAGCCTTCTATTATCAAAGTGTCTTCTATTATTGAAGACTTAGAACTTATTCCATTGGAAGATAAATTAGATTGTATGGTTAATCAACCAACAAAATTGATTGCTACACAGAACGGTTTTCTTATTGGAGATTATCAAGCCTCCAAAACCATTATATTGTCATTCGACAAGCAAGGAAAGTATGAGAAAAAGATAGGAGCCATTGGACGGGGCAACTCTGAGTACATTAATGTCCTTGATTTTGCAACAGACAGAAATGGTGATTCAATCATAATGGCAGATGTAAATAAGTTGCTTGTTTATGATAGAAACGGTCAATATATCTGTTCCAAGAAGATAGATTCAGGGCATGGTCTGCCAAAACAGGTCGCAAAGACGAGTTATGGTTTTGCTTTTGCAACAGAGTTTACGGGTGGTAACTATCAGTTGCATATCCTTGATAAAAAAGCAGAAAATGTAAAAGAATTAATACCTACGAATGAAACTGTTACATCTGCTTCGAATTTTTACTTGAATAAGATGCGTGTTGATGGTAATAGACTTTGTTACTGTGATTATTATTCTTCGAAACTATATGTTATTGATCTTTCGCATAATAATAATGACTCTGTTACAGTGTGCTATCATTTTGCTGACAAAGGAATGTTATCACTTGATAAATTAAGAGATGATTTTGTTGACGAAGAAGAATCCATAGATCACATAGAAGGATTCTTGTTTGATCATAATCAAATTATAAGCACGATAATGTATCATGACTATACCTCGGAACAATTTAAAATAAATACGGAAACCCACGAGGTTTATCGAATAAGATATGACGAATGGATGCCAAATATATATGACTATTGTAATGGCTATTATTATGCACTGTTAGACCAAAATGCCGTTTTGGATGTGGTTGAGGGTCGAATGTATGATGGGTCATATCTCGCAGATAAAATAATAGAGAAATATAACAAACTAAATGAGAAACTAAATGAAAAAAGTAACTATGTCATATTAAAAATGAAATTAAATGAAAAATATAGGTAGTATCATTGTTATCTTAATTTCCATACTAGTTGTTGCATGTAAACCAAAGATACAGGATTATGTTAAGTCAATGATGGGAAAAAACGTGGTGATTCCAGTAGACAAGATGGATAAACGCATTTGCTCACTACACAACGAAAGTTCTGATGATAAAACTTATTATATAGTAAGGTTGTTTGATACCTTTGAATGTGGGGCGTGTATAGCAACTGACATTGCTAACTATGAAGCTATGTATATGGAAAAGTATAAGGATGTTGGTTTCGTATATATATTCCACACCAATGAAGAAGAAAGTGAGAAGTTATATAGAGAACTATGTACAAAACGAATTCGAGGAATTGTATATTTAGACAAAGATGATTTATTTCTCAAAAAGAATCCATTTGTGATAAGGAACTCGCTCGTAAACTCTTTCGTTATAGACAAGAATATGAAAATACAGATGGTAGGGAATCCGTTTCGAAATGATGATATGAGAATGTTATTCAACAAAATACATAAAAAGGATTAATTTATAACAACTTTGGATTTATTGATGAAAAGATATTGTTTCTTCATATTCTTCGCATTTGTTTTCATTACCATACCCTATGTGGCATGGTTGCTGGCACGTATGTGCATCGGTGATTACTTCACCATCCCTACGAAGTCTATGATGCCTACGCTTCAGCCTGGTGACAAAGTAGTGGTAAATAAACTTATCATGGGTGCGAGGATATATACAGACCTGCATTTTGAAGACAAAGGACAGGAACTGAAAATTGTTCGTACAAAGGGCATAAGAGACATAAGGCATAACGATATCGCAGTGTTCAACTTTGCGAACCACAACGGTAAATTGAACTTCGTCATCAATCACGTTTATTGCAAACGAGTTGTTGGATTACCAGGAGATTCTGTTTCTGCACATAATGGGCATTACAAGAACAATAACTATATAGGTGCTCTCGGCATAGAAGAAGAACAAAAGTGTCTTGAACTTACTCCAGATTCATTGATACAGAACTTCTGGATTCCTCCGTATTATAGCATAGGATGGAATATCCGTAATTTTGGCCCCTATTATGTTCCAAGGAAAGGCGACATCGTAACTATTACAGCGAAGGAAGGAGCCTTGTATCAATTGCAACTGGAATGGGAACTTGGTACTGAGATTTCATGGGATTGGGAAAAGAATGAAACATATTCAAACGGAAAACTACTTCACCTCCATACGTTTCAACACAATTATTATTTCATGGCAGGAGACAATGTTATGAACTCCTTAGATTCTCGATACTGGGGATTGGTACCCGAGGAGTATATCGTAGGAATAGTAGATATTACAATAAGAGATAATGAAATAATCAATCCATACACGAGAGAAATATAATGAGCGGCAAACTGACTTACATATATTCTGGCATTCAATTGCTAACTATGATGTTTCTATTCTGGATTACTCTGCTTCCTGTGGAAGCAAGATGGGCAGAAGGGGATGTTATGGTGATGCAATTATGTGTGGCAGCATGTGGAATAGGACTGCTTACATTGGTACATGGGACCAAACCACGCTTTACACTTACAGACATCCTCGTCTTGTTATGGACGACCTACTATATAGGAAGGGAATATATCGGAGGAGAATACGCCTGTGCTACTGAGTGGCTAAAGGCTATAAGTCTATGTGTTCTATATTATTCCCTACGTGTGTTGTTTCATGACACACGACTATCTGCATGTTGGCTGGTAATAGGCATTACGCTATGTGGATGTTACGAGAGCCTCATGGGACTACAGCAAATAATGTGTGGAACAAGTCGCCATCCTGTGTTTGCCATCACCGGCACATTCCAGAACCCTGGACCATACTCCGCATACCTGATGCTTGCATTGGTTGTGGGTACAGTTGTTTGGCAGAAGTGTAAGGATTTGCAGTTAGACTCTGAGTGTCCGAAGTTCCTCCCCGAAGGTGTCAAAGATAAGCTGGCGAAGGTTAAAATAGGACATCTAATAATCCTTGTCTTATTACCGTTGTGCGTGATACTCCCTGCCACGTGGAGCCGTGCAGCATTCGTAAGCTTGGCAACCATTATGATGTGGATATTGAGGAATTCTTACTGGAGATACCGCTATGCAGTATGGGGTATATGCATTCTCGCTGCCATAGCATTGTATGTCATCAAGCAAGGCTCCGCAGATGGCCGCTTCATCATCTGGAATGCAGCAATCACTACATGGAGTGAGACACCATGGTTCGGAGTCGGTGCTGGTGGCTTTCGCCATGCCGTGGGAGAAGGTATAAGCATACTTCATCAACAATGCACAGACCTTTCTGGAGCGGGAGTGACGGACTACGCCTACAATATCATCGTAAAAATAATCGTGGAGCAGGGCATTATGGGACTACTGATAGCCGTCACACTCGGTATTACAGCACTGACAAAACTTCGACATACTTCACGTCCCCTCTTCTATGGCATGATTTCGCTTGTGATATTTTCTATGTTTTCCTATCCCTTTGATCTGCTCCCATACAAGGTAATATTAATACTGACAATAGCATGGAGTGAATCTGTAGGTAAAGAAATGCAATATAAAATAGGTCGTATGAAGGTAATACTGGTAATGTGCATAGTGCTCCCTAACTCTTGGTATATATATGGCAAGGTGAATGATAGATACGAAGCTGACAGTTCCTACTCATTGTTCCGTGGACTGAAGGACGAGGTGTTCATCAAAGATTATTATGAGCTGCTTCCATTGGAAAACGATAATCCTGAGTTCCTGTTCGATTTTGGTAAGATTCTTAGAGAACATGGACGTTATAATGACAGTAATGCTGCCCTATATATGGGAACACGGTGCAGCGCAGATCCAATGTTCTATGTCCTTATTGGTAATAACTATCGTGATATGTCGCAATATGAGTTAACGGAAGAATCTTATTGCAAAGCATTTAGCATGATGCCAAATCGGCTCTATCCTTTGTATCAGTTGATGATGATGTACAATGATAACGGCAAAATCAAAAAAGCAAAAGAGATGGCAAAGCGAGTATTATCATTTAAGCCCAAAATAGAATCTCCAGCTACAAGAGAAATGAAAGATAGCGCACGAGTTATAAAAAGCATGTAGTTAATCTTTTACATAAATGTATAATTTTATGACTTATTACCATCATATCGTTACATTATTTCTGTGTTTGGCAAGTGTAGATTGTTTCGCCCAGCGACTCACACTCTCCAATGCTGTCACCATAGCGCAGGAGAACAGCCTTGATGCACAGATAGCGAGATATAGCTTTATGAGCAGCTATTGGCAGTATCGCTCGTTCAAGGCGCAGTTGCTACCATCCCTGAATCTCAGTGGTGGACTTGGCGGTTTCAATCACTCTGTCATAGAGACGCGCGACTATGAGACGGGACGTGTGAATCAGGTAAACAACAATACGATGACTAACTCTGTCACACTGTCAATGGATCAGCAGATAGCAGCTACAGGTGGTAAGGTTTCCCTGCAGTCGTATCTCTATCGTCTTGACCAGTTCACATACAAGGAGACAACATACAATTCACAGCCTCTCCGTATCAGCTACACACAACCATTGCGCTCATTCAACTCCCTAAAATGGGAGAAGAAGACCGCACCAGTTGAGTATCAGATAGCGGAACGGACATATGTCACTTCCATGCAGGATGTGACAATTAAGGTTACTGGGCTGTTCTTCAATGTCCTTTCGGCACAATCAAATTACAAACAGAGCCTCGCTACGGTCAGCGACCGCGAGAAACTCTATGAGATGGCGCAGAAGCGACTGGAACTTACCACTACCACAAAGAGTGAAGTCCTACAGATGGAGTTGTCATTGCTCAATGCACGCATGGCGGTAACAAAGAACAAGATTGCACTTGACGATGCGATGTATGATCTTTTCTCTTTCCTAAGGGTAACGGATTATTCCAAAGCAGAACTTGTTCCACCATACACTATGCCTGATGTAATCATAAGCACTGACGATGTCCTGCAAAAGGCAATAACAAACTCGTCGCACCCACTTGAACAGAAACTGCAGATGCTTGAAGCGCAAAAGACCCTGGCACAGGCAAAGTCAAACCGTGGAATCCAAATGACGCTGAGCAGCGAGTTGGGATTCTCTCAGACAGGAGATACCTTCAGCAAGGCATATAGCAGGTTGAGAGACAACGAAATCATAGGCTTGTCACTGTCGCTGCCAA
>JAZQOH010000037.1:0-34819 GCA_045627725.1 Prevotella sp. | reverse complement strand
GACTATTATCCCGACGGATTCTGGCTCGACATGCCTTATGTTTACAACTATAAGCGCAGCGACGAAAGCCTGCGTATCTGGGGCGAAACCGAGGGGTATGAGTTTGATGACACATGGCAGTATGATGCGCAAGGTCGGCTGGTAATGCATAAATATAAGTCCACGAGCCACTCATCAACCACCAAGAAGTACGTATATGATGAATGGGGTAATCTGGTCAGCACTACCTCCTATGACACGATGATGGGCGATGAGCCCGAAAGCATAACCCGCCATGATTATACCTACGACGATCGTGGCGCTATTCTGGCAGACGAAACTTGGGTAGAGGATTTTTATACCGCACTGCATCGGCAGCAGACGATCAGCTACGAGTACGATGACACTGTGCCCGCTTCGACCGTGGCCCATTGCCCATCGCCTTACTACAAGTTGCTGAAAACTACAGTGACCGACTCGAAGGATGTTGTCAGCACAATCACTTACGATTATGCCCCATTCTCTGCCTCGCAAGGCATTCCTGCCATCACGATTCCAGCCTCAAATCGTACAGCCACCGCCTACGATCTGCAAGGCCGCCGCGTCGCAGCTGGATCAACACCGCATCCAGATTCTGGATGGTCACAAGATACTGATACCATAAAATCATGTCTTTGCCCAAAAGAAAACTGTTCTCCATTCATTTCTTATCGAAAAAAGTCCACTCCAGTACCGGGTTGGACTTTTTTCAATCGCAGATAATCCACTTTGGTACCGGGTTGGACTTTTTCCGATCGTAGATAATCCACTTTGGTACTGGAGTGGACTTTTTCCAACCGTAGATAATCCACTTTGGTACTGGAGCGGACTTTTTCCGTTCGTAGATAATCCACTTTGGTACCGGAGTGGACTTTTTTCAATCGCAGATAGTCCGCTTTGGTACCGGAGCGGACTTTTTCCGTTCGTAGATGCTCCAATCCGAGTTATTAGCATCGAGATTTTCAGCTGGAATAAAGAGATTCATGTTGCTACTGGAGAAAGAGATCAGTGTTCGAACAGTGTTTGAATACTGTTTCCTGACTTCGACACTTTTCAATCCTCACATTCCAACCCTATTTAAAAATCAGCCTGTTATGATTTTTTAATAGGTGATTTGGGTGACGCAAATCCAAAAAAGCCTATCTTTGTGGCATGTTTGTACGTAAGAAACGCAATAGATCAGGCACCATAAGTATTGTGGTTGTCGATAAAGGACAGGGCGGGTTCAAGGAAATCAAGCGATTTGGCGTTGCCCAAAGTGAAGAGGAAGCAGAAGTCTTGTTCGAGAAGGCTTCTGCATGGCTCGTACAGTATGGAGGGCAACAGATTTTGGATTTTGACGAGCCACATGCCAAAGAGCAGGAGAAAATACAAACCCTCCAGATGCTGGGCAATGTCGAATCTGTTTTACTGAACGCGCCTCAGAAGCTCCTTAACCGCATTTACGACGATATTGGGTTCAACGGTATCAAGGATGAGATTCTGCGTCATCTGGTAATAGCTCGCATCTGTCACCCCATGAGCAAAGCCGCTACGGTTGATTATCTAAAGTCATACTTTGATGAGGACGTGGAACTGGTCAAAATCTACAGATACATGGATAAGCTGTACAGCACACAGAAGGAACTCGTCCAGGAAATAAGTGTATCACATACGCGCAAGATTCTTGGAGGGAAAATCGGGATTGTCTTCTACGATTGTACAACTTTGTATTTTGAATCCTTCATTCATGACAAGCTTTGCGAGCCAGGCTATTCAAAGGATGGCAAGAACAAAGAGAACCAGATTGTAGTGGGACTGCTTGTAAGTGCAGGAGGCTATCCTTTGGCATATTCGGTCTTCTGCGGGAGCCAATACGAGGGTTTCACTATGATGCCAGTCGTAGAAGATTTTGTCAAAAGATTCAACCTTGAGGATTTTGTAGTTGTGGCAGATTCCGGTCTGATGAGCAAAAAGAATCTTGCATTGCTGCAATCTGGTGGCTATAAATATATCCTTGGGGCTAGAATACGCAATGAGGCAGCGGATATTCGGGAATGGATCCTTTCCAATGAGAAATTGGAGAAGATTTACTACGAACAGAGAAAGAGCACAGGAGATCGTCTCATCGTGACATATTCCGAGGACAGAGCCAAGAAAGATGCAGACAACAGGAAACGTGGAGTGGCTAGATTGAAACGAGCCTATGCAAGCGGCGTGATCAGGAAAGAAAGCCTGAATCGTCGTGGGTATAATAAATTTCTGGATATAACCAAGGATGTCGGTATCTCAATCAATGAAAGCAAGATCGCCGAAGATGCCAGCTGGGACGGATGGAAGGGATATCTGACCAATACGGAGTTGGACGCGAAGGACGTGGTTTCACAATATCATGGCCTTTGGGTGGTGGAACGTGCATTCAGAATCTCCAAAGGAAATCTTGAGATGCGTCCGATTTTTCATTTCACATCGAGAAGAATCGAAGCTCACATCTGCATTTGCTTCATCGCATACAAGGTCTATAAGGAATTTGAGAGAGTCATTAAGTCAAAGGGTATAGAACTAAGTGTCGACAAGGTGCTCAGCATTGCCAAGACAATTCCGACGATCTCAATTCGTATGCCACATAACAAGAAAACTATGGCTCAAACCCTTTTCCTAACTGAAGCACATCGACAAATCCAGGGCCTTTTTCAATAATCACGCATGCGCGCACAATTTGGGTGAGGCATTGTCGAAGTCAGGAGATTCATGTTGCTACTGGAGAAAGAGATCAGTGTTCGAACAGTGTTTGAATACTGTTTGAATGCTATACAATAACTCTAATCACAAAGAATAATTATTGTCTCTATCCACAAGTATTTTGCACTTATACACCAATAAACAGAGTCTTTTCGGAGTAAAATCGTACAAATTAATAGTATTTTCTGTACAATTCGTGAACAATGATGTGCATTGAGTGAAGTTCACCCGATGCACATTTCTTTTCTCCCATTGTACAATCCAACCCGAAAAAACCCGCTATCTTTGCAGCGTCAAAAAACAAAAAACGGACCCAACCCGGCCCTCCCTCAAAGGGAGGGAGATGGAAAGTCACTTACTTGGGTCGCTTGTTTCGAGACACATTAATATAAATAATAAATAACATTAAATTAAACAAAAGTATTAACAACTCGACCAACCCAACTAACTCTATGTCTCCCTCCGTGCCGCGAAGCAAATGCCCTTGGGGCAGGAGGGCCGGGGTGGGTCTTAAACTAAAGTTATGAAGAAATACATCAAACCAATCCTTATAGCAGTAATTTATCTCGTGTCACAAGGAATTGCTGGAGGAATTATGAGTGGAATACTCCTCGCCACAAACCCAAGCTATGAAGAAGTTCTAGCTTCTGGAAACCAGGAAAATGCAATGCTTGCTATACCTGCTTCGTGGCTAGCTGTAACAATACTTGCATCTGGTATCGTAACAGTTATTGTTGCTTCAGCCATGAAACTTATCAACTGGAATACTGTATTCCGTTGGAATAGAGAACAAGCCTCAAACGCTTGGTTACCATTCCTTGCTGCCGTTGCAGGTATATTCGCCATCATTGTTTTTGAGGAACAGTTGCAGCTTACAGACATTCTTGAGGAACAATTTGCTGGAATGATGCATTCTGCTATTGGCATTCTATCCATCAGTCTTTTTGCTCCGATTATAGAGGAACTTTGTTTCAGGGAGGCTATCATGGGCGGATTGCTAAGGAAGGGGATTAAACCATGGTTAGCTATTGCAATTTCTGCCATTATCTTCGGATTAATACACGCTAACCCTGTACAGATAGAAGGCGCAGGACTCATGGGTGTTATTTTTGGCGTAATATATTACAGATCAAGTAACATTGTATTGACATCAATACTTCATGTTCTAAACAACTCATTTGCAACATTTGTTGCGCTCACATATGGAATGAATGTTTCCATGAGTGATTTAGTAGGTGGTAATACGGTAGCGATCATATCTGGAAGTTTATGCGCAATATTCTCCTTCACCCTATTTATTAGGTATTGGAAATATAGCAAATAACAACAGGAACACTCACAAGAACGATTAGATTGATTCTTGTGGGTGTTCTTTTTGTCTATGAAACTGACAAACCTTTCTTCTTTGTTGGCGCTCCCAGCCCTTGCTTCTGAGTACCATCCCAGTTCGTGAGTTGGTCAGCACAACCATTGGAACCGCCTAGAGAAACGTATGTCTGAGCACTGCAGGACATGTGATCTACGAAAGCGCAGAAGGTGCCGATGACAGATTCAGGAAACTCAACCTCTCTGGCTGTGAATAGACTCGTCCAGCTACGGCAGTTGTCTTGCTTGCTATGTGACATGCCCGACCAGTTGCATCCATCGAGGAACTGAGTAGTCACGGACTTGATGCCGTTGTTGCTAACGAGTGAGATCTTTAGTTTCTGAGCCAGAAGTGAATTAGGGGACGGTTCTTCGACTCATATAATCTATGGTCCTATCAAAATATAGTATTTTCTTGCTACTCTCCCAGAAGACGGGCATACAGAAAAGAGAAAAAAGAAAAAGCGTTCCAAATAGGAACGCTTATATCTGCCTCGCGCAATTCGCTGGTTTACAAATTCCGAAGAATATGTGGTGCTTCCCGTCAAGGACTTTTGCTCATTTGAATGACACCCAACTTTCTTTTGCGTCTTGATTCTTAACAAATCTTTTGCAAAATTACTTCCTTTTCTCCAATCAACAAAATATAATGTTGTATATTATACTTAATTAACAGTTCTCAGAAGACATGATACTACACCTACGTGAGTTAGGGGACGGTTCTTCGACTCATATTATCTACCATAGCAAAGATCTCGGCAGCATTAGACACCTCTATTATCAATATATCCACGGATTATATTCTTACTGAGGATAAAGCTGTTTTTGCAGCTGAGGACATTGCAAGATAAAATAATCTTGTTTGATTCTTGTTCGCCCACTCTCTCCGAGAATAGATGGAGGAAGTGGGCGATGTTGTGATTATAAAAAATGTGTTATACTATTATCAGAAACGAACAATGACTCCGGCACGGAACTAATGAAAAAACATCGTACTCGCTGATTATTTGTAAGCATTTGTTGATTAAATTTGTGTATTTCAGAAAAAGGAAATAATTTTGTAGCGATGAAATTATTAAATATAAATAAGGAATATATTATTATAGCCGTAGCATGGATGCTAATCTATGCCATGGCACCACTTTATATCTGGTATGCGGACACGCTGAACGGCTTTGAGTTTAACACAGGAAGAATATACGGCATGTGGATGACTACGACTATGTTTCTGCTGCTCTATCTCGTTCATCATTTTGTCCTTGTGCCAAAGTTCTTCATCAAAAAACGCTATGCAGCCTATACAGCGGCTTTATGCCTGTGTATGACTCTATTTGCAGTAAAGCAGGTGTATCACACTCCGAGACCTTTCGGACACAAGGAACGGATGCACATACATCATGATATGAAGCATAAGGATATGAGAGACAGGCACCGCGAAATGCCACGTGCGCCGCACAATATCTTGTCTCCTCCAGATGTTGCCTGCATGATTATGGCTCTTCTGATGCTGAGTGCTGACATAGGCACGGTGGCATGGGTGAACAGTCAAAAGCTGCGACGCCGACTGTTACTTCTGGAGAAGCAGAGTCTGAAACAGGAACTGGAGCATCTGCGCTACCAGATCAACCCACATTTCTTCATGAATACGCTCAATAATATCCACGTCTTGGTGGATGTGGATCAGGAAAGGGCAAAGCAAGCCATCATAGAACTTTCAAAACTGATGCGCCACTCTCTATATAATGGGCATGAAAGCCTGACTGCATTACAGAATGAGATAGAGTTTCTCAGGCAGTATATCTCGCTCATGCAGTTGCGTTTCGGCAATAAAGTATCTCTACAGACAGACCTTCCCGATGCTCCATCTCACGACATTATGATACCACCGCTGCTATTTGCCACCTTTGTGGAAAATGCTTTCAAGCATGGTATAAGCTATCAGCACCCTTCCTTCATCCATATCAGCCTTGGCGTGGATGATGAAAGCAAAGAGATACGCTTCAGATGTGAGAACAGCAGGAACGAGGCTTCTACGACACATGATGGCTATCATGGTATTGGCTTGAACAATGTACGCAAGAGACTTGACCTGCAATATGCAGAAAACTACACACTAAACATCAACAACGAAGACCCAGAACGATTTGTCGTGGATCTCATACTTCCAATTCAAAATCCGATTTAAACTTCCCTATGATAAAGGTATTAGCAATAGACGATGAACACCTCGCCCTCCTTCATCTGCAGAAACTGATAGAGCGCACCCCATATTTCACTCTCGTTGCAGCATGCTCTGATGCGTATGAGGCGCTGAAGGTTATGGAGAAAGAACATGTTGATGCCATATTCACAGACATCAATATGCCTGACCTCTCAGGACTGGATTTCACACGACTGCTGCAAGGCAATCCTATAATTGTCTTCACTACGGCATATATGCAATATGCCATTGATGGCTATAAGGTAAATGCTATTGACTATCTGTTGAAGCCTTTTAACCAACCAGAGTTTATGCGGGCAGCCATGAAGGTGAAGAAGCAGTATGAACTCATGCATCAGACAGCAGCAGATAAAGAGAACGAGAAAAACGACAGTAGCACAACGGTGTCTATCAAAGGCGACATTCTTTTCGTAAAGGTTGACTATCGCATAGTTCGCATTAACATCTCAGACATTATCTATATAGAATCACAGAGTGAATATCTGAAGATTCACTTGAAAGGCAGTTCACCACTGATGGTATTGATGAGCATCAAACGCATGGCGGAGTTGCTCCCTCAGGACAAGTTCGTGCGCATACATCGTTCGTATGTAGTCAATATGAGCCATGTCAAGGAGATTGCCCGTATGAGGATAACGATGGAAACAGATGCCAACCTGCCGATAGGAGACTCCTATAAAGACGACGTTCTGAAATATATCAACGAAAGACTAATGGGAAAGGATCAATAAAAACAAATATATAAATGAGAAGAAAAGTTATTACATTTATCGGGGCTTTGCTATCCATGTTTTTGATAACGGCATGCAATAGTGAGTCCGACATTATCCCTTTCAATCCACCAATGGATAATGGGATGGGCAACTCGTCTGGAGGAGGTGAAGGTTCCGTGAGCGGACTTACCGACTTCACTATTTCCTTTGATTACACTCCTCTGGCAAACGAGACGGAACAGGAATGTGAGCAGAAATATCTGGCTTCTTCGCTAGGTACTTTGCCTGAGATTACTATTGCGTACTCTGCTGACGGTGTTATCATTAACGGTGTTTTGGCTGTATTGAATACTGAGATTGAAACAGATGGAGGCAAAATAACGGTAAGCGAAGGAAATGTCGTCAGTGTGTCATGTAAAGAATCTGCTAACTACGTTCTATCCAGTGACGGAAAAGAAGTGAATGGTTCTTTTGCATTAAGGAAGAACACAATGGACAATATCGTTACTCTTAACAATGTCAATCTCACATACGACCAGGTGCAGGGCAAAGGATTATCTGCAGCAAAAGAGGGCACAGTGTTTGTGAACGTGAAGGATGGCACAAACAATAGCATTTCATCATACAAGAAAGCTATCTCTTGCGGACAGGATCCTACGGAAGAAGGCAACGAATCGTTTACCGGTGGCAATATAGTCATCAGCGGTAGTGGCACGCTCAATCTGAAATCTGCATCAGCTGGAGCATTGTACAGCGAGGGTGGTATGGTATATCTTCATAAAGGCACCATCCTGGGAATAACTCCCGCCGAGGGTAAACATGGTATCTCAGGCTATGAAGGAGTTACGATTGCAGGTGGCGTGCAAAACATATCGCTCAGCGGTGATGCTCCTAAAGGAATAAAGAGTGACGGTATGCTGCGTTTTCTTGGTGGACGTACCACTATCATAAATAAAGGGAATGCAGTGTGGGAGGATGAGGAAAACGACTACTCTGCTGCAGCCTGCATCAAGGGAGATGACGTTTTCATTGATGGTGGAACATTGTTGTGCTATGCAACAGGAAACGGAGGCAAAGGCATTCGTGCAAGTAATACCATGACTGTGAAGGATGGTATTATAAAGGTTATCACAGAAGGACAAAACCTTGTGCGCATCAACGGCACAGACAAGACATATACTTCAACCGACAATATAAGTAGCGACCTCGTGGATGCCAACCCGAAAGGAATACATGTAGGCGACAAGGATGCTGTACCAGCAACAGGAACGCTCAATATAGATGGGGGAGATGTAAGGGTTCGAGTAAAATATTCGGAAGCCATTGAGAGTAAAATGACAATGACCATCAATGGAGGAACGGTACAGGCATACGCTTCGGATGATGCAATCAATGTGGGTATATCATCTGAGAGCAATCGTAATAACGCATACGCAAACAAGGGAAACATCACGATTAACGCTGGAGAGGTTCTGGCTTATTCCACATCTAATGATGCAATAGACTCTAACGGAACCATAACAATTAACGGTGGTTATGTAATAGCTTTCGGTGCTACAGGAGCAGAGTGTGGATTTGACTGCGACAACAATACATTCCTCATCAACGGAGGGTGCGTATTAGGTTTTGGTGGCAATAATATCAGTACACCTTCCAACTCTTCCAAACAGCCAGTTCTCATCATGTCATGCTCCATAGCAAAAGGAAAGACATACACACTTGGGACACATTCCTTTGTTGCTCCTACGACATACTACAACTCCACCATTGTCATGTCTGATGCATCATTTACTATAGGAGGCAATGTTTCCTTTGCAGGTTCCACAGCAACTATCACATCACAGGTTACAGGTGGCGGAAAATCAGGTATGGGTGGAGGACCTGGATTCGGACCTGGTCCTGGTGGCAGATAAAAATACACATAAAATCTCCCTAGAAATACTATTATGAAGAAAGAACTTATCACAGTCATAGCAACGCTCTGTTCCCTCAGCATGTATGCCGCAAATGATGTGCTGCGCATCGTGCATGGAGGCATTACTGACTATGCTTTGCTCTCTGACATTGATTCCATATACTTTGATGAGAGCGGCACTACTATGCTTATTCAACCGATAGAGAAAGTTGCCCCTTTCAGTATTGCCAGGGCAGAGATAAGTAGCATGGAATACGTCTCTACAGATGTATGTCCAAGCAAGATTTCTATTGTTTACAATGGCAATTCTATCACAGCGGAGAACCCATTCTTCCTCTCTGGTGTTAGCATCGCTGCCAATGGTGCATACGTCACCGTAAAGAACAGCAATATCAGTACGGAATACACCACGGACCTTTCCGGCTCTACACCCGATGGTTGTTTTACATACGAAGGTGAGTATAAGACTACCATCGTACTCAATGGCGTGAGCATCACCAGTCAGCGTGGCGCTGCTATTGACATAGAGTGTGGCAAGCGCGTTGCCCTCGAACTGAAGAAAGGAACAGTAAACACCCTCGTTGATGCCGCGGGTGGCAAGCAGAAGGCTACACTATACTGCAAGGGACATCTTGAGATAGACAAGAATGGTACACTCAATGTCACTGGCAATACTGCCCATGCTATCTCAGCCAAGGAGTATATACAGTTGAAGAAGTCAACAGGTGTTATCAACATTCTTGGTGCAAAGAACGATGGCATACATTGCAAACAGTATTTCCTATCCAAGGGCTTTACGGTCAACATATCAGGCATTGAGGGTGATGGCATTCAGGCTGAAGTGGAAGAACTGGATGAAGGCGATACCTACGAAGAAGACTATGAGAACGGCAGCATACAGATCATTGACGGAGCATTTACTGTCACCTCTGCTAACGATGGTGGTGTGAAGACAACTGAAACCACAGAAACAGCAAAGTCATATAAGGTATATGTGGCGAAGACCGTAGGCACAAACGGAGGCTGGGGCGGTAATCGTGGCGGCAACTACTGGAACAAAATCTATCTCTACAAGGCTGACGGTACTCTCGTTTCCCAACTAACTTCAACAGTAACCCTCTCCGGCACTAACGGACAGTCGTTGCAGTTCTATGTCTATGACTTCAAGCAGAGCGATACCGGCACCTATTATTTCAAGTCTGACAACTACTCGGGCAATGGCGGCACCTCATACACCATAGTATCCTCGCAGTTCACCGGACCGCAATCAGGCATTGACTACTATTATCAGATTTCAAGTTCCTACACCACAAGTGGCTCTACGCGCACCTTCCAACTTAGCAGTGTGCAGGAGATTTATGGCGGTGGAAGCGGAGAGAGTGTTGACACATACTATAGCGTCTGCCTCAAGGCTGACAAAGCAGTAAACATCTCTGGCGGCACATTCGTCCTCACAAATTCAGGAACGATGTCAAAGTCGGTAAAGGCTGGCAACTCCGAATATGATGGCACTGTCACAATATCTGGTGGTGACATCACCTGCAACGTATCGGGCGACATGTATCTCAGTGGCACAAACGCAACCTACTCTGCTGCGATAAAAGCAGACAATTACTATGGCACCGGAGGCACCGTTACCTTCAACGCCTCTACGGGTAAGGCTGTGCGTGGCATCTCTGCTGACAAAGTAATAAACATCAGTGATGGAACATACAACATAACAAACAGCAGCAACGGACATCTCGGCTCCAACGACACCTATACAGCCAAAGGACTTACCTGCGACAAGAATATCGTAATCTCAGGAGGAACGCTTAATATCAAGGCCTCTGGCACTGGTGGTAAGTGTATCAAGGCTGATGGCGAGATAACCATCGGCGCAGAAGACGGCAGTGGACCTATCATCACAGCATCGACTACAGGCTCCGGACTTGGAACATCGTCAGGAGGAGGTCCTGGCGGTGGCTGGGGAGGACAGCAGACCAGCGTAAGTTCTTCCTCAAAGGCTATCAAGGCTATCGGTCAGGTAATAGTAAATGGTGGTAATCTCACAGTGACGACTGCAACAAATGGTGCAGAGGGCATGGAGTCGAAGACCAGCGTACTCATCAAAGGCGGTAACCATTATTTCAAGTGCTACGATGACTGTATCAACTCTGCAGGCATTATCAACTTCGCAGGTGGTAATACCGTATGTTATGCGACAAACAACGATGCCGTTGACTCCAACTATGGTCGCAGTGGAGCCATTACCATATCAGGTGGTAACGTCTTTGCATACACTACGGCAGGAAGTCCTGAAGAAGGTCTTGACTGCGACAACAACAGTTACATCACCATTACTGGGGGCATAGCTATCAGCGCTGGCGGCAGTCAAGGTGGCGGAGGCGGCTGGGGTGGCAGTTCAAGCAGCAACGTAGGTTCTGCAACACAAGGATATTTCCTTGGCAGTTCACCTTCAAGTTACAACGCTACGAACTATTACACTCTCTGCAACACTTCTGGAGAAGCCATCTGCACCTACAAGTTTGAAGGAAACGTAAGCAATTCTCTCTCGCTTCTTACAGCTCCAAATCTTGGAAAAGGCAGCATCACGGTTAAGCAAGGAACAGAAGAACCAACATCATGCGCTTCCAGTGTGAACAATACAGGTGGAAAGGGAGTATTATTTATCTCACCTAAAGTGACGACAACCAGCAATGCTGCCACCCTGACAGCAAAATAAAACAAGAATACATCTTTTATAGCATATAATTAAGTCCGATAAGCAATAAGTAATGCTTATCGGACTTTTTGTTTATACACCTAAAACTTTCAAATCATACGCTTATTAGAAGCGTACAATTACGCCAGCACGGAACTGACGTCCTGGCTGTGGGATTGAGACGTAATCGAAATAGTGCTTGTTGAAGAGGTTTGTGGCATCTGCAAAGAGAGTATAGCGTGGCTTGTCCCACGAGAGACGCGCATCGAAGAGGGCGTAGGATGGATTTGACTCGCCGATACGGTCCTGCCAGCGCCATGAGATGCTTGCATTGAGATTGCGATAGATGCGACCATCAGCAGCGAGGGTTATCTTATGACGGAGATAGTCCATGGCGTATTTGCTGGAGATGACCGTTACGTCATACTTGGAATCTTCGTGGATATAGCTATACTGCACACCGACCTTGCGCAGAGGACATGTCTCGCCCCAGAGTTGCTGAGGAAGGAACTGCAGATTAATCTCCGCACCGAGATTGTCCATCTTGAAGTTGACGGAATGGAAGCTGTTGTCGTTGGCTTCCTCGTAGGTGGTCCAGTCAATCATATCAGTCTTGTGACTATAGAAGAGTTGGAGTTCGGCGATGAACGCCTTTGTGGCATAGCGTGTACCGAGCTGTATGTCAGAGGTTTTCTCAGGCTTCAGATTGCTGTTGCCCTCGATGTTCGCTCCGCTATAATACAGGTCTGTGAAGGTAGGCATACGAAGTGCCATATTCCATGAAGCATAGACTTTCCACGCATCAGAAGGGCGATAGGCAATGTCGATGCCAGGATAGAAGCGCCACGAATGGTCGAGACCTGTGTTACGATTAGCAAGGAGACCGAGAGAGAATGTCCAGTCCTTCAAGAGGATATCGTGCTCAAGGAAGGCTGAGAGGTCAGTACGCGCATCGTTATACTTATACTTTACATCATCGGTAGCATCATGGCCTCCAGTAGATTTCCATTCACTCTCATCCTGAAGAATACCGAGCTTCGTACTCCAGATGCTTTCGCGACGCACATCAAAGCCGATGGAAGTCTTTCCGAGTGAAGAGGCAAACCACGCGCTGAGACCTCCTGCATAGGTATCCACCTTGTGATAGTTCTCGCCAGCAGGATTGTCCTTATGCCACTGATAATGGTCATACCATCTGTTCCACGACAACTGAGGCATAAGGTGCACTTTGCCCACCTTTACGTCGCCATTCACAGCTGCCATCCATCGCTCATTGCTCTCCCACTGATCGGTGCTGGAAGCGCCATAAAACGTGTTGGCTGCATAAGGCTTATAGCTATAGCCCAGCTGCGCATTGACGTTGACATTCTCGGAACGATAGCCTCCATTATAGAATACACGCGATGAGGTGAAGTTGCTGTTTGGCGTAGCACCGTCAGAGCGGGTATATCCACCAGACAAAGCACCTACAAACTGACCGTCACCAATGTTTGCATTATGCGACAACGATGCATTACCATTGGCATAGCCATAGCTTCCTCCATCTACCTTTGCATAGCCACCGAAAGCACCGCTATCGTTAGCAGGGCGCGTAGTGACGATGTTTATCACACCATTGAACGCCGACGCACCATAGACACGCGATGCTGGTCCCTCAAGGATTTCGATGCGCTCGATGTCCTCAGGAGATACGGGGAAGTCTGCCGAAAGATGACCTGTGTGGGGTGAGGAGATGTTGATACCATTCAACAGAATAGTAATCTGATCAAAATTGCCTCCTCTTACCGAGATGTCCGTCTGTACACCATAGCCACCACGCTGACGGACATCGACGCCAGTGGCTAACTTTAGAATGTCGTTGATACTCTCTGCCGCCGCACGATGAATATCCTCTCGTGTGATGACAGAAACGATCTTTGCCGACTCAGCAAGTGTGAGCGGCGCTCTACTACCGGTGACAATCACCTCGTCGAGCTTAAGTTCGGTGCGAAGGAGCGTGTCAGCCGAAGCCTCAGTACGAATGCTGATACCCTCTGCCTTAGCGTGGGAGAGAGTAGCGACGCTGAGAGTTCCGATGAGCACCTCGCGTCCCATGCATGCAAAGAGTGCGTAACCCTTATGCGAGAAATGCTTGAAACGCAGAGCACCGTTCTTACAGAATGTTTTCTTCTGCATCTTGTTTTTAATAATTAGAGTTTACAAAAAGTGTATAAAACGGTGCAAAATTACAAAAAAATCCCCTATTTTTGTAAAATAACACTTGAAAACATTGCAGAAAAAGAAAATATTACCTATCTTTGGAGTGAAATTAAACCTAAAGTACTAAACATACGACAAACAATAAATATACAATATACAACATTAAACATACAATAAACATACAATAAACATACAAGGTACAACATTAAACATACAACAATATGGTGGAATATCTTTGGATGATATGGATTGCGATATCCATTCTTTGTCTCATCATCGAGATTAACTCGGGTGACTTCTTCGTTTGCTGCTTCGCTATCGGCGCAGTAGGCGGAATGATTGGTGCATTATGCAACGCCCCTCTATGGGTGCAGATTCTCGTATGGGCAGTAGTTTCGCTGCTCTCACTATTGTTTATCCGCCCTTCCCTGTTGAAGAAATTCCATGAGTCGGGAGAAAATCGCACGAGTAATGCTGACGCGTTGATAGGCAGAACAGGCGTTGTGATAGAGGATATCCCTGCCGAAGGTCACGGATACGTAAAGATTGATGGTGATGAGTGGAGAGCCGTAGCAAGCACACCTATAAGTAAAGGTACGCGCGTGACGGTGATAGAAAGGAACAGCACCATAATAACGGTGGAGTAAATTGTAAATAGCTAAATTGTAAATAGGAATTATGGACTTTATTTTTGTAGTATTAATAGTACTTGTAGTACTTGTTCTTATCTTCATCAAGAAGACAGTAGTTATCATCCCTCAGTCGGAGACAAAGATTATCGAGCGTCTCGGTCGTTATCATGCTACTCTCCAGCCTGGTATCAACATCATCATTCCTTTCGTGGACCAGGCAAAGAGCATCATCGCGCTCAGCCGTGGTCGCTACGTGCAGACTGACAACATCGACCTCCGCGAGCAGGTGTATGACTTCGACAAGCAGAACGTTATCACAAAGGATAACATCCAGATGGAGATTAACGCTCTCCTCTACTTCCAGATTGTGGATCCTTTCAAGTCGGTGTATGAGATCAGCAATCTCCCTAACGCTATCGAGAAACTGACACAGACAACGCTGCGTAACATCATCGGTGAACTGGAACTCGACCAGACTCTCACCTCCCGCGACACTATCAACACAAAGCTTCGCGCTGTGCTCGATGATGCAACAGACAAATGGGGCGTGAAGGTGAATCGCGTTGAGCTTCAGGATATCATCCCACCATCAACAGTGCTTCAGGCAATGGAGAAGCAGATGCAGGCAGAGCGTAACAAGCGTGCTACCATCCTCACCTCTGAGGGTGACAAGCAGGCTGTCATCCTTAAGTCTGAGGCAGACAAGACAGCTGCCATCAACCGTGCTGAAGCTGCCAAGCAGCAGAAGATTCTCCAGGCTGAGGGTGAGGCACAGGCACGCATCCGCAAGGCTGAGGCAGAAGCTATCGCCATCGAGAAGGTGAATGCTGCTGTAGGTCAGTCAGCAAATCCTGCTCACTATCTCATCGCCCAGAAGTATATCCAGATGCTTGAGCATGTAGCTGACGGCGACAAGACAAAGACAGTTTACCTCCCTTACGAGGCTTCAAATCTCATGGGCTCGATAGCAGGGATAAAGGAGATGTTTAAGTAATACAGCCCCTCTCCCCTTACCCTCCCCCGAGGGGGAGGGAGTGAATACATTTGAAGGGTTGAATGGGAGAAAAATATAAGGGATAAATATAACCAAAGTTTATAACAACAAAAGCTGACCGCAATCAATTGAAGTCAGCTTTTATTATGCTTTCTTTTTATCACTCAATACAAACCACTCCCTCCCCCTCGGGGGAGGGTAAGGGGAGAGGGGCTTTACTCCCTATTCGCTCTCTTCCTCTCCAGATGGTCGAGGATAGCTTTGCGCATACGCATTGACTTTGGAGTAACCTCAACGAGTTCATCTGACTTGATATATTCGAGACATTCCTCGAGAGAGAGAACTGTGCGAGGGATGATGCGAGCCTTGTCGTCAGTTCCTGAAGCACGAACGTTGGTGAGCTGCTTCGCCTTGGTAACGTTGATGACGAGGTCATTATCGTGAACGTGCTCACCGACAACCTGTCCCATATAAACATCCTCACCTGGATCGATGAAGAACTTACCACGGTCCTGAAGCTTATCGATAGAGTAAGCGAAAGCGTTACCATTCTCAAGGGCAATCATCGAACCATTGATGCGGCGTGTTATCTCACCCTTGAAAGGCTGATACTCCTTGAAGCGATGTGCCATGATAGCCTCACCCTGAGATGCAGTGAGCACATTGGTACGCAGACCGATGATACCACGCGAAGGGATGTCGAACTCAATATTCACGCGGTCACCCTGACTCTCCATTGATGTCATCTCACCCTTACGGCGAGTCACCATATCAATCATCTTGCTTGAGAACTCCTCAGGCACGTTGATGGTGAGTTCCTCGATAGGCTCACACTTCACGCCGTCAATCTCCTTATAGATAACCTGTGGCTGACCCACCTGAAGTTCATAGCCCTCGCGGCGCATTGTCTCCACGAGAACGGAGAGATGGAGCACACCACGACCTGAGACAATCCACTTATCCGTAGAGTCCTCAAACTGCTCCACACGAAGGGCGAGGTTCTTCTCAAGCTCCTTCTGCAGACGGTCGTTGATATGGCGCGATGTAACGAACTTACCCTCCTTGCCGAAGAATGGCGAGTCGTTGATGGTGAAGAGCATTGACATCGTTGGCTCATCGATAGCGATAGGTGTCAATGGCTCTGGATTCTCATAGTCGCAGATAGTATCGCCAATCTCAAACTTCTCAAGACCGATGATGGCGCAGATATCACCTGCCTGCACCTCTGACACCTTCACATGTCCCATGCCGTCGAAGGTATGTATTTCCTTAATCTTTGTCTTCTCCTGCTTGCCATCACGATGAGAGATGGTGACGTTCATGCCTTCGCGGAGATTGCCACGATGAACGCGGCCCACAGCGATACGGCCAGTATAGCTTGAGTAGTCGAGCGAAGTGATGAGAAGCTGAGGAGTGCCCTCCTCCACCTTTGGAGCAGGAATAACCTCCACGATTTTGTCGAGGAGATACTCAATATTGTCAGTTGGCTGAGTATAGTCCTCAGACATCCAGCCATTCTTTGCCGAGCCATAAACAACAGGGAAGTCGAGCTGGTCCTCCGTAGCCTCGAGAGAGAACATAAGGTCGAAGACCATCTCATAGACCTCCTCAGGGCGGCAGTTAGGCTTATCCACCTTGTTCACCACGACGATAGGCTTCAAACCAATCTGCAAAGCCTTCTGAAGCACGAAGCGAGTCTGAGGCATTGGACCCTCGAAAGCGTCAACGAGGAGGATGCAACCATCAGCCATGTTGAGTACGCGCTCCACCTCACCGCCGAAGTCGGAGTGTCCCGGAGTATCTATGATATTGATTTTCGTTCCTTTCCAATTAATTGATACATTCTTCGAGAGAATGGTTATGCCGCGCTCACGCTCCAAATCATTAGCATCAAGCACCTGGTCAGAGTTGTTCTGTCCCTCACGGAAAAGCTTTCCTGCAAGCATCATCTTATCCACGAGAGTAGTCTTTCCGTGGTCAACGTGAGCGATGATGGCAATGTTTCTTATATCCTGCATCTTTTGTTTTTTTGTGTCCCCTAAAGGGGAGTAATTATTTTCGGGGTGCAAAATTACTCATTTTCTATCAAAGGAGCAAGCATTATAGTTGCTTTTTATACGAAAACGCCTCGAATTTTATCTATTGTCAAGACCATACTTCTCTCTGAAAGCCCTTTCATCTTCCTTCGCCTTGTGCAGAAAAGCCTTATATTCCTCGCTGTCAGGATTGAAAGGACGATGATTGAGAGCCGACTTTATAGGTGCCCATTCTGCTATCATACGATGAGTATTCTCTGAGAAAAACGCATCGCTGAAACGCTCATAGATATAATCCACAGCCTGCTCAGATGGGTGTATCATATCAGGGGCATAGAAGCGATAGTCACGAAGCTCGTCATTCACTATCTCATAGGCAGGGAAATACTCCACGCCATCTATCCCTGCCACCTTTGCTGCAGCGAGAAGTAGCGTTGCCTTCGAAAGCTGACTCTCATGGAAACCGTATTTCCTATAGCGGATAGGACTTACGGTGAGGATTATCTTCACCTCCGGGTTTATTTCCCGCAGCAAAGCAACAGCCTTGCTGATATACTCCGCGCACTCCTCTATGCTCAGTTCCTCCTCGCGGAAGAGACGCTGTGGACGCTTCTGGCAGTTGTCCACTATCTCATTCGTTTCCTTGAGGATATAGACGTGATTAGTGCCGAGGGTGAACACGGCAATGTCGATACACTCCTTCAGCATTCCCTCGCCAATTGCACGCTCCACGCTATGCAGTATGCTCGCTGGATTATACATCGTGCCATACGGATTCACGATGCATTGCAAAGCATTATCCACAAGCCTTCTGCCCATATTCTCCGCAAAGCAGGAACCTACGAACAGAAGCCTATGATGTGGCTCTATGCAAAAGGAACCCTTGCCTATTTCTACCTTTGTTATCAACTCCATATCTCTTGTATTTTCTGCAAAGGTACGAAAAAAATTACTAATTACAAATTACGAATTACATATTTACACTTGAAGATCATCATCAAGCACAGAAGCCAATCGACTTCTGTACTTTTTCCTGTGGAGCGAGAGCGCGGAGATAGGTGCGTTCCGCCTCCATCACATCCTCCTTTGTGATGAGGGAGAGAGCAGTTGAATCCCATTCCCTGACCTTCGTTGCGGAGAACGCAGGATGGATAGTGAACGGTGAAGGTTTGAGAATGCGCTCCGCCATCGCAGGAATTATGCCGTGTTCAAGAAGGTTGCCTGCCCATCGTGCATTGCCGAAGTTGACATCGCGACGAGCAAGTGTCCTAACTATCAGATTGCGAAGCACCTCAAGGGCATCATCAGCGAAAGAGAAATGCTTCGCCGTTGCCATTCCCTTCATAATGGAGAGCAGTTCATCGACGGAGTAATTCTCGAAATGAAGGGAGATGGTGAACCTGTCACGCAACCCTGGATTCAGCGAGAAGAGTGCCGACATCTTATCCTCGTATCCGGCGAAGATGACGATCATATCAGGATCGGGATCGGAAAGGACAGGAAGAAGAGCATCTATCACGTGACGACCATAATCCTTCTCGTCATCCTTGATGGCAAGGTTATAAGCCTCATCGATGAAGAGCACACCGCCCTTGGCTTTTTCGAGGATATCCCTCATCTTACGCTCCGTCTCACCAACATACTGTCCCAAGAGAGTGGAACGATCACAGACGACGGTATGTCCTTTCGACAGCATTCCCATCCTATGAAATATCTCGCCGAGGAGCTTTGCCACCGTTGTCTTTCCCGTACCTGGATTGCCGAGCAGGAGCATATGATTGCGCCCGAAGCCCTTCTCCTCAAGGTTATGATAACTGCGAAGGGCGTGGAAGTGAGCCATCAGAACCATCCTTGCCACCTCCTTCTTCACGAGTGAGAGGCCTGTCATAGCATTGAGCTTATTCATCTCCTCGCAGTCGTTGATGCCCATCATCACGCTAGGAATCCCCGAACCATTCGCCTCCTCAACGCTTTCCTCTTTCCTTACGCCGGAGAGATACTCGTCGATAGCCACCACGAAGGATTCAAAGTATAGTTCCTTGTCATCGCCGTCTTCACTATCCTCCACACCCTCATAGATCGACACGAGATAGCGGACGATGTCATTTATGGATTCATATCCGAAGGTTTTTCCGTCCTTCACAAGGTTATACATCTTCCAAGAGATGCGTTGTTCCACAAGTTCGCTCACAATGAGATTATGACGACGCAGTTCATCAAGCAGATAATAGAGATAGGATTGCAGGTCGAAGTCTTTGCTGATGGTGAGGTGATTCTCTTCGGGAAACACCTCATTGAGTTCGGGGAAAGCATCGAAAAGCCTGTCTATCTCCCTCTTTCCCCCTGCCATTATGATGCGCTGGGTGCACTCCTTGCATTGCTTGAGCATAGAGAGGAACAATGATATCTGTTTGCGTCCCTGCTCTCCATAGTCGAGGAACCCACTCACTCCATACATCACCACAGGCACGTCCTCTGCCTTTGGAATATCATACGTGCGACTCTCCATCATCTTCCTCACGTCCCACACATCCCGCTTCACTATTCCGTTGAGGTTATCCATTCGCGTCAGGCCGAAAATTGCCGTAACCTTTGCCACGAAAGTATTGTCGTCGATGTCCCTCACCACTATGTTACGACACCTCCTTTCTTCCTCGTCGCCAAAGAAATCCCGCAACTCCCTATACAGATTGGTGAACTGATCGTCAACGTCCTCGTCGATCTCATCCAAAGGGTGTGCCACGACAGGGCTTCCGGATGCCTTCTTGCGCATATAGAGATCTATCAACTGACGCTTGAAGCCAGATCGCTCCGTGTCGTGAGGCAGTTTCTGAAACATATCCGAGGGAAGCAGATCGCGAGCAACGATGTATTCCTCCGATCCCTCCTCGTATTCCTCCATATCCGCAAAGGAGGAAAGATAGTTCTCCCTGTCGAGAGTGAAACGACAATGAAGCATTGGCTCATTCACCTGATAGAGTATTGCCTCATATTCTCCGGGCAACCAGATGTATTTGCTCTCTGCCTTGAAGGTAAGCATCTGAAGATTGGCATCCTCACCATTCTTCCTGCTTCCCTTCTTGGTTTTCTTTGCCTCGCAGAAGGTGTCTGACAACAGATATTTATCGTGATTGAAAATTCTCAATCTGAACGTCTTCGAAGGACGACGTGTAGGGTTAATACTTATGTTAACTGAAAGTGGGGCAGATGTATAGCCCATCCACTCGCTCGTCTTCTGTGAGCGAGTAGCCTTAAACTCAAAATTCTTCATATTCTTAAAACAAAACTTTAATGATTACTGAAAGAAAATTACCAGTGATGATCAGAAGATTTTCTGTTTATTTTCTGGCAACTTCCTGTAAAAAACACTCAACCGAATTTCTCTGCCTTCAGAGAAATGTTGTGTCAATAAGCCAAAGAAACACGTCCTTACAGGACACAATAATCCTGCAATTCAATACAAATCAATTAACTTGGAAAAGCTTATGACCTTCTCTTGCACCAACATCGTTGGAGCATACCAAGTTCCTTGTTTGTCTGTTTCTTTGAACTAATCATAAAGTTTTGTTTTATTCGACGAAGGCAATACAAGCGCATTGCGGGTACAAATGTATTACAAAAAAAGCATTTGCGCAAATATTTCCGATCTTTTTTTGCGACATAATGCTTTTTTTGCAACCCATTTGCAGAACTAATCAAAAAATTAGCTCCTGCTCACCTGAAGTCCCTTATCACTCAAGGACATATCCACGAAGCGAGCATTGGCATTCTGCGGATTGGCGTTGAGAATCTGCTTTATGCGAGCAGCTGCCTCAGGATCCTTCGCCACCATATAGAGATAGCCGCCACCACCAGCACCTGGCAGCTTATAGCCTAGGCAGAGGTCATCAACCATATCGGAGATTGCCTTCACGGCAGGAGGGTTGGTGCCACCATCGATAGCCTGATTCTGCAGCCATGTCTTACGGATAGCACGTCCGAGACCTTCGAAGTCGTTGCGCTGGATGGTCTCATAGAGATTCAACGTGTGCTCCTTCATATTGCGGAGAAGGGCTATCTCATCGTGGTTATTGAGGAACATACGACGAACAATCTCTGCGAGGAGAGTCTTTGCCGTACGAGTGATGCCCGTATAATAGAGCAGATGACACTGGCGATACTCAGGCTGAGTATAGAGGTCGGAAGGGAGCCAATGTACCACAGGATTCTGATTGAAGCCACGCTCTGTCTGAAGGAGCTTGATGCCCTGAAGGAGTCCTCCATACTGGTCCTGCCAGCCACCACCAGTGGTGAGGAGCTGCTCAAGAGTGAGCGTTCTGCGACCTATCTCTTGCTTGCTCCATGCAAGACCGCAGAAATCGTTCAGCGCACCTAAGACGGTGCTGGCGAGAAGACTGCTCGTGCCGAGTCCGCTACCTGCAGGGATGGCAGAGAGAAGTGTTACCTCAATGCCACAGCCAAAGGCCTTCAACTGCTGTTCGAGAGTCTCGAAATGCTCTGCTGAGAAACCTGGCTGGAAGCCAGCGAGAACGAGTGCCGCCTTAGGGATAGAGAAAGGCGAGCCTACGTGATAGAAGTCAGCAAGCTGCTCGTAAGTCTTTACCACCTCCGAAGCACCGAGATCGATACTCCTAAGTATGATATGGTGCTCCTTGCATGGCTTCACGTATGTCTGCAGAGGAGGCTGACCATTGAGTTCTATGGCAAGGTTGATGACATTACCACCCTCCATAAGACAATAAGGAGGGGTGTCGGTCCAGCCACCAGCGATGTCGATGCGAACAGGAGAGCGACCCCATACTATCTGGTCACCATAGACGGACATGCGAGGAGACAGACGCTCTGTAAGCATAGGGGCAGTAAGTCCCTGACGAAGCAGGGAGAATGCCTCCTGTGCCTCCTTTGTGTCATCCTCACCGCGAAGGCGCTTCATCTCAGCGCGGAACATATTGTCATGGATGCGGGTGAGGAGAGTGTTATCCTCGCTCACAGGCTGTGGGATATCAGAGCCATTGCGAACAAACTCACTCGCCATATCGCCGAGGTCTGTCTGGAAGAATACGCTATGACGATAGTTCTCTGCCATAGCAGGGAGGTTACTCCTGCGGAAAGCCCTACGCTGCTCTGTGAGGCGATGGAGGTTTGCACGGGTGGAGATATCGTCAGCACTCAGTTTCTCTGCCTCCAGCCACATCTGCCTCATCTCTGCAGAAGAAGCATCATTGCAGGAAGAAGCATCGGAGAGCATCCATCCCAGCATCTTTCCCATAGTGGCGATGTCATATATCACAGGGAAGATACATGAGCTCTGGAGGTCCTTTCTACCCTCTATGCTTTCAATGTCTATCTGCCTCTTCTCAGCCCAAGAAGCGAAAGGCTCATTGAGGAAGGTTGTCGCTTTATCTGAGATATCACCGCGGAACTTATCATTAGTGCCGTAAGGGCGCACTACATAGCCTTTCTCCCCTATCGGTACGATGTCTATGCAAAGTCCTGGTCTCAGGTTTATCTCCCAGTCATTCTCAGGCACACCAGTGATGACATTGGCATTCGTCAATGTCCATTTCTCATTCACGCAACTGTTCTCTATCCAGAGATGATGATTATCGCTGGTGAGCTGTGTCTTTACATCTGAGTTCTGGAGGAACACCGAAGGGTGTGGCTTGCGTGAGTGATGCATTATCTCGCGCTGGTCGTTCACCTTATTCTGGATGGCGAGTGTAGAAGTGATGATTTCGCCTGTGGTGCCATAATGGAAGAACTCACCTCCAGGCAATGGAAGGATGGCAACGCTGAGCTTGCTCACCTCATCATCCGGGGCAGAAGGCTCAGTGCCGAGAGCACAACCAAAATCACTATAGAGGTCATAGTTCCTTATCGTTCCGTCTTCGTTGAGCGACTTCGCCTTCAGCACCTCTACGGCACGGTCAGAAAGCAGCCAGATGCCTATATCGGTGAGGTAGTAGTTCTTATGGAGCAGTTGCGAGAGTGTCTGTGCAGAAGGCTTCTGCATCATACACTTCAGTTTGTTTGGCTCATTGTGAGAAGAAACGAAGATGCCATGGTTGGTGGCAATCTCAGGTCCCAACCAAAGACCATAGCACACAACATCTGCATCAGGAATCTCTCCCAGATGCTCCTCAGCACGGATATACACATCGCCACTCACTATCATAGTGCGCAAACGTTCCGGTGCAGCGTTCATTATCTTTTCATAGAGAGGAATCTGCAACGAAAGCAAATCCTGCGAGATACGCTGTCCACGCTCCCATCTGAAGACAGGGATAGGCGTGAGTATCTTTCCCGAAGGAGCGTAGGAAGGGAGTCGGCGACTCTGTCCTCCTGCATGGAGGATGAGACGCTTCTCCGGTTTGCTCGTGTCTATACTATCGTTATCGGAATAGCACTCCGACTTCTCATATTGCTGCAAGAGCCATGTGGTGCCGCCACCCGAACCGAGTTTCTTGCCCACAGGGTCATTGGTGCAGAACCATTCCTCGCGAGGCAGTTCCGTCACGTCGTGGAAGCAGTCCACAAGATTTGGTGGTAAAGAAAGAAGTTTTTTCATTTTACTTAAGTCCTCTGTTTCTCAGTAACGCATCAATCTTTGGCTCTGAGCCGCGGAAATTCTTATACATAGTCATGCCATCATCGATGCCACCAGGGGTGAGGACATACTTGCGGAACTTCTGCGCCATATCCTGATTGAAGATATCGCCAGTCTCCTTGAATGCCTCGAAACCATCAGCATCGAGCACCTCAGCCCAGATGTAGCTGTAGTAACCTGCTGTGTAGCCACCACCCATAGTATGGGAGAAGTTTGTTACACGATAGCGTGGCTGTATCTGACGAGGGATGCCGCGCTCAGCAAGTTTCTGCTCCTCAAACTTCATCACGTCGAAGTCTTCTGGCACCTCTGTGAGAACGTGAAGGTCCATGTCAACGTATGACGCTGCGAGATACTCCACAGTAGCGAAGCCCTGACCGTACTTGCTGCACTCGTCCATCTTCTTCACCAAAGCCTCAGGGATTGTCTCGCCTGTCTTATAGTGCTTTGCGTAGATGGCAAGCACCTCTGGCTCTGTTGCCCAATGCTCGTTGATCTGCGAAGGAAGCTCTACGAAGTCGCGCTCCACACCGCCAACGCCACTATAGTGTACATCGCGCATAAAGCCATGGAGAGCATGACCGAACTCATGGAACATCGTTGTCACGTTGTCGATAGACTGCAGGGCAGGCTGGTCAGAACTTGGAGGCGTCATGCTGCATACGTTAACAACGACTGGTTCGATACGCTTGCCGTTCTCGTATGACTGACTGCGGAAATGTGTACACCAAGCACCGGCACGCTTACCATCGCGAGGATAGTAGTCACTGTAGAAGATGGCGAGAAGGGAGTCGTTCTTGTCATATACCTCCCACGCCTTTGCTGTCTCTTCGTACGAAGGAACATCACTTGTCACCTCCTTGAAGCTAACGCCATAGAGACGGTTTGCAACATAGAAGATACCCTTCAGCACATTGTTTATCTCAAAGTATTCAGATACCTCGTTCTCGTCGAAGTTATACTTCGTCATACGGGCACGGTTGTTGTAGAACATATAGTCCCAACCCTCTGGCTCGCACTCAAGACCGTCCTTCTTCATCTCCTCGCGAATATCAGCAAGCTCTTCGTTTGCCTTTGCCACGGCAGGAGTCCAAATCTGGTCGAGGAGGTTATATACAGCCTCTGGTGTCTTCGCCATACGAGTGTCGAGAATCTGCGAAGCGCAGTTCTTAAAGCCCATGAGCTTTGAACGCTCAAGGCGAAGCTGAACGAGCTGACGGCAGATATCCTTTGAGTCATACTCGTTGCCTACGTTGCCACGGTTGCAGTAAGCGAGATACACCTTCTTGCGGAGCTCGCGGTTAGTGCAGTACTGCAGCACAGGGTTGCACGATGCTCTCTGCATGTTGAACATCCACTTACCCTCCTGACCGTTAGCCTTTGCCATCTCGGCAGCACGCTCAATGTTAGCCTGTGGAAGACCTGCGAGATCCTCAATCTTATCCACTGTCACGTATGTGTTGTTGGTCTCATGGAGCAAGTTCTGTGAGAACTGAATCTGCAATGCAGAAATCTTCTGGTTGAGGTCGCGGAGCTTCTCCTTATCAGCATCGCTGAGGTTTGCACCGTTGCGCTCAAATCGCTTGTAGATATTGCTGAGGAGCTTGAGCTGCTCCTTGTCGAGCTTTGATGAATCCACCTCATCATACACCTTCTTCACGCGGGTAAAGAGTGCCTCGTTCATATAGATATCATCGCTGTGAGAAGACAATGCTGGCGACATTTCCTTGTCGAGGGCACGGAGAGAATCAGTAGAGTTACTGCTCTCAAGAGGACCCATTGTCATCTCGGCGCGCTCCAGAAGCTTACCGCTCTGGTCGAGAGCCACGATAGTGTTCTCAAACGTAGCAGCCTCAGTATTCTTGATGATAGCGTCTATCTCAGCCTTCTGAGCCTTCATACCTTCCTTGATTGCCTCGCGGTAGTCATTGGTAGTAATCTCATTGAACGACTCGATAGCGTGCTTGTTAGTACTCTTCTGCAACAAACTGTTGACAGTCTTCTCCACCTCCACAACAGGAGATTCGCTGTTTCCTCCAGGCTTACATCCTGCGAGTGCTGAAATTGCCATAATAGACAATATTAGATGTTTATTCTTCATATTATTTTATCAATGTCTTTTTGTTCTTAGTAATAACTATGCCCTTAGCATGTTTCGCATCAGTAATGCGCTGTCCAGCTATATTATATAAAGGAGAAGGGGCATTGTCACGAACTACGATATGCTCAACGCCAGTCTTTGCATCCTCAATCTTCTTATCGGAAACGAGACCTTTAGTCCAGAGGAACTCTCCGTTCCATCCATCGAGAACCTTCAACTGTTCCACCTTATAGATGTATCCCTCATATTCGCGCATAGGGTAACGCTCCGTAACGTAGGTCCATTCATCACCTTCGAGCACAAGTGCCTTGAGTGGGAACTTGGCTGTAGGAACAAGATTGCCACGAAGACCATTGACATTAGTCTGTGCAGATGTCACCTTCTGTCCTGTCTCAAAGAACAATGCAACAGGATTCTCACACTTGAATACGTATGGAGTGCCAGGAACGAAAGTCTGTGCAGGTTCAAGGCATATACGCGTTGAGTCGGCTGTTATGCCTGCAAGCTGATAGAGAGTGACACCTTCTGGCACACTTATCTGATAAGGCAGGCAAATGGTATGCCATGGAGTCTCACCCATCTTACGCTGATATGCAGGAATATGCCTAAGCTGGAAATCAGTAGCATTCCACCATCCCTCGCGACGGTCTCCTGTATTGTTTGGCGAAGCGTAAGCATGCCATGCATTATCTATGGCGCCTTCCTTGGAACCTTCAAAACCGATGGTGATGGCATCGTTCTCTGTCAGGAAAACATAAGGAGTGACGAGTGTCTCCCATTTATCCTTATCTGCAATGGAAGGAATATCCAACAGACCATAACGCATAGGGGCTGACGAATAAGTCTTACCGTCAAACTCAAGGAAGGCATGCTGATCAGTCACGCAGTAATGCTGTGTGGAAGCCTTTGCTTCGAGGGCATAGAAACCATGAGGCAGTTTTCCTATGCTCTGCTTAATAGCCATAGTCTTGCTCTTGCCTTGCGAAGCACTGATACCGCTCCACCACGCATTCCAGCATGTCTTGCCTGCCTGTGTGGCAGTGCGCTGGTCACCGTCCTTATATGTGCCCTGCTTCAGGCTCCAGTTTGTAGTGCCAGAAGAGAAGTTTCCGGAAACGATACTCTCATTGTCTATTATATAAGGATAATCGGCACCCTTAATGACAGCATAAGCCTCGCTGACGCTCTTTGCCGTTACTGCTGCTTCAACGTCGGCAAGTGCCTTGGCATACACATCATAGCCTTCAGCTTTCAGTTCGCACAGGATTTGCGCCTCGTTGCAGTTGCCTTTGAGTTCGTTAAGCTGATTGACGGCAGCAACGGCATTCTCTACAGCCTCCAAGACTTCCTTCGCAGATGTGCACGATGCTATAACCTCATCAATCTCTGCATTGAGAGTTGGATACTGAGTGTTGTATGTCTTGAAAAGTTCTGCGCGCTTCTTTGCCCAGACAAGTGCATCAGCAAGTGCCTCCTCACGTGTTGGGAAAAGCTTTGCAACAACCACCTCGTCAAACTGAGACTTTCCGCCACACGATCTAAACTGTATCATAAGCAGCTGGTCTGTCGTAGTGGCAAAGCCAATGCCCTGCTTAGCCCATTGCGTCACAGAAGGGAGTGACACCCTTGTGTAGAGTTCTATGCTCTCATTCGTTGTAGTGGAGATTTTCTGATTACTTCCCGAACCGTTGCAACCTGCAGCCTGAACGTAATAGTGTCCGTTCTCTTCAAGTTCAAAAGTTCTGCGCACTGACTGTTCAGAGAGCTTATCAGAGGAATCGCCATAGGTCTGGAGATAAGGACCATTGTTCACGCCTCCCTTTGGCACTGCCTCAAAATAAGGCTGTGAGAGTGGTTCGCCCTTACCATTTGTCCAATCGAGAAGACCGAGGGAGAAATCACCATTGAGGAGCATGTTACCACCGAGGAACCA
The DNA here is from genome assembly GCA_045627725.1 of Prevotella sp. Lineage (GTDB taxonomy): Bacteria > Bacteroidota > Bacteroidia > Bacteroidales > Bacteroidaceae > Prevotella. The sequence goes on along the minus strand of JAZQOH010000037.1, from coordinate 6,660 downwards.
TATTTCCTCGCCTACGCTCACCTCATCGCCTATGGTGAGATTATCATTCACGGCAGATGCTACATTGGAATAGCGCTTCTTGTTCAGAAGATCTTCCACGACGACGCGATACTTATATCCGTCACGTCCCTCTACTTCCAAATTATAGTCTGCAGCCTCTTCCTTTTGCTCTGGAGTATAGATAGTCGTCCATGTCGAACTGCCTGGTGTCTGCTGTTCCACTACCATGGAGCGATTATATTCACCATTGCCGTCATGCCATGTAAGTACCACCTTATGATTTTCCTTATCATATTCTGCCTTGAGATTTGTAGGAGCATACTGACGTGGATTCTTTGGTATATAGTCATACTTTTTCTTATATCCCACGCCTGTCTCCATATCGCGATAATACTCACCGAGCTTCGACAGTTCCTTTCCGCGATATATCTTTGAGCAGTCTGCCTCTGAATTCCAGTAAGCATAGCGCTCTACGCGGTCATTTGCATTGAGTTGTTCGAGAATAGGTTTCGTGCCGTTGTAGGTATTATCCTGATTACCATAGAAATCACCACGGTTTGACACGGCAAAGGCTCCATTATTATTCCATGAGGCACCCCATACCCATTCCGAAATCCATACAGGGCGGTTCTTGCCATACTCTGAGATATACCAGTTGATGTTATTGAACGTGCCCTGAGCCCAGTAGCAGTGAAGGTCGAGGATGTCACAACGCCATCCACGTGCATCGATAGAGTCCATGAATGCCTTTAAGTGTCCCATGCTACCATCGTGAGAGGACTCCGAACAAAGGCGAAGACCTGTGCGCATGAGGTTCTGCCAGTTAGCAAGCACCTGCTCCACAGACTGAGGATGATCATCAGCCGAGTTGCCTGGCTCATTGTTTGTCTTGAGATGACAGGAATATGTCACACCACCACATGCCGATGATGATGGCCAGTCTTCGTAGATATGATTAGGAACGCACTCAATATCAGGGAGCAGGTTGCTTCCCAATGCCCAGTCATAGCACCAGCCACCTCCTACGAGCGACACATAGTCACCACGTGTGTCACTGCCTACGCCCTTCTTTGGAGCATCATACCATTGGAACACACGATAGGAAGATATGGTCTTATCGAGAACGGCAGGGAGAGTGGCAAACTCCAAATCCTCTGTGTCAGCGATGAAGCAACGGCTGTATCCATAACCGGAAGGGAGCGTGGAGAACGTCACCATGTAGCCGCGCTTGAGCTTGAACGAGCGTATCTGGTTGTTCAACTTTTCCTCTGTCAGCGTGTTCATATAGCCACCAGTGTTCTCCAAGCCGAAACTATTGACAGATGTGCCGCCGAAGTTCTGCTCGGAATATACGGTCAGAGGTTTGATATCCTTTGCGTAAGGCATGATGATAGCACCCTCTGCATACATCTTCACCTGACAGTTAGTGCCATTGACAGCCTGCTGTCCATTGATGAATACATGGTTCTTGAGCCATGTGCTTATAACAACACTTGGCTTCACACGCTTTATGATTACCACGGCGTGCTCAGTGTTTGTGATATCAACGCTGCCTGCCGTAGCAAAAGGTGTCGCATTGGTGATGACATAGTCAACATCATTGCTCACAGTCACTGAACCTGTCACCTGATCCGTTGTCTGCGTAGTGTTTGCATCGGCATTGCTTACCGATGCAAACATTATCATAGAACACAGGAATAATCTCAATAGTGTTTTCATAATTTATTAGGCTACTTCTTAACTACCTTCTTGTGATTGCGTATGATGATGCCCTTGGCATTATCCTTCACGCGCTGTCCACTGATGCTATAGCTTGCACCATTGTCTTCAGTATCTGCATGAATGCCCTTGATGCCTGTAGAAACAGACTTCACAACGAGCACACCCTCCGAAAGTCGTGACTCATCAAACTCGATGTTCATGTCATCGCAGATGATGATAGGACTTCCTGTAAACGATGTCACATTACGCCAGATACGCAGTTCATCACCCACCTTTGGCTGATAGGTAGAAGGGAAGAAGAGCGATATAGTACCGTTGATAGTGAGTTTGTTAGCACCATCAAGATAGCAGCCACTCATCGTCGTCTCACTGGTAGATGCCTTTCCTATTCCGAGACGGAGCGTACCAGTCTGACTGATTGTTACATTCTTATTGTCGAAGCCGATACAACCGATGGCTGCAGTCTCCACGGTAAGAGGTTTCAGCGTACCGTTGATAGTGATTGAGGAATTGTTGAGCTTGGTGCTGATAGAAGAACCTGTGCACTGGAGTGTAGCACCCTCAGCAACGGTGAGAGCACCGGTTCCAAGTGTCACCTTATTATTAATCTTAAGCGTACCTTCCTTCACCGCTACGGCACCTGTTGTGGTCCATGCACCGGAAGCAGTCATCGTACCTGTGCCCATCTTGTTGAACCTTGCATTGCTCTCCACCTTACCCTTGAAGGTGAAGTTCGTCTCATTACCCACATTCCATGTGTTAGCACCTATGCTGGCACCGTTAGAGAATGCACAGCTGCCACCAAGAGTACCCTCGCCAGTGACAGCACCGATGCTCATTGTCTTGCCTTCGTTCTGCACAATGATGCCAGCAGGGATATCGAAGGTGCAAGTATTGGAACCGTTAGAGGTGCTGAGAGTGAAGCGGCCATCTGCAGTATATGTTGCATTTGGCTTGATAGTGCCGGCAAAGTTGGTGAGATTGAGAGCAAGAGGAGTACGTGTAGCGTAATAGTTCGAGCCCTTCTCTGTTGCACAGTAGATGGTTATCGTTCCTTCACCAGTGATACGGTTTGAGTATGTGCAACGATTACCTGTAGTCCATGAGCCAGCCTTGCCCTTTGGAATATACATCGCGTTGCTTGTGCCCACGTTGTCAACGAGCGAGCCACCCTGGAACTCAACAGTCTGGGCTGCATTACCACTGCCATTCTGCACCGTACCGCCAGCAATAATCATGCGTGTGAGACCAGCACCCGAAGCACTTGTCTTCAACCATCCACTACCCTTCTTTGTAAGCACTGTGCCATAGAAAGGCTTCTCCATAACGAAGTCGCCAGAGTTGTTGATGACACCACCCTGCTCTCCTATCATACGCAGAGGCGAACCATTGGTGACAGCAACTGTAGTCTGAAGAACAGCGCCATTCTCAAGTGTGAACTTATTCGTATTTGTTGTTATACCACCAAGGTTTCCTATAGGATTAACGCTGTTTGAAAGCTGTGAAACGATAGTAGTACCGCCCTTGAGGAAGTTACCACCTGTGTATGTGTTCTTTGTCGAAATAGTCACCGTACCGGTATTCTCCTTCACGTATGCACCAGACTTGATGCTGCCTTCTCCCTGAAGGGTGTATGCCTTGCTATTGTTGAACATCATCGTATCCACCTCGAGGTCTTCCGTAAGGTTGATGTTGAAGCTCTTAGCCTCATCATTGAACTCTACGAAGTCACCATTCACGAAGTAGTCAGGAGTCTTCTCTTCATCACCGGCAGCAGCGAAGTTGAGACTGTTGGCAAAGTTCCATGTAGAACTCTGGTTACCAGTCCATACCATAGCCTCTGCGCCACGTGTAGAGCCGAGTGTGAGGATGAGCTTGCCGTCAGCGAACTTCAGTCCTGTCTTGAAATCCTTCACGCCAACAATCTTGAAATTGGTAACGCTGCCCTCAAGGTCTTCTGCCTCAGCAATGACATAGTCACCTGCCTCAAGGTTGCTGCTTGACACTTCGATGATAGGCTGAATGAACTCAGGACCATATTTAGTCCATATATCACCCGTCTTCTTCACGCTCTTGATGTGCTTTGCCACAATCTTGTCACAATCCTCTCCATTGATGTCAATCATAAGATGAGCACCATAGTCGAGGAAGAGTGTTGAGTCAACCTTGATGGTACCTACATTATCCTTGCCGCCAGGGAATATCTTTGCATCATAGCCAGCCTTGATATCCATGAAGACACCACCGTCGCTGTGCAGTTCGGTAAAACGATTGAGCCAGAGAGGACTCTTCTGCATCGTGCCGTCAAACTTCACCTTACCTTCCCAGATGTCAGTAGCACCGGTATGTGTCATATCCACCTTTGGAAGAACAAGCTCACCATCGCCCTGCTTCACCAGACGAGCCTCGCCAGTGATGGCGCCTCCTGTCACGTTGCATGTGTAATAGTCATACTTGATGGTTGCGTCCTTGGCAGTATAGTTTGTTCCTGCTGTGCCCTGCACCCATGAAGGCACGTTGAAGGTGAGGATATAAGGCTTTGCGCCTTCCTCAATGGCAACGCTGCTGTTGCCTGTCTCGCATACGATGACATGCTTATCGTTGAGCGCAGCACCGATGGTCTCACCGTCCTTCACCTCTGTGCGGTCAGTCATGATGAGTGGTGGAGGTGCCATTGTGATACCTTCCAGTTCACCGAGGAAATAGCTTGTGTGAGGTGGCTGGTTATATCCACACATCTGCCATACCATAGCATTGCGATACTGATGGTCATGCCAGAGGGTGTAGTTGCGGTATTTTGTAGGAGTAGGAGTAGAATAGATACGGATATTGTTGCTTGCTGTACGCATGATAATCTCTTCGCGCCAGTCTCCGAAGATGTCACCCTGATAGCAAGGAGTGCCCTTAGTGTCATTGTTTGTCATAGAGCCAGCACATGTATATATAGGCGACCAGCTACCATACTTTGCTATACAACCCTCACTATTCTTGCCGTTCACATAGTTGAATGTCTCCTCAAGCAAGTCACCGTCCCAATATATGCGGAAGTTAGTGTTGACACCTGTTGCGCTCAGTCCGGGAGCAGCATCGTTATATACGAGAGAGATGAGTCCCTCACGCGCAGAGCAGCCCTGTCCTCCAGGATATGCATTGGTGAAATTACCTGCCATGGCGCGACCATCATCATTGCCTGATGAGAAGCGATGGTAGAGCTTACTTGTCGTGGCATCGCGATAGTTGTTGCCTGGCTGGTCTTCGTTGCAGGCATATATCTCAAGTCCGTGGATATAAGGGTTGAAATCGCCGCAATGCTGTGCGTCGCCATGACCGAGACCTGTCGTTGAAAGTCCCTTACCGTTATCATCGATTACCATCGAGCCATAGCAGATTTCATCGCGACCATCCATGTCAACGTCAGCGATTCCGAAGTTATGATAGCCCTGCCACATCCAGAATCCACCACTTGTCTGGCGCCAATCCCAGCGCTTCTTCAGCTTATTCGTAGCAGTATCCACATCGAATGCACACATCTTTATCTGTGTATAGATTCCTCGTGCGAGGAAGATGCTTGGCTTCTTGCCGTCAAGATATGGCGCACCGAAGAAGAACTTGCTTGCACGGTGACCATAACCGTCGCCCCAAGCAGCATTCAGGTCAGCCTCTCCTGGCTCCAGTCGTGCGAGAGGATAGCTGACGATGTCATATACCTTACCTGTCTCGCCATTGCAATATACGAGGAATTCATTACCCACGCACATGAACCAGTTGGTACCACCACCTGTAGCACCGCGATAGTTATTCCATGCAGTGCCGTTCTTTCCGTCAGCACCGATGGTATATACCGTACCGTCAGCATAGTGAATTGACGAGCCTTCTTCCAGTCTCATCACCACCTCTGCCTTGCCGTCCATGTTCCAGTCATAGCCAACAATGTTCTGTTCATTGTTCTGGAAGTCACCCATGTTAGGGCCGCAGTTAACCCACCAGAGACGATCTCCGTTCATCTTGAAGATTTCAAAGATGGAATATTCTTTTGTTGCGACGCCATCAATAACAGGACCATTCTTTGGATAGCTCTGTGCCATCTCGCTCTGGTTGTCGAACTTCATCAGGATTTCAACCTCGCCATCGCCATCAACATCAGCGCAGCAAGCATCATTAGGAACGAGAGTTGACTTGATGCCTTGGTGAGCAAGCTTAATTTCCTTGTAGCTTGAGCTCCATACTGATGCACTCTTGCTTTGAGCTTGTTCTACGCCATTGACAACAGCGCTTACGGTGTATGTGCTGCTTGTTGTTCCGCTTGCATCCTTGAAGTTTGATACAGAAAGTGGAGCATCATTAACCTTGATACCATCACGATACACATTGTATTTTACATTGTAATACTCTTCGCCAAGAATACGCCAGCTGAGATATACTCCTGTTGTAGATTTTTGAGCGATAAGTCCGCGGTCAAGCTTGTCGGTGAAGCGCTGTGCCATGACAGTTCCAGCCAGAAGCGCTAATGCCAGAGTGATAAGAATTTTCTTCATATTTATTTGATAATAGTTTAGTTAGCTTTTAGCTTATAGTTAGTTTTTATGCTTGTTCTCCCCTTACGGTTTTTCTGTTTTTGATTATCTGTTTTATTTAACCATATACTTTTTACCGTTCAGAATATACATGCCTTTCTTCAAACCATTGAGACTATCAGCAACCTTTACGCCACTGATGCTGTAAACAGCTGTACTGCTTGTCTTGCTTGAAGTGATTGCGCTGATACCAGTGTCGATGCTGGAGTTTGTTCCGTAGTATGTGAGACGGGCATTGTCAATAACACTCCAGTCTTCTGCTCCACTTGTTGATCGGATACCAATAACGAGTGTGCCATCTTCACCTACAGCTACAGGTACCTGATAAGCATTTCCGCGCCATACTGTTTCAACACCTTCGAGG
>JAZQOH010000036.1:0-46553 GCA_045627725.1 Prevotella sp. | reverse complement strand
GAACAACTTTGCACGAGTAACCTTACCACCGCTGACAAGCCAACCATATTTACTGATATTGTTGAATACGTAAGATTTACCAGTCCCTTTTGGTGCTAACTCCACGACATTCAGACGAGGTTCTACAAACAGCAGAAGACGAGTAATAAACTCCAACTTCTGATGCATTGTCTCGAACGAATCTGGTTCATACTCCATGGATGAAATAATCAAATCAATCCACTCAGGAGTTGTAAAATTCTTGCGTACATTCTGAATAAAACTAACATCGACAGACGTATAGGGTTTAAAAGGTTTGAAGTCAACCATCTCAACGTGGCTCTTCTTCCCTTCATCATCTGGCAATAAGCACATCTTGATAATGCCCCACATCTCGCCATCAACCAACTCGGGATGCTTTGACGCTACATATTCAGGAATCTGTCCTTCACGCTCTTTGATACCAAGATCAGGAATACCAAAACGACGCACATTATGCACCAAATCAATATTCACAGAGAATCTTGTCAGCAAAGTAATATCCTGACCAGAAATCAGCTGACTACGGATGTCACCTGTAGGCATGACTTTATCAAGGAATGAAGAAAGGCCATTACGATCGACCTCCTCACCATGAGCATATTTCTTCAGCAGGTAGTCCTTCACAAACGAAGGCAAGTTTCGGCCAGCGAACAGATTACCTGTGGTTGCACTATCCTTGTATAAAGCTTGTGTACCTAAATATGTTTGAACTTTCTGAACTATATTTGTATTCATATCTTAGAAATCAAACAGGTCGTCTTCCACAACGGCCATCTTAATTGTAAATGTATCTTCTTTCTCCCAAGTGCCAATTCTGAGTCTAACTTTAGTAACGTCCTTTACAAGTGGCAATCTCTCGCTTGTATAGATACATCCCTTAGCACTTAGAGAATAATTCTTGTTATTGTACTCGATGAATGGCGTTTGAGTAACATCCAATCCCGCAATCTCATATACGATAATTGGATTTGCTTCCTCCACCTCGAATGATTTTAGTGAAGCACGCCATGTGGCAACATTCTTCTCTGGCGAAATGATCATGATAGGAACCAACTGCTCTTCTGGCGTACAACCTCCATGACATCCCATACCTTCAGGGATTTTTGCCATAAGCGATTCATGCCTCAATGCACAGAGATAGATTGTCTTATTGTCTGGCATCTTGATGATGTCATATTTGTTATCAGCAACAACAGGAGTCTTACTCTGTGTTGACGTTTCAGCCACACGACCATAGTGATCAGACTTGAATCCCTTCAGATTATATCCAGGAAGCAACTGCGATAAATACGAAATGCCATGATCAGAAACGATGGCTATCTTCACCCCTGGATGTTCTAACAAAAATTTATGTATAGCCTTTCTGACTGTTTCTAAATCGTCTATAATGAACTTAGGATAAGGTCTGCATGAATGAGCAATCTCATCCAAATCACCTTTCTTCTCAAATAAACCACCAGACAACGCCCGAATATCTTCCTTGTTGATATCTGTCCTTGTAGGAACTTTTGCAGTAGCAACATAAGTCTCATTAAGATAATAACCTTCCGACTCATGTTCCTTCACTATCTGACCAATGAAAGGGATCCAATCCACACCAAGGCCATCAATCCATAGATAACACTGAATGTCAGAGCGCATACTCAATAGAGTTTTTGTAGTAGAGAACTTATTTGCCCATTTGAAGTGCTCTACGTTATTCTGGTTCTTTGTGAGTATGTAATTCTTAACATCGTCAGTATATTCATTCTTTACTTTAGCCTCCTTATATTTGTCCATATAGTCAAGAACCCAAGTATCTTCAGCAGAAGCGACCGTCTTGCCCATATAATAATACAAGTCGGGATAAAGTTCAATGAGGTCTTCCTTTGAAATCTTACCAACTTTATACCACTCGATGACAAGTGCTTTTTCTGCGTATGATAAATTTGAAACATACTTGATAGCAGACAAAAAGCCTGTTTTAACTTCTATTTCTGCAATCTTAGAAATGAGATAGGTTTGAACGTCAGGAGTAAGTTCCATTCCGTTCTTTGCCCCTTGTTTTAGACCTTCTTGTCTTTCCTCAATATAAGACTCTGGCTCTTCCAAACTAAATATTGTCAAAGCTAATGCTTTTGCAAATGCCGTATCGCTGTAACCATCAAGCTGTTGCAGGACGCGACAAATATACCCTCTGTCACAAAACTTATGAACATAGTATTTAGCCAATAGCCATCGCATAAATGGCTGTTTGTTCTTAAACCATGTTTCAAAGAACACTTTATAGTCAGCCAGGTTATAGATACCAAATTGCTCATTGAAGAAATTTTCAAACTTGAAACTATTTATGTCTATTCTGGCTGCAAGCATTTCCCAATAAACATTCTCTTCTTCAAGATAAGGAATGCAGTCAACATCAAGTTTCAAGCCTTTAGTGAGGAACTGATAAGCATTCTTACATGTACAGAAAGTAAAGGCATTGTCAGGCTTTGCATAACCCTCATGAGAGAATATTGAGCGAGAGACGCTTATAATATTCTGTTTCAAATCAGGATATTTCCAGTAACCCAACCATTTTGTCAAATTATGGGCTATGTTATACTTGGTTTCCAGTCCTTGTACGCCATACGTTGTATTGTTGGTAAGAATCAGCCTGTAATCAAGTTGATGATCAGCATTATGGTAATACCAGATAAATGACTGAGAGTCATCTCTGAAATGCTGCATCTTACCCTCAAGTCCAACTATAGGAATATAGATTCTCTGCTTATGCTCATAACCTATCTTGCTCGTGTCATATCCCTTCACTGTTGAAATAAGAGCATCAAACTCCGTTCTGCCTGGTTCGTTATTATAGAATCTGGCAAGTTCGGAGAAAGGCATAATAATCCTATACTCTGTTGGATGCTCTTGTATCAATTGAAGAATCTTGTCAGCAATAAACTTATGAGATCTAAACTGATCAGGATATTCCTCATCCATCCAATCCTCTATACGCTGAATGGCAATGTTTGGTAGGTGCAAGCAGTCCTCAACAAACGTGGAACAATCACGGAAATTATCGAAGAGAACAAAACGCACAGGAAACCTGTTGGCGGTGCTTGCGCCATCGCCCTCAATGTTGCGATCTGCATGCACCTCCCAAAGAAGGGATTCCAAACTAGTGAAGGTTTTAAGCATAGTCGTTTACTTCAATATGATGTTAAAGATTGAATCCAACCCCAAGTCGCATAAAGCATCAAGTATTCTTTTTGCTTCATCTACTGTGGCTATTGACTGTATCTTTTCTTTTGCCTGATTTTGTCTTTCTGAAGGTGTTGATTCATCTGCTACACGGCCACCGTTCTCATTTCCAATTTCATCAGATGGATTATAGATCGAAGGCTGTGGCGTAGGTGGCATGAGACTTAACTTCCAGTTTTTTAACTGCTCTATTACTGCAGTTTCCGTCCATAAACCTACACCACCCTCCATGTGTTGGCGGATGTAAGCCAAAGCCTTATCATAATCCTCATCTGCAAGGTTAACGATAGTATCAGCTTTTAGATAGTTGTAGAATCCCTTTTCGAAATTGTTCTCTTCTTCATAATTTAGTAATGGAGTATATTCAAAGCGTACTTCTGTAATAAGATTATCAGTTTCCACCATCAAGGCAGGATTTTTAGCACCAACCTCCGTATAGATAGTTATGATGTTATCTGTAAGATTGCAAATCTTATCCTTACAATTTAAAGCCTGTACCTTATCACAATATTTAATCGCCCATAGAGGATAACCTGCCTGTGGACAATATCCATTACGCAAAGCCCAGCGAGCATCTGTAAGACTTGTTACATCCTTATAGTCTTTCAGTTTTCCAAGTTGGAACATGGAGATAAGTCCCTTTGCAATAGAGCCCTCCTCTTTGGTCTCAAATTTTACATCAACCTTGTGTGTGTTGCTTGATGCTCCATCCCATATCTTGAATGTGTCATCAATCAATTCTTGCATTCTCTGGGCGTTGATAGGCTTACCTGTAGTATCAAACACTTTATCCACATAAGGGCGCAACGCAAATGCCAGCATTCCATAGCCAGCATGAGACTTAAATAGACCATAAGGAGCCATTGTCAGTTCTTTGAACTTTTCTGCAAAATTAAAGACATTCTGCTTGTCACTATGGTCAATCTTTGACTTGACAAACTTGAAGACGATATACAAAGGATGCTTTTGATCAATATCTTGCTTGAACTGGAGGTTGTCATCAACGCTATCTTGGAGCAGCAAAGGAATATGCTTTGCAGGACCAATACAGCGTGTGACTATTTCATCCTTCGTGTTGAATGAAAGAACAGTGTCGGCAGACTTATTAGAGAACTGTTTTACCCAACATGTTGAGGGCGCCTTAAGACGAAGAATTTCCAAAGACTCAGGCCCAGAGGAGAATACTCTTGGAGCAATACTACTGTTTATAACATTTGGCAGAGTTCTTGCAGAAATGGATGTGCTGTCACCTTGCAGATAAACCGTACATGTACCAGAATTTATATTCTTCATCCAGTCGGCAATAATCGCCTTGGCATTATCTGTATGCGATTTTGTTTGTTCTGCATAGCCATGTTTATTTGAACACACGGCATTAGCTTGATACTCAATAAATCGGTCATACTCCAACGGTTCTATCATAGTATCAAATACGAGAAAGGCTACGTTCTTGAAACGCTCGTCATTCATAGCTTTTGATGCTATGTCTTTAAGCGTCGTCAGTTCTGCATTATTACGAGCCATCATCAATGCAAGATAAAGCTCGTATGTCTCGGCACTCTTCCTTCCATTTTCTATTTTATTAAGAAGAGTGTATTCATTGCTGTCCTCAGAGAAGAACTCAAATGCATAAGGTCGGTTAACCATCTTTAATTTCTTCTCAAATTCCTTACTTGCAGTATCACTGAACTTCAACAACTGCGAAGTGAACTTATATTCACCATTAAGAAGACTAGCTTTTATGTCTTCGATTTCCTTTGTGTCAAGTGCCGAGAATCGAATCTCATATATACCCTGTGGCGAACGCTGTACAACTCCCTCCGTATTTATCCAATTTAATATGTCGTCCATCTCCTCATCCACAGGAGTGCCAACATACATGTTGCGAATATTTTCTTCACTTGGAGTTACGGTCTCGTTGGCTGCAAGATTATTGAATGCATTCAGCAAAAGAATAGACTTGAATACCGCCAGATAGCTATCACCCTTCTTTCCGACATGCAACTTATAAGAATTGAATCGTTCCGTAACAATACCATACTTCACGGTTTTCTTATTGAACTCATCAAGTACAAAGTCCCAAAGGTAATCTGACGTTATCATGTGTCCCTTGGCAAAGTAATCCTCGTTGTCAAGAAAGTCTCTGATTGCCTTGTTATCTCCAAGAAACTCAAATACACTTCGTGAAGAAGAACCAACTTCACGAGCATAGTATGTTGCCATGTTTGCTGTTGCCGGATGAACAGGGAACAAAAGTTTCAAATCGTTCAATGTCTCCAATGGATTGTTCGAGGTGGCAGCATACTTTTCGTATACCTCACGCATCTGCGCAAAGTATTTATCTGTCATTTCGTGGTAAAGTGCGTAGGCTGGATTATTACTGTCTTGTTCATGCACAAACTTTCGGGACATAATCTTGAACGCGGAAACAGGCTCCATGTTATAGTGCATGTAATGGTATCTGCCTGTTGTCTTGGTACGTTCCTCAGCCTTCAGATTATCAAGTGCTGATGGATGTGCGATATGGAAGAAATACGAATTGTTGGTTGTATTCATTGTTGCATCTGCCAATTCCTGCAAATCTACCAACAACGAAGGACCAAGATCCGATAACATTACATCCGTAAATTCATCCCACATCAACAGAATGCCTTTATAGTCTGTTTTTGTTGCCAGTTCGTTTTGGACCTCAAAGAACCAAGTGCATAGATTCTCCTGCTCCAATCTTACATGAAAACCCGATTTACGAAGCGCATTCTTTACGAGCGTAAGGAGAGCAGAATCCCCTGTACTCAAATCCTTGATGAGTTTTCTTCTGTCAGGAGCGTATGACTGTAGTTCAAGATCATTTCCTATGATGGTATCCCAAATAATAGGATTCTTCTCAATATTAGAAACATAATTGTCGAAATCAGTTTTGACGGTTATGTGTATACCTGCATTATCCAATGCTTGGCAAACATGACTTTGAATCTGAAGCGATAGATCATCTTTATGAGCAATAGAACAATGCCCATACATAGTTACAGGGAAAAGACGAGTTTTCTCTCTTACCGCATATAAAGATTCTCTAATGATAGCATACTTGTCCGCTCCATATTCGTCTTTGATGTAATCTTCAATGTCAGAAATGGGATCACATAATAGATGCTTGATTACAGCTGCTGCATGACTCTTACCTGTTCCGTATGTACCTTCAAGCCAGAACGAACGATGCTCGTCAACAACCTTGTTGCTGACAGAGCCTATAACTTTCTGTAGAATTTCGTTGAATTGTTCATTGGGAATGAAGTTCTTCCACTCATTTCCTTCCTCAGTTTTTATGTTGTAAGACGATTTAGTCTCGCGAATCTTTATCGCATCAGAATATTTCTTTGCCATAACTTGTCTTATTTCAGATAGTGAGTCTCTATTATCGAACGAAAATGGTCTCGCATTTCTTGTTCTTGAAGCAAATCCCAAAGAGCGTTGTCGAGATAAGCATTACTTATACTTTCCTTTATGAACTTTGCTGATGGTTTATTTGTTTCCCTTTTATTCGGCAACCAATTAAAATGCCAAAAACCATCGAATTGTAAATAGTAGAATGGTTTGAAAAAGGGGGTTGACTTTTCACCTAGAACAGTAAATAGTTGTTTGTATTCTTCTTCTGTAGTTTTATCAAAAAGAAACATATTGTTTTCGACCATATTCTTCTCTATTAGATTGATTATTGTGAGAAGTAATAACGGTTTAGCTTTTATGAGCTTCCCTTGATACGATCCACATTTAATACGACAAATCATATCTGAATATATTTCTTTATGAATAGTACTCATTACAATCCAAACATTATTTTTACGATATTATTACTATTTAAATCCTCACGCAAAGTTATGTGTTGGAGCCCCATAGATAACTCTGCGATAAGAACTCTGTTTGTTTCTGAATTTAGAGAACGAAGTCCTTTCTCAAATGTCGATTTAGATAAACCAAACATTGAACTTATACTGCCATTTGCTTCATCTGAATAGAAATCAGACACTCGTAGTGATTTTGTTCCAATCTGTTCAGCAAACCTATAGATGCCATAAGCTAACCCGATATTGGAAAGATCGAAATACTCGTCTCTTTTGTAGGTATTCTTACTTTCTGGTACTGAGCACATAAATTGTTCTCCCACAGGAGAGTAAGAGAATGTCTGAATAAGAGCTGCAATAGCATTATCTATCGTTCTTGTAGGTGCTCCTGGGACTGATGAACTTATTGCGTCAGACAATGATTTCTTGTCATATACTTGACCTTGATGTATGTTGTTAACAAACCAATTAACTATAAACGAATTGCGAGACAAGTTAATCCAAATTAATTCCCATGCCAAATCACTATCATTCATATGAATTTCGTGAATCATTTGTCCAAACTCGGTAATAGTATTCTTTGTATCTGTAATCTCAGCATCCTTAAGCCATGCTTTAAAACCATCAACCTGAGCTGTTCCTAAAGAATTATCTTTCCAGAACTCCTCTGGGTCGATTAAATATTCTTCAAGCCACTCTTCTCTAAAACCAAAAGTCTTGTAGGCTTGTATCTTTAAAGCCATTTTTTTATCAGTATCATTAATCATACGTATACAATCTGTTGCAATACATCCACGATCATGTGAATTCAAACACTTTTGACAATGAATGCATTTATTTTTATCGATATTAATATCTGGCACTATTGAGAGCGCCCCAGTTGGGCAATCTACTTCACAAGCTTCACATTTTACGCAATATGCAGCTTTATACATTACTCTCCTTAATAAAACGGAAAGTTTACTATTCGTATTATGGAGAACAAATTTGATTTTTCCATTCTCAGAATAGAATGTTTCAAAGTGATAAACGGCGTTCTGAAATTGCAATTCACCTTCGTCTCTGCCTTCGTTTTTTGAAACAGTGAAATCTCCGAGTGTTTGTATCCAAGTATAAATGGAATCATTCGGGTTTACTATATTTGCGATAAAATTAGCAGAACTCTCTTGGAAAGCTACGTCTGTATTTGTTTTGTTTCCAAGAGCTTTTATTTTCCATTTTCTATTTTTTATATAGACATCAACATCTTTAATTCCAAGTTTAGTTGACCAATCAACTAAACGTTCTTCAAATGGTTTCAACTCATTTGGATATGTGTTTTTAACAATCATATCGTCCCATGCCGTAGAGAATGGACATACAATACATCCAACTCGAGCTTTACCATCTCTATATGATCTATTTATCGGAAGATTATACCTAAAGAGGTAAAGGTAGATTTCTACTGCGTTCCATCCTATTATTGGATGTGCGTTTGTTATATTGGTGTGTTTGCCTTTACCTATTCTTTCATAGTTAGAACGCCTTACACTCTCTTCGGCTCTAACACCATCGATAGTAAGTACTTTTGCTTGCTTATTTGTTCCAGGTACTTTAAGCATTCTATAAAGAGGTGCTGTCTTCATTATCGTACAACACCATCTATGAGAATCACTTGGCGTACCAATTTTATCCCAGTAATTCAGAACTGACTCATGGTTCTTGGCAAGACTGAATTTCAAAGTTGGGAACAACTGGTGGTAATGCTCCTGGACCTCTTTGTAGAGTTCAAGAGAACTTGGCAATTCATATCCTGTATCTGAATAGATAACTTGGAAAGCATCGGGTGGAAGCGCACGAGTACAGAGGTCAAGCACAACCTGACTGTCCTTACCTCCAGAAAATGAGGCAAGGAAATAGTCTATCTTCGTTGCCTTCAACACTTTCTTTCCCTGCTTTTCTGCTTCACTCAATGGCATGATGTCAAAACTCTCACAATCCTCCTTGACAATAGCCATCTTCTGTTTTGACTTCTTTTCTTGCTTTTCAGCCAAAGCCTCAAAGTCCATCTGATTGGCAGCATGCTTCTCCGTCATACGATTAGCTCCGCTATAGGTGTCGTACGTATCACGGATAAATTCTATCGCCTCGCTTTCGCAGAGGAACATTTGCTCTTTGGTCCGATCTAACATCTTTGCCACATCCACTGGCTTCAGTTTCAGCTTTTCTTTCCCCGGCTGAAATACAATGGTTGCTTTATCATAGATGTTAGCATCCTTAGCCTCAAACACAAGGTCACCTCTATAGTAGTATTCTTTGTTACATGCCCACAGCAAAGGCTCCTCACACTCTGGGTACGACCACCCCAAAGTGTTAAGTCCAAGAAGATTCAATTCTTCAAAGAATACAGGGCGAGGAGAGATACTAACAGTATCTTTCCCTACAAGCGAGCTAAGTGTCACGCCTCCAGTTTCTCTGTCCCAAGCTATTTTGAACATATTCTGTTTTTCTAATTATTTTTTATTATTAATGATTCTGCCACATCCTTTATCACGAAACAGAACTCGGGTAATCTGTTGTCTGAATCACGAGCCATGATGTTTATGGAGATGCGGCGAAGTTCTTCATCTGTAATGAGGTCGTTGTTTTCGTCAAACAAGATATTGAGAGCAGCTTTGCGACGAACCTTCAAGAGATTGCAGTTCAATTGGAGTGTGTCGACATCTTCCTTGGCTTCATCATTGACTGCTTGGACATTTCCCACGGCATCGTAATGGAATACTTCTTCGCATTCGGGCATGAGAGGTGTGTAGTGCAGTGTTGTATTGTCTTTGCTGTTGTCACAATGTCGTAGCGATGGATGAAACGTAGAGTCAACTCCAAGAAGGTTGGCATCTTCCTCGGTGGAGCTACAGGCAAGGAGCAGGTTCTTGTATTCACCAACTAGTTCTCGGTGAACACTCTTAGGAATGACATGCTCGACGGACTGCTTTCTGCCTTCTGTGTCTTTGAAAATTCTCAAACCACAATAGCAGCACAAGCCTCCTTGTTCGTCGTACATCTGGTGCTTTAGATCCCAGAAATGAGGTATGAATTTAATGTCACGAACCATTTTCCACAATTTTGATCCTGTAAGTCCAGGGTGTATGTTCTGGTCAAGAAGGTTCTGCTCGTCAAGTTGCTGAGATTGCAGTTCTGTTTCATGACGCATGACGGCTTCTGTGTTATAGTCTTTTGCTATGAATCTCATCTACCAATAATTGCTAAGCGGTTAATAATTGCGCGAAGGCGTACAAGATCTGGCTGTGTAGGGGCGGTTTCTTGTTCGAGGTCTTCAAGTAGTGTCTTAGCCTTAGCAAGCTCTTTGGCGGCTATGCTGTCTTCAATAGCTTGTATCTTAGACGCAATTACAGGAGTGCGATTAACAGACTCCATATTTTCTGCCATAAGACTATTGGCATCCAAACCATAGGTTCGATGAATAGTAAGTGTTCGTTCTTCGTTTTCTACCTGCATGTGATAAACTATATTCTCTGCCTTGTTTTCCACACCAGAAAGCACCAAAGGCGAATGGGTGCTGATGATGAACTGAATGTGTGGGAATGTCTTCCTTAGGCGCGAGAGTACCGACTGCTGCAGTTCTGGATGTAAATGAAGGTCTATCTCATCAATGACCACAACACCTGGAATATCGGTAGATTTGCCGTTGCTCAAAATGAATGCGCGATATGCAATATCCAACACCATGAAGAAAAGACGCTTATATCCAGCGGGCAGATTTACAAATGAAGGATTCTTGCCATCACGAGTCTGTAAACAGAGACCTGCCTCTTCATAGACACTTACAAAGATGTCATTAACTTCAAGGTTCTTGTCTCCCTGCGAAAATTTGATAAGACAGTTGCGTATTGCCTGTACCTCACCATCATAACGTGATTTCTCTCGGTTTGCTGTTTCAAGACGCGATCTGTGGAGCTGAACATCTTCCTCATATTCAGCTTTGCTTACTATACCTTGTGCTTTGAAATTTTCACAATTGCGTAAGGCTGTTTCTTCAATATCAATCGTGTGATTCGCACGATACCAAAGTGTCCAGATCTTCGTAAGACGGTTTGTCCAAAGGTCAGAGTATGCCATCTCTTCGTCCCATCCCAAATAACCGAGATTGCGCAAAGACATTTCTGCTTCGCTAAGTTTTGTCTCTTTCATGACATGAGGGAATCCATCAGAAAAATAAGCAAACATAGGCAGATTGCCAGTTTCTTTGATGCGCCGTTTTAGTGTGGCAAACGCTTCATTAAATTTCTTCTCCTGCACTTTGAAAGTTGAGGTCGAGGCATACATCTCCCAGTCGAGTTGTGCACCTTCAAATGTAGCATTAGCAGTTATGCTGACTATCGGAAAAGGGATACCAGTTTTAGGGTCTCTTACCAAATCTGTAGCCTTGCTGTAGTTGCGAGGCTTTAGATCTGAGAAACCTGCACCAAGATTGAGTGCATCATCTCCTTTTTCACGTTTGAATGCAAAACTGAGAGCTTTGTGAATAGCGTGAATAAGGGTAGATTTGCCAGAACCGTTTTTGCCAAACAGAACGGTCAGTCCTGGAGCGAACGAGACGTTATAGTCTCCGAAGCAACGAAAATTCTGTATGTAAAGTTTGTTTAACAGCATAGCCTTTTACATTTTAATTATTTTCTTCAGGCAAGGCATCAAAGCGAACCAAATCATCGAGATTACATTCGAGATGTCTTGCAATTTGCATCATCGTTTCAAGATTGGGTTGGGTGGTATTGGTAATCCATTTAGACACAGTAGCCTGGTCTTTGCCCAATTTGTCAGCCAACCATTTGTTGTTCAAGTCACGTTCCGCAAGAACAACTCGTATTCTATTAAGCTTAGCCATATGAAGTTATTGTCAGGTAATCGCTGGATATAATATATTCACTTGAGTTACTAAGTTCTGGAGTCCTATCAACCATATATGATTGTTGTGGACTCGCAGCCTTTGGCTGCAAAGTTACAAAAAATAAGTGAAATATTGACCTGTTCGTTCAATTATTTTTGCAAAATCGTCAAAATTTGATTATTTCGTCAAACTTTTGATTGTAGAGATGCCAAAACACACGCATACGTGTGAAATAAGGTTCAGTTGCCACTTCTGGTTGTCAAGACCTAATCCAAATCAAGAAAATGTAGCAAAATAGTGCTTTTTTATGTGGTTATTTTTGGTTATTCGGGTATAAATTCTTATCTTTGCAACGGTTTTGTAACATGTTGATTATCAATGCTTATTTTGATTTTTGCGACATGTGAGCAACACCTGATGCTAACGCATTGATAGTCAATATAAGTCGTTTTCGAGGAGGTCAAGTAAGAAATACTTGTGATATAATATGAAAATAGCGTGTAGCTCTTGATGAGTTGCACGCTATTTTTGTGTTGAATTATTACAGATAGGTTGTTTCACCACCATCAAAGTTAATGGCGTGGAGATAGAAATCCACGCTCATTATGTATTTCTTTTTATATTTATCGTTGATAGACCTAAGCAGTTGTATGTAGCTCTGGATTCCGTAATCGTTTCTGAAACGGTCGTACACAACGCGTAGGCCCTCTCTGCTTGGTTTCAAAGAATCACCAACCGCTATCTGTTCAAGGAAGATAGTCTTTCCGAAAATCTCCTCTGTGCGTCTCTCCATCTGTCTAGCAACAGCCTTCTGCTCTTTTATCACCTCATCAGGGGTAGATTCGAGGTTGTTATAATGTAAACTCCAGGTTGCTGCAACTTGTGGCGTCGAAACGTAAACCTCTGCAACGCATGATGAGAGTGCGAGTGTGAGCCACATTACTGAAATGATAGCCAAAAGGCTTGGAAATAACTTTTTCATGTTTCTATTTTTTTTTTTTCGGGGGCTATCCCCGTTCTTGTATTTTCTATAATTACCTCGCAAAGGTACGCATTTTGTTGTTATCCAACAAATTTTTCTTTGAAAACTTTTTAAAAAGATGGCGAGGAACATTTCCCTTTTGTAGAGGATGCCATGGAGAAGAAGAAGGCGACTAGAGAGTAGTTGATTAATGCAGTAATCTTCCAATTCCAGTTTCTTCCAATTAATTTTGGAAGGTAAACTTCCTTTCTAAAGATTATATAAATACTTAATAATTAAATAGTTATATAATATAATAAGAGGAGGATAACCCTCAAAAAAATAACTGGAAGATTTGGAATTGGAAGATTTTGGAAGTTCATTTTTTTCTAAGAAGCAGAATTACAACGACTTACCTTGGTGATTCCTTCATACAGGAAGAATTGGAAGTTCTTTGTGCGTAGATGGACAAGCCTGTTGATCGCGCTAAACATCAGCTGAATGTATGGATAAACCGTGGTTTCATCACTTATTATGCCCAGACAGGGCTTTATACCAAGACAGAAAGATTTCTTAATCGAAAGTGATAAATCCCTAATGCTTAGCTTCTCGCCCCCTAAAGCATAGCTTCTCTACCCATAAAGCTTAGCTTTTCGCCCCAAGTTTCTATGCTTTAGAGTTAGAAAGAAAACGGCCCTCGCATCGGATGGATGCAGGGGCTGTTGTATGTAGGTCGTTTTGATTTCGGGCTATTTCTTTTGGGAAGGCGTCCAGGGAGCGGCATGGAGGATGTCGGTATAGATGGTGCCCTTCTGGGGAGTGACGTTCTTCGCCTGGAATAACTCCCTCACGGTAACGAACTTATAGCCGAGCTGATGGAGGAGAGGGATGATGCGGTCAACGGCCTCTACGGTCTTGTTGTTGCCCTTGGAGTCATGGAGCAGGAAGATGAGACCGTCGCGGGCGAAGGAGAGCATTTTCTCTACGCGGGTGTCGACGGATACGGAGTTCTCCCAGTCGTTACATCCCTCGCCGGAGATGATGCCGAGGTCGATGTTGTCGAACATGGTGCGGCTGAGGGCGATGTAAGGAGGGCGGAAGAACTGGGGTTTCTCGCCGATGTATTTCTCTATGAGAGCCGATGTAGCACTTATCTCTGCGCGTATGGAGTCGGCCGAGAGGGTAGGCATAGCGGTATGCGTGAGGCTATGGTTCTCAATAGTGTGTCCTTCCATATAGGCACGTTGCATCACCTTGGCGCTCTTCTTGCTGATATTCTTACCGATGACGAAAAAGGATGCCTTCACCTGATGCTTCTTGAGTACGTCGAGCATCTTCACCGTGGTGGAGGTGTTGGGGCCATCGTCGAAGCTGAGAGCCACGAGTTTTTCCTGGGCAAATGTGATGGTGGCAGACATTATATATAATAATGTGATAAATGCTTTTTTCATTTCATATAAATTAATGTGTCGTCACGAAGTCGATGAGGTCGCGCTTGAGATAGAATGTCTCGGTCTTGTCAACATAGACGGTGATGGCAGGGAGCTCCACGAGGCGGATTTTCTTGCCGTTTTTCACCTCCACGATATTGCTTCCGGCATGGAGGGTGAGGATGGTGTTCTTGCCCTGAATCTTGCCCTTGGCTGTGAGGGTGAAGGCATCCTTGCCCTGATACTTGGTGGTGGTGATGGCGTTCTGGAAGCCCATGAGCACATCCTTATGAGAAGCGAAGTTGGCAGCCGTGAGGCTGTCGAGAGCGGCGTGGGTGGTGCCCAGCATGTTGCAGAGATACTCGTTGAGCTGCACGTTGGTGAGCATACCCTTGGCGCGGTAGGTCTCCTGAGGGTGATAAGAGGCAAGGAATACGTCCTCGCCTGTATGGCCGTTGGTGGTGAATGCCAGTCCTGTGCGCTCAGTCATCATCTGGGCAATCATACGGCTGAGACCGCTGCTATAGAGAGCGCCCTTGACAGCTTTGCGCTGGTCCTTAGGGATAGGGCTCTTGTTGTAGTCCTTGCAGTTCTTTATGACCTCTACCTCTTTCTCCGTAAGTTCAAAACCGCATCCTTCACGGAATGTTTTCTGAAGGTCCTCAAAAGGAATATTGTTTATCTTATGAGCCAGAGCGTCGGCCGTGATGCGATACTTGCTCAGGGCGCCAAAGAGCTGTTCCTTAGAGCGTGAGGAGTAGTCTCCCTGGTCTCTTCTGCCTATGCTGATGCCGCTGTTGCCATGGTCAGGAACCACGATAACGGCTGTGTTTCCGTCGCGCTTGGCAAACTCGAAAGCCTCATGGCAGGCACGGTCGAAGGCGAGGAAGTCGGTAGCCATCGCGATAGCGTCGTTGTCATGAGCAGCCCAGTCCACCTTGCTGCCTTCCACCATGAGGAAGAAACCGTTAGGATTCTTGGAGAGCTTCTCGATGGCAATCCTTGTCATCTCGTCGATACCAGGCTCCTTTGATGGGTCGCGGTCGAGGTCGTAGGCCATGGCAGAGTGTCCATATAGCGCCCACATATTGTCGCCCTTGAAGGAGCGCATAGCCTCGATATCATTACGGAAGACGCCATAGCCCTTCGACTTCAGATAGTCCTCGCTCTCCTGAGGGAGGAGTCCTGCGCCGCCGCCGATAATCACGTTGATGCCGTTATGCACCTGCTGAGGGATTATCCAGTCGTAGTTGCTGCGGTTGTAGCTGTGCGAGGAGCAGTCGGCAGGAGTGGCATGAGCAAATTCGCATGTGCATACGAGACCTGTTGACTTTCCATACATGAGACGGGCAGCCTCGAGGACGGTTGTCAGAGGCTGGTATGCCTTTGCCGGATCCACAGGGTAGATATCGTTCTTTGGGTCGGCGATAGGGTAGGTCGATACCCATCCTGCGCGGCTGTTGTAGCCAGTCATGAAGCAGGAGGTGGTAGGAGCAGAGTCGCCGATAGGGGCGTTGGAGCAAGTGGTGCGTACCGTGCCGCTGAGGTATGGGTCAACATAGAGAAACTCCTTGTCTGGGTTCATATACCATTGGTACCAGCGAGCCGTACTTACCGTAGCGAGTGAGCATCCGTCGGGGATGAGCAGGATAACGTTTTTTACTTGCTGAGCGTTAGCGGAGATGCTGCTCATGGCTATGAATGCCGTGATCGCAATCTTTGTCAGGTTTCTTAAGAATTTCATTTTTAATTTAGGTTTATATTTCTAATCAGGATTTTCGATATTGCGTACAAAGTTACGAAAAGATTTAGAAAAAATGTAAGAATGTTGTTTTTTTCTCGGGAAAATGGCGAGAATGATGGGAATAAGTTGTATATTTGCAACGAAAAAGAGTTCTAACCTAAGTGTTTATTATAATCACTAAAATCAAAATGACTAAAATCAGAATGAAAAAGTCGATTCTTACTATTATGGCGTGCATCTTCAGTTCGCTGGCGATGGCACAATCGGGACCTGTACTCAGCATAGAAGGCGGTAAGGTGCAGGGAGTGAAAACGGATATAGAGGGCGTCACCGTGTATCGCGGACTGCCATACGCAGCACCTCCTATCGGAGACCTGCGATGGAAAGCTCCACAGCCTGTGGTGGCATGGGACGGAGTGAAACTGGCAGATAAGTTCGGGCATCCAGGATATCAGTCGGTACATTATCCCGGCGGCTATACAACGGAATGGGGCTATGGCGATGAGTCGCCTTACAGCGAGGATTGCCTCTATCTGAACGTGTGGACTCCAGCACCTGGCGAGGCAACGAAGAAACTGCCTGTGGCTCTGTGGATTCATGGAGGCGGATACAGAGAAGGATGGGGCTCAGAGCCAGAGTTTGACGCTCAGGAATGGGCAAAGAAAGGCGTGGTGCTCGTGAGTATCAACTATCGTCTGGGTGTGTTCGGTTTCCTCGCTCATCCAGAGCTGTCGAAAGAGAGCCCAGAGCATGTGTCGGGCAACTATGGCATCTTGGACCAGATAGAGTCGCTGAAATGGATTAAGAAGAATATAGTGCAGTTTGGCGGCGATCCTGATAACGTGATGATTTTTGGACAGAGTGCTGGTGGCGGTAGTGTGAGAACGTTGTGTGAGTCGCCTTTGGCTCGCGGACTCTTCCATAAGGCAATCATCATGAGTGCAGGAGGACTTTCCGCTGGCGGCAGAGGTATGGCTCTCAATATGGAAGGTGCCGAGCAGATGAACAAGAAGATACTCGACTGGGCAGGTATCAACTCGCTTGAGAAGATGAGAAAGGCATCTACCGAGACACTCCATACCGTAGGAAATATCTACGCTTCGGTAACGGGAGACCAGGCTCGTATGCCACTATCGCCAATCGTTGACGGATATGTATGCAAGAAAGGTTTCGACGAGGCTGCCATGGACGGTTCGCTTGCCGACGTACCTTATATGATAGGTTTCACTATGAATGACCTCGGCTTCGTGGCAACAGGCATTCCTGAGTTCTGCTATAATCGCGAAGAGGTGGGACATCATCCTGTATGGGCATACGAGTTTGCCCGTCCTTTGCCAACGGATGGTAGGGAAAATGTGCTGAAGGGTGCTTTCCATTCAAGTGACCTTTGGTATGTGTTTAAGTCGCTGAAACATTGTTGGCGTCCTTGGGCTCAGGGCGACTGGGACCTCTCGGAACGTATGCTTACCGCATGGACCAACTTTGCTAAATACGGAAACCCTAACGGCAATGTGAAGAAGGGCGAGTGGACACCATGCACAAAGAAGCATAACGCCATCATGCGCTTCCTCCTCGATGCTAACGATAAGGATGCTTCCAATATGGGAGAACCTATCAAGGTGGAGGCACAACCATGGGCGAATGCAGATAAGAAATGATTTTTACAAGTATCGCATGTGCTCAACTTGATTGGGAATAAAAGAAGTTAAGGAGTTTTCTCCTTAACTTCTTGAGTTTTATAAGTCTGTGAATGGGAATTCTACGACGGTGTTGGCACTCTTTCCCTTAAGCTTTAGTTCGTAGCGAATGGTAGGCTTTGTGTCTTCCATCGCCTTGATAAACTGCTGGTCGCCGCGGAGGAAATTCATGAGAGCCTCTTTCATGTCAGCCTCGGAAGCAGCAAACTGCTCTTCTGTGACGTATTCCGGATTGTAGGAATACACGAAGGTGACGAGGTTTTCCTCTTTGTCGTAGGCTATGCTGGTCCATTCTGTTATTCCGTCTTCGTCGAGATTACGAGGGAGGAGTGCAGAAGCCTGACTGACAGCGGCTTCGAGTTTTGCGTCGTTGTTGCAAGAGCAAACGGATGCTGCGATGATGGCAGCAAAGAGGAAAGTGAAGATCTTTTTCATAGGGTTTAGGGGATTTTTTGAGGAATCGAGGTTTCGAGGAATCGAGTTTTCGATATTTCGAGGTTTCTATGATTCGGGGTTTCGTTTTATAATTCTTTCAGCAAGGCTTGACAACCTTCGAGGCAGTCGCGCCAGGTGGCATCGAAATTACCTGTGTACCAAGGGTCTGCGACGTCGCCAGGGCGCGAAGTGAAGTCGAGGAGAAGGGATATCTTGCCCTCGGGATCATCGCCAAAGAAGCGACGCATGTTGCGAAGATTGTATGAGTCCATGCCGATGATGAGGTCGTAGTAGGAATAGTCGTGGCGAATAATCTGGCGAGCCGTCTTTCCCTTGCATGAGATGCCGTGCTCCGCGAGTTTGCGTTGGGCAGGAGGATAGACGCTATTGCCAAGCTCTTCAGTACTGGTGGCGGCAGAGGCAATCTCGAACTCGGAGGTTCTGCCGGCATCGTCAACGAGCTTTTTCATGATGAATTCTGCCATTGGACTTCGGCAGATGTTGCCATGGCAGACGAAAAGTATTCTTTTCATTTTATATTTAATGTTGTAAGTTGTACCTTGTATATTTATTTAGGACACAAAATTAGTTTTTTTCTTGCAAAAAACAAAACATTTGTCTATATTTGCAGAAAAATCTATGAAAAATTAAACTTTTATTGAATATGTATAATCTATTTATATACTAAGGTAATATAAACGAGATAAAATCTACAAACAATAAATATACAACATACAAGATAAAATTTACAAGAAAAAAAATATGTTTAGAATAGGAATAATTGGTGCAGGATGGATTGCACAAAAGATGGCAGAGGCACTCGCTCCTCTTGCTGATTATCAGGTTTATGCCATAGCTTCGCGCTCGCTTGAGAAGGCTGAGGAGTTTGCAAAGCTGAATGGAGTGGAGAAAGCTTACGGCAGTTATGAGGAGGTGGTGAGCGATGAGAATGTAAATCTTATCTATGTTGCTACGCCGCATTCGCATCACTATGAGCATGCTCGACTTGCCATAGAGCATGGGAAACCAGTTTTGGTAGAGAAAGCCTTCACGGCAAATGCCCGTCAGGCAGAGGAACTCCTGGCTCTGGCAAAGGAAAAGAAAGTGTTTATCACAGAGGCTATTTGGACACGCTATATGCCTCTCTCCCATAAGGTTAAGGAACTGATGGAGTCTGGAATAATAGGCGAGCCACGAGTGCTTACGGCTACGCTCTGCTATAACATGGAGCATAAGGAACGAATCCTTCGTGCTGACCTCTGCGGAGGTGCATTGCTCGACCTTGGCGTATATGTGCTCAACTTCGCGAGAATGTATTTCGGAACCGATATCGTGCGTACCGTAACCAACTGTCACTTAGGCAAAGAAGGCATGGATATGATGGAGAGTATCTCGCTTTCGTATGCTGATGGAAAGATGGCAAATCTGCAGTCGGGAGCATTGACACTCAATGACAGACAGGGTATCATAAGTGGTACGGATGGATATATCCGCGTGGATAACGTGAACTGTCCGGAGCGCATCGATGTCGTAAGGAACTATGAACTCGTTGAGACCATAGAGCGACCTAAGGATATGGTTAACGGCTATGAATATCAGGTATATGAGTGCCGTCGTTGCATAGAGCAGGGACTCCTCGAATCTCCTATGATGCCACACGAAGAGACCATCGCCATCATGAAGCAGATGGATGAGATGAGAGAAGAGTGGGGAGTGAAGTATCCGATGGATTAAAAGACCCCCTCACAGACCCTCTCCCCGCTCCCCCGTTAAAGGGGGAGAGCCGGAACGCTGAAAGGGTCGGCGGCCCGAAGGGGAAAGCCAAGGCGATGGGATGATGTGAAATGTGAGGTGACCAAAAGAGGGAATTGTACAAATAATAAACTTACAATTTACAATATTAAATATACAAAGAAAAAAATGATTGACTTCAGTTATTATGCACCTACTCAGGTAGTCTTTGGTAAGGACTCTGAGAGTAAGATTGGTGAATTGGTAAAGAAATACGGAGGCACAAAGGTGCTTCTGCATTATGGCGGTCAGAGTGCCGTTCGTTCAGGACTTCTCGACTCTGTGAAGGCTTCGCTTGATGCTTCTGGCATAGCATACGTAGAGCTTAGTGGAGTAGTGCCAAACCCTCGTGTTTCACTTGTGAGAAAAGGCATTGAGATTTGCCGTCAGGAAGGTATCGACTTCCTCCTCCCTGTGGGTGGCGGCTCGGTTATCGACTCAGCAAAGGCTATAAGTGCAGGTATGTATTATGAGGGCGACGTATGGGACCTCTTCATCCATAAGGCTATGGCAACCCGTTATCTTCCATTGGCTTGCGTGCTTACCATTCCTGCAGCAGGTAGTGAGATGAGCGACGGTTGCGTTATCACAAACGAGGATGGCAACCTGAAGAAGGACTATTGTGTGAATGACTTCCGTTGTAAGTTCGCTATCATGAACCCAGAACGCACATTCACCCTCCCAGCATGGCAGACAGCTTGTGGCATTACTGATATGATGATGCACACATTTGAGCGCTATTTCTCTGTTGAGGATGAGATGACTATCACCACTTCTATCGCAGAGGCTCTACTTCGCGACGTGATGGCTAATGCACATAAGGTGATGGAGAATCCAAACGACTACAACTCACGCGCTCAGATTATGTGGGCAGGCAGCCTTGCACATAATGATCTTACAGGTTGCGGCTCTATCGGCGATTGGGCAACACATTGTCTTGAACATGAGCTTTCGGGTATGTTTGACGTTTCTCATGGTGCTGGTCTTGCTGCTATGTGGGGCAGTTGGGCACGCTATACATGCCATGTGAATATCTCTCGTTTTGCTCAGTTTGCCGTAAACGTGATGGGTGTTCAGCAGAACTTCAAGTCACTCGAGGAGACAGCCGAGGCAGGTATCAAGGCTTGCGAGGCATTCTTCCGTTCTATCGGTATGCCAACAAACATCCACGACCTTATCGGACGTGAGATAACAGATGCCGAGATTGAGGAAATGGCAGACAAGTGCTGCGAGTTCGGCGCAAGAACAGTAGGCTCTCTCAAGGCTCTCGACAAGAACGATATGATTGCTATCTATAAGATGGCGAAGTAGGAGCCCCCTCTATCTCCCCCTAAGGGGGAGTACTTGGATGGAAGATAACCCGAAAACAATTGGCGATATATTGCTACTCTAAACGAAAATTCCCCGTGAACAGACTGCTCATGGGGATTTTTTGTATCCGCTTAACCATTATAAAGTTCCCCCTTGGGGGATAGGGGGCTTTATTCTACAGAATTCTTCAAATACTCCGTGCACTCCTCGAATGTCTCAAAGGTGTTCTCTTCAGGAATGAGGGCAGGGATGATATGATGCTGCTCAAGCATATACTTTGGCTGTGGCTGGATGATAGTCATGAGAACCTTGATGCCCTGAGCCTGAAGGTCCTTGATGGCTGTCTCCATAGCATATACGCCACTCTGGTCCATGAAGTTGACACGACGCATACGGATGATGACAATCTTCACGTCTGTAGGAACCTTGTGCATCACGTTCTGGAAACCTGTTATACTACCGAAGAAGATAGGGCCGTTGAGACGCTCGATGTAAATCTTATGCTTGATTTCCTCAGGAATACCATCCTCATCCTCCCATGGACTTTCCTTGTCGAAGGCATGAAGCTCTTCTACACTATAGCTCTGCTCAACGAGGTCTCCGGCACGCTTCATGAAGAGAACACAAGCAATAACCATACCGATACCTACGGCTGTGAGAAGGTCAACGAAAACAGTCATGAGGAACACGACAATCATCACGAAGGCATCTGCCTTAGGGATACGACGGATATCCTTGAAACCCTTGAAGTCGATGATGCCCCAACCTACGGTAATAAGGATACCAGCAAGAACTGACAGAGGAACATACTTAACGAGTGAGCCAAGACCGAGAAGGATAGCGAGGAGGAACATAGCATGTACCATACCGCTAATCTGAGTGCGGCCACCAGACTTTACATTAACAACAGTACGCATGGTAGCACCAGCACCTGCAATACCACAGAAGAGACCTGCGATGGCATTACCGATACCCTGACCGATAAGCTCACGGTTTGAGTTATGCTTTGTCTTTGTGATGTTATCAGCAACTACAGATGTGAGAAGTGTATCGATACTTCCGAGACCTGCAAGGGTAAGGCCAGGAACGAGGGCAGCCTCGATGAGAGCAAACCAGTTGAGACCTTCGAGGTCAACCTTTGTAAAGAAAGGCATAGGAAGACCTGCAGGGATATCGCCGATGGTGAGCTTGCTGTCAAGGGTTGTGAAGAGGCTCACGATGGTTACTAAGATAAGGGCAACGAGAGTTGCAGGCACCTTCTTTGTAACCTTTGGGAAAAGGATGATGATGGCGATAGTTGCAAGACCGAGAATGAGAGGGTGTGTCATTCCTGCACCTGCTTCAGAGAGAGCAGCAGGGAAGTTCATTATCATATCGAGAGTGGCAGAAGGAGACTTTTTGCCAATGATAGGATAGATTTGCTGAAGAATGATGATGACGCCGATACCACTCATGAAGCCTGAGAGAACAGGGTATGGGATGTAGCGAACATACTTACCGATACGGATGAGTCCGAAGAGAATCTGGAAGAGTCCGCAGAAGATACCTCCCAAAGACATTGCGATAAGAACTGCTGCGATACTGCCATTTGAAGATGTCCATGCTGCACTTATGAGGGCAGCTGTGATTACGGTCATAGGACCTGTAGGACCAGAAATCTGTGAGTGAGTGCCACCGAAGAGGGCAGCAAAGAAGCCAAGCAGGGTAGCTCCTACAAGACCAGCGAGAGCACCCATGCTGGATGCTTCAGGAGAGTCGATGCCACCAAAAGCCTGAATACCGAAAGCGAGGGCAAGTGGAAGTGCCACGATACCCGCGGTGATACCTCCGAAGATATCACCCTTGATGTCGTTTGTCTCAATGAAAGCCATTTTGTTTGTTGAGATGTTATCCGTTAATACAAAAAATTGAATTGCTTTGCAAAATTACGAATAACATCCCAACAGACAAAGATAAATCTGTATTTTTCTTTAGAAAAGCCTTAATAAATGATAAAGATTAATTTTTCGTCTTTATCGTGAGAACGCTTATGGAACCTGCAAGGAGCAGAATTCCCGCAACGCAAAGCATCATAGGCTGGCTGCCTCCAACGAGTGAGAGAATACCTCCACCACATACGGCTGCGATAATCTGAGGTAGGCAGATGGTGCAGTTGAAGAGTCCGAGATAGGTGCCCATTCGTGGATTGCCTTGAAGAGCGTTTGTAAAGAATATGAATGGGAAGGCGAGCATAGCAGCCCAACCGCAACCAACAAGGAGATAGGCAACCCAGAGGAGATGCTGGTCATGAATCCAAAGCATGGAGATGAAACCAAGTCCGCCAAGGATAAGGCTAAGGGCATAGCATACTTTGTCTGACCTTAAAATTTTGGAAACGAAAGGAATGCATGCTGCCCATATCACGCTGCCTATAGCCTGAATGGCATAGCATACTCCATTCCAGTTGCCTGCTGCCTGATAGGCTTCAGAATGAGTGTCGGTAGTGCCCCAACACATATCGGCAATAGCTCCTGCAGAGTATGACCACATATACATGAAGGCTGCCCAGCAGAAGAATTGCACAAGTCCTATGGAGAAGAATGTGTAGCCGATGGAACTCTTCTTGCTTGCAGAGTCAGAAGATGTGTTTTCTTCCTCCTCAACCTCAGGCATAGCCTCTAGTTGTGCTGGAGAATATTCCTTGACGTTGAATGTGGTGTAGATAACGCAAGCTATGAGAATGGCAGCACCAACATAGAACGAATAGATTACAGAGTTAGGGATAACTCCTTCAGGAGCCACATTCTGCACTCCAAGATAAGTGAAGATGAATGGGAAAAGATAGCCGACCACGGAGCCGAGATTGCAGAGGAACGACTGTATGGAATATGCCTTTGTCTTCTGTTCGTTGTTGACCATATCGCCCACCATCATCTTAAATGGCTGCATGGCAATATTTATGCTGGTATCAAGGAACATAAGCGAGAAGAGACCGAAAAGCATGGAACCTGTCAATCCCCACATAACTACCTGTGTGGTAAGACCTAACGAACCTGCATTAGGTAGTAGTGCCATTACGGCAACTGCGATTATGGCACCAACGAAGAGGTAAGGAATCCTTCGGCCAAAACGGCACCATGTCTTATCGCTCAGCATTCCGATGATAGGCTGTACTATCATTCCCATGAGTGGTGGGAGAATCCAGAAGAAACTCAGTTGATGAGGGTCGGCACCAAGGGTGGCGAAGATACGGCTGATGTTTGCACTCTGAAGAGCGTAGGCAATCTGTACGCCAAAGAAACCAAAGCTGAGGTTCCAAAGGCCCCAGAAGTTCATATTAGGTTTTTGTTTCATATTGTTTGAGGTTTTTTTCGATTTTTCGAGATTTAGGTTCTTCGAGTTTTTACTTTTTTTGGGGGGGGACTCTCCTCCCCTTCGGGGAGGTTGGGAGGGGTTCTTCTTTCTATCTCGTCGTTCCTCTTTTGACGAGTTCGGTCTTGACGATTTTCTTGACTATCTGGTCTTTAGGTGTAAGTCCTTCAGCCATATCTATGAGGATGTTTGCGGCTTCTTCTCCCACTTTCTTTCCTCTTTGGTCGATAGTGGTGAGCATTGGATCGCATGAGATAGCTCGTTGGTCATTAGTGAAACCGCAGATAGACAGGTCCTCAGGAACCTTCAGTCCCATATTCTTTGCAACATAAAGGATTCCTATGGCAGTATCATCGTTTATGGCAAAGATACCGTCAGGGCGATTGTCCCTTGAGAGTATATCAGGAGTTATTCGTTCAGCATCCTCACGATTGTCGCAATAGATGACGAGGGAGTCGTCGAAAGGGATATGATGTTTCAGCAGGGCATCACGATAACCATTATATCTGTTCTTGGAAATCTCCAGTTTCATATTGCTGCCATAGAAAGCAATACGCTTGCACCCTGTCTCTATGAGATGCTGGGTAGCAGTAAAGGCTGCATTATAATCATCCACAACCACTCTTGAAGCATTTATCCCGGTACATATTCTATCATAGAAGATAAGCGGAATGCCAAGTTCCTGCATCTTCTTGAAATGGTCGTAGTTGGTGGTTGTCTTGGCCTGAGAGAGAATCACTCCGCATGTTCTTATCTGGACAAACGACCAGCAGATTTCCACCTCACGCTCATATTCCTCATTACTCTGAGCTACCATTACACGATATCCCCTCTTGTATGCAGTCTGTTCAATTCCTGAGAGGATGGAAGCAAAATAATGGTGTATCATCTCTGGTATGATGACGCCGATGATCTTTATTGGATGACGATGGCTGTTTCTTAGGTCCTTTGCAATATCATTGACAATGAAGTTGTGCTCGTTGGCATATTTCTGGATACGTTCACGTTGTGCCTTCGAGATTGTTGGTGAATCATTGAGGGCACGGGATACAGTAGCCACGGAAACTCCGAGTTCCTTGGCAATGTCCTTCATCGTTGTTTGATTCTTCTTTTCCATATAGAATATTGTTTGCGTGCACAAATAAAAAAATTCAGATTTTCGTTATCGTTTGCAAAGTTAATCATTATTATGTTATTGTTAGCGTGCAAAATATACTATTTTATGAAAATGTATATGCAAACGATTGCAGACGTTACTGAGCATTTTTTGATAATTAGATTTTACTCATGTGTGAATAAAGAATTATCTTTGCACCCAGATAGAAAATCTAAATCAATAAACCAAATTTTAATCAGCTAATTTAATGAAACAGGTGAAATTCAGAATCCCTCAAAGAGTGTTTGCTCTTGTGATCGGGATGATGCTATCTGTATGTGCCATGGCTCAGATTACGGTCAATGGTCATGTGAAGGATGGCACCGGCGAAGATGTTATCGGAGCAACTGTTCGTGTAGTAGGCGAGCAGGGTGGCTCAGTAACAGACTTTGAAGGTAAGTTTACGTTGAAATGCAAGCAGGGAGCTGACTTGCAAGTTAGTTATGTAGGCTATAAGACCAAGACGGTTAAGGCAGCCTCACAGCTCGAGATTATCCTTGAGGATGACTCGGAGGTGCTTGAGAATGTCGTCGTTATTGGTTATGGTGTAGCTAAGAAGAACGACCTCACAGGTTCTGTTACTGCTATCAAGCCAGATGAGAAGAACCATGGTGTGCAGATTAGTGCACAGGACATGATTCAGGGTAAGATAGCAGGTGTGAATGTAAACACATCTACAGGTGCTCCTGGTGAGGGTGCTCAGATTCGTATCCGTGGAGGTGCTTCTCTTAATGCTTCAAATGACCCACTTATCGTTATCGACGGCATGCCTATGGATGGAGCTCAGAAGGGTTCAAACAACTTCCTTGCTCTCGTAAATCCTAACGATATTGAGACCTTCACAGTATTGAAGGATGCTTCTGCAACAGCCATCTATGGTTCGCGTGGCTCGAATGGTGTCATTATCATCACCACAAAGAAGGGACGCAAGAATTCTGCACCAAGCGTATCATATAATGCAACACTTTCCATGAGTCAGGTGGCTGATAAGCTTGACGTTATGAATGCACAGGAGTATATAGGTGTCATAAAGAATAAATATGGCGAAGGCTCTGCTGCATATAATGGTCTTGGATGGAAGAAATTCAACGAAGATGGAACTCCTGACTATTCTGCAGGTACTTACGACACAGACTGGCAGAGCGAGATATTCCGTAATGCCATCTCTCATGACCATAACCTGAGCGTACAGGGTGGTACAGGAAATGAGAGTTGGTCTATGCCATATCGTGTCAGCGTAGGTTATACTGACCAGGCAGGTATCCTTAAGGGAACTGCTTTCAACCGTTTTACAGCAGGTGTTACCCTCAACCCTTCATTCCTTGAGGACCATCTCAACATTAATGCGAATGCCAAGTATTCTTATTCAAAGACAAACACAGGCAATCAGGGTGCTATAGGTGCTGCTATCAGCATGGACCCAACACGTCCTGTTGTTTCTTCTGATGAGAGATTCAAAAACTGGGGTGGCTTCTGGCAATGGACAAAGGAGACAAGCGAATATGACCCTTCTTTCCCTTACGCTCGTAATGACGATGCTCCAAACAACCCTGTAGAGATGGTCAACCACAACAATTTCTACAAGAGTGCACACGTTCTTATCGGTAATGTTGAGGCAGACTATAAGATTCATGGCTTCGAAGACCTCCACCTCCATGTAAACCTTGCAGGTGATTACTCTTTCGGTGGTGAATATACAAGTCCTCTGCCTTATTCTTCTACCTCTTTCTATTATATTAATAATGGTGAGAACACAGAGAAGCGTTATAACCTCCTTGCTACAGCATATGCTCAGTATCTCAAGGACTTCAACGATAACAACCACTTCGACATCATGCTCGGTTATGAGTATGCTCACATGAAGTACTGGGGTGACAGTTGGTCTCGCACCATGTATCCTACAACAAAGCAGGGTACTGATGATGACGGCAACCCTCTCTCAGGTGCTCAGAAGTCATACGACACAGCAGCATGGAAGGGACAGACATACCTCGTTTCATGGTATGGCCGTATGAACTACACTCTCCTCAACCGTTATCTCTTCACTTTCACAGCACGTTATGATGGCTCAAGCCGTTTTGCAGATGGAAAGCGTTGGGGCTTCTTCCCTTCAGCTGCCTTTGCATGGCGTATCAAGGATGAGAGCTTCCTCAAGAATGTAGATGCTGTCAGCGACCTTAAGCTTCGTCTCGGATGGGGTAAGACAGGTCAGCAGAATACAGGTAAGGAGTATTACACACCTGTTTACAAGGAGAGTCAGAGCGAACACTTCATGTATCCTGTAGGCGGAACAAACGGTGTGCTCTATAAGCCACTCCCTTACAATAACGACCTCACATGGGAGACAACGACAACATACAACGTAGGTCTTGACTATGGTATGTTCGACCAGCGTCTCATCCTCAATGTTGATGCTTATTTCCGCAAGACAACAGACCTCCTCTGCACACCAACAATCCCTGCTGGTCAGAACTTCGACAACTCTCTCATGCTCAACTCTGGTTCACTTGAGAATAAGGGTATTGAAGTTGCTGTCTCAGGTAAGCCAATCCGCACAAATGACTGGTATCTCGAACTTGGTGTGAATGCAGCTTATAACAAGAATAAGATTACGGAGCTCTATGGTGGACGTGACCGTATTGAGGCAGGTATGCAGGCAGGTACAGACCAGAATGTAACATATCATAAGATTGGTCTCCCTGCAAACTCATTCTTCGTTTATCAGCAGCTTTATGATGAGAATGGCCGTCCTGTAATGGGAGCATACGTTGACCGTAATGCAGATGGTGTCATCGATGATAATGACCGCTATTACTACAAGCATATCGCAGCTCCTGTAACAGGTGGTTTCTATCTCAAGCTCGCTTATAAGAATTGGGACCTCGGCACAAACTTCCGTGCAAGCATCGGCAACTACCTCTATAATGGTGTTGAGGCTGGCAAGGCAAATAGTGCAGTACTATATAACTCAAAGGGCTACTATGAGAACAGCACAATGGACTTCGTAAACCTTGGCTGGTCATCATACAACTATCCACTCTCTGACTACTTTGTGCAGAATGCAAGTTTCCTCAAGTGTGACAACATCACCCTTGGCTATAACTTCGACAATCTCTTCAAGAACGGAGCATTCAAGGGCCTCAATGGTCGCATCTATGCATCATGCTCTAATGTCTTCACTATCACAAAGTATAAGGGAATCGACCCAGAGCAGCCATCAGGTAAGGACTCAAGCATCTATCCTCGTAGCCGTACCTACCTCCTTGGTGTAAATCTCAATTTCTAAACTACATTTAAGAAAGGAAAAATCATGAAACTAAATAAGATTAAGTCTATAGTTCCTGCAGCAGCACTTTTGCTTTCTGCTACCATGACTTCCTGCATGGCTGACCTTGATAAGGGCAATATCGACCCTACGGTACAGTCTTCTGCCAATCTTGACGGATTGTATGCCAAGTGCTATGCGGGTCTTGTGATGGAAGGAAATGACGGAAATGCAGACTTCACCATTAATGATGCTGGTAAGTCAACATTGCTCCGTAACATCTTCAACTTCAACGTGCTATCTACCGATGAATCTGTCTGCTGGTGGTCTGATGGTGGTATCACAGATATTGGCTACAACCAATGTGAGGCAAGTACTGCAACCCTGAAGTTCCTCTATTATCGTCTGATGTCCAACATGACATACTGCAACGAGTATCTTGGTCTTGATGCTGCAAAGAATGGCGATAAGGCACGTTATGCAGAGGTTCGTTTCCTCCGTGCATATAATGCATATCTGCTTCTCGACTTCTTCGGCGACCCTTCATTTGCTGACAAGATTCAGTCGGAGGCTCCACTTCAGGCACATGCTCAGAATCCAAAGTATGATGCATCAAAGTCTTATACCCGTGCAGAACTCCTTGCCCTTGGTCGTGAGTTCCTCTTCAATTGGGTGAAGACAGAACTTGAAACTGCTGAGGCTGACATGCTTCCTGCAAAGGCAAAGACCGACAAGGATGCTGACTATGGTCGTGCTGATAAGGCTGCTGCTTGGTTGATGCTCAGCCGCCTCTATCTCAACGCGGGTACATATCTTAATAATAATGGTCAGGACAACCCATATTGGAAAGAGGCAAGGGACTGGGCTGAGAAGGTTATCTATTCAGAGGAAACCAGCCATTACTGCCTCTTCACAATGGATCAGATGTCTGATGTAGCCAAGGCAAACGGCTATCAGCCATACGACTTGCTCTTCATGGGTGATAATGGCTCTAATGGTGCAAGCTGTGAGGCTATCCTCCCATTGCTTCAGGATGGTATAAAGACACAGGGATGGGGTGGTTCACTCTTCTTCATCGCTTCTCTTTGGAATGACCAGATGGCTACTGTAACAGACCTTACTGCAGGTACTACAGGTAATAACTGGTCAGGTATGCGTTGCCGTCCTCAGCTTATTGAGAAGTTCACAAACAATCCTGCCTCATTCATAGGAAAGTCAACAAGTGATATCCGCAGTCTTGGCATTGATGACCGTGCCCTCTTCTGGGGTAAGGGCTCAAGTAATGACAAGCGTACTCTCGACCTTGGCGACAACTCTTCTTTCTATCAGGGCATCACAACGACAAAGTGGAACAACAACTATTCCACAGGTGCTACCCCTCATGACTCTTACAACGTAGATACAGACTTCTTCCTCCTCCGTGTTGCTGAGGCTTATCTCAATGCAGCAGAGGCAGAAATGCATCTCAATGGTGAGAACTCAATAGTTGCAAAGAGATATATCGATTTGCTCCGCAAGCGTGCCAATGCAGCTACAAGTGATTCATACACACTCAGCTATCTCCTTGATGAGCGTAGCCGTGAGATGTATTGTGAGGGACTTCGTCGTCCTGACCTCATCCGCTTCAATCAGTATGGTGGCAACCAGGCTACATACAAGTGGGCTTGCAAGGGTGGTCTTAATGCTGAAGGCGTAAGCTTTGCAAAGGAACGTAATGTATTCCCATTGCCATCAAGTGAGATTTCAGCCAATCGTGCTTTGATTCAGATTGATGGTTATAATGAAATTGACGATTGACAATTGACAATTCAAATTGTAAATAGAAAATCTAAATAAAATTATGAAGAATAAACTATTGCTTGGTGCGTTGCTTCTTGGAACAGCCAGCATATTCACATCATGCAAGGATGATAACGACTCAAACCCTACGCTCATTCAGCCTACGGAGTTTAAGTTGAATGCTCCTGCATATATCAACGAGACATTGAATCTCGAGGCTATGGACCAGTTGAATCTCACATGGTCACAGCCAAAGTTTACTGCAGAGAATGCTCCTGTAAATGCTACTTACGAGATGCAGATTTCTCCTTCCAATTCCTTCACCACATCCGTTGAGGAGGCTGATGCTGATGAGTCGGGTGCAACAGTTGCTGACTATGCTTCTTTTGCAAAGACTTATACTACATGCTATGGCTCTCTCTCGGCTGCTGACCTTGCCAAGGCTCTCATTAAGATAGGCAAGTGGAGTGAGGCAGAGGTGCCTGCGGAAGAGACAGTCTATCTCCGTATGAATGCCTATATCGCAGAGGGAACAAAGCATCTCTATTCTGTTGCTTCAAATGTCATCCAGCTCAAGGTTAATCCTTATTATATCGAGCTTCGTGATGCAGAGCCTATCATGTGGTATATCGTAGGCAATAACATCATGGATGGTGCATGGAGCGATAAGCCAGGTCTTAGCAGCATACCTATGTTCCTTAAGCCAGGATTCAAGTATGACAAGGTGTCTGGTGGAGGTGAGCTTACCTACCTCAACTATTTCACTACTGATGGTTGGAAGATTCAGCCTGCTGACTTCAATTGGGACTATGGTTTCATGGGTGATGGTGCAAACAAGGCTGTCTATCGTAATGCTGCTGGTGACAATGGTAATATATGGTGTGACCCAGAAGGTTACTATCTCGTTACCGTAAACTCTGCTACCAACGAGTGTACTATCGAGAAGCAGGATATCACTCCTGCCGTATATGACATGATTTGCATCACAGGTAGCTTCAATGGTTGGGCTGATACAGATATGACTGCTGTAAACAAGTCGGGTGAGAACCACGTATGGTGCTATACTATGACTGTAGCAGAAGGTGCTGTAGAGCAGATTAAGTTTAAGATTCCAAACTCTTGGGACATCAACTGGGGCTATGGCAGCAACGATGGTGATGTAAACGCTTGTGGCAAGGGCACCAATGGTGGTAAGAATATCGGTGTGGCAGAAGGCACATGGGTTATCCTCTTCAATGATATCACAGGTGAGTTCAGCATCATCCCACAGGAATATAACAAGAATGTAATACGTTAAAAAACAAGAAGAACATTATGTTTAAGAAATTATTATATGGTCTTATCGTCTGTGCAGGATTGGTGTCTTGCACAGAGGATTACACCGATTGGCTCAGCCCTCAGAGCAATGCTGCAAAGGATGCTTTGCAGAAGGTAGATCTTATGGTGCAGCCTACGGTGTCAAGCGTGAAGATTGCTGAGCAGACTTCAGAAACTATACAGCTCTTTTCTGCAAATATCACAGGTGAGGGTGCTTATTCCGTAAAGGATTTCGAGCTTACCCTGAAAGGTAATGACAAGGAGGCTGTCATCACTTCCGACGTAAATGGTGTCGTTAAGGTTGACGACCTTGCCAATGCCATCATCTCTCTCTATGGCAAGGCTCCAAAGGACCGTCCTGTTGACGTGTCTGTATTCGGTGTTGCTACCGTGAAGACAGAGGATGGTATCGTGTCTGCAAAGAAACTTGCTGAGAGCTATAAGCTTACGGTTACTCCTGATGCTCCACTTATCTCACAGAATTATTACGTAGTGGGTGCTACTCTCGATTGGCAGGGCTCTGCTATCAGCAAGGAGCAGAAGTTCTCTCATAGCGATGCTGACGTATATGAGGACCCAATCTTTACTATTATTATAAATGGTAATGAGGGTGGTGATACATGGTTTGCCATCGGTGATGATGAGGCTTGTGATGCTATCAGAGACAATGGTGACTGGAGTAAGCTCCTCGGCTCTACAAAGGGCAATGGATGCAGTGACCCTGAAGGTCAGCTTGCCCCTCGCTATCAGCTTGGCAATGACGGTTCGCTGAAGGTGGAGAACAGTCCAAAGAAGATAAAGATTACTCTCAACATGATGGATGGTACATATAAGATTGAGGCTGTTCCTGAAATTCCAGAGTATTATATCGTAGGTCGTCAGAATGGTTGGAGCATGTCTAAGGTGTCTGCTCTCTATCCTACATCGGGCACAACAGTTTCCTACACATCTTACTTCACAGGTGCATGGGACTGCCGCATAGGTACTCCTGAGAATGCTGCTGCAGGTACATGGGATGATGATTTCGGAGCTGCAACAGGCAATGGTGATGCTTCATGCACTATCCTTGGTGCTCACACCAACAACTGCATGGCTTCTCCTGGTGAGGGATATTACACTCTCAATGTTGACTTTGCATCAATGACTTACTCATGGACAAAGCTCGAAGACAACTTCACTTCTTATGATAAGATAGGTCTCGTAGGTGCAGGAGATGATTGGGACAACGACATCTTCCTCACTAAGGTGTATGGCTCAGGCGAACTCAACGGTGCTGACACCCACAACTGGAGTGCTCTCGGTGTAGAGCTCAAGGCTTCCACATGGGGTGTAAAGTTCCGTGCCAATGCTTCTTGGGATAAGGACTGGGGCTGCTCTAATGCTGTAAATGCTTCAGGTAGTGTATATGGACAGTCTGATGGTGGCTCGAATATTGAGCTTCATGAGGCAGGTCTCTACAACATCTACTTCAACGACATCACAGGTCAGTTCTTCTTCGTGAAGCTTTAAGGCAAAATTGAAAAGTCGAAGAAGTCGATTCCTCGATAATTCGATAATTCGATTCCTTGATAATTCGATTTCCTCGAAAAAAAAACTAAAAAAAGAAAAAGCAAATGAAAAAGATAATGAAATATGCAGCTTCTGTGGCACTCTTCCTTGGAGTGTCCACAGCCGCTGTGGCTCAGAACGATAATGAGTTCAAGCCTTATTGGTTTGCTGGTGTGCAGGGTGGGGCACAGGTGACTTTCACCAACTATAAGATTGACAAGCTCATCACTCCTCAGTATGCACTTCAGGTAGGTCGTTGGTTTGCACCACAGTTTGGTGTTCGTGCCCATCTTATGGGATATGAGACAAAGGCAGGTTTCCCAGAGAATGTATTTGAATATTATGGTATGAAGACACCTGCTGTTGACTATAAGTTCAAGGCTCTCACTGGTGATATCGACTTCCTCTTCAATATGACCAATATACTCTGTCCTAACCGTCAGTGCCATAAGTTCAACTGGAATCTCATCGGTGGTTTCGGTATCAACTACACCTTCGATTATGACAAGTACAATGAGGTTATTGCTTCTTACGCTCCTTATTACAGCAATCTTAATACGGGCACAAAGAACACTAATTTCAATGGTCGTCTTGCCACTCAGTTTGAGTATGATGTCTGCAACAATGTAGCCCTCAACCTCGAACTTCAGGCTAACTATAAGAATGACCTCTACAACCTCAAGGTAAATGACCATCTTGATTGGCAGGCAGCTGCTTTCATAGGTGTTACTTATAAGTTCCGTGGAAAGTCAAAGCCAGCTCCTATTGCTGAGCCAGAACCTATCTATGAGACACGTGTGGATACCGTTTGGTATGATGACGTGACATATAAGTCAGTTCTAAGTCCTGAGACAATAGAGCGTAATATCCACTACAATATCTGCAAGGCAGACCCTGTTTCTGAGCAGATGATTCGTGAGATAAGTGACTTCGTAAAGTCTCATAAGGATGTGAAGGTCAGCGTATGTGGCTATGCTGATAAGGGCACAGGAAATCCTCGTATCAACATGGGTTACTCTCAGCAGCGTGCAGAGGCAGTTACAAAGGCTCTCACAGAGGCTGGTGTACCTGCTGAAATCATCACAACAGAATGGAAGGGCGATACTGTTCAGCCATTTGAGGAGAATGATAAGAACCGTGTAGCCATCACCGTAGCTTCAGGCATGGGTGAGAAGAAGGAGAAGGTAACTGTTAAGAAGTTCCGTCTTGAGGAAAAGCGAGTTCGCATCAATTAGTTCTTGCAATTACTTATATATACACACTAATTCTCTTTAGTTGTAATTTTAGTTTAGTCGGGAGGAGTCGGATTTATAGTCTGGCTCCTCTTTTATCTTTGTAAGAGTATTTTACTAAAAATTACGGTTATAATATCAATGATTAATTTTACCAAAAATTACCCACGATTATCTGAAAATTTTCTAAAAAATAAAATGTTTTATTTTTGGAATTAAATTTTTAGCGTATCGTTGATAATTTTTGTTCAATAAAACCTCACTCGCGAAAGCGAGTATTAGTATCTACTTCATCTCGAGAAATTTTACAACTTATTATTTTGTCGTTTTATTTTTTTGTTATACCTTTGCAGAATAACTGAAAACTAAATCGTTTATATACTGATATGAAAAAAATAATACTCTCTTTATCTTCTCTCTTTATGTCATTGGTCCTGTATGCCCAGCATGGCGAATTTGTAGGTGGAGATATCTCCCTTCTGCCTTCCTATGAGGCATCAAATACTACATATCTCGATGGCGATGGCAAGAAGATAGACAATCTCCTTCAGTGGTTCATCGATGAATGTGGATGGAACACCTTCCGTGTGCGTCTCTTCGTCACTCCTGACAATAGTGACCATAGCGGAATAGTTCAGGACCTCGACTATGTGAAGAAACTCGGTAAGCGAATAAAGGATGCAGGAGCTTATTTCATGCTCGATTTCCATTATTCCGACACATGGGCAGACCCTACCAAGCAAACTCTTCCTTCTGCATGGAGTGGCTGCACTACTGTTGAGCAAAAGGCTGATAAACTCTATTCCTACACCAAGGAATCATTGGAGGCACTGAAGGCTTATGGTGCCACTCCTGACCTCGTTCAGGTGGGTAATGAGATTACCTCAGGCATCATAGGAGTATGGCGTAGCAACGATGCCAATGGCTTCAAGAAGATAGTGGAGAAGGGCTGTGATGCTGTTCGTGAGGCTTGTCCTGATGCAAAGATAATCATCCATACAGAGCGACCTCAGAACACCGATAATGTAGTTAGTTTCTATAATGCCCTCGACCAGTCAAAGTATGACATCATAGGACTTTCCTACTATCCTATATGGCACAACAAGATTCCTTATCTCAACAATACCATCACCCGTCTAGCCAACACTTTCCCTTCAAAGAAAGTGCAGATAGTGGAGACTGCTTATAATTTCCAATACTGGCCTACCTCAGGTGTCAACTTCAATACTCAAGATACATGGGCTTGCTCTGCTGATGGACAGTATGCCTTCATAAAGGACCTCATCTCTCAGCTTTCCAAGTATTCCAACGTCAATG
The DNA here is from genome assembly GCA_045627725.1 of Prevotella sp. Classification (GTDB taxonomy): domain Bacteria; phylum Bacteroidota; class Bacteroidia; order Bacteroidales; family Bacteroidaceae; genus Prevotella. The sequence continues at coordinate 10,249 of JAZQOH010000036.1, read as the reverse complement.
GACTCCTCTATTGGTTCCCTGAAGAGGCAGGTTGTGGAGATGCAGCAAATTGGAATACCTACAGCGGCGTAGTTATCAAGGATTGGGTAAACCGCGGACTTTGGTGGCCCACAAACAACGGTGGTCATTGGCCTCTGAAAGCCACAGAAGGCATGCCTCACTATCTCTTCAAGACATTCCTTGGCACCACAGGCATCAATAATCTCACCATTGCCTCTCCATCCTCCACCGCTTGGTACACCCTCTCAGGTCAGAAAGTCTCAACCCCTCACCATCCAGGCATCTATCTCCACAATGGCAAGAAGGTGATAAAAAAGTAAAACAGTTAGCAGTTAACAGTTAACAGTTAACAACGGGCATAGCTTCTCACTATCTAAAGCATAGCTTTAGCCCTCCTAACTCTATGCTTTAGGGTGCCTAACTCAGCCTTTTAGGGTGTCTAACTCAACGCTTTAGGTATCCTGACTCAATTTAGATACGATGGCGCGGCTCCAGAGAATTTTTGCTAAAGGTTACACGTTTCACGAAATCTCTGTAATATACTGATTATGTGTGTATTATCGCTGTGTATCGTTTCTCCAACGTTGCACAACGATACATCACGATACACGCAAAAACTTCGCTCCAAACGGAATATTATTCTATCTCTTTCATCATGCATAGAATATTAATCTTTGTGTTATTTGTATCGTAGAAAAATCATCGCATCATGCCAAGTGTATCGTCGTGCAACATCGTGAAACGTTGAGTGAACGTTGCACGCACTTATAGTATTCTATATCAATGCTTTACAATGATTTCGTGAAACGTGTAACGTTGCGAGAAAATTCTCCATTCCGTGGTTTAGGGGAACAAAAGCATCGCCCACTATGGAAAATGAGCGATGCTTTGTTATCATATAAGTGGGCTACTATTCTTCTGTATCCTCGCTACCGAATCTGTCGAAGATGGAACTCTCCTTTGCGTCGAAGTGATCTGTATTACCTCCTACATTAATCTCTGAAGTTTCGAGCATACAAACGATGTGTAGCTTTCTTGCCTTCAATTCAGGACTTCTATATTCTTTTTTCATTGTTGTATTACTTTACTACGAATTTCTTACCATTTTTGATATAAATTCCAGGGGCGAGAGAGTTCATATCATTACCCTTGCTGAGACCTGTGAGGGTATGAATAGAACTGCTTTCCTTTGCCTCATTATTGATAGTCTCTATTCCTGTTGCTTCGCCATCATCAAACACAATGCTCATTGACTTTGAGTTGAGAGAAACAGGATTACCATTACGGTCAGTTACAGATAGATACCAGCGGAATGGTTGAAGAGTAGCAGCGTTGCTTATTGCATGCTTCAATGCGCCATCAACCATAGCATAATATCCCTTTGTTGCCATATCACTAATGGTATGGTATGTTCCTACGAAGTTGAAGCGAGTAAATCCAGAGGTTATATCGTAAGTCGTTTCTTCTGTCTTGAAGAGCATAGCATCTTCAATAGTGATGGTTTTCTCGCCCGTTGTCTTTGTCTTGATGAGATAAGGAGTATTAGGCAAAGTGCTCTCACCATAATTCAATTTCACTATTTCTACATTCGTATGTTCATTATCTTTCTTTACATTGTTGATATATGCCACCTCAAAATCATCTTTCCAATCATCATAGCTCATAGAAAAAGGCACATAGAGAGATTGCCATGAAGTGTTGGAGAAAGTTCGAGTATAACTTATATTTTTATTTTTTTCCTCTTCTTCATGTGAGTATGTCAAACAATTGTCATTGATTGTTACATCATTCTTTATTGTTTTGAATGTTCCGAATCCACTCCATGGAGAAGTTGTTTTATAAGCTTGCAGCGAAGCTTTTGGCACAATAAGTGTGGACTCAGATATATTGGAAAATGCGTTGGAGTATGTAGAAGGAACCGATTCTGCTAGACTTGTGACAGTCTCAAGATTATTACATCCGTCAAAGGCCGAACTACCTATACTTTGCACAGAACTGCCGATAGTCACCGAGGAAAGTACAGAACAACCCTGAAAAGCCCCCTTTCCAATTTCCTTCACAGAATTGGAGACAGTTATCGAAGTAAGTTTATTGCAATTAGAGTTTGTGGCACAAATTGACTATCAATTAGTTACGGTTTATACGGTAGAAAAGTATTTGAGACTATGGTCTTAGGATATAAAAGTATGCAGATTTAACGTTTTTAACTATCATTAACCTGCTTTTCTGCCATTAACAACAAAATGCTTAGAAACCTGTTTCTCTATCCTTTGCTTTTGCAAAGCCATGAAGTAGTGCCAAATATCATTATTGAATTCTGTTGTCATTAGATGAATTATTCGACCTACATTCTTTATGCTAGAATTAATGGAGGTAGTCCACTCTCTTTGTTTTTTTATAGATTTTCGAATACTAACATCTTTACTATATTTGTTTACTTCTTCCAATTTATCACCAAACCAGATAAAAGTTATATATAAGAATGCTTTGTAACTTCTTGAGAAATTAAATATGTTATGATGATTGAACGAATGTACAGAAATGTCCGCTATTGCTTTAAGGATCCTAAACAATGTAGCATTATATGTTAGAAAATAATTGGAGTATGCAATACTGAGCTTTTCAAATGTTGTATGATACAAATGGGTTAATACTATATTTTTATTGTCTGGGTTATTTGAGAACAACTCGAAATACGCATTCTCTGCTTCGTCAAACTTTTCAAAGGCTTTCAGTTCTGGTTTTCCATCTTCACCCGTTGAAATTAAGAAAAATGAGACATTTTTCATTTTTAGGCGATTCCTTTGTTCCCGGAATTCCAAACTGTTTTTTGCAAACACCCTTCCTATTTTTTCAAGATAACGGTATTTCCCGGAAATCTCGAACAAACGTTTTTTCTCTATAATAGTAAAATCGGAATCTTTTTTTGCCAATATTCTGTGGAACTCATACAAGTCAGGACACTTTTTGTCGTTAAATTCCTTTAGTTTTGACTGAAACAAAAGATCTGAAATCTCAACTAATGTTGCCCAATTATGTTGTTCTAGACTTCTAATCTGAATTTCTATTACTTTTTTGCTTTCATCATTCATTTCCACATTTAAGTGTATTGAACGATAACCATTATCTTTGGGAGATTCGATATAGTTGTTTTCTCCTTTTATATGAAATGGCAAGTTTGGCTCTTGCTTCTTGATAAGTGAATATAGTTTTATGACCTCATCAGTTGATGTCATAATACACCTACATCCTGCAATGTCCGCAGCTCTCTGTATTTCCATATTTGGATATCTCAGGAGTTTACTTATTATTGACTCTATTCTTTTTATTCTGTAAGTGCAAACACTATCACCATCTATTTTGTGTGACAGACCAAAAAGGGTATTAAATACAATTGCCAACGATTCTTTATATGAAAGTCTAAGTGCTTGAAGCATCTCAAAGTCTTCAGAGGATACACGATTAGGATTCTCGCGAACTCGTTTGCTCAACCTTTTATAATCACCTTTAGTATACTTTTTCTGTTCTGCCATATTGTTTCAATCGGTTGAGATTTGTCGTCCGACTATTCGTAAATAGTTGCGTTTAGTCGTTGAATTCACTTTAATAATTATTGTTATTTTCGGTCAATGTCTATCTTTCTTATTTCATGAGAATCAACGCGAATACATTTTGCATTTGATGAATCAAAAATGACATAGTTATGTCCTCCTTTATGTAACGAACTCTCAAAGCAAATACCATCCGAAAAATCTCTACAATACTCACAAATCAATTGTGTAGGTACATATTCGAGCTCAGAATCGTATCTTCTCAGTGGTTTTGACAGATCAGAACTTATTGCATCAATAATTTTCTTCTTAATGACCACCTCTTTAAGTGAAATACTCTCTTCTTGACTCATTGCAAAAAGATTCACATCATAAACAAAATCAACAAGTTTTAGATCTTGTTTTATTTGAAAAGTACCAACACTTATTCTATCCAAATATAGAGCACGAACCTCAAAATATGTTGTTTTCGCAGTGTCACTGAGATATAGGTACGGAATTCCTACAGGATTCGCTCTTCCCGCAGTAGCCAACTCTTTAGGTGGGCAACCCATTTTTTCGCCTTTTATTTTTTTCTGTCCATCTGGCGTCACTCGGGATCTATACAATTTTCGCCCTGCAGAAAGTTTACTTCCTGCGGTTAGATAATTGTATGTGGCAAATTCGTCCATACTAGTAAAAAAACGAGATTTCTCTTTTACACTAGTTTTTAACCTTTCCCATATTGATATTCTATAAAGTATTTCTTCCGAATAGTTTACCTTAACATTTGTATCGAAGGGAAAATCACAAGTAGAAAAGATCTCTGTCAGAATAGTATTAGCAATTGTAGTATCCTTGAACACTTTCCAATCTTTTTGAATGACTTCTGCAACAGCAAGTCCTTCTTCATTAGGTTCAAATAATCCCAACAAGTCTTCAAAGAATGGTGCAATTTCCGACAAGTCTATAAGTTTTCCTGCTACATGGCAAATATCACAAACATCTATTGCAGTAAAATTGGAGTCTATATAAGCTCTTATTTCCACATCGGTAAAACAATCTTTGCATACACGCATAGCCAACAACTTTTAAAGTGAAAGAATAAGCTCAAGATGATTTTTTATGGAAAGCTTTTTTAAATACCCCAGTCCTGGATAGCCTTCAGGATCATTAGCTTTAGATATAGTTTCTTCTACAGCAGACGTTTTGGGTTTATCAGAATAAAAAGGTTCTATTTTTCTTGCAGCTTCACGAAATTTACCACGAATATCATTGTTGGTTTCGTTACTATCTGACACAAAGTGATGAACATACAACTGTTCTTCGTTTTTCTTGTAGGAAAAGTGAATTGCCAGCGCATATGGCAACATCCCCCCCTCTACATATTCCGAAGCTAGTGTAGTAAAGTCAGAGAAGCCATTGAATTGGCCCTCGCTCTCATAGAAGAAAGGCTCTTCAGAAAAAAGTTCATCATCTTCCAGCGCATAATCTGCATTTCGAACTTTTGACTTGAAACAATCATCCAACCGTATAACATTTTCTACTGCATCTTTCAATTGGCTTCTAAGCCTTCTTGATACTGATGTTCCAAAATTGTTAACAACGTAATCTACAGAATTAAGTCTTATAAGGCTCCAGGCATTATCATCTTCCAAACTCATGCAATTCCGGAATATTATCATAACATGCCCCAATTGGTATTTCTCAATAGTATCAATTATATCATTTACATTGTTCTTTGTATACACGAAAGCCGGAATCCATGCTTCCTTATTTGTATTTAGACTTTCATTCTTATGCCATAAATCAAACTCAATGGTAGAGTGTTTAAAATCTCCGTCCATCGGATTTAAGATTAGTGCAAAACGTAACCCTGTAGCGACAAACTCTTTTATAGCCAACTCTAATGCATTAGTTTGTTGCTTCACAGGTTCCAATATTGGTGTGATTTTTTTCTGAGAATTGTGTTCAATAGCAAATTCTCTCAAAGCCTTGAGCTCATATTGTTTTGCACGAAGATACGGATAATACATAAGCCTCTTAATTTGAGTTGACATTAATATTTAATTTGTTAATTAGCATTTCTGCCTTGCTTTCTGTTAAGTTTAGACTCAACATCATTTGTCTTATTGGCATTGGATATTTTCTTATTCTGGCGGTAATGTTGTTCCTTTTTTTTACCTCTTGCAAGAACAATCTTTTCAAATCATTCGGTGCTGCCGTAGAGAAAACGGATTTGCAAAAAGTAAACAACTCATATCCAGGAATACTTTTTAGCTCAACGCCTAGTGCCGAAACTATATTTTTATACTCAGATGTCCTTAAACAGGATATTAGGACTTCTGAATCAAAAATAGGATTTTGTTCAGCATGTTTTACTTCTTTGAGAATTACACGTCCTTTATTCTTACTTAACACTATAACACCAGTTGTTGTCTCTATACTATCTATGTAATCTGCTAGTTTATTTTCTGGAACTACCAAATAAACTTTATCAAATAGACGTTTGTAATCTTCCAACTGCTTTCCCAATCTTTTGGGAGAATCATATTCTGTCTTTATTTCAAAAGCTTTGCTTTCTCCGTTAAACATTGTTATATCAGCAATGGAGTTACCAATTCTAAACTCACTGAAGTATACAGTATTCTTTGTTCCATATTTTTTGAGCAGAAGTTTTATTAATTCGTTTTTATACACATACTCACAATTATATTTTTTGCAGATTTGAGCATATAAGTAACTTAAAAAATCGATATAAGTACAATAGCTCTTCATATTGTAGTGTGAAGAGAGCCAATTAAACTTTGAATAATCATCAAAGTTGAGTATATCCATAAATGCATTACGAGAAAATGCTGAAGAATAATCCCTCAACTTTACCTTCTCATTGTATGCACGAATCGTAGTCATTTATCCTATATAAAACCCTTATTAAACAAGAACTTTTTATCTAAGTTGGTACAAAGTTAACAAATTAACTTCAATTATGAGCAATTATTGCTATCAGAGCATTAAAAATTATGTATTTTTAGTGTTTATGTGAACGTATAAATGGCAATTTGAACCTATTTTAGGCATTTTGAGAATTAAAACAGCATGATTTGTCTTCTGTTTGCATAAAATTGAGTACCTTTGCAAGTAATTCTGCAAAGGAGCAACAACGACAACCATAATTATGCAGTTTGGGATTGGCTCGTCAGCAGGAACTGCAACAAATACTTTTAGATAAGAAACAGACAGATTGACGCATTAACATAATCAATACAGAGCTTCACGGCTCTTGTTCTCTTTCAAGTGAATACCGCCAACATTCAACCATCGAGAACAAGCAGAACGGGAAGTTCACGTCTTAGGGCGTGGACTCATTCTTGCTTGTTGATGGAAAGGCCACTTGGCGGTAGCCTACTTGAAAGACAAGTCAATGAAGGGTTTACGCCCTTCTTGAATAGAAACAAATTATACAAACATATGAAACGAATCATAACACTTTTCTTGGTTGTATTTACAACCATTACTGGCTATTCGCAAGAAGGTGCATGGACAGGAGAACTTGATTTAGGCGGAGCAAAATTACCTCTGGTGTTTCATTTCGACGCAGAAGAATGTACAATGGATTCTCCTTCGCAAGGTGCCAAAGGTATCAAAGCTGTGAAAAGCTATACTCCAGAAGGTAAAATCAAAGTGGAGATTCCCGTGATAGGGGCATCATTTGAGGGATTCGTGGTGATGAAAATGATCACAGGAACTTTTACGCAAGGTGGAGCATCGCTTCCTCTCACGCTAAAACCAGGAGAGATAAAACCTAACCGACCTCAAACACCCAAAACACCATTCCCATACGCTACAGAAGAGGTCACCTTTAAGAGCCAAGATTCTCCCACAGAAATCTTTACACTTCATGGTACTATCACCTTGCCGGAAGGTTACACAAAAGATACTCCTGCTTTGGTTATGGTGACAGGCAGCGGTCAGCAGAATCGTGATGAAGAGATGATGGATCATAAGCCATTCGCTGTAATAGCAGATGCTTTGGCTCGTCAAGGTATAGCGACACTTCGCTTCGATGACCGCGGTTACGATGTACCGTCATTCCCTTATATGGATTATACAGTAGCCAACCACAAGAACGATGCTGCTGCCGCCGTTAGTTTGCTTCGCGAACGCTTCAGTAAAGTTGGTGTGATAGGTCATAGTGAGGGTGGGACTATAGTATTTATGCTTGCAAGCGAAGGTAAAGTTGATTTTGGCGTCTCTCTTGCAGGCATGGCTGTTTCGGGTAAAGAGACACTTTTAGAACAAAACCGAACCCTCCTTGTATCAGAAGGTCTTTCCTCGGACGTGGTGACGGATTTTTGTAATGCTTTGAATAAAGCTTTTGATGATATGGCAGCATACAAATCGGCATCTGAAGTCGACACAAGTAAGATTCCTGTAAATTTAAAAGCTAATTTTGTAGCAGCATTAGGAAAACTTTCGACACGTTATATGCGAGAGTTTTTGAAGGTTGATGTACGAGGCGTGCTGCCAAATATCAAATGTCCTATCCTTGCATTGAATGGCAAAAAAGATACTCAGGTTAACTGCACTGTTAACCTTGATGCTATTGACAAAGGGCTTGTAAACAGTAAGCATGAAACAGTAGAGTTTGACGACTTGAACCATTTTTTTCAACATTGCCATACGGGACTTCTCTATGAATATCAACAGATTGAAGAGACATTCGCTCCAGAGGTCCTAACAAAAATAGTTGCATGGATTAAATCGTTATAGTAATTATTACTATATGCAAATCCGCACACTCAAGATTCTTTATTTGTTTTGAGTGTGCGGATATTCGTTTTCAAAAAAAACTAAAAATCCTTATTTGTAAATCCATTAGATTGTCAACTATGAATGCGAATCACAACATCAGCAGTGAACACTCCGTATTTTCCTATTATTTCATCTTGTCATCCCATTATTTTGCATAAACCTTTCAATTCTCCAATCATATCTTCCTTCAGCAACAGCGTTCAAATCTTTAGCAATAAATCTGACAGCTTGTTCTCCAAGATTTCCAATACTTTTTGCTAAATGCAACAGCCATGCAGCAATCTTCATCCAGACATTCTTGTCGTTTTGTGAGAAGTTCGTCATAACCATTTTGATTGCAGCACTCTGGTCGTCATGAAGGAAATCTTGATGACCGCCTCTTCCATCATTGTTGTTGGCATACGAAATCAGTGAGTCGACTGCATACTTAACAGTTTGGTCGTTCTCGTACATTACCTTGTCAAGATAATCAATAAGGTACTGCTGCCAATCTCTTGCGCTTCTCCACGTTTGGAGTTCGTCCATAGTATTATTGTATCTGCCAACGAGGCCATTGTACTTCTCAATAAGCTCTCCATGTTTCGTCTTTAGCGATTCATATTTTTCCAGATTCTGCACAATAATAGCTTCTGCCTGATCGCGTTCCATCTCAAACTCTTTCTTTTCTGCCATCGCTTTGTCTCTGTCTCGCTCAGCAGAGATCTTCTCAGACTTGGCTCTGATGATGGCGTTATCAATGACATTCTTTTCTGCAACAGCAATTGCTTTGTCATGGTCTGCAGATTCCCTCTCTGCCTGAGCTTTCTTAGCCAATGTCTCAGCCAATTCCTTCTCGGCGAGGGCCTTGGCATTATCGTCCTCCAACATCCTTTTTTGTTTTCCTGTTTATGGATGATGTAGTCGATACGCTCCAGATGTTCAAGGTTTGTTTCCGATTTTGAGATACCTCTTTCCATCTGCAATGTCTCAGCCACCATGTCCTGAAGCACGCTCATGTCCTGAGCATTGAGTTTCCATGACTTGCCAGTCGAGTGGTCCATCCAGTCCCAGAGAATGTGGGCATGATAGTTTGGTTCCCATGAAGAAGGATCTTCTGGATTTTCATAATGACCTTCGTCTCGGTGAATGTATATTTGGATAGCAGTGATGCCCCATCTGCTTTTCACTCTTTCGCAATATCGCTGCAACTGTTCCATAGTAGTGTCAGCGGTGATGTTCACAACACTCTCTCTGATTGGTGAACTGCCTTTTCTAATGCCCTCTTTGCCGTTCTTTTTCTTGATGACCACATCCTTTTCCTGCATGGCTCGCCCTGTCTTCTCTTTGACCATTACCTTAATCTGATTATAGTAGGTCTGGAGGTCAACACCATTCATGAGAGGTGAGACATAATACTCGTTCTTGTGGGTGAGATCCATGCGGATGTATATCTTGTCTTTATTGATGGCGTTGAGATATTCCTCGTCACGCCTGTTGTGAGCCTCGCTCTTGGCTATGTCGCAAGGCTTCACATGGTCTGATGCTTTTGAATCTGCCATTTCTGTTGTTTGGTTATACGCATGATGCATGTAAAACTTTGGCTGAGCCTGTCTGTCGGGTTATCAGGGCAGAGCCTTGATTGGAGAGTGCAGGGAGAGAGTCACGCCCTGCTCCGGGTTCTTATGGGGTGAAACTCCTAAGCAGGTCTTTAGGACAGCGTCCTGAACGAGTCAAGGGCAGAGCCTTTGCCCTCGGAGAGCCCACAACTACGAAAGTGCAGTCTCGTAGTTATAGTGGGCTATAACATGGCAAGTCATTTTCCCGACTGCACGATGTGCTATTGTTTACTTCCCTTCTGTCCCTGATTCTGTTGCAAGCAACGCTCTGTCTGCGATTGTCGCTTCATAAGAGGCGGAATTAGAAAA
>JAZQOH010000035.1:0-98179 GCA_045627725.1 Prevotella sp. | reverse complement strand
GAAGGTAAAATCAGCATGTGTGTGTCCAACCTTATTGTAACGCTGTAACGTAACGCATGCCAGCAGAGCAACCATACCATGGCACACGAAACTTCGGTGTGACTAAGTCCCACCACGTTTTCAACTGCCTATGCCGATATTGTGCCATCTTTGACGAACGATCCAATGCCACCAGCAGCCGTTACGTTACAGCGTTACAATAGGGATACGCACGCACACATCAACGAAAACCATAACGAAAACAATAACTATGACGGCAAAGCCGCCTTAGAAAACTGCGTTTTCTTTTGCCCATTCCACCATGCGCCAGCCAGTTTTCGTTATCATTATCGTTCGTCAAGCGCAGCCCGGTTATCGTTATCGTTTTCGTTATCGTTAAATAGCCCCATGGTCGGTAACGCCATTCTCAGTTTGAAATCTTCCTGCGCAATACTGCCACCACCACTGGACGAAATAATCTAATGTTCCCAACATGGCTCGCAGGATTCATTTGGGGAACAAAAAGCCCACTGCCAATCAGCATCTCGGCTGAAAATCAGTGGGTCTGCTTATTCAGTCGTCAATCTTGTTAGGATGAATTAATACTTTTATCGCAATAAGTATTCAGCTGTACGAAAATCAAGATAGCGATGGTGGAAACGTTTGAAGATACTTTCTTCTGGAAATTCATCAATAAGAGACTCGACAAAGTTTTCAAGAGTAAACACCTGAAATTTGTATTTATACTTATCCTTCAAAATGTTAATCAGTTTCGATTCGTCTTCCTTATTGCTGACATTGTCTCTTGGTGCCAAGACAATAGAAAGCGAATAATCCAGATTCTCTTGAATACGGACACACTCAGTTAAAAGAAAGTTGCGATATACCTGATTTAACTTTATCTTTCCAAATTTGATTTCTTCAAGTGCATCCTCATTGAGAAGTTGTTTGATTCCTTCTCGCTGAGTTGCTTCTCTTGCAGGAAGAGGATTTCTCGCTTCGTTTTGACCAAGTACATCAGTGTATTTTGTTTCAATGGCTATAATGCCACTTTTTCCTTCATCGGTAATGAAACGAAAGAAAGCATCCATTGCTGTCTTGTCGTTAAGACATTGCTTATAATATGAAGGAATAAATTCAAGTCCGACTTCCGTAACTTTCTCTATTTTGATCGTTCCATGTAATAAGGTATTTACAACATTTGCCAGTTTAGATTGTCCGTCTTCACATTCAACAATTTGCATCAATGGATAGAACAAATTGAATGCCATGGGTTGACTTGAAAGGAAATTGTTCATCATGCGATTTTCTTCAATTGTCTCGTAAGGCTTCTTTTCTGAAATGCGCTTTTTGGCATAATTAAAGATTTCGTGATGAAGGAAGTTTACACCTGTCTCATATCCATTCTCGGCAAGATTACCATGGTAGGTTTTCTCACCTTTGAATTCTCTATAACCTTCCTTTGCTCCAGTCTGCCATCTCCTTATAGACTGCAATAGCCTTGCCTTTCGAGTAAAAGTATTATCTCCTGTTACAAAGAAACGATTTTCTTTGTCAGTCTCTTTATATGACAGATATTCTTTAAGTCTGCCTAAAACTGCAATCTCGTTATTGATTGTCATCTGGTTTGTAACTTCTTCTAATGTCATAGTTGTCAATTGGTTGATTATTAAGGGTTAATCATAGTGCTCTTTTTTGCAAACTTGCCATAAACATAGCTTTTCAATTCTATCTTCGTTATAGAGGCATGGAACTTTTTTGTATTCAAATTGTTTCATCGTCTATTCTTTATTATCAACCAAAAGGTCTTTAATATTTACATCCAACAATTTTGAGATTTTATCTAACGTAGGTAGATCTGGTTGCACAGTATTTTTGCACCACTTACTCACTGTGCAAGTGGATTTACCCAACTGGTCTGCAAGCCATTTGCCAGTTTTGTCTTGTTCTACAAGTACAACTTTCAGTCTATTAATATGTGCCATTTGTATTGTATTTATATAATTTCGGTGCAAATATATAAATTTTCATGAATTATACGATTGTTTTTTTGAGAAAATGGCTTGAAGCATTAATATTTCATTGCTATTATCAAATAATGCAACTCAAAACATGCACTTTTCGTTCATATTTTGCCAAATATTCTCAATTACAAAACCTGATAGTTAAATCAACAATGAGGTTCATCTTTGCACCTTTTGCACCTTCAGGAGGACACAACAAAATGATAGAAAATGAAAGGAGTCGGGGGACAGTTCTCCGACTCATACAAAGTTTTCAGGGAAGAGTTTTGTTGAATAATATTAAATTGCTTACCTTCACACGCATAATAATCAAGCCGTGGAGGCAAGAATAAAGGCATCTCACTTCACTTGTGGGATGCCTTTGTTGTTATAAGCGTATCTGTTTATTCTTTCGCGAAATCAAGGTCACGCTCTAAGCTGACTGGTCATTTTCTCCTTCTGCTATATCTATCAGGAGATTAACGAACTCTTCTACTAAGGGGAGGAGTTCTTCTATTTGTTGACGAGTGTAGCTTGTTTCAAAATCATAGTCTGCTTGTGAACGATATTCGAACATGTGTGCAAAGAATCGTCCCCATTTCTTATCTATTTTTCCATTTGCAATAAAATGCAGATTGAACATCGAGCGTGCTCCCTCGTGTCTCTTGACATGATCAACACCAACGCTCATCAAAGCTCCCTGGACAGCATAGAAACAGGCGTAATACATGCGGTTCATTATTGTGTTCCAGAATTCAAACTCCATGTTGACATTGACTTCATGTAGGAGTCTTCTGGATGCTTCCATGCGCAGATGCACCTGCTGACGTCTTGTATCATCATCCATCATAGCCTTACCCTTTCCTGCATTACGTTATGATAGAATGGACCGTTGTGCTTTCCCCACTCATGAGAGGTATATATGACGGGATTTATCTGTATGCCTGTGTCAAGCTCTATGTCATACAGGGGAGTAGTGAGACGTTCGCGATCTTTCATTGTGACCTTGTCGCTATCTATGAGCATAAGAAGGTCTATGTCGCTATCAGGTCGTGCCTCACCACGAGCCTCGCTACCATAGACCCATACAGAGATGTCTGGCAGTTCATTCTTGACTGTCATGCTTATTCTCTTTATGATTGCTGGTCTTCTCATTTTTTTATTTTATTTTATCTCGTTGGCAAAGGTAACGATTTTAATTCTAATTCCAAAAGTTTTCATGAAAAAGATTTGTCAGATGATAAAATTATTCAATAAAAAAAAGATGCACACCCTGAAACTCAGCGTGTACATCTTTTTTATGCATACAACGATAAGCATCTCAGCATATCATTGTGACTTGCGTAGCTTGATGAGCTTTGCGAATAACTACTTCACTTCCCAGATATCGTTTGTCTCAAGGAGTTCAGCGAAGTTGTGGTACTTCTTGGCAGCCTTAACCTCCTCAATCTGTGCTGTTACACAGTCATCGTATGTAGGAGCGTCAACGTCACGGATAACACCGAGGGCTACAGGGAAGCCATCACCATTGCCCATGAGGGCGAGCTTGAGCTGGAGAGTGTTGTCCTCGCAGTGTGCATCGTGAACGAGAACGTCATCGATGGTGTAGCCATCCTTGCCCATCTCAACAATCTTGAGAGCGAAACCATCCTGTACGAGACCGTACTCAAGGTTCTCACCGAAGACGAGCTTCTTACCATGCTCCACATAGATAGCGTTCTTTGAGCGACCCTCCTTATTATATACTGCAGCGTGAGTGCCATCATTGAAGATAACACAGTTCTGGAGAACCTCTGTCACGCTTGCACCCTTATGAGCATTTGCAGCCTTAAGAACCTCAACAGTGTGCTTACCGTCAGTAGCTACAGTACGAGCGAAGAAATGTCCGCGAGCACCGAAGCAGAGTTCAGCAGGGCGGAATGGATCCTCAACGGTGCCGTAAGGTGACGACTTGCTGACGAAACCACGTGGCGATGTAGGACTGTACTGTCCCTTTGTCAGGCCGTAGATGCGGTTGTTGAGCAGTATCATGTTGAGGTTGATATTACGGCGATTAGCGTGGATGAAGTGGTTACCGCCGATAGCGAGACCGTCACCATCACCTGACACCTGCCAAACTGTAAGGTCAGGGTTTGCCACCTTACATCCAGTAGCGATGGCAGCAGCACGTCCGTGGATAGTATTCATGCCGTATGTAGCCATATAGTGAGGCAGACGTGAAGAACATCCAATACCAGAGATAACTGCTACGTTATGAGGAGCAACGCCAATCTCAGCCATTGCCTTATGAAGAGATGCGAGGAAGAAATGGTCACCGCATCCTGGACACCAACGAGGCTGTCCCTTCTTATAATCGTTTGCTGTATATTCCATTGTTATATTTATTTTTCCGAGTTATCGAGATTTCGATTTCTCGATTAAGTTTATAATTTGCTAAATGCCTTAACCAACTCGTTGACGTTGAATGGCTGACCTTTGACTTCATTGTACTGTGCTGGAACGAAACCGTCAACCTTTGCACGGAGATATGAAGCGAGCTGACCCATATTCTGCTCTGCAACGACAACCTTCTTGTACTTCATGAGTACTTCAGCTGTGTTCTTTGGCAGAGGATTGATATACTTGAACTGAGCCATAGCAACCTTCTTGCCCTGCTTCTGCATCTCTTCCATAGCGGCACGGAGGTGACCGTATGTAGAACCGAAGCCAACGATGAGGAGATCTGCATCGTCCTTGTCGCCGATAACCTCAAGGTCTGGCACCTGGATATTGTCAATCTTCTGCTGACGCTTGCGTGTCATGAGGTCGTGGTTCTCAGGGTTTGTTGAGATAGCACCAGTCTTGTCGTCCTTCTCAAGACCGCCGAGGATGTGTGTGAAGCCCTCACGACCAGGCACAGCCCAGTAGCGAGTACCGTTCTCAGCACGCATATAAGGAGTCCATGTACCCTTCATCTCTTCTGGAACGTATGGAGGATTGATAGCATCCATAGCGTTGAGGTCAGGGAGTTTGAACGCACCAGAACCGTTTGCGATATAGGCATCAGTAAGGAGGATGACAGGAGTCATGTGCTCAAGGGCCATCTTTGAAGCCTCGAAGGCTGCATAGAAGCAGTCTGTTGGGGATGTAGCAGCGATGACAGGCATTGGACTTTCACCATTTCTGCCATAAAGAGCCTGCAGAAGGTCTGTCTGCTCCGACTTTGTTGGAAGACCTGTAGCAGGACCGCCACGCTGTACGTCGAGGACAACGAGTGGGAGCTCCATGATAACAGCAAGGTTCATAGCCTCTGACTTAAGACAGATACCAGGACCTGATGTAGATGTTACGGCGAGAGCACCAGCGAAGGCAGCACCTACAGAAGATGCACAGCCTGCGATTTCGTCCTCACACTGCACGGTAGTAACGCCGAGTGACTTATGCTTTGAGAGCTCGTGGAGCACATCTGTAGCAGGAGTGATAGGATAAGAACCGAGATAGAGCTTCAGTCCTGCCTTCTCTGCAGCAGCGATGAAACCGTATGCAGTAGCCTTATTACCTGTGATATCCATATAACGGCCAGGTGTCTTCTCCTTCGACTCAATGCGATATACGTTTGTAGCGTTTGAGTGGGTGTTGTGACCATAGTCATAACCAGCCTGGATAACCTTGATGTTAGCCTCAGCAATGGCTGGTTTCTTAGCAAACTTCTCACGGAGGAAGTTAGCAACGAGGTCGAGGTCACGGCTGAAGAGCCAGCAAACGAGACCAAGGGCGAACATATTGCGGCACTTGAGCATAGCCTTGTTGTCCATACCTGTGTCAGCAAGAGCATCCTTAACCATTGTGGTGATAGGGCACTGGATAACGCGATCTGGGTCGATGTTCATCTCGCCGAGATAGTCCTCTGTCTGGAACTGTGCCTTGTCGAGATCGGCCTTCCTGAAGGAATCGGTATCGATGATGATGACAGCATCTGACTTAGCATACTTATACTGAGTCTTGAGGGCTGCTGCATTCATAGCAACGAGAACATCACACTGGTCACCAGGAGTGTAAACCTGACCAGCACCGATATGAACCTGGAAACCTGACACACCAGTGAGCGAACCTTGTGGGGCGCGGATATCAGCTGGATAGTCAGGGAATGTAGAAATACTGTTACCCACGGTAGCAGATACCGTAGAGAAGATGTTGCCGGCAAGCTGCATACCGTCGCCGGAGTCACCAGAGAAACGAACCACAACCTGGTCCAGTTCCTTTACTTCAAGATTTTCTGCCATATAGATATATGTTAAATGTTGATATATATTTACGTTGTATGTTCAATTTATACTGAATACTTGTTTGCAAGTGCAAAATTAAGCATTTTTATTGATATAACGAAATTTTACTCGTAATTTTAATCAAAAACCACAAAAATAAAGCATAAAAACTGTATTTATTTACATTTTGACACATTTTATGCGATATTTTATAGCATTTTGACAGAAAAAGATACGCTTCCACTAACATTAAGACATGCCAACCATGAATAAGAATTAACAAAAGAAATGCATAGAATGATTAGTTTTTTATAATTAGTTTTTGTCGGTACATTCTTTTTTTGTATTTTTGCATTCAAATTATAAGTTGCCCACACTTGCGCAACAACAAAAGACCTAAACAAAAAGACAATATGAAATTTCTACGATACATTCCCGCTGCGATAGCATTCATCGCATTAGCCTGTTACTTCCTGATAGGAAATTACAGTGATATGCTCTTTACGGCGCAAGACCGCTCAGAATTTGCCGCGAATACAATGTTCTTCAATAACTACATGGCTCGTCCATTCGGATTGATGCAATATCTGGGTTGTTTCTTAACGCAGTTCTTTTACATCCCAGCCTTGGGAGCTTCTTTCCTCATTATTATATGGATTGCTTCGTATGCCGCAGGAATCAAGGCTTTCAACCTCAGCGAACGTTGGGCTCCACTTTTCCTCCTGCCATTAGCTTGCCTTCTGGCATCTATCGTTGACGTTGGCTATTGGATATATTGTTACCAGACCAACGGTTACTGGTTCTCACAGTCGTTGGCATTCCTCATAATGCTCCTCCTGCTATGGGCTTTCAGATGCACTCCAGGGAAGTGGCAGGGAGTATGGTATTTCGTTGCCGCCCTTCTCTTTCCTCTGATAGGATGGACGGCCATGCTTATGTCTGCATGTATGCTACTTATGCAAGGGGGAAGATATATTGCAGAAAAGCGTAAGGATCTCTTCTCTCGCAGTCAACTTATCAGCGCACTGGGAATACTCTTCATTATTTTCTCCCCTATGATATGGAGGAACCTACTCTACCCCGGCATTATTGATTCCGTGGTGATAAATGGTGGTTTCCCTTGGTTTGAGAATTCTACCGTAGAGTCCACCCGACCTGTCATACCATTCTTTATACTCATCGGTCTGACATTGCTCTTCTCCGCCTTCACATATAATAATATAATGTGGGACAAGAATAAGTTGATAGCCAAGCTACACATCAACCACATCTTTGTCACCGTCGTCATGCTTGTCATTAGTTCCTATGGTGTATGGAAACTGATGTACAAGGACTACAACTTCCAGGCAGAGATGCGAATGACACAGGCTGCGATGGAGGATGACTGGCAGAGTGTGCTTGAAGAGGCTATAGCCGCAGAGAGACCAAGCCGCACTATGGTGATGCTCAAGAATATCGCCTTGGGAAACACGGGCGAACTGGGAAGCAAATCATTTGTGATGAATGGCAACGATGGCATCAACATCAACAACATCGACTCGTTGAACATGAACATCATGCAGATAGCTGCTCCGGTGATATACTATAACTATGGTCACATGAACTTCGCTATCCGATGGTGCATAGAGAATGCCATTGGATATGGATTCTCTCCTTATTATCTAAGAGTTATGGCGAGATCTGCCAAGGCAAAGGGGGAAAAGGAACTCGAAGAGCGTTACACGACAAGAATGAACCAGATGCTGTTCTATAAGGAATGGAAGGCAAAACCTGCATCAGATAACGTAAAGGCTTTCATGTCTGAATACAATGACGCTTTGGAAAACGACCAGAACAGTTGCGAGCTATATCTTATTGAGCATCTGAGCGCACTGAACCAATCTAACAATCCGATGGTGCAGGAGGTATGTCTGTTCTATGCCATACTGATGCGCGACGGTATGAGAATGTGGCCAGCCATAATAAACTATCTCAGGGGGCATCAGGGACAGGAACTCCCGCTTCACTTCCAGGAGGCATACGTTGTATGTCAGAGCATCAAGCCTGTAGAGATTCCTTACAAGGTGAATATAGCACCTGTCATCATCCAGAACTATAAGGAGTTCATGAGACAAGGACAGAGCTATGCCGACTTTGCTTCGAGCGAGAAACAGGTAGCTGAGATGATGCGCGAGAACTGGGGTGGCACCTACTGGTGGTACAACGCATTTGGCAGAAACAGATATTAAGTTCCAGGATTTATTGAAAGAAAAGAATAGATGACAAATTATATAAAGTATTTTGATTGATATGAACAAGCACAGATTACATATAGAAGCAATCCTTCTGCTGTTTGCCCTTCTGCTCACGGCATGTGGCGGGCATCCTGACGTTCCCACGAACTATACTAAAAGTAATTCCATGCCTGCAATATACCCTGACTATGTGGATGTCACCATACCGAGCAACATTGCCCCACTCAACTTCATGCTCACCGATGAGGCATACACCGATTGCGTTGCACGACTCACTTCTGCAGACGGAAAGAGCCTCACCTATGGCGACGGAAGAAAGGTGCTGATAGACAAGGAAGAATGGAACACCATGCTCAAGGCTTCTGCAGGCAAGGCTATCGATGTTGAGGTATTCGGAAAGAAAGACGGGGCATGGATTGCCTTCAAAAGTTTCAAGATCAACGTTGCTAAGGAAGAAATCGATCCATACATATCCTATCGTCTTATAGAACCTTCCTATGTCATGTTTGATAAGATGAATATCAGCCAGCGCCAGATTACATCATTTGAAGAGTCGGAGATATTCAACAACAAGGTTTCCTGCGATGCAAAGAAGGGACAATGTATCAACTGCCATAGCTACCAGAACTACCATACGGACAACATGCTGTTCCACGTCCGTGTAACCCATGGTGCAACGGTCATCGTTTCCGACGGCAAGCTGACAGCTGTAAACCTAAAGCGCGATAACACCATAAGTGCAGGTGTATATCCGGCATGGCATCCCACAGAGAAGCTCATCGCATTTTCAACTAACCATACAGCTCAGGAGTTCCATACGACAAACAAGAACAAGGTTGAGGTATTTGATACAGCAAGCGACCTTATCCTCTACGACATAAAGAATGACAAGGTACTCCCCATCTGTTCTGACACCACTCGACTGGAGGTCTTCCCTACCTGGTCACCAGACGGGAAGTGGCTTTATTATTGCTCTGCAGCCGACTCCATCAAGGGAGTGACCATAAAGAAAACATACAACAAGCTACATTATAATATATATAGGAAGTCGTTTGATGCCAAAACTCTCTCCTTTGGAGAAGAGGAACTCGTATACGATGCAGTTGAAAAAGGACGCAGTTGCTCTCTTCCTCGCATAAGTCCAGACGGACAGTATCTCGTCTTTGCTGAGGGTGAGTATGGTTGTTTCAATATCTGGCACTATGACGCAGACATCGTAATGATTAATCTGCATAATGGTCTGCCTATGGATTTGAAGGCTATGAACTCCAATAGGGCTGATAGCTATCCATCATGGTCAAGCAATGGCAAATGGCTTATGTGTGCAAGCCGACGTGATGATGGCAACTATAGTCGTGTCTATTTCTCTTATTTTGACGGAAAGAAGATGCACAAGGCATTCATGTTGCCACAGAATGATCCTGAACATAATGAGCTTCGCCTGAAGAGTTATAACCGTCCTGAGTTCATGGTAGAACCTGTGAAGATAACTCTGCCAGAATTTAAGAGATTGATTCTAAAGCAATAATGATTGCCGTTATTCGATAAAAATCCATAAAATCCTATAATATTTTGTATATGAATAAAAATCCTTTTATCCTCGCAATGGGTGCCGCATTTGCACTCGTCGCATCTTTTTGCTCCTGCAGTCAGAAGACTGAGGAGGTAAAAGAACTGACTCCTATGGAGTATGTAATGTCCCTTGGTATGGGCTGGAATCTCGGTAACAGCATGGATGCTCATGAAAATGGCGTTTCAGGCGAGACACTCTGGCATGACCAGGCTGCTACCCAGCAGACTTTCGATTCTGTCAAGGCTGCAGGTTTTGCCAGTGTGCGCATTCCTGTCACATGGCTCGGCCACATCGGTGCTGCTCCAGAATATAAGATAGAACAGGCGTGGATGGACCGTGTGAAGGAGATTGCTGGCTATGCAAAGAACGCTGGCCTCAAGGCTATCGTGAACATTCATCATGATGGACACGCTGATCAGGGAAAGGCTGATGAACTCTCATGGCTCAAGCTCGAGGCTGCATCCAATGATTCTATCCTCAATGATAGCATCAAGGCAAAGCTCAAGGCTGTATGGACACAGATTGCAGAGGCTTTCAAGGAAGAGGGCGACTGGCTTATCTTCGAGACAATGAATGAGATTCAGGACGGCAGTTGGGGTGGAGGTCGCAACCAGACCGATGGTGGCAAGCAGTATCAGGTGCTGAACGAGTGGAACCAGGTATGCGTTGACGCTATCCGCGCCGTTGGTGGAGAGAATGAGAAGCGCTACATTGGCGTTCCAGGCTATGTCTGCAACCCAGACCTTACCATCCAGAATCTCGTTCTTCCTACCGATAAGACTCCTAACCGACTGATGGTAGCCGTTCACAGCTATGATCCATGGGACTATGCTGGCTCTGGTAAGCACAGCGAATGGGGACACACAGGTAAGGACATCGTTGAGGGCACAAGCGAGAAGACCTATACCGACATGCTCGATCGCCTCTATGATAAATATGTGAAACAGGGCATTCCTGTTTATTTCGGTGAGTTCGGATGCGTACATCGTAAGGATGAGCATGCAGAGAACTTCAGAAAGTATTACCTTGAGTATGTCTGCAAGGCAATGAGAGACCATCAGATGGCAGGTTTCTTCTGGGACAACGGATACTATCTCGAAGGTGATGATGCCTTTGGACTTATCAACCACGGCAATGGTGAATGGATACACAACGGCAAGGAAATCGTCAAGATCATGGTTGATGCATGGAACAACAACGATAGCACTTACACTCTCAAGAGCATCTACGACCGCGCACCTGAGGCTAAGTAAGCAACTTGCAAAAAGAATAATCAGGAAGAGGACGTGTTGTCACACGTCCTCTTCGTTTTTCAAATGGGCTATCCGCAATAGTTTTGGGACTTGCAGGAGGCATCCGGATGTTTTTCGGTATTACAAGTCGCCTTATCCATTGAACTGGATTTCTTCATTGTGGAGCAAGATGAAGGGACGTCGGTACGCCACAGGCCATGGATATTACAGTAGGAATATACAGCCTTTGGTTTGCCAGTAAAGCAGATACATACCTCTGGTTTCTGAGTTTCCTCGAGATAGTGAATGATAAACTCGGTGTCGGTCTCAAGGCAGATAAGACGGATGTTGTGTTCCTTCGTCATAGGATGAGGAGCTGTGCCTACCTTCACCTTAATCATGCCTTCTTTGATGCACTCCACAACAGGGAGATGTTTCTCCGTATTACCATCGGAGGTGTTTGGTTTCAACAGAGTCATCTCTTTTCCGCAACAGTGTGGTGTGATACCACTAGCGAGTGCGATGAATGCGAGATTGCCGCATGCATTGCAATGATAGAATCTCTCTTCCATAATCGTTTGTGTTTAGAAATGTTAGACAAAAGTTTTATCATGGAAATATACAGTGGTGATATTCCGATGCAAAAGTACGTAAAAAGAGAGTTGTGAGAAAGAAGTTGCGTTTCTTTGTGATAATATGTGGTATTAGAATCACTAACAGGAATAATGGTTATAAGTATAACTTATGCTAAAGATAAGAAAATGTTGTGAAAACTTATTTGTAATTGTCAAGAAAAGGATTACTTTTGCAGCACCTTTATTATTCTTAAACATGTATTAGTATGGAACTAAGGCAATTGAAATACTTCGTCGGAATTGCTGAGACAGGACGCTTTTCTGATGCTTCGAAGCAACTGTTCATCTCGCAGAGTGCAGTATCGCAACAAATAAAGTTGTTGGAGGAGGAACTGGGAACACAACTTTTCGTGAGAAATCAGCATAGCGTTTCGCTGACGGAGAGCGGCAAGGAACTATTGCCGCTGGCTAGAAAAGTGCTGAGGGGTATCACGGACTGCTATGATCGCATTGCAGACTTGAAGGGTATGCTGTGCGGAGAATTGAACATCGGTCTTACCTATACACTGGAACCATACGTGAGGGAAGCGATGCTGTCATTCATGAAGACATATCCGAAGGTACAGGTGAACGCCTACTATAAGAACTTACCTGAGTTGCTGGCAAGACTTCGCAACTGCGAGATAGACATGATGCTGTCAATGATGCCTACAAGTCCCCATGAGTTTATAGAGTCGGTACCGCTAATGGAATACCGCCTGTCAGCCATCATGAGAAAAACGCATCCTCTGGCAGGAAAGAAACAACTGACCTTCCACGACTTGGAACATCAAGGACTGATATTGCCAGAGAAGGGTATCCGCGACCGCAACGCGATAGAAAGCTATATACACACGGAGACGGGAACACTGAACATACGGTCTCTCGTGAATGATGCCAATGCCATCCTGAACATCCTGCAGGAGTCGAACTATATCGCCATACTTGCCGAGAACACCATAACGAACAGACCATCGCTATGTGCAGTGCCTATCATAAACCTCGATAAGCCTATCACAGTGTATGCGCACTTCAACAGGGAAATATCTCGCAAACATAGTGCTGATGTCTTCCTCGAGAAATTCCGTGGCACGTCAGCATATTTCGTAGCAAAGAATAAGATGTGATTATTGTTCTTGTCTCGATTTTGAGAAAGACTTTTCTATTTGTTCGAGATAAATTCTTTTATCGCATCGAGACGTGCGAGACCAGCCTTGCGTCCCATCTCATAGACGAGTTGCATCTTGTCGGCATCTTTGGATGTACGACTGATAGGGAGAGTGTCGTCAGGACAGATGATGATGCAGTTTCCTGCCGCCTGCTGACTGGTGACATAGTCTAACTCGCGATTGTACATTATATGACGGCGACTCATATACTCAATGATAGCAGGATATTTGCGCATGGTAAGTTGGAAGATAGGCATTAGTTTCGTGCGTTTCTTCTTATATCCCTTAGGCTGGGTAAGGATGACGATGTTGCGCTTGTAGCCCTCACTCTCAAAATAGCGCAGAGGTATGCTATCGGCGATGCCACCATCGAGGAAACGACGGTCGCCTATGCATACAGGTCGCGAGACGATAGGGAGAGAGGCAGAAGCTCGCATCCACTCCAAAGCCTCATAGTCGATATGGTCGAGACGACGATAGACAGCCTCGCCTGTATCGGCATCGGTGCACACTACATGGAACTCCGCAGGATTCTTCTCGTATGCCTCAGTATCGAAGATGTCGAGTTTCATCGGCATATAGTGATAGCTGAACGAGCCACCTACGATGTCACCAGTGCGGAGCAGCGAGCGCCACCCCATATATTTGGGATCATTGCGGAAGCGGAGGTTATAGCGCAAGGCGCGTCCCGGCTGTCGTGACTTATAGTTGCAACCAAACGTAGCCCCTGCCGACACACCTACTATGCCGTCAAACTCTATTCCGTTTTCCATCATCACATCCATAACGCCGGCGGAGAACAAACCTCTCATTCCTCCACCTTCAAGTACTAGACCAGTCTTCATAACTTTTTATCAAAAAATTCTATAACTTCCTTCTGCATCTCCTTGTTGAAGAAATGCTTCTCATCCCACATCTTCGTAACGAGATTGTCATCAGTATTCTGACTATGCCATACCTCTCGCATCTTCTTGTAGCAATTCTCACATCCCTCCACAGGCATCAGCTTATCCCTATTTCCGTTGAAGATGAGCATAGGCTTAGGACAGGCGAGCGATGCTACATCGGGATAGTCCATTATCTGGCGAATTGAAGGAATGAGCATGGCATATGCGGATCCACCCTTGTTCTGGTTATTGGTGAGAGTCATGAGATGCTCCGTGTCGTTCATCCAGCAGATAGAGGCAGAGATACTGATATCGTCGCTGAGAGCAGCACACATCCATGAGCGGTAACTGCCCATCGAGAATCCTACACACCCCACCTTCTTACTGTCAACCATAGGCAGGGAGGCGAGGAAATGAGCAGAACGGATATCATCCCATGTGATATATGCTCCCCATGAGCCACCCATCTGCATCATGTTGGATGCGAGAGCCTGTTGAGAGTCGTAGCGTACTCCCTCTTTCCTTCCCCTGTCTCCCCAGAAGAGAGCATCTATGGAAAGTACTACATAGCCTCGCTTTGCCATCTCGTCGCCGAAATACTGACTGTCATAGCATCTCACTGCCCAATCTTCGGCATCAGCCATCAAGGTGGAGTCAACTTCGAATGGACGAACCATTTTCTCCTTTCCTATGGAGAAATGCGCTCCGTGGTCATGGAGCATGAGGGCGGCAGGAAGCCTCTTTCCTGCAGGAGCATCAGGGATAAGCAGATATGCCATAACCTTCTCCCAAGCATTCACCCAATAGAGAATCTTCTGCGCCTTATAACCTTCACGCTGTTGCTCGGCGATGACCTCATAATCGGAGGAGGAAGGAGCGGGAGGTGCTATCTGCATCGTGCGTTCCACTTCCTTACGAGCCTCTGCTTTCCATTTTGCAAATTTCATCTTGCGGTTATTCTGCCACGCCCATGGGAACGTGAGCTGCGACTTCATCTGCTCATAGAAGAGAGGCATATCCTTCTCCGTACCATATCGCTGAGCCATAGCAGAGAGGGGAAGAGTGAGGAAAACAAACGATAGCAGACCCTTATACAAATATGTAAATCTTGAATTTTGCATAATCAGATGTGTGTCAGATGTTAGTTTTAGTCTTCTTTTTGTCTGCAAAGTTATAAAAACTTTTTCTTTTTTCCATATTTTTGCCCTTTTTATTATAATCAGACAATAAGGTAAAACGAAAGAAAACATAATTTTCTTGCGTCGATTTGGTCGGGTGACAAGAATTTAGTATCTTTGCATTCGTTCTATTCTATGTATAAAGCAAAAACTAAATACAAAATAACTAAACAACAATGGATAATAAGAATCAGCAGCCTGGACAGCAGGTACAGTTGGATCTCTCACAGGAGATGGCAAAGGGTATTTACTCTAATTTCGCTATCATCAGTCATTCACATGCAGAGTTTGTAGTTGATTGCGCTTCTATGCTCCCTGGTCAGCCAAAGGCTCAGGTGGTAAGTCGTATCATCCTTGCTCCAGAGCATGCAAAGCGTCTTGCTATGGCACTCCAGGAGAACGTAATGAGATATGAGCAGGAGTTCGGAAAGATACAGTTGCAGAACCAGCCTGCACCACAGACACCTCCTCGCACGGCAAATCCTTTTGGCAACGGAGAAGCGTAAGGAAAGCCCCCTCCTTACCTCCCCGAGGGGAGGAATATAAAGATAGGGGAAATCGCTAATATATTATCTTGATAAAATGATAAAACTAATCAAAAGATTCCTCCCCTCGGGGAGGATAGGAGGAGGCCTTATCCTTGCCGCTATGGCATCCCTTACGGCAAGTGCACAAGACGCTCCTTTATGGTTGCGTGATGCTCGTATATCACCTGATGGTCAGCATATAGCATTCTGTTATAAAGGCGATATTTACAAAGTGTCGGTAATGGGTGGTGAGGCAAAACGCCTTACCACACAGTCGAGTTATGAGAGCAATCCTGTGTGGTCTCCAGACAACAAGAGCATAGCTTTTGCGAGTGACCGCAACGGTAACTTTGACGTATTCCTGATGTCTGCAGACGGTGGAGCTGCAAAGCGTCTCACATATAATTCCGCACAGGAACTTCCAACAGCATTCACTCCCGATGGAACAAATGTGCTCTTCAATGCAGCAATTCAGGATCCTGCAGAGAGCGCGATGTTCCCTTATCGACCTCTTACGGAGTTATATAAGGTGTCTGTGGATGGTGGCAGATCACTTCAGGTGCTCGCCACCCCTGCCGAAGCTGTTACGTTCTCAAAGGACGGAAAGACGATGTACTACCAGGATCGCAAGGGATCGGAGGATGAATGGCGCAAGCATCACACGTCGAGCGTTACCCGCGACGTATGGTCATACGATATTGCTACCGGCAAACACATTAATATAACTACGCGCGCGGGCGAGGATCGATATCCAGTTCTCTCTCCTGACGGCAAAACGATGTATATCCTATCTGAAAGGAACGGAGGATCGTTCAATGTGTATAGTTTCCCTGTAGGCGATGCAAAGAGCGTCTCTCAGGTCACCAATTTCAAGACACATCCTGTACGCTTCCTTTCTATCAGTGACAATGGCACCATGTGCTACACATACGACGGAGAGATATACACACAGACAACGGCAGGAGAGCCTCGCAAGGTGAGCATATCACTTGTCCGTGATGATGAGGGCGATGTTGCCGACCTTCGTTTCTCAAGCGGTGCTACATCAGGCACGGTATCGCGCGATGGCAAGCAGATAGCTTTCATACAACGTGGCGAGGTATTTGTCACATCTTCGGAATATGCCACCACCAAGCAGATAACACATACCGTAGCAGGAGAGCAGGGCGTATGCTTCGCTCCAGACAACCGCACTCTCGCCTATGCTAGTGAGCGAAACGGCATCTGGCAGATATTCGAAGCAAAGATAGCCCGCAAGGAAGATCCAAACTTCCCTAACTCAACCCTCATAGATGAGACTCTCATCACTCCAGACGATGGTGTAGAACGCTCCTATCCACAGTATTCTCCTGACGGCAAGGAACTGGCTTACATCGAAGGTCGCAGGAAACTGATGGTGATGGACTTGAAGACAAAGGCTGTTCGACAGGTTACGGATGGCTCTACATGGATGGAGACAAACGGCGGTTTTGATTATGAATGGTCACCAGACGGCAAATGGTTCACTCTGGAGTTCATTGGCAATCGACGTGATCCATATTCTGACATCGGCATCGTTAGCAGTAAGGGTGGCGACATCATCAACGTGACGGAGAGCGGATACGCCAGCAGCAGCCCACGATGGGTACTCGACGGCAATGCCATTCTCTTTGCCAATGAGCGATATGGAATGAGAAACCATGCTTCCTGGGGATCGGAGGAAGACGCCTTCCTCGTGTTCCTAAATAAGGATTCATACGACAAGTTCTCTCTCTCAGAGGAGGACTATAAACTTAAGAAGGAACTTGAGAAGGAACAGAAGGGTGGCGACAAACCATCTTCTGAAGCCTCTGCAAAGAATAAGAACGCAAAGGGCAAGGATGCGAAGAGCGAAGAGAAGGCTTCTGCAAAGAAGGATATCATCGTGGAACCTGCTGGCATACAGCAGCGCATTGTCCGCCTCACCCCTGCATCGAGCCACATGGGAGCATGCATCCTCTCGAAGGATGGTGAATCACTCTATTACTTCGCGGCCTTCGAGGGCAAGAACGATCTGTGGAAGGTTTCCCTTCGAAAGAAAGAGACAAAACTTCTCAATAAGATGAACACTGGCGGTGCTCATCTTGAGATGGACAAGGAAGGTAATATCTTCATCCTCGGCGCTGAAGGCGTGAAGAAGATGGACGGAAAGTCGGAGAAGATAGAACCTGTCACCTATAGTGCTCACATGAAGCAAGACCTCACCAAGGAGCGCGAGTATATGTTCGACCATGTATATCGTCAGGAAAAGGAACGCTTCTATAACCTTAACATGCACGGCATCGATTGGGACCAGATGCATAAGGACTATGCTAAGTTCCTTCCACATATCTCTAACAACTATGACTTCCAGGAACTTCTTTCTGAAATCCTCGGTGAATTGAACGTATCACATACTGGTGGTCGCTACTACCGTCCTTCCCAGACAACTGATGACGTCACAGCACAGTTGGGCCTTCTCTATGATATGACTTATGCAGGTGATGGAATGAAGGTGACAGAAGTAGTGAAAGGTGGTCCTTTCGATCGTGTCGACTCAAAGGTGAAGGCAGGATGCACTCTTGTAAAGATAGACGGTGCCGAACTCACGGCAAGCATGGACCTCTCACAACTCACCAACAACCTTGGCAGACGTAAGGTGCTCGTATCATTCCGCGATGGTAACGGAAAGCAGTGGGATGAGGTTATCAAACCTATCACCACCTCTGTAATGTCCGACCTTATGTATGATCGTTGGGTTAAGCGCTGTGCCCACTGGGTTGACAGTCTCTCGAACGGCCGTCTCGGTTATGTGCATCTTGAGTCGATGAATGATGCAAGTTTCCGTAATGCCTATAGCGATATGCTCGGCAAGTACAATATGCGAGAAGGTGTTATCATCGATACCCGATATAATGGCGGCGGTCGTCTCCATGAAGATATCGAGATTCTCGTGAGCGGACAGAAATATCTCACTCAGGTGATCCGTGGCGTTGAATCATGTGATATGCCAAGTCGTCGTTGGAACAAACCTACCGTAATGCTCACCTCCGAGGCTAACTATAGCAACGCTCACGGTACTCCATGGGTTTACCAGCATCAAAAGTTGGGCAAGGTAATAGGTGCTCCGGTACCAGGAACCATGACCAGCGTGTCTTGGGAGCGACTTCAGGACAACACACTTGTCTTCGGTATTCCTATCATAGGTTACCTCACGGCAGAAGGAAATTATCTTGAAAATTCTCAATTGGAACCAGATATTCCAATTCTCAATAACCCTGAAACCGTTGTCAAGGGTGAGGACCTCCAGCTTAAGCGAGCTGTTGAGGAACTCTTGAAGTAAAGGTGAAAGAGTGAAAAGGTGAAAAAGTGAAAAGAGACTTCGCATTGTGGGGGATTCCCAATAACGTGCCAACCTCTTTTCACTTTTTCGCCTTTTCGCCCTTTCACTTTTACATAAAAAACTATTATAGTAGTTAAACTTTGTTAATAATACGTAGCGCACGTATCGTGAAACTATATATAATTAGGTAATTTCGCAAAAAAGTAGTACCTTTGCACCTCGAAAATTGCAGTGGGATAAATAGGGTCTGTTTGAAACAGGCATGTAGAAAGCTGCATAATTGATTGAATACAAACAAAATAAATATATAAACTTAAAAATTTTAAATTATGCCTACAATTTCACAGTTGGTAAGAAAAGGCAGAAAGGTACTTGTAGACAAGAGCAAGTCACCAGCTCTGGACTCATGTCCTCAGCGTCGTGGTGTGTGCGTGCGTGTGTATACAACTACCCCTAAGAAGCCTAATTCGGCTATGCGTAAGGTAGCCCGTGTTCGTTTAACAAACTCTAAGGAGGTTAACTCTTACATCCCAGGTGAGGGACACAACCTTCAGGAGCACTCAATCGTACTTGTACGTGGTGGTCGTGTAAAGGACCTTCCAGGTGTACGTTATCACATCGTTCGTGGTACACTCGATACCGCAGGTGTAGCAAGCCGTACACAGCGTCGTTCTAAGTACGGTGCTAAGCGTCCAAAGGCTAAGAAGTAAGCCGAGCCTTTTCGCAAGAAAAACAAGGCGGGCGTGTTGAGGGAGATCTCATGTACGCCCTGCCTTTTTCAAAGAAAACATTTTATTTCTCGTTTTGCAGGAGATTTGTAGCAAACAAGGTTGAGTAAATGCTCTGGAGAGAGCGTTGAAGACAATGAATGACAACCTCCGCAGAATATATTTTTTATTCTAAATCATTACAAAACAATGCGTAAAGCAAAACCAAAGAAGCGTGTGATCCTTCCAGATCCAGTCTTCAACGACACAAAGGTGTCAAAGTTCGTTAACCATCTTATGTATGATGGTAAGAAGAATACTTCTTATGAGATTTTCTATGCTGCTCTTGAGACTGTAAAGGCTAAGATGGCAAACGAAGAGAAGTCAGCTCTCGAAATTTGGAAGCAGGCTCTCGACAACATCACTCCTCAGGTGGAGGTTAAGTCACGCCGTATCGGTGGTGCTACTTTCCAGGTTCCAATGGAAATCCGTCCTGACCGTAAGGAGTCTATCTCTATGAAGAATATGATCATCTTCGCTCGTAAGCGTGGCGGTAAGGGCATGGCAGACAAGCTCGCTGCTGAGATCATGGATGCATTCAACAACCAGGGTGGTGCTTTCAAGCGTAAGGAGGATATGCACCGTATGGCTGAGGCTAACCGTGCATTCGCTCACTTCCGTTTCTAATCTTTAATCTTTAAACGTTAAACATTAAACTTTAAAATTAGAATTATGGCAAAGCATGATCTTCATATGACCCGTAATATCGGCATCATGGCTCACATCGATGCTGGTAAGACAACAACATCAGAGCGTATCCTTTTCTATACTGGTAAGACTCACAAGATTGGTGAGGTGCACGAAGGTGGCGCTACCATGGACTGGATGGCTCAGGAGCAGGAGCGTGGTATCACTATCACATCTGCTGCTACAACATGTTTCTGGAAGTACAACGACAAGCAGTATAAGATCAATCTTATCGACACTCCGGGACACGTTGACTTCACCGCTGAGGTAGAGCGTTCACTCCGCGTACTCGACGGTGCTGTTGCTACATACTGTGCAGTAGGTGGCGTTGAGCCACAGTCTGAGACTGTATGGCGTCAGGCAGACAAGTACAACGTTCC
Source organism: Prevotella sp. (assembly GCA_045627725.1). GTDB lineage: Bacteria > Bacteroidota > Bacteroidia > Bacteroidales > Bacteroidaceae > Prevotella. The sequence continues at coordinate 77,365 of JAZQOH010000035.1, read as the reverse complement.
ACGTATCGGCTACGTAAACAAGATGGACCGTTCAGGTGCTAACTTCTTCGACGTAGTACAGCAGATGAAGGACGTACTCGGCGCTAACCCAATTCCTCTCTGTGTGCCAATCGGTGCAGAGGAGACATTCAAGGGTCTCGTTGACCTCGTTAAGATGAAGGCTATCCTTTGGCACGACGAGACAATGGGTGCTGACTATGACGTAGAGGAAATCCCAGCTGATCTCGTTGACGAGTGCAACGAGTGGCGTGAGAAGCTCCTTGAGTCTGCAGCTAACTTCGACGATGCTCTCATGGAGAAGTACTTCGAGGATCCAGACAGTGTAACAGAGGAGGAAATCATCGCAGCTATCCGCAAGGGTACACTCGCTCTCGAGTGTGTTCCTATGCTCTGCGGTTCTTCATTCAAGAATAAGGGCGTACAGACAATGCTTGACTATGTTTGCGCACTTCTCCCTTCACCACTTGACAACGCAGAGATCGTAGGTACAGAGCCTGGCGATGAGTCTGTAGAGGTTAAGTTCATGGCTAAGGAAGACGAGCCAACATCAGCTCTCGCATTCAAGATCGCTACCGACCCATACGTAGGTCGTCTCGTATTCTTCCGTGTATATTCTGGTAAGGTAGAGGCTGGCTCATACGTTTACAACCCACGTTCTGGCAAGAAGGAGCGCGTATCACGCCTCTTCCAGATGCACTCAAACAAGCAGAACCCAGTAGAGGAGATCGCAGCAGGTGATATCGGTTCTGGCGTAGGCTTCAAGGATATCCGCACAGGTGACACACTCTGTGATGAGGATCACCCAATCGTTCTTGAGTCTATGACATTCCCTGACACCGTTATCTCTATCGCTGTTGAGCCAAAGTCACAGGCTGATATCGCTAAGCTTGACAACGGTCTTGCTAAGCTTGCTGAGGAGGACCCAACATTCACAGTACGTACCGACGAGCAGAGCGGTCAGACCGTTATCTCTGGTATGGGTGAGCTCCACCTCGACATCATCATCGACCGTCTGAAGCGTGAGTTCAAGGTAGAGTGTAACCAGGGTAAGCCAATGGTTAACTACAAGGAGGCTATCACACGTGAGGTTAATCTCCGTGAGGTATATAAGAAGCAGTCAGGTGGTCGCGGTAAGTTCGCTGACATCATCGTTAACATCGGTCCTAAGGACGAAGACTTCAAGGAGGCTGATCTTCAGTTCATCAATGAGGTTAAGGGTGGTAACGTACCTAAGGAGTTCATCCCTGCAGTGCAGAAGGGCTTTGAGGACTGCCTCAAGTCAGGTGTACTCGGTGGCTATCCTGTAACAGGCCTTAAGGTTACTCTTATCGACGGTAGCTTCCACCCAGTTGACTCTGACCAGCTCTCATTCGAGCTCGCAGCACGCAACGCCTTCAAGAACGCTTGCCCTAAGGCAGGTCCAGTGCTCATGGAGCCTATCATGAAGGTAGAGGTTGTTACTCCAGAGGAGTCTATGGGTGACGTTATCGGTGACTTGAACAAGCGCCGTGGTATGGTTCAGGGTATGGACGATGCTCGCTCAGGTGCTAAGATCGTTAAGGCTATGGTGCCACTGGCTGAGATGTTCGGTTATGTAACCGCTCTCCGTACAATCACTTCTGGCCGTGCTACTTCTTCTATGGAGTACGATCACCACGATCCTGTATCAAGCTCTATCGCTAAGGCTATCCTCGAGGAGGTTAAGGGTCGCGCAGATCTCGTGTAATCTAGACTAGTTATCCTAGTAACCCTAGGATAACTAGAAAAACTAGAAAAACCAGGAAAACTAGTAAGCCTAGATAAAAAACAATAACTCTCGTGAGCAAATGATTCTTTACGGGAGAAAATATAATATTAACAACTTAGAATCAAGAAAAAAATTATGAGTCAGAAAATTCGCATTAAGCTGAAGTCATACGACCACAAGCTCGTTGACAAGTCAGCAGAGAAGATCGTTAAGGCTGTTAAGGCTACAGGTGCAATCGTTAGTGGTCCAATTCCACTCCCAACACACAAGCGTATCTTCACCGTTAACCGTTCTACCTTCGTAAACAAGAAGAGCCGTGAGCAGTTCCAGCTCTCTGATTACAAGCGTCTCATCGACATCTATAGCTCTACAACAAAGACTATCGATGCTCTCATGAAGCTTGAGCTCCCTTCAGGTGTAGAGGTTGAAATCAAGGTGTAGTTTTGTGTTGATTGCTCCTTGAGCATGACATAAGATGAATATAAGAAGTGTACTATTTTAGGTAGTACACTTCTTTTTTTGCATGTATTTGACTGTATTTGGATTATTTTTTATACTTTTGTCGGGAATATTCATCAAGAGACTAACAATAATACCAAATATACTAATGAAGAATCTATTATCCCTTGCGCTCCTCTTTCTTGTCACGGTATGTCACGCCCAGCAGCTATCCCAATACGACCTCAACGCTCCCTTCGGTTGGGCTCAGTGTACGTCGCTCACCACAGGCGACACATATAACGTCACTGGCGGCGCCGGAGGCAGGCAGATAACCCTTGTGAGCGATGGCAAAGATATGCGAGAGCGTATCATGGATGCTATTCGCGACTATGACATCATCGTGCTTGACGGAAAAGGTGGCGATTTCCTCGTGTCCTCCACTATGAGAATGCAGGACATCCACAATCGCACCATCGTGGGCATCAATGGTGCAAGGGTATGTACACAGTTCTACTGCTCTCCTGAGATACATAAGATGCTCAATGATGAAAAGGTTCTCGACCTCGGCACTTCTGGCGATGGTAACGCCTATACACTTAGCAATGGTCAGAGGGTGAAGGAGCCTCGTGAGCATAAGATACGTCAGTTGCTTATAGATAGGAATAATGATCAGAAAGAGTTGTATCGCGAAGCAGGACTTTTCAATATGTCAGGCTTTGAGAATGTCATCTTCCGCAACCTCATTCTCGTAGGTCCTGGCGCTGTGGATGTGGGTGGCGACGACCTGATGACCGCTTCCCATGGAACAAAGCACTTATGGGTGGATCATTGTGAGTTCATAGATGGCATGGACGGTAACTTCGACATCAACTCCAAGTCCGACTTTATCACAATCTCTTGGTGCATCTTCCGCTATACTGAGCGCACTTTTATTCATGCCAATACCAATCTCATCGGTGCTAATGACAACGGTCAGTTCAATGGGGAGGATAACCTCAACGTGACCTACGCCAACTGCATCTGGGATAAGGGGTGCGACCAGCGAATGCCGATGGCACGCTTTGGCACCATTCATATCATGAATTGCCTCTATGACTGCGCAAATAACTCCGCTGCTGTCAATCCTCGCCGCAATTCGGAAGTACTCTTAGATCGTTGCTATTTCGGCAAGGGTGTGAAGAATATCTTCAAGCAGACAGATGCCAAGGCATATCAGTTCAATGACAACTATTATACAGAGAAGTTCAAGCAGCCAAAGGACCTCAACAGCGTCCATATCCCTTATCGATATACAGGAATGAAGACAAAGCTTGTGCCATCCGTTCTACGCGCTGGGAATGGTGCAGGAGCAACGCTCGCAGAGCCATTGAAGATAGATAGATTGTGAATTAACAGACAGGAAATTATCAGAAAATACCAGAAAATTTTTTGTTAATCACTGGCAATTTTCTGTCAGTAAAAAAAGAAAATCATGAAGAAGATAGTAACTTTTCTATTATCATTTGCGTCTGTTATAGGTGCGTTAGCTCAGTCAGAGGTGTCCGTGGCAGCCATGCAGGCGAAACTCATAGAAGATTTCGCCCAGGTGTCCATCCCCACAAGGAAGTTCGTTGTAAGACGTTCCTCCCTTGGGGAAAAGGCTGATGCCCTGCCGTATCTGCAGGAGAAGATAGAACGCTGTGGGATGTCAGGAGGAGGACGCGTTATCGTGGAGGCAGGCGAATACACCCTCTGCGGACCGTTATATCTGCGCACCGGCGTGGAACTGCATCTTACGGAAGGCGCCGTGCTACGCTTTAGTGGCAAGGCATCCGATTTCCTCCCTGTCGTCAGGACGCGATGGGAAGGCACCGAACTGATGGGCAGGCAGGCTATGGTGAATGCCGATGGTGCGGAGAATTTCGCCATAACTGGCAAAGGTATCATCGATGCACAGGCAGGCGTGGAGATGGCACGCTGGGGAATGGCCGTTGATGTGGCAGACTTTGAGGAGAATGCCCATGGCACTCATGGCGAGACGATGGAGATGAGCGATGTGAACAGACTCAGGCAGATGGGCGATGACAACACTCCTGTGGAGCAGCGCATCTTCGGCGAAGGCACCTTCCTACGCCCCAGCGCTATGGAGTTCCGCCATTGCTCGCGCTTCCTCATCGAGGGCATAACGCTCAAGAACAGTCCCTTCTGGTGCATTCACCCACTCTATTGCGATAATGTGACTGTGCGTGGTGTCACCATCGAAAGCAACTATCCTAACAATGACGGATGCGATCCTGAGTCGTCAAGGAACGTGCTGATAGAGGACTGCCTCTTCCGCACCGGCGACGATGCCATTGCCATAAAGGCAGGTCGCGATGGCGACGGCAGGAGGGTGGGAATCCCTTGCGAGAACATCGTTATCCGTAATTGCAGGTTCTATTCCAAGTGCAATGGCCTCTGCATCGGCAGTGAGATGTCTGGTGGAGTGGATAACATCCTCGTCCACAACGTGGAGATAGGCGACGTGAAGAATGCCCTTCTCTTCAAGTCCAACCTCGATCGCGGCGGCTATATCCGCAATGTGTGGGTAGATAATATCTCGATACGCTCTGCCATCGGCGCCGTACTTCGCTTTGAGACCAACTATTTCGGTTATCGCGGAGGCAATTTCCCTTCTGCCTACAGCAACTTCAATATCAGCAATGTCATCGCCGAGAAGGCGGAGGGCTACGCCGTTTATTACGATGGCAACGAGCAGAAGCCTATCACAGACATCACGGTATCCAATTTCATGGTTAAGCAGGCTCCTCGCCCTTATTATCTCTTCAAGACGAAGAACTGCACCTTCCTCAATTCCAGCGTCAACGGCACCCCACTACCTCTCGCTCCAGAGGAGAGCAAGGAGCGTCAGTCCTGCGATGTATGGTAATCTCACGAGTCTTTTACACTTACAAGGACATAACCAACAATACCTCTATTCTACAGAAATCAATAATAAAGGAGCGCGATGTGCGTCGCGCTCCCTCTGAGATAGATATATTGGAGTGTGTTATTGATTTTGATTTAAGCACTTACTTAAATGTAGATATAGACTCGTTGTACATTCTGGCAAACACCTCACGAGCTGGCACAATCTTAGGTTTGCCAACGCTATCAGAATGAACAACATTTTCATTCAGCATTGCCTTACGACGAAGAGTCCTATATTCTGCAAGTTCTAATCCCTTGATAAGTTTTTCTCTTTCTTCACTTGACATAGTTCTTTATCTTATTATATAGTTCTACATTATAAATTATAACACCATCATCTTCCTTGTCTGCTACGATAATCCTTGGGTTACTGTGGTTCTCTATAAGCATCCAAGCGTCAACTACTGGCATATATATCTGGAAGAAATTCCGTATGCCAGCAACGTATCTTCTACGTATTACTTCTGAAGGGACATTATGTCCACCTTCTTTCACTCTCTGAGCCACCCTTTCTATAGCATGAGCATCAGATGGCAACCAAAAGAAAAGTAGTTGCACCTTAAATCCGTTATTATGAGCCCTATCTATTAGTTTTGCATATGACCGGGTTGAAAGTGTAGTCTCTATAGCAAATGATTTCTCTCCTTCAACCAATACATCTATTCGCTGGAGCATTAATCTTCCGGCTTCAATAGCTACACTTTCAGGATTAAAAGGCGATAATCCCTTTGCTATTTCATCAGCATTAACAAACTCATTACATTCTAAGATCTCTGGCAGGATTGTTACCGATGCAGTTGTTTTTCCTGCACCATTGGGACCAGCAATGATATATAATGTTTTTTCTGACATTTATTTGCACGCGAAAACTAAATAGTTATTCCTGCCTGCAAAGGTAAACATTATTTTTCTATCCTCCAAATAATTAGGGAGGAAAAGTGGAGCGAGGGGGCTGAGCCCATTTTGATTCATCATTTGCGTAACGTAACGTTATGTTACGCAAAAAAACAATGGCTGGGTGGACTGAGGATTCAGATTGAGGGAAATGAAAAAGGGAGCGCGATGGTGTCGCGCTCCCTGAGAGATCTGTATGAATGTGTGATTAACATTCGCTATTGTAGCTGTTGAAGATTCCAAATATTGTATATGGGATGTCAACTGTTTATTATAACCTCTACGTTCTTCGTTGGAAGATTCATTATTCTTGCTATTTCCGTAGCATTTAGTCCATGGGCAGCGAAAGCTTTAATGGCAGCACTAATCTGCTCTTCCTGTGCACTAATCTGCTCTTCCTGTTCTGCAATTCGTTCATCACGTTGCTTTATGATCTTGTCCCTGTTCATGATAGCAGTATCCCTGTTTTCGATGGCAGAGAAATACTCATCTTCCACATTCATATCCTGACGCAATTTTGCATCAGAGGCAGCCGCCATGAGTCGATGAATGATAAACTGCATATCGGGATCGCCAGCGTATTTCTCCTCATCTATATTGAGAACCTGACGATTATGCTTATCCTTATGCGATTGATCGAATACATTGAGGATTTCCTCTAGTCGATTGTTTACCTGTCCACGTAGTCTTGGTATCTGTACAATTATGCTGTCATGCACAAGACTGCTGACGAAAGGATCCTTCATTCCGTCCTTCACCTGCCTGCCATCATAGTCAAAGGTATCATGACTAACGTATATCACAGGTTCTTCAATGTCCCCTACCTTATGGCCGAGTAGGTAAACTGTTATCATAGGAATGCCATATCCATTGTCATGCTCGTCTTTGATGATGTTTTCCGGATCAGCATATTGAGCACCAAGATACTGACGGAAACGCAAAGTCTCCGTCTCGAGCCAGGTCTTCTGTAACTCAATGAGCACAAGATGAATACTACCATCGCTTTCCTTCACCCTTGCTCCAAAATCTATTCGGAACATAGATATCTTATCACGAGTACCATTGGTATATTCATGTCTCTTAACCTCAACCTCCATCACCTCTTTCTTCAATAGTGCAGACAGCAGAGTTTTTGCCACTCGTTCATTCTCCATAAGATACTTGAACACGGCATCATAAATAGGATTTGCGATATTTACCATAATAATGAGTTTATAGAGTTTTGGAAGAAGTAACCTTGGTATGACCCCATGGTTCAATTCCTGCCTGCAAAGGTAAACATTATTTTTTTATCCTCCAAATAATTAGGGAGGAAAAGTGGAGCGAGGGGTCTGAGCCCCTGGTTCATCAGTTTTACGCAATCAGAGGGAACCCCAATCGCGGAGGTTCCCTCTGAGAGAGATATATAATCATTGTATTTTTAATGCCAAACTTGTAAAGAAGCATCAGAATAGTCTTCGGATGCCATTTTTATGGGTACAAGATTGTCGATGGAGAAATGAGTCTCCGAATAATCCGCAACAAGATTTGACAATAATTCAAGCTCGATACTCGCAGGATCTGTCACAGGAGTATCATCTGTCACCAAAGGCAACAACTCTTCAACTCTTCCAAGTGCCCAGTAATACTGAGCGTCATTGAGAATCTGTGTCATAGTTATATATTTTTACAATCTATTTTGTCATATTCATCATGGGTGCCTATAAATCTTATATACACAAATTGAATTGTGAATTTGATTACAACCACCAACCTATGATGATTTCCTTTTATGTTAAACACATAGTGTTGATTCCCGACAGAGTCAACACTGTTGAAGTCTTTTTTTATATCAGCAAAACATTTCCAATGACTATTCTTCACAATCCTTTTCCACTCCTGCAAAGGTTGTAGCGCATCCGGATGTTTTAATATATAAGCTCTTAATGCCTGTTCAGTAAAGATCCTCATATCTTAATTTATTTTGGGAAGCAACTTCGCCTGCAAAGGTAAACATTATTTTTCTATCCTCCAAATATTTAGGGAGGAAAAGTGGACCGAGGGGGCTGAGCCCATTTTGATTCTTCATTTACGTAACGTAACGTTATGTTACGCAAAAAAACAATGGTTGGGTGGACTGAGGGTTCAGATTGAGGGAAATGAAAAAGGGAGCGCGATGTGTGTCGCGCTCCCTGAGATGGTATATTTATGTTTTTATATATTTATCAATGCTTTGGATAAAAGACTCTATCTTTTCAACGTAAGGAAGTATATCTTTTTCTGATGCGACAAACATTATATTATAGTCCGCTTTGTCACGCAAAGTCTCCATTTGGGCTATAACCTTAGCATCATCTATTGTGAACTTCTTTGTTAACACATAGTATTCTCCGAACTTAGATTTTATCCCTCGATGTGATCCAACTGCAATTCCATCGTAGATAAACATGGATGACACTGCGTGAAACAAAGCATAATAAAGTCTGTTTGCTGCCATTCCCCAACTCTCTGCATCTATGGCTATATAGGCCTCATGCATAGTTCGTTTTGCTTTGTCTGCATAAAGAGCTACTAGAGTTGCTCTATCACTATCGTTAAGACTCATATATTACTATCTTATCATGTTCTACGTTACTGTGATATGGAGTGTTCTTCATTCTCTCCCATTCTTTATGAGTATAGATTTGTGGACTTATGTCAGCTCCAAAATGCCACCCATATTCTATAAAAGGAAAACCTATAGAGTCAAAATCTGAACTTTCCACTTCTTGCTTATCTATAAGAATGAGTAAATCCCAGTCCGAATCATTGTGGGCATCACCTCGTGCTCGTGAACCATACAGCCAGACACTACCACCCTTTGGAAGCACCTTGCATGCTTCCTCTTTTAGGGATAATATGTTGAAATTCTCTTTCATTAGTAAAATCTTGCCTGCAAAGGTAAACATTATTTTTCTATCCTCCAAATAATTAGGGGGGAAAAGTGGACCGAGGGGGCTGAGCCCATTTTGATTCATCATTTACGTAACGTAATGTTATGTTACGCAAAAAAACAATGGTTGGGTGGACTGAGGGTTCAGATTGAGGGTAATGAAAAAGGGAGCACGATGGTGTCGCGCTCCCTGAGAGATATATGTTGGAATGTGTGTTCGTTATTTAGATTTGAACATCGATACTATTTCTCTGAATTCCTTTGTGACAGCCTCAAAATCATTAGAAAGAATTGGAATCATCAATGTTGCGTAGTTCATTATGCCTTCTTCGTCAGGGATGCTTGCAGACAGTAATGCTATCTCCTCTCTTATACCAGATTTTTCAAACCAAGAATGGAATAATCTGTTGCGCATGGATTGTTTACCATCTCCAGTCTCACAAATGTATAACAGAGCTTTGACGTTTTCTTCGAAGAAATTCTGTATTATTGTTATTATGGTCTCACGTACTTTCTCATCTCGTGGGGAAGGCACGTTGTTGATGTTTGCTATGCCGAACTGATATACGGTAGATGACATTATCAAATCATCAAGAATAAAGTCTACAAGATAATGTACACCATGATCTGTATAGAACTCCAAAACTCCCGGTTTATCCGTGCCTTTTACCTGATAAGGAGATGTTTCGTTTATTCTGTCAGTATTTAGTCTTACCATATCTCCACGCAGTTTGCTTTGAGACCAGTATTCTCTTCATAACGTATCTTCATATCTTCCACTAACTGAGAGATATGATTTCTTTTCCTTTCCTTTGATGCTTTTAGACGCTCAAGGAATTCCTTTTTTTTAGAAACCATTGTATCCATAATTGCTATTTGTTATTGTTCTCGCCTGCAAAGGTAAACATTATTTTTCTATCCTCCAAATAATTAGGGAGGAAAAGTGGACCGAGGGGCTGCCCCCATTTTGATTCATCATTTGCGTAACGTAACGTTATGTTACGCAAAAAAACGTTGTTTGTACTTGGAACCGGGGGCTGACCCCCTGGTTCACTTACCTGCAGCAAATCCTTTTAATACAAAATCAACCAAATAGTTGACGCTTTTTGTATGTGTGTCCTTTGATATTATATGAACATACTGGTTCTTACCAATCGCATCCTTGATAATCACATTCGTATCCGTTACACCATCTAAGTTGTTTTGACGAATATATCTGTCAAACATCTTGGAAAATAACCTGCTGCGGTATTCTTGCGATGGTATATTATGGGTTGTATTAGGAATCTCATTGAGGTCATCACATACATAGTAGAATATTACATCATTAGTTACAAAGACATTTGCGATGAAGTTGGTTATTTCTTGAATAATCTTGATGTCAGTAATATTGCTACCACCAATTCTGTCTAAGACAATTTGGTAAATCTCCACGTTGGGCTCAGGCAACACAACATCGCTCCACCACCTCTTGTCAAGAGGTGTTAGATATACATAATATTCATCACCATTACAAGAATGTAATGTTACAGAGAAAATCATTGTATTGCTATCTTTATCGCATTGTTTCTCATGCTACGCATTTTCTCTATGGTAGCCATCTTTTCCTCCTTTAGTTTCTCAATAAGGTTCAGACAACCTGTAGAAGGATTTTCTATTATTATAGGATTTGTTTTCATACTTTTGTCTTTATTTTCTCACATTCTGTCTGCAAAGGTAAACATTATTTTTCTATCCTCCAAATAATTAGGGAGGAAAAGTGGAGCGAGGGGGCTGAGCCCATTTTGATTCATCATTTGCGTAACGTAACGTTATGTTACGCAAAAAAAACAATGGTTGGGTGGACTGAGGGTTCAGATTGAGGGAAATGAAAAAGGGAGCACGATGGTGTCGCGCTCCCTCTGAGATAGATATATTGGAATGTGTGATTACCATTCGTTGGATGGTAGAAGGGAATTTTGAAAGGAACGGTACAATCTATATCGCAATTCCTGTTCGAAGTATATCCTCGTATAGCGGAGAAGGGTGACATTCTTCAATTAGTACTGGCTCTATCAAAACATTAATATTTCTACCCACTGTCCACAACAAAGGAACATTTGAGAACCAATCACCTTGCATTTTAGGAACAACAACAGCTACATCAATATCACTATCCTCACGCTGAGTACCTTTACTATATGAACCATAAAGATATACCTGTGAAGGATGAAATTGCTCAGAAATTGCTTCCTTGAATTTCTTAACGTACATTATTGCTGTGTTTCTATCCATAGTTTCAACGCTTTAGTATCATCGATAATGTTTCTGCACTTTTCAGGAGTAAGAGCTGCCAACAGAGCCTCCTTATATTCAGGATATCTGGCTTCAATGTTAAGAGGCGTCATTTGGTCTATGAAAGTTAGCTGCTCCTCACTCATAAGTTCGTTTAATCTGCTTCCTGTCACTAGTCGAGCGAGATTATGAACGTATGGTGGATCCTCAGGTTGAGTTTTACACCAATAAGCCTTCAATGTTTTCTCTAACACCTGATGACACATAAAGCCAACATATAGCCATCTATGTGTGGAATACATAGCCTCTGCAGTTTCAAGATCGTATGCAGCAAGATCCAACCAATATGTAACTTTATCTACAGACATATTTATTATATTTTTTGCAAACTTTGGCTCGCACGAAAAGAATAGGGCTTGTCAGCTTTCGCTGGTGCCCGTATCTAATTCCTGCCTGCAAAGGTAAACATTATTTTTCTATCCTCCAAATAATTAGGGAGGAAAAGTGGAGCGAGGGGCTGCCCCCCTGGTTCTTCAGTTTTAACGCAATCAGAGGGAACCCCATTCGCTGAGGCTCCCTCTGAGAGATATGTTGGAATGTAACTATTCAGAAAATTCTTCGTCAGAGTTGATGTCGAAGAAGAGGGAATTTTCCTTTGTGAGGATAGGCTCTGTGTTGTCGCCCTTCTCATCTGTGTATTCCAGAGTGCTTGCTGCCAAAATGGAGACATGCAAGAGTCTCTCGCGAATCTGAGGCTTTATATAGTGTTTCATGAGAGTTATTTCTTTATGGTTTTCTTACCGTTCCTGATATATATGCGATTCTTCTCACCGCCATCAGTAGCAGTGCCCGAGATAGTGAAATACCTATCTTCGTCAGTATTCAGCTGTGCTGCCTTAATAGCATTGACCACATCATCCACCATCTGGAATGACTTTGCCTTGCTGCCATCACCCTTCACCCAGCACTTGCCTGCAGGAATGGTGAACTCATCCCCACCGCAACTGTAGAACTTCACGCCGCCGCTGAGATTCTGCAACACATATCCAGAAGTAATCTTCTGACTTGTCACAGCTCCTGCGAGGAAACCGCTCTCCACAACGTCAGAAGCAGGATAGCTTGCTTCATCCACCTGATCCGTAATCGTCTCACTATATCCTTCCTCGCTATATAATATATAAGGTGTGAAAGCCTGCATAGCGCTCACCTCTGTCAGTTTCAACACACTGTTCTCCTCATCCCTTGCCTGGCATGAGTAAGCCTTCAGTCCCTCAGGCATATCCATAGAGAAAGGCAGTATGCAGGTGCTCCATTTTGTATCAGCAGAAACGCTAACCGTAGCAGTGGCATTGGTAGAAACAGAAACCACCTTTGACGTAGCCTCAGTGAAATGATAGTAAGTATTAGAGGCAGTAGCGCTATTATACACAGCAAAGTCCGTGTTAATGACATTGAGCGATGCTTCCCCAGGCTTTGCCATCATCGAAGCCTTGAGTTTGAAAGAGAACAGATTGCCCGACGTAGCTTTGAATGCAGCATTCTCCAAAGAAAGACAAGAAACCCTTATGGTCTTCTTTCCCTCGATATACAACACGTTGGAAGTAAGCTGATGTCCAGACTTCAAAATGTTTCCCGAAGCCTTAATGCAAACCACCTCCTCGTCATCATCATTCAAAGACTTCACCACATCCATCCATTCCGGAATGATGATATCTATGTTGAATCCACAATACGTATGGTTGTCCACGCCATTCAGCGAAACTGTCACCTCCTTCGCGTCGCTTCCAGGATCCAAAAGAGTCTCGCTCAATACTATCTTATCTGCCGTGTTAGCGGCAAAAACACTCATTGAGAAGAGTGAGATAAACAGTAAAAATATTTTCTTCATAATCTATGTCTCGTTATCAGTTGGACCGAGGGGTCTGCCCCCCTGGTTCAGGAACACTACTTATTGTTGATATATTTGTTGACAATCTCTATGGCATCCATGGTGTTGATAACTCCATCGTGGTTCACATCGCCCACCTCGCTGTCTATCGTGCCAGCATTGCCATTGATGTATGCAGTCACAAGGGCGATGGCATCCATCGCGTTCACCACCTCATCATCGTTCACGTCGCCCAGGATGGCAGGGAGATTCTCTATCTTCAGACAAGCACTCCAAAAAGAGTCATCTCTATAAAGGTCTGCATATTTCTTCTTTACATGCAGTGTAGCCAAAGATATAGGCACCTTATAGAATGTTGACCATACTGTATATAATGGATTGCCATTAGTCTTCAGTGTTATATCAGTCAACGATTCGCATTCATAGAATGCATAAGCTCTGATGTCCTTTACAGAAGAAGGGATTATCACCTTTTCCAATGATTTGCATTTATAGAATGCTGACTGACCTATCTTCGTTACATTCTTAGGAATCTCTATCTCCTTGAGCGAAGGGCAATCATAGAATAATTCATCAGGAATCTCCGTAAGTCCTTCAGAGAGTGTCACGGTTTTCAGTTTTGTGCAATGCTCAAACACATCCCTACCTAATGAAACGACATTGTTTGACATCTTCACCCATTCCAGGTTACTGCATCCAGCAAAAGCCAGCATGCCAATAGACGTAACGGAAACAGGAACTTCCATATTTTGCAATGATGTCATATTATAGAATGCCATCTCGCCTATGCTCGTTATGGAAGCCGGAATAACGGTGTTTTTCGTTCCCAATATAAGAATATTGCTACTTGTCTTAATCAGAGCATTGCAGTTCTCACGGCTATCGTAGTATGCATTTCCTTCTTCTACTATAAATGATGTAAGTCCTGAGCAGTCACCGAAGGCAAGGTTACCTATGCTCCTTACACCCTTAGGCACAACTATCTCGCTAACGCTCTTGCAATATCTGAAGGCGTTTGCCCCAATTGTCTGCACACCTGCAGGTATCACTATGCTCTTCAATGCTGTGCATCCATAGAAAATACCCTCATCTATTGTCTTTACCGTTGAAGGTAAGTCTGCATCAGTCATTTGTGAGCAAAAATAGAAGGCATCCTCACCTATCTGCGTTATACCCTCAGGCATGCTCACCTTCGTTAAAGACTTGCAGTCGTAGAATGCCCTTGTGCCTATAGATGTCACCTTATATGTGTTTCCACTATAAGTAACACTCGCTGGTATGCTTATCGCTCCGCTATATGTGTTATAGGTATTATTCCTATATGTCACCTCAACGGTCTTTGCCGCCGTAGATGTTACATTATAGTATATACCTCCTGATGCAAAGTTGTATGCCTCTGCCCGCTGTGTTGCAAAGAGCGAGAGCAAACATGCGATGAGGAATCTGTTTGTCTGGTAAAAGAAGAATCTTTTTCTCATAATTGTTATGGGATAAAAACCTTTTTAGCAAAACAACTCATTTTGCTCCCTTTATATGTTTGTAAAGTTAAGCAAAATGAGTTGTAGTAATCACTATTTATTTGGAATGAATATTACCATTCGCTATCGAAAAACGTACCGTTCTTCTTGGAAAGAGCATCGCCTTCATCAAAACCTACGCCATTTCCGTTACGGTTGTCAGTACCGTCTCCACCTCCTAAAGTGTAATCAGAATCTGTTGTAGGATCCGTTGGATCAGGGCTACCTGCAAGAATATCAAAGTTCTCTGCTATTTCTTCTATTTCGAATGCAGGTTTTATATATGTCTTTTTCATATAACTATTGTGTCCTATACTTATTTAACAATAAACTTCTTTCCGTTCTTAATGTAAATGCCCTTTGTCAGCTTCGACTCATCATTGCCTACGCTCTGACCATTGAGATTATAGATAGCTTCAGGAGCATTTTCTGAACCACAGATAATCTCATAGTTGATTCCAGTAGTAAAGTCTTCAAATGGCTCATCAAGTCCGAATACAATACTCATGCCCTTTGCTGACTGCTTGGTTCTATTTGGATCGAAGAATGTGTCATAGTCACTCTGTGGGTCACTTGGAATGATAACACATGTGAATGGCTTCCACTTACCTGTTGTTCCGCTCTGCATGAAGAGTCTATGAATAGCCGTGTTGTTTTTGTCAGCACCAAGATAGTAAGAGTACTGTGGCATATAGAGATAAGTACCATTAGAATTAGTGTTATACTGACCGATGAAGGTATATGTATAATCTACATCTCCAGCATTCTCAGCAGTAGAAGCCTTTGCTGTCAGAACCGTAGGTATTGGAATCTGTGTAGGAGACAGAGTGTACTGTGGCAATGTGAACTTATAATCTGCATCCTTTGCATGTGAAGGACGAATCATGTAAGCCTCATTTTCTGCGACAGCAATCTTTGCTAAATTAGTTTCGCCAAGGCACTGCTCATCTGTAAAGTAGAACTTTATGTGATCATTAGTGTCACGAACCACTTTGTTAAACTTACATACCTGAGTTTGTGGTCCAAATGCTGTGCGTACTTCCTCTACAGTCATGCTTACAGGAACACATATTGTGTACCAGTTAGCGCCACCAATTGTGTTGAAGTCCCATTCCTGAGTACTAGTACTTGGAGAAACGTCACCAGTAACAAGGATGAACTGGTGAAGACCGATGTACTGCTCGCCTGCTACAAATGTTCTGTCTGCTGTGCCATCACAGTTTGAGTCGTATGAAGTCGCAGTAGCATTAGCTGCAGCTGCAATGGATGTTGTACCGTTCCAAAGAAGGTTGTTGGTAGCTACAGAGTAAGCACGACATGCATCTGCCTGTGAAGGCCAACGATAGTTGGTACCTACATATTTGTCATAGTAACCAGACTGCCAGCAGTAAGTATTCTCATCACTAGGCTGACCGGCCCAAATGATATTTGCACCTTCTACACCGAACGACTTAGACTCAATTACAGAATTATCTGATTGAATGCCATTACATGCGATTGCATCACCTTCTACGCCTTCGAGATTACGCTTAAACTCTATACTTGGATCAGATGACGGTACAGTCACTGTTACACCATTCTTTGTGAGTTCATGAGCAAAAACGTGATAGTCACGTGTAATGTCGGTATATGCAGCTCGTTCTACTGGTTCAAGGTCTGTACGAAGGTGCATCATGGCTGCCATATAGTCACCATTCACGTAGTTATCTCGTGTAGCCTTATATTCTGTTGCAAACGAAGCCTGTGTCACAGAGTTATTGTTCATATAAGCCTTTGAGCCGAATGCATCCATCTCCACGATTGGTGCTTTTTCTCCGAGGAAATATACGTCATGCAGGTAACCTGCGCCGAATGCGTTTTTGCCGATGTACTCCATTGATGCAGGAACAGACAAAGAGTTCAAGCGTGCTGCATCGAATGCGTCATGTCCAATCATCTTCAAACCGTCATTCAGAATAACG
This sequence comes from Prevotella sp., assembly GCA_045627725.1. Classification (GTDB taxonomy): domain Bacteria; phylum Bacteroidota; class Bacteroidia; order Bacteroidales; family Bacteroidaceae; genus Prevotella. Next base: position 60,783 of record JAZQOH010000035.1, on the reverse strand, counting down.
GTGTTGATTGATGACATGTTTGTGAAAGCATGGTGCTCAATACAGGTTGCATTGTTAGGCATAACGACAAGCTGAAGATTCGTTATATTTTCAGCGCAATATGAAGGAACATGCTTATGACCTGCTTTATATTCATTCTTTATCTCTGGGAGCAAGAGAATAGTTATTGTCTCGTTCTGTTTGTATGCATCGCTTGGATATGTGAATGTTCCTTGAGGGTCTGTTGTATATGCATGATCAGGTGCTACAATCTCATCAATCTGAACGTCCATGAAGTCAAGAGCTTTGACAGTAGTTGTGGTCATCATTGCATGAGTGACGTGCTTACAGATAAGAGCCTTCTCTGCATCGCCTTCCTTTGTTGCAAATACAACTGTCTCGTAATTTGCTGCGTTGATTTCATCAGCTACATTATCCCAATAGTTGCCACCACCTGCATGTGCTGGGTTACATACGTCGCCCGAACATACGAAGGTAATTGTCTTGCCATCTTCCGAAATCTGTTTCTCTACCGTACCATCAGTAGTATTGCTTACTGTAATGTCAATCGTCTCCTGCATCACAACGTATGATGCAGATTCTGGATTAGCTGTAACGGTAATCGTTGTGGTACCATCATTCACACCTGTAACGACAACCTTACCATCAATTACCTCAGCAGTAGCTGCTAACTCATTAGATGATGTACAATTGTATGTCACAGTAACATCAGTGCTATTCTCCGTAGAAGATGGTGTTATTGTGGCTGTTTCACCTGTCTTGATTTTGGTCTTATCCGCACTAAGAGATAATGTGAATGTACGAAGGTGAGTGATTGCCACATCAACATTCTGCACAGCAGGACTATTATACAATTCAGGCTTCTTTGAAACGACACTGATTGTGATTGCTACTGATGTTTGGGTATGCTCAGCATCTTCATAATCAGCGCCATTTATGCCTTCTGAAGTTATAACCGCATCATTGCTTGCATACTTGGCTACTATATCGTAATCATCACCATTTACAAGAGTATTACCATCAGATGTTACTGTAACAGCTGACTCAATGGCAGCCAAAGAAAGTTTTTGGTCGTGGTTTACAGAAAGTGAAGCCACCTCAACAGTAGGAGTAACGGTAGGTACGGTTACCTCAATATCCTTTACTGTAGTTTCGAATGTATGAGATCCCTTCTTTGCGATACCCTTGATATGGATAGTAGTTGTACCGACACCAATAGCATCAATTGTTACAACATTCTCTTCATTACCACCCTTGTTAATTGTTCCTATTGCAATGCTTGGATCATCTGAAGATATTTCATAAGATAGTGTTGATTGACTCTTGTCCAAACCTGTCCAATCCTGAGTCAAAGTAATTTTTTGTGATTCATTCTTCTCGATTGTTGCAGAGTTTTCAGTTGCGGTAACAAGACCTGTAGGTGTCTTTACCTCAACATCTACAATCTTAGAATCAGAAATTGTGATACCATCGTATGTTGCTGTTGCTGTAACCTTTATTTGGGCATTTCCTTCTGCATCAGGTACAATTTTGTTTGTCTCATGCATGTGAATCTTATCCGCACCTGCTATAATTTCATACGTATATGCAGGTGTTGGATAAACCTGAGTACCTTCTTTGTCCTTAATAGTTGCAGCTGGATTTATATATTTATATTCCCAGTTATTTGTCTCAAGGTATGTCTCAATCTTATTTTCTGGAACTTGTGTATTTAATTCAATCGTTGGCACCTTGTCAATAAGAATCGTTGCCTCTGCTTCTGGAGTATTATAGTTTCCTGCATTCACTGATGCAGAAAGAGTTGCACCAACAACGACAGAACCTGTCGCGCTGACTGTATTAGGAATATCTACTACATTTTCACTAATAGTTACACCTGAACCTACAGGAATAGACTTGAGAGTATAGTTAATGTTATAACCTGTTTCTACAGGAACACCATTGAGAGTAACTGTAGGTCTAATTGTTGATTTACCGCCAATGCCTATACCGACAGCAGCTGGATCAGGAGTGAGAACAAGAGTATATTCACCCTTTGCCACAGAAACAGGGAATGTCTGAGAGAATTGAGCATAAGTTCCACCTGTGGCAGTAACTGTAATATTTGCACTACCAAGAGCAACAGGTGTAAGAGCACCTGTATGTTCATCAACGGCAAGAATACCTGCTGCATCAGAAGAATAAGAAATAGTATAGTCGTTTGGATCAAGACCACCACCAAGAACTGCAGTGGCATTGAGTGATTCACCCATACGGACAACAGATGGGCAAGATGCAGTTACAGGTACACGTGGAGCAACCACCTCTACATAAATTGTAACAGGGGCAGCATCAGACCCTTCCTTAGGAGTAAGAATGAATGTAGCAGTACCTGTTTCCTCAGCAGCAGATGCATCAATAGAAATGGACTTGTTATCATTTGTAAGTACTGCCGTAACGCCTGCAAGTTCTACTCCGTTTGATAATGTCAAATAAGTAGCAGCAGAGGCTGGAGATATATTTACATCTATTGAAGTTGTAGCACCTTTATCTACTTTGATTGGATTCAGTTCTGTAGATGCTGGTGTTGTGGAAAGGGATGTAGCTAACGTTGGATCATAGGCGATGATAGTAATATCTTTTGTAGCTTCATTGCCACCTTCAACACCATAGTTATATTTAGTAGACAAATAAACTCTAATTTTGTATGTGCCTGCTTGAGAAGGAGTGACATTAATATTAACATCACCATACAATGCATTTGTTAAAGCTTGACCAACTTGTACTGAGACAGAACAATTTTCTGGTGTCCCTTCAACAACAGTTAAAGAAGACCCTGTTACATTTGATCCATCCCAGTCCTGAAGCTGTTTGATGGTAAAATTGTAAGTGTCCCCAACTGCCACCGACACTGGATCTGTAGCAGGAAAAAAGACGATTTCCTGCGCCCACGCTCCGACAAAGGTGAGCATGGTCACAATCATTGTTAGTAATAATTTCTTCATCATAGTTATTTGTTTTGTTGTTATTATTATCTTTTAAGACCACGAATATTTTTTATGTTTTCGAACACAGATAACACTGATTGAACAGATGTTTCTTCGAACACGAGTCGCACAAATCTGCACGAAAGGGCTTCTTGCGAAGCTTGTTTTTTAACGTGAATGTCCGCGAATGAGCCGCGAATTTTATCACGAATTATTTTTTTATGTTTTCGACCACGAATCGCACGAATGGTACGAATGGGCTTCTAGCGAAGCTGTGGTCTTTAAACGCGAATTAACGCGAATGAAGCGCGAATGTCCATAAATAATTATTTTTATTTTCTATCACGAATCGCGCAAAATGTGTAGTATAATGTATGCACACGATTGCAAAATTACGGATTTTTAACCAAACTGTAATGTTTATGTTGTAATTTTGTCAAAAAATCTTCATATAAATGAGATAAATCAAGTGATAGCCACTGAAATACGTATTTTGGTACGGTGTCTTTTCCTTTGGACTAATTTGGACCTCGGAAGGCGGGGAAGACACGAGAAGAGGCTTCTGACGAAGCAGGGGACGCTGCGCTGGCTACGTGAATGACCGCGAATTAACCGCGAATTTTATCACGAATTATTTTTTTTCTTGACCACAGATAACACGGATAGCACGGATATGATCATTCTCCGTAGCCCATGCCGAGCTCCCAGTGTTCTCGGACGGCAAAGTCGTAATCCTCGTTTTCAAGTCCAAACTCTTCAACGATTACGTCAATGGCATCTGGATTCTCACTTATCCAACTGCCTACGCAGACGGTGAACTTCTTTGTGGTTGGATTGAAGAACACTCTACCGCGTGGTTTGTCTTTGTAGTCCCCTATGAAGAGACCTGTACCCGTTGTGAATTTCTGCTTGTTGTATTCTTTCTTCCAGAGGTTCTTGTGCAGAAGTGAGCAGGAAACCAGTCCTCCACCACAATTTACGGGTTTGTCCCATGGTGATTCTTTGTGAACACCAAAAAGCGCATTGTTTGCTGGGCTATACCAAAATATCCCAACCAACCCTTTGCCTTCTACGAGACTTTGCTCCATGAAGTCTAATGCTTGTTTATACTCTTTGTCGCTCATATTTGATTAGAACCACGAATTAATTTTTATCTTGAAGTCACATTTTGTGACTTCAAGTGTGAGTTTTCCTCTTTGCTCAATTTGAAGTTTGCCTGCAGTGATTGAGAAGAGTATAGTTAGGAATGGCATATGCTATAGTTTCATTAACATTTCCTCTGCTTCGTCTATTGTCATGACAGGTTGATTGTCAACATCTTTTAAACCACGGCATATAGCTTTGAACACTTTCTCTGTCTCTTGAGTTATAGTTGCATTTTCTTTCATTATCATATATTATACCACGAAGTGTGTAGGCACTATGGGTACGTATCGGTTGCAAAATTAATGAAAATGTAACAAAAATGATAGGCGGGAGTTATAAAAAATGTGAAAAAAGATAGAAAAAAATGAGATATGTCAAGCGGAGGGTTTCGCGGGATAGTGGTGGAGGACAGAGGATTAAGGTTGGGTAAAGGTGGTTCATTTTGGTTCAGTGTGGGAGGCGAGGGATGGTGTTGTGTTTTTTTATTCCCACGGATTACACGGATTTACACAGATTGAGATGGTTTTACCAAAAATTATGGCGGTAATATACATATTGACTCCAAATGAGATGTTTTCTTTTTTAACGTGAATTCTCGTGAATTGTCCGTGAATTTTCTCGTGAATTATTTATAAAACCTTCAATTTACGAATAAATTTCTTGCGCTCCGTAGGTGCTCAGGCGCAAAGCGGAGTTCGGTTAATTTTCGATAATTTTCGTTTAGCGTAAGCGTTATGTATTATGGAGTCATTTCGTATATTAGTGCCAAAATTATCAACGATACGCCAAAAATTTATTCCAAAGAGGTAATCAACGCTGCGCTGGCTACGTGAATGTCCGCGAATGAACCGCGAATTATTCATTAATACTTTTTTATAGGAAGCTGGTAGTACGAACCGAATGGAGGAGTTTTGCATATAAAGACAAAAACAGAAATAAACATTCGGCCGACTTTACCCTCGAGTTTGGGGCAAACAGGCATTGAGTTTGGGGCAAACAGGCATCGAGTTTGGGGCAAACAGGCATTGAGTTTGGGGCAAACGTTGTTGTTATTATTATTATTATTATTACTCTTATCTAATCTACTCTTTAGTACCTGCGCGCGTTTCGCGTGTAGGCGCACCTGTAGGCGCACCTGCACCCGCGAGAAACTTACCATGTAATAAACAGAAAATAAACATTCGCGCAGTCACAATAATGATATGACTCTCCTGCAAAAAGAAACTCTCAAACATATCCCTACTGCAAAATTAAAGTGTTCTAAATTGAAAGTAGTTTGACTTTTTGTAGTGGGCTCATATTTCTTTATTTTCCGATTCTAGTTCATGGAGAAATTCGTCAAGATGCTTTGTCTTCACAAGGGGGAAGGGAGCATTTGAGGCCTCTTCAAAATGCGAATCGTCGGTTACAATGTACTCTGCATTACATGCTATCGCACAATCTACGAATTTATTATCGTCAGGATCGCTCTTTATTAATTCAAACTTGAAATACGGATCTTTAGTTATAACATTTTCTGAATAGTTCATTACCATCATGAACATTGTAGAAGCACGGGGAGATGACCTTTGTTTAAGGATTTCTTCATACTCATGCATTATCTCATTAGATACGCATAAGGTATACTTTGCATTTAGGAAATCTGTCCAGACTTTACGATATCTGCTCTTTGCTCCTAGTGCTTGCAATAGACAATTTGTGTCAAGAACTATCAATTTTTCCATTATGCCCTTAAGTGTTGATTGCGAAGTTCATCAAGAGTGTTTTGATTGAGGGTACCGTCATCCCAAAGTCGCAGCATCTCTTCATCTAATTTTTTTGCATAGAAGAACTTAAGGACGTCCATCAATTCATCTCTATCCGCTTTCTTGTCGAGAGATGCGAATGATTGCACAAGCATCACCTGGGATGGGTTTAATGTATTGAGTTGTATCATATTAGATGTTTTTTAAAACTGTTTGCAAATATAAGGATTTTTTCCTTTACCACAAAGATTTTTTGATTTTTTAACCACGAATGGTACGAATCTGCACGAATGTTTATTTTTCCGACCAGATTCATGAGATTACCCGGCTCTATGCACACGAAACATGGGGGCTAAAGCATTGAGTTAGGTACCCTAAAGCTATGTGTTAGGGGTGCTAAAGCTATGTGTTTCGATAACAAAAAAGACCTCTCCATCGGAAGGGATGGGGAGGTCGTTTTATATGCGCTACAAGTATTTTTACCAAAAATTTCCAACGATGCGCCAAAAATTATCTATAAGAATGATATTTTGGCACCGCAGAGGGCGAACGAACGCGAAAGGCGAACGAACGCGGAGGGGATTACTTGCGAGGCAAGTACCAGTTCTGCTTGTCCATGAGGAGGTTGAGGAGGGCTGTGTTCTCCTCGCCTGTGCGATTAGCGATAGGCTTTGCGAGGTAGGCAGGGTCGTTACGACGGAGGGCGATACGCATGAGGTCGTAGTAACGCTGGCCTTCGAATGCCTTCTCAAGAGTCATCTCGCGCATGATCATGTCCTCTACAAGAGGTACCTGATACTTAACGGAGTCAGCATGAGACATCTTTGTAGAAGGGAGTGGGAGGCAATAGAGGGTGTCTGCCTTGGCATCGCCGCAGCCACGAGAGTGGATACCCTGAGTGTTGAACTCGGTGAACTCGTCGTCGTTGAAGTTGAGCTTTAATGAATTATCAAGGACTTTCATGATTGTCTCACCCTCTGCAATGGTATCAGCCTTAAGCTCCTGGTACTCCGCAGAGTATTTACCAAGATAGCGCTCCATGTTGAGGTTTGTGAGACCACACTTGAGGATAATCATTGCTGTGCCAGGATAGCCTGCACGGTTGAGAGCCTCAGCAAACATGAGATATACCTGCTGTATGCGATAGAGAGAGACAAACATACCATTGTGCTTATAGATATGCTGATACTCATTGTTATACTTTGAGAACTCATCGCGGTTTACAGGGCGATAGGTATATGTCTGGCAGAAACGGAGGTCGCCAGCATAGTAGTCCTTCTGGAGTCCTGTCTTCTGCACATAGATGGTATCCTTACCTGTCTTAGTGGTATAGACATAGCAGTAGTCCTCAGCAGCGGAATAGTCCCACATAGCCTTTGAAGGCTTCACCTGTGTAAAACCATAGTTGATGTTGTCATAAGAGTTGAAGATATAAGGGAGCTGACTCACCTCGCCATAATACTCTGTGGTCTCCATAGGAATCATAGTGATGACCTCTGAGGCACGTGAGTTATTAAAGATATCTTCGTAAGAGCCACCAGGTGTTGCAGTCGCGAAGTTGTCGATGTTGTCATACCAGTAAGCAGAAGCGATACCTGTGGTAACAGAATGATTCTTGAATGTGAGATAGTCGGCAAAATACTTCGCAGACTCCTGATAGCGGCTTGCCCAAAGGCAAAGCTCGCCGAGGAGGACGCGTACTGGGATGAAGAACTGCGATGAGTTGTAAGCATCCATGCTGCCATACATAGGGAGCTCAGCATCTACCAAGTCCTTGATATCATCAATGAAGAACTGGCAGATTTCCTGCATGCCTACTGGTGTCTTCTCCATCTCGCGCTTTGCTGCTTCCTCGGTGAGGACTGGGTCGAGCACCAGAGGCACAGTGCCATAAATCTTGGCAAGCTGGAGATATGTCCATGCACGATAGGTCTTGACAGCTGTCATCTCGCGCTCGAAGACTACCTTACCGAGACGCTTGAGGTTCATATCGGCATTGGCGATGAAGAAATTACAGCCATTGATGATGGCATAGAAATCGCTGATTTTGTTGTACTTGTTGTCTTCAGAGAAGTTGAAGGCTGCAAGGTTCTTGATGTCCTTTGTGGCATTATCATTGGTGACAACGAGGTCGCCACGAAGCTCGCCGAGGAGAACGGTGCGGTCAGCAACAATCTGCATCTGACGGATGATACCCATCACGCTGAAGATGGAGTCTTCAGGAGCATTGATTTTGTTGTCGTCAGCAAACTGTACGAGCTCTGATTCCGTATCGAGCATGTCAGCGCATGATGTCATGACGCCGCTGCTGATAAAGGCAAGAGGGAGAGCAAGTACCGCTGCTGCTTTTGATATTAATTTTTTCATATTGGTTTCTTTTTTTGGGACCCCATCATAAATGATGGGGAACGGTGGTTTTGAGGCCCCGCCAAGGACGGCGGGGAACAGTGGTTTCTTTTGGGCTTCCTCCATTCATGGCGGAAGCGGGGGGAGGCCCCGCCAAGGACGGCGGGGGCGGTGGTTTCTTTTTTAGAGATTAATCTTCACACCCATTGCGAATGAACGGCCAGCAGCAAGCACACCACGATCGATGCCGAGCGAGAGAACGCTGTTGTTGACTGAGCAGTCAGGATCGTCACCAAGGTAGCGTGTGATGGTGAAGAGATTCTGTGCAGAGCCCCATACCGTGATACCCTGGATGAAGGTGTTGTTGATAGGAAGAGCATAGCTGAGAGTTACATTGCTCAGGCGGAGGTAGCTTCCGTCCTCGATCCAACGGTCAGAGAAACGGGCATTGCCGTGAGGATCCTGGCAAGAGATGCGAGGGATTGATGTAACCTGTCCTTCTGTTGTCCAGCGTGAGTTCATAATAGTTGTCTGGTTGTAGAAGTACTTTCCGCTCTCAAGGATGCTGCGCTGATAGTTGAAGATATCGTTGCCGATAGAATAGTTGAAAGCAACGTCGAGTGTCCACTTCTTCCAGTTGAGAGAAGAGGTGATGTTGCCGTAGCTGTCTGGTGTAGGATCGCCGATGACTGTACGGTCACGCTCGTCGATAATCTTGTCGCCATTGCGGTCAACGAACTTCATGTCGCCAGCCTGGAAGAAGACCTTATTGTCAGCCTCGTCGAGCTGATAGAGACCTGAAGCCTGTGCCTCAGCTGTTGTAGCGAAGACGCCATCAGTGGTGTAGCCATAGAAGAGACCTACAGGGTTGCCAACAGATGTGCGAACTGTTGCACCATAGATATTGGTATCGAAGTAGTCCTTGCCGTCGAGAGCTGTCACCTTATTCTTATAGTGGCCTACGCTGAAGCCAGCCTGCCAGTGCCAGTTCTTTGTGTTGACGAACTTGTATGAGAGAGCCACGTCGTAGCCATTGTTCTCGAGCTTACCACCATTCTGCCAGTTCTCCTGAAGACCGCTGGTCCATGCCATCTGACGAAGGGTGAGGAGGTTGTCGGTCCATGACTTGAAGTAGTTGAATGCTACATGGAGACGGTTGCCAACGAAGTTGCCCTCGAAGCCTGTAGTGAGGCGGCGTGTAGTCTCCCACTGGAGGGTGTTGTTACCTACATTGCCGAGAGGCTTACCAGTCACCTTGCCATTGAGCATGAGCTTAGAGATGAAGTAAGAACGTGATGCTGTGAAGTCGATATCGTCATTACCAGAGACGTCGAAGCCGAGGTTGAAGCGGAGATAGTCGATACCCTTCTTTGTAGGGAACCACTCTTCGTTGGTGATGACATACGATGCCTGGAGCGATGGGAAGATACCCCACTTTGCGCCGAAGAGGTTGAGACCATCAGCATCCTTACCGAAGCGTGATGATGCCTGTGCGGCGAGGGTTGCTGTGAGATAGTACTTCTCTGCGTAGTTATAGTTGGCGTTGGCATACCATGTGATGTCGGTATATTTGTTGTCAGCACCATCAGTTGTAGGATACTTCAGAGAAGAAGAGAGGTTAGGAGTCTTATCGTTACCAGTGTCATAACCGCGACGTGTGTTGAGCTTATAGGCGCTGTTCATATAACGAACGCCACCGAATACGCTGATGTTATGAGCAGCATAGGTGTTTGACCATGTAAGACGTGTGTCGCTCTGGATAGTAGTATGACGAGCAGCAAGAGAAGACTTGATGTTGTGTACTCTATAGTTAAGGCGATCAGAAGCACCAGGAAGGATGAATGTTGGCGCGCCGAGGATAGGAGTGTAGTACTCCTCATTGGTGTTCACGAGGGTGAAGTTGAATGCCTCAGAGAGCACGAGGTGACGGTTGAAGTTGTAACGTGGTGTTACGGAGAATGTCACGAGACGGTTGCCGAAGGTGTTACGGTTCTCGCCCTCACCGTTTTCCTGAATGCTGAGAGGGTTGGCAAGGCTGCGGTCGTTGGTCTCGATGCTGCTTGGGAGATAGTCGTCAGCCTCAGCGAGATATGAGCTCACCTGACCATAGATATCGATAGCATAAGGAGAGAGGAATGGAGCCTTGATGTTTGCGAGCACGTTTGGTGCAAAGATTGTTGCACTCTCAACATTCTCTGGCATGCCGATGTCGCGAAGGTCGCGCTTCACATCAGAGAAGGCAGCATCAAAGCGCACGTTGAGATTTCGGAGCACCTCGATGTCGGTGTTGAGTCGCATATCGAAGCGAGAGAAGTCGTTTGTCTTCAATGTGCTGTTGGCATTGCTATAGCCTACGCTAAGGTTATAGTTAGCAACATCGTCACCACCCTGCACGTTGATACCATAGGACTGTGTGAAGGCATTGCGATATACCTGATCCTTCCAGTCGGTATTGTTGTGATACTGTGGATAATAGTAGTAGGCAGGGTCGGCATTGAGGAACTTCAGTCCTGAGATATCGCCTACCTCAGAAGCGAGGAGCTCTGTGGCATAGGTCTTATAGTCGTCAGCACCGAGCATCTTTGCCGTGCGAGGAATCATCTTGAACTTACCGCCGATGGTAAGGTCAATCTTTGTTGCCATACTCTTGTTGCGCTTGGTGGTGATGCAGATGACACCATTAGCACCCTTTGCGCCATAGATGGCTGTACCATTCTTGAGAACCTCTACCTTATCGATGTCGTTGACATTGATGTTTGCGAGGATGTTGTTGTAATAGCCGTCGTGGAGCATAGAGCAGTTGTACTCCATATCCATGATGACACCATCGATGACAACGAGTGGCTGTGCATTGATGGAGAGTGAGTTGAGACCATTGATGAACATCACATTACCAACGCCGTCGCTGGCACCGCGGCTGATAGTGCGTATGTCGGCTCCGAGGCGCTGCTGGATGAATGGGTCGATGCTCACTTCTGCATTGTTGTTGAATTCAGACTCGAGAGAGGTGTGTGTAGCCAATGTGCTTGCGCTATACTCAGTGCGGAAGGCATTGCTATAGAGCTTGGCATTGACAGCACCCTTATTGTCGCCGATGGCAACCTGCAGAGGTGCAGAGCCTTCAAGAGTCATATAGAGACTTTGTACATAGTCTGGAACGCTGATGGTATATTCACCTTCGGCGTTTGTCATGGCTGCATGCTTTCTATTGCCGTATGCCTGGATGCGAACACCTACGAGAGGTGCGCCAGTAGCAGCATCGGTCACCTTACCCTTGACGTCCTTTGCCATTGAAGGCATTACAGCGCCAAGAGCGAGAAGGAGAACTGCAGCTTTCTTTATTTTGTTATTCTTGTTGTTCATATTGATTCTTTTTTTACCTCATGATGAATCATGAGGAACGGTGGTATTTCCGAGAACCTCATGATGACTCATGAGGAACGGAGTGGTTATTCCTTTGGCTTGAAGATTATACAGTCGAGATACATACGACGGTCGTATGAAGAAACCTGCTTCTGAGTTACGTTACTCTGAAGGGTCAGGCTGACCTTGTCGTTGTTCTGATCGTAATTGCTGACAGGGAGATAGAAGTCCTTGGCAACAACGACGGTATCTGTCCTGTTCTTACTTGCATCGAACGAGCCTAAGTCCTTGCTTACTGCATTGCCATTCTCATCAAGATAGTTGACGGTGGCCTTGAAGCGAGTAGGCTTTGTCTTGGTGTTTGTAGGATCGGTAACGGTCTTTGGCTGAACGATGACGCAAATGTCATACTTGCCAGAGAGTGTGTTGTCGATCTTGAATGTTGCTGTCCAGTTATTGCTACCAGAAGATGCAATGTCGAGGAATGCACCACGAGAGATAGAATCGGCATTCAGCGAGATAGTATTCATGGTTGAGACATTGTTCTGATTGATGATATACCAGCTGTACTCACCTTCGAGCTCTATCTTGCGGAAGTATGTCTGCGTAGGAGTGAATGGCCACTCGTTGTAGAGATAGAGGGTACCATTACTGCATACATAGTTGTCGAAAGACTTACCGAAGAGACCATCTTTCTCAAATGGCTTATAGAAGACATGATACTCTGGGTGGTTCTTGTCATACCACTTGCTGCGGATGCTGTCTGTCATGCTTGCCTGAACGGTGCGTGAGAAGATTGCGTCATCGAGGAGGGCGCGAGTGGTCCAATAGTGCTGGAGGGAGTCGCGCTTGTCCATGTTAGGATCGAAGTTGAAGTATGTCTTTGCCACGTCCCATGCATTCTTCCAACCATCGTTTACAGGGATGGCAACGTGGTATGTGGAGTCCTCTGCATTGAGGAGACCTACAGCGTTCATCATCTTATTATACTCAATGATGACAGAGTCTGCATATACAGGAACACCTTCTACGAGACCGATCTGCACGCTGGCATTCTCATTGAACTCGTCTTCGTTATACTTCTTCAATGCCTCGCCTACAACGGAATACTCACTATTGAGAGTGAGTGTCTCATAGATGGTCTTGTTGTATGGCAGATCCTGAGATACTGTATGGAGGATACCATTCTTGCTGCGGATATTAGTATCCTTGAAAGGTACGCCCCAGATGTCTTTGGATGTCATTGTCACCTTCTTGTCATTGAGCATACGGAATGTTGACTCGATGGCAGAACGTGGAGTGCGAGTGATGTGATTCTTGATGAAGAAATGCTCTACGGCAGAGTCGCCGGCGTTTGTCTTCACCTGCTCAAGAATACCGTTTACATCAAAGGTGCCATTGATAGGAGCGATGACGGTGAATGACTGTCCACCATCGAGCACCTCTGCATAGCTTGCCGCTGTCTTCTTATGCTGACGGAACACCTTCGTGTTCTCCAAAACCTTGGCAAAGTCGCTCAGCTCTGGGCGAGACTGTATCTCTTCCCAAAGTGAGGTATTGCTACCTGCTGCGCCATTGTCCTCGTAATGGTCGCTCCAATCGGTGCAGGAACAGAGAAGCCCCCCTCCGACTCCCCCGAGGGGGAGCAGAAGAGCAACTGCTGCTTTATATAAAATATTATGTAATCTCATAATTATCAATTATACATTTTTAATTATTAATTATTCCTAAGAAATTAGTGCCAGTCCTCACCAGCAGGGCTTGCATATACGCTCTTAGGACAAAGCTCGATATAGTCGAAAGACCATTCGAGGTCACCCTTTGCTACCTGACGGAAGCGGAGCTTATAGGTCTCGCCAGACTTGAACTGCTGTGTGGTGAGCACACGACGAACGTGCTCCTTAGCCTCGGTGCGGAAGCTCTGCTGGTCTGTCCAGCCTGGCTTGCCGTAAGAGTCCATACCACGGAGGTATCCACGGTTGTGCATAGCCTTGTCATTGGCAAGAATCTCTTCCTCGGTGAGCTCAGAGTCGTTGAGGTTACCGCCGATTTCAGGATCCCATGCACCACGTGTGAGGTCAACAGGTATGTCACAAGGCTCATTGTTGAAATAAACCTGAACGACACCACGCTCCTCACCTGCTACGTATGCAAGGCGTACCTCATAGGTTCCAGGAGGAGGCTGAGGGAGAGTAATCTCTACATCATACTCACCGCGTACGCAAAGTGCATTTCCCAGATATGAGCTCCACCATGGGCTATCGCAGTGAACGGCAACGATACTTGTGCCTTCAAGGATTTTCCATCCCTTGATGAAGTTATTCTTCAATCCATAGAGCTCATCCTCACGACCACCATAGTGACCACGGCAGTTCTGATTCATGAAGTCGGCACTCAACGTTGTAGCATCGATACGCATACGGCAGTTGAGGACGTTGTCGCGGGTGTTGGTGTCATAAACGAGGATATCGTCGAGGTAGTGGTAGATACCGTTGATGGCATTCTGCTCGTGCTTACCACTCTCAAGAGCGTCGAGCACCTTCACACCTTTCCATATAGAACCATCCTTACCCTTACGGTTAGCATAGAGCTGCTCAGTAGCCTTATGACGTGAGAAGCGAATCATACCCTCAGTGTCGAGCATTGTCTGCCAGAAGTCCTCAGCGTCGGCAATGTTTGTCTTACAGCAGTCAGTAAGGATATTACCTGTTGGAGCCCAGTCACTATAGGTACCGATACGGTCCATGAGGTGATAGCTGACGAAACGGTTGAGAGGGTTTCTGCGGTCTGTGAATTCCTTATCATACTTGCCTGCATCCTGTGGGAAGGTCTTGTCGTAAACCTTCTTTGCATACTCGAAAAGCTGGTCAACGTTCCAGATTCCATATCTATGGAATACCTCATTGCGCTCTACGAAGGCAGTGAACTTGAAATAGCGCTTCTCTGGGAAATGCTGGATGTTGTCACGACCACCGAAGCGAATCTTTGGCAGATAGGTGTCGCCCTTCACAGAGTCAACGCTGCATGAGTAAGTCTCATCGATGAACTTTGTGAGAGAGTCAGCCATATTGGTGCGCTTCAATGCTTCAACGAAGATAGAGATAGTGGAATCCTGCTCCATAAGGTCAGGAAGGAACTCATTACTTGGAGTGAGAACTCGGTCGATGGTGTGTACTACACCATTGGTAACAGAGTCATCCTTCTCTGTGATGCGAGAGAGCTTGTTGACATAGAGGAGCAACTGGTTGTTGTTCTCAACGTCGCTATCACAGGTGATTACGAGGTAACGGTCGTCCATGTTCATCTCAGGAAGTGTTCCTGCCATGTAGTCCGTTGTGAAGAAAGCACCTTTATTAATAATATGCGTGCGTGCGATAGTGTCGCAGACGTCCATTGGGATTTCATCCACAGACTTAAAATTTCTTGACTTAAGGAAATTATCCACAGCATTGTTGTCTGGCGCAAACACGGTGAAGGTACCGTATGTGGAAAGCGTGCTCTTATAATTTGCGCGATCGAGGATAGCCTCAAACTGGCTGTATCGCGAAGGACTATCCATGATGAGCTGAGCTGCAGTACGCTTTGTAGCGGTATAGTAGTTCTCAGACTCTATATTGTCATCTGAGCAAGATGTAAGCAAGCCGCTTGCCATTCCGCTAATCATAGGGAATGCAAGAACTGCAAGACATCTTATTATATTATTGATTTTCATAACTGTAAATTTTCTGTTTTGAATCTTTGACTTATCGAGTTTTTTCAATTACTGAACTTATCAATTACTGAACAAACTCCTCCGTATCGTTATAAGCAGAGTTCTGCTTCAGATATGGGTTAAGCTTCAACTCTTCCCTGAAGTATGGGAGGAAGATAATGTTAGGGTCGCTAAGCTTGATCTTGATAGCATTAGCATTACCGCCTCTATATTTCTCTTCTACAGAAGTAACCTTAGAGACAAGAGTCTGGGTGTTGCCATCACGGAGTGAGACGCGAACGAGGTCATACCAGCGCTTGCCTTCATACATAAACTCACGGTTACGCTCGTCGAGAAGGAGAGTGAGAAGCTTTGACTCTGTGTCATAGTCAGCAAACTTGAGAGCATCCTTATCGGTGTCAGACTTGATGTTGCGAGCGCGGCTGTTGACAACGCTGATAAGCTTGAATGCCTCTTCGTAGTTCTCCTCACCCATGAGGATGAGAGCCTCAGCCTTCATAAGGATTACGTCAGTGAGACGATAGATAATCCAGTTGGAATATGTATCACCACGATATAAAGTGCTTACCTTAGCACTCTTCTCGTCTGTCAGGTTCTGGTTGTCCCATGAGATGCTCGATGTAGCAAGCTTTGCAATGCGATAGCTTGTGTTGTCGATAGCGATGCTTCCGTAGGCACGACCGTCACGCTTGTCGAAGAGTACGTTCTTGCCTTCTGCCACATCCTTACGATAGTTGGAAGGAGCGCTGAAGATACCATTACGCTGACTTGAAGATCCGTAATAGTCGCTTACGTATGAATTAGAAGCGTTGTTCTGACGGAAGTAGAGTTCGAAGATGCTCTCGAAAGAGTTCTTTGTGCCGAAGATTTCTGTGGACATATTGCCACATGTAGAGCTACCTTCAGGCTTGTCGAGAATGAGAGGAATCTCATTGAACTCATACATATCGTTGATATTGCCGAGATATACCTTCTTCTCTCTATACTGCTCTTTCTTATAGTCGATGATGAGATCAGCATACTTCACTACCTCACTATAGTTGCCACGCCAGAGGTTGAGATCAGCAAGGAGAGCATAGATGGCAAGACGTGTGACACGGCTGCTGTTCTCGTATGCACTGCGTGCAGCCTCGTTGTTCTGCATGCGGGTATCATCCACATAGCGGCGAACTGCAATGTTCTCAACTTTCTTGAGGTCGGCGATGAGTGTGTCGAGACCGTTCACAAACTTTGTAGGACGGATCTGGAAGTCTCTCATGTCGTCAAGACTTGCCTCGAATGTGATAGGCACATCGCGGAAAGTACGCAGGAGATAGAAATAGCAGAGGTCACGGATGAAGGTAGCCTCAGCCACGTTGGCATTCATCTCTGCGAGAGTGTAGTTAGGATCCTTCTCCTGTACGGAAGGAGCAAAGTTGCAAACCGTATTACAACGGTTGATGGTCTGATACATTACATCCCACTTTACGAGGGAGTTAGTAGGAAGGATATTCTCCTTGAGCATCTCCTGGATGTCATAGCTTCCAGAACGACCAGGAGTGATATTATCACTTCTCAATTCGCCCCAGACACCCATGCGAAGCATGCTTTCTGTTGACTCCAGAGACTCATAGCAGCCAAAGAGCACACTGGTAACGTCGTTCTTTTCCGTCCAGTAGTTCTCAAGCACCACCTCGTTCAAAGGCAAGATCTCGAGGAAGTCAGAGCAGGAACTGAGCATTCCTGAGATAGGAAGCATCAATGCCGCTGCTGTCTTGTATATATATTTATGTATATTCATAATTTTATTTTTTTTCGAGGTTTCGATAATTCGATAATTCGATGTTCTCTTCTTTAGAACTGAATTGTTACACCACCTGTGATCTGCTTTGAGCGAGGAGTCTGAGCGTTGTCGGCAGAGACACCGTAGCCACCATAGCCTACCTCTGGGTCAGCACCTGAATACTTTGTCAGGAGGAAGAGGTTGTTGGCAGATACATAGAAACTGAGCTGAGAAAGTCCCCACTTCTTGATAGTCTTCTGTGGGAGAGAATAGCTGAGCTGCGAGTAGTTACAACGGATGAACGAACCATCCTCGATGAAGCGGTCACTACCGAGGTAGTTATAACCAGCTCTGTGGAGTGCGCGTGGGATAGGTGCGATGTCACCCTCTACACGCCAGCGATGGTTAACGGCGCGACTCTGGTTGCCGTTGTTGTACATATTCTCAACGTTCATGCGCGCATTGTTCACGATCTTGTTGCCATAGCGGAAGTTGAACTGATTGTTGAGCATCCAACGACCGAACTTGAACTTGATACCGAAACCGCCGGTGAACTTAGGAAGTGAAGAACCGAGATATACGATATCCAGCTCATTGATGTTACCATCATGGTTGATATCCTCGTAGATGGCATCACCACCCTTGAACTCATACTGAGAAGAAGAGCCATAACCGAACATCATTGGCTTTGTGAAGCCTCTGTTGTCCTTGATGACAACACCATTCTCGTCGCGAGCAACAGGAGCGTTAGGGCCGCTTACGCCAGGAACCTCTGTGTCGCTATACTTTGTATATTGGTAAACACCCTTATAACGGAAGCCATAGATACTACCGAAAGGCTTGTTGAGCTCTACGCGAGACTGGTAAGAACCATTCTGACGATTGAAGTCCTTGTTGAGCACCTTCAGACAGCTCTCGTCCATCTCTGTGATTACGTTCTTATTGTTTGCGAATGTAACGTTGAGATCGATGCCGAACTTACCGAACTTGATGAGGTCGTTGGTGTTGATATTGAACTCCCAACCCTCATTCTCCATCTTACCTACGTTGTCGTAAGCAAGACTGGTATAACCAGATGATGTAGGGATGGCACGGTCGCGCATGAGGAGGTCTGTTGTGTACTGCTTATACACCTCGACGTTACCGTTTACCTTACCATTGAAGAAACCGAAGTCGAAACCGAGGTTATAGGTTTCCTTCTGCTCCCACTTAAGCTTGCTGAGCTTGATGTTCTGAGGATAGGTAGAACCTTCACCAAGATAACCACCACCCTTATGATAACGTGTGAAGCAGAGATACTCTGCACCTGGCTGCTGACCTACGATACCCCAACCTGGACGTACGGAAAGCATTGAGATGAAAGGCAATGTCTTCTGGAACCAAGGCTCCTTGCTGATGTTCCAACGAACAGAGAATGCAGGGAAAGTACCCCAGCGATTGTCAGCACCGAACTTTGTAGAACCGTCCCTACGTGCAGAGAAGTCGAACATATAACGTCCCTTGTAAGCATAGTGGAGAGAGTATGTGAAGTAAAGGCTGCGCCACTGACCTGCAGTACTTGTGAGATCGTCAATCACATTCTCTGCACCTGTACTTGTGATACCGTTAGGTCCATTATGTCCCTGAGTGTTCTGGCTGTTACTGCTACCATCGGTCATCTGACCACGGAGCATCATCATCATAGTGTGATCAGCGTTCTTGAAATGAGGGATGAACGTAAGAGTATGTGTTGTTGTGATACCAAGGCTCTTGTAGCTATATGCCGTTGTCTTGTTCACGTTGCCACTATTCCAAGTACGTACGTTGAGAGTGTTTGGAAGGAATGTATCGGTATATTCATTGAAGATATCGAAAATAATCTTACCCTCATACTTCAACTGTGTCTTTCCCTCGTCAGTACCAAGAAGGTTATAAGTGATGATGAACTCAGGAGAAATCTTATAGCTGCTGTTCTCGTTAGATGCGAGATTTGCCACAGCGATAGGGTTCATCTGATCAATCTGGTCAGACAACTCAGGAGAGATTGTCGTTGGGATGTTATAATAATAAGGTGTATCATTACCATCCTGATCCTGCTCATAGATAGAGAGGTTAGGCATACGAACCAATGCAGTACCGAGAAGGTCATTGTAGTTTCTCTGGTTCTTGGTGTAAGTGAATGCGAGGTTGGTAGAGATCTTGATACGGTCGCTGACGAAATAGTCAAGGTTCACACGTGATGTGAGACGGTCGAGCACCTGCTTGATGATAGAACCTGTCTCATGGTCATAACCGGCACCGATACGGAAGTTAGCCTTCTCACCACCACCAGTAAGAGAGAGATAGTGGTTCTGACGCCAACCTGTCTGCTTCACAGCCTTCACCCAGTCAGTGTTGTTGTTATAGTTCTCCCAGTTGTTCTTGTTACTCTGGTCGTAGTTGAACTCGATGATATCAGCTTCAGCACTGCTGAGGCGTGGGTTGAAATAAGCTTCCTTCATCAGCATGGTGTATTCGTCACCATTGAGGAGCTTGTAGCCCTGTGGCTGCCATGTGCCGGTGAGACGATAGCTATAGTTCACACGAGTCTTACCACGAGAACCACGCTTTGTCTTGATTTCGATTACACCATTAGCACCCTGAGAACCCCAGATAGCCGTTGCGGCAGCATCCTTCAATACCGAGATGCTCTCGATATCATCAGGGTTTACGTTGAGGAGCTCAGCAAACTGCTCATCGTTTGCAGTAGAGATATCGATGCCTGAGCTACGGTCTGTTGCCCATACGTTACCATCCACAACGATGAGTGGCTCTGAGCTACTGCTGATAGAACTTACACCACGGAGGCGCATAGAAGTACCGGAACCGAGGTTACCAGAGTTTGCCACGATATCAAGACCAGCGATACGACCCTGAAGAGCCTCATCGATAGTGGTGATAGCGAGACCTTCAAACTCCTTGGTGTTGATGGTCTGGTTAGCTGTAGAAAGCTCATCCTCAGGAATAGCGAGACCAGAACCATTGTTACGACGCTTGCTGACAACGGTCACCTCACTAAGTGTGGTCTGATCTTCCAGCACGATGTTATATGTGGTACCCTTGATAGGTACTGTCTTTGACTTCGCACCCACGAAACTGAATCTCAGCTTATTCTTTGGATCCTTGATCTTGAATGAGAAGTTACCGTTCATGTCGGTACTTGTAGAACTGACGATACGGTTAGCCCCGTCCAGCTCGACGACATTTGCCATCATGATAGGTCCCATGGCATCACTGACAGAACCAGTGACTATATCGCCTGCCTGCTGTGCATAGCCGGACAAAACGTGGCTGGCACAGAAAAGGACTAAGGATATTATTTTCTTATGTTTCATTGTTTCTTTATATTTGTTCAAGAGAAACTTCTATTGGAAATTTATTTGAATAGACAATATGCGCTATGAATTATTTAGCTAACTTCAATGGCTTGTCTATGAGGTGAATCACCGCAGTAGATGATGTATAGAGGATAAGATCCTTTTTGTTTACATCATAGTCCTCAGCATCCAACAGGTATTCTCTTGCCTGAAGATTATAGAGTCCTGCCTTCTTCTGAACATGAGCCTCCGTATATCCGCTTGCCGATGAAGTCTGTGAGTTCTTGATTGTGATATCATCCTTGGTGAGAGTAGAATACACACGCTCGAACTTACCCTTCTCGTTGATAAGTGCTGTCTCATAGCCTTCTTCAGCTCTTGGCTCGGCACCGATGAAGAGTGAATAGTCCTGGATGTGAAGCTTCACGAAATCCTCGATTTTCTTTGTGAGCTCTTCTGCAAGAGGCATGTTATCGATATCGATAGCTTCCTGTACCTTATCCCATGATGGAAGCTGACCTTTGCTCTGAAGATCTGCGATAGCTTCGTTGCTTGGCACATATACAGTATAATGATATGTATTGAATGCCTTGATACCCTTGCCTACGAAACGCTTCTTGCTATTGTCCTCACTCACGAGGCTGCTGCCTTCAAGAAGTTCGCGGAACTTGCTAAACTCTGAATGCTCTCCGAGAATGTCGAGAACAGTCTTAGTAGTAGTCATGATAGGAGTATTGATAAGATATGCCTTACCGTTACCCTTATCTGTCTGGTCATAGATATAGTCAATAGGAATAGCTGGCTTATCGTTGCTGGCTGTGAGGCTACCGGCAACAGTCATGCCCTTATCACCTGCAGCGGTGTTCTTCACCATGATTTCCTGACCACCCTTTGTGCGATAGTAGGTATTGCCATCCTCCACATTGCCGATGACGATATGGTTGTCGAGCACTTCCTTGAGCTTTCTCTGCATCACATAGTCATTGTTGCGGATTTCGTCGATACTGTCGCCTACCTCACCAGTCACCATATTGTAATAGAAACGGCTTGCCCAAACAGGGTTTGAAAGACTTGCGTCATAGTGGAACTTATACATGACAGCCTGAGTCTTATCCTCAGTCATTGCGTATGACACAGGGTCGATATATTTAAGGAACGCATCATTCGTAGGAATGAAGAAGCTATAGCCGCCAGGCACGTTGAGGGAGTTGAGGTAAACCTTATAGTTGTTCTTCTCCACAGCCCAACGCATGATCTTCAGCGACTCATTGATGATAGCAGGATAGAGTACGCTGACGAACGATGTAGGAGGGAATACAGTTTTTGTTACATAAACTGCACCATTGTTGGCAAGGCAAACCTCCTGAATCTTACCCGTGGTAACACCCATTGGGTCGTTAGCATCGTTGAGGATGTTGTCAAACTTACTTGGTACGCTGGAAACAAAGGAATAGAGCATGGTATTGTTGAGGAGCTCAATGATAACATCATTTGGAACATTTTCCCATTTTTTATACTGATCCTGGAGAACCTTACCTTCGGTATTCCAATACTCATCCATTGCCGCATCATCAGGAACGAGCATAACAGCCATATCCTTCTCTACAGCAACGTCTGCGCTAGGGATTGGATTGTTATAGTATGTGTTCCATCCTGGATCATAGCGCAGGAGATCATGATGAACTACCTTATCGTCATCTGTGTGGTAAGCACTGCCATGAGACTTCTCTGAGAAATAACGCATCTCAAATACTGAGTCAACAGCAGTATTGTAAAGATAGTTATACTGATCAGTATTCTCCTTGCCTACATAGGCAGGAGCAGCGAAGCGCTGGAGCAACTTGTTGTATTTGCTGAGCTCAGGCTTTGAAGCTATCAGTTCCGACATATTCTTCAAAGGAACAGTGACCTCAGACATCTTATGGATGAAGCCATTGCTACACTTGATGTTCTGCTTTTCAATCTTCACGCCATTGACGCTGGCATCACTTCCCTCACGTTCCTGCTGGCCGTTGAAGAGGAATCTATAGTCGGCATTGGTAATCTTATTGTTTGAGAGGGCAGCCTCTACGAAATAAGTCACTGGTGTAACTGTCATGTCACGCATGACGACAACACTGTCTCTTTTCCTGAACTTCTGCCAAGTCTTGTTGTGAACTTCATCGCCAGGCTGCATGTTTGGCAGTGTCAAAGGATCAACGACAGAAACAGTATCAAACACGCTCATTGAACTGAGACGGCGGATACTCTGTCCTTCTACAGGGCCTTCCACACTGGCGAGGTCCTTAACCTGATAGCTGCTGTTTACCATGTTGCCAAGAAGCAACATCTTTTTCTGACTGAGCGTAAGATGTGAATAGTCTTTCACACCCCAGTCATTTTTTGCAAAGAATCTGGTGTAGGCATCGTCATCGGCAACGAACAAGGTCTTCGAACCCGTCTTGCCAAGAACTTCCTTCAAACCCAGATCATCGATAAGTTTGAGAGTGTTGGAGTAGTTACCTTGCACCTCCAGATAATTGTAGATGCTGGCACCCCATCCCTCAGGATCGTTTTCGTCGAGGTCATACTGACTACATGAAGTAAAACCTCCAAGACAAGCAGACAGCATTACCGATGCGAATGCCATACGCCACTTAGTCCTAATAAAGTCCTTTCTCATTGTTGTTAGGGTTAATAGTTTTTGATTATTTTGATTTTATTTCTTTATCACAGGTCGTAATTCATTGCAAAGATAATATATATATTATATACACATTATTTATAATATTCCATGTGTTTTGCATTACGTAACAATGTGAAAAAATACAAAAAGAATATGTTACAATGTTACATTTGGCCAAAAACTATGAAACAGGGACAACAAAAAAGCCCCTCCGCAATGGAGGGGCTAATATAAATTAATGTATTAGAAATTCCGAGATAACAGGTTACTTTATGAATACCTTACGCACTTCCTGATCACCCTTTCGTATGATATTCATACCACGCTGGAGCTTTGGAATGCGCTTGCCTGAGATGTCGTATATCTCATACTTTTCAGCACTATCGCCAAGGACTGTCTCGCCGATAGATGTTGGCTCAAGTTTCTTGTTTATTCTGCAGGCAAGGAGGAGTGCCTCACCGGAATTGTTCACATTGATGAGATATTTTCCTGCCTTTGTAACCTTGAATTCAAGAGTGCGCTCCACTGCAGAAGAGAGGTTGGCACCAGTTGAACCATTAGCATTAGGCGAAGCTGTATAAGAAGAAGATTCTTCAAGTACAGAACCGGAAGATGTAAGAATCTGAGCCTTGTATGAAGGGGCATCCTTCCATGCTGCTACGGTAAACGTCAGGGTATAATCGCCAGGCTCAAGGTTGAGAGGATAGTCTGTCTGCTTACCATAGATGACATTACCACGCCAATAGAGAGCCTTGCTGTAAGTACCAGGGAAACCTGTGAACATTCTTGGACCGCTGCCGTATGAGTTAGGATATTCCTGAACAGCATTATTGCCGCCCCAATCGGTGAACTCACAGCGCCATCCTGGAGGGAAGGTACCACCGAGAACATCCGTAAGATCCATGTTATAGACAGATGTAATATCCTTGAAGATAGGCTGTACGGTCACGATGTCGTCAGGCATGGTGAAGGTATTATCCTCATTGATGGTGATATTGCCATGGATTATGTCCCATCCTGCAAGCGCATAGCCCTCGGCAGGAGTTGCGGAGAGAGTAACGAGAGTGCCTTCCTCTGCACCCATGAAGTCGGCAGAAGCTGTACCGTTCTCTGTTTCATATACTGTAACATCAAACTTCTCTGCCTCCTCATCAGCAGGAGTAACGATAATCTGGTCAATGATTACGTTCTTACCACCAGTATTGATCAGGAAGATAGTCTTGACACCCTCACTGGTGAAGTCCATCTTTACAGTATATTTCTTCCACTCGTTACTAGAAGTTACAGGAAGAGTTACTGTCTGCTTGTTCGATGTAGGACCAGTACCGTTCAACTGTATCTTTGCACCAGCACCGGTTGTGTTGTTATAGCGAACGGTAACATTGTATTTTCCTGCCTTCAGAATGTTAGGACGAGCCTTCAGTGTTCCCGATGTATTTGTTCCGAAGAACACAAAGCCCAAAGCAGAATGTCCACGTGTAGAACGATATTTACCACCTGAATAGTCGTAATAGTTATACACATGTTCGCCTACATCCTTTCTGTCCATATCCTCTGCCTCAATGATGATAGGACCAACAATCTTCTCTGGCTGCACAGGAGCAGAGAGAGGAGTGATGGCTATGGCGTCAGTAGCGCGATCTATGGCAGCACCTTTACAGTTTACTGTCAAGTCGATAGGACCGTTATGGCTTACTGTTATCGTGTATGCCTTCTTATCAGCATCCCACGAAGCTGTTGCGCTGCCTGTGGCCTTCGCACGCTTTGTGAAGCTATATGTAGGCTCTTCCGTAGCACCATTGATGACAATCTTGTCTGTCACATTGGTTGTTGTATCGCTTCTGTAATTGTTCAGATAGAAGACAATCTTATCCTCAAACTCTCTTACGATACCGCTGCTGAGCTTTCCGTATGTAAGGTCAAGGCTCTCGCACGTATTATATTTAAGAGGTACGTTAGCCGTAGCTGTCTTCTTTGCGTTTACGTAAGTGTAAGGAGTATATGTTACGAGCTGATTCTTATAGCGGGAAACGAAGAGATCGCCTGTGCTTATGACAGGATAAGCCTCATTGAACTTCGATACAGAGAACTGACTTGAACGCTGCGACTTCCTTATTACCTCATACTTTGATGCATAACCAGTGTTGAAGCCTGGAGTCATTGGAATAGTTCCATAGCGACCAGTCTTCTTGAGATACCAATAGTTGCTCATCCACTGACCGTTACCCTTGTTGAATGGATCTGTCTGCTTATAGAGATTATCGTAGGCAGTACCCCACATAGCATATTTATCCTCGTCGCTACCTGATGTTACATCATTATAGACAACAAGCTTTGTCTTCTCTATGACCTCATCCTGAGTAGGGATATACATCGTTCCATCTATTATCTTGCGGAACATATCTATCCATGCATTGTCAAAACCTGAGAAGCGTCCCCAGTTGCGGACAGTATATCCATTGGAATCTCTGGAGTCACTGAGGTTCTGGAAGTCCTCTGTCCAGATAAGCTCCGGACCATCCCACACAGCACCACCGTTCTGACATGTCTGCTCCATCACGGTACCGATGCCTGCAGCAACAGGGTATTTCTTTCCATGTTTCTCTCCGAGGATATCGTCAAGAGCACCATTCCATCCGCAGTTGTCGTAACGTACACCGTAGTTCTTTGTCAAACCTGCCACGAAAGGACCAAAGCAGACACTCTCGTTGTTGTAGAAACAAGAGGAAGTGGTATATTTATAAAGCCAGAGGATAGCCTCAGGATACTTCTTACAAGCAGCCATAAGGTCTGCATTGCGCTTCATCATACCATTTGGGTTAAGATGATGTGACCATACATTACCACAGAAGCTCACGGTGAGGAAGCCACCATACTTATGTGACATCTCCACAAGCTTTGCAAACAATGCTATACGGGTAACGTCAGAGCTTGAGAACTTATCGCCTGCCTCATTGAAGCCCCAGAACTGCTCGGCATAGTTCCAGCCAAGGAAGTTAGGATACTTCTTGAAGAAATACTCGAAAGTCTCAAGATCCCAGTCCTGAATATGTGTGTGACCACCTGATGCTGGCTGGCATGTAAACCACAAGCCATTATTCTGGCATATACTTGCCCATGACTTATATGTACGAAGAGCATTCTGTGGCTTTGTGTGTATGTTAAGTTTTGTGTCGTAGCCGCATGACAATGACAGGTTGAAGCACACGTAAGGCTTGATGTCATCTGGCACAAGGTTGATAATCTTCTGTGGATCGGCTGAGTTCCACACGTCAATGTGAATCATCCACAATGGATGCTGCGAGTCGATAGGACGTCTCTGCTGCGCAGATACCGTCAACTGACAAGCAACTAAAAGTAGAAGAAAGAAAAACTTTTTCATAAATTAGGCCCCCTTTGCATTCCCCCGAGGGGGAACGGCTAATCACCGGGGGTTGGTTATTAATTATTGTTGTTATTATTACGTTCTATTCTCTTTTGCCCTCATTACTATCTACTCCCTCCCCCTCGCGGGGTAGTCCGATGTTGATAATATCGGAGTATGTGACAAAAGGGGAGAGGGGCTGCTATTTATTTCCTCTTACTCTCCTTACCAAACAGATACTGCTTCTTATATCCACCGAAGTCGATGACAATCTTCTCCAGAACGATGTTAGGATCGTTAGGAACGTACTTGAGAGTATGAACCTCTCCCTGGCCCTCTCCGATAGGGAGGTTAACTGTCTTTTCAACCACGCGGCTTGCTACTGTTGGGTAGTAGATGCTATATACATTCTTTGGGTCCTCGTTGAGGTTGTCGTTGAAGTTCACCGTTGCAGCCTCACCGCCGTCAATAGAGAGCGAGTATGTCATGCCACCCTTGTTCATATAGTCGAGTGTTGACTTGGTAACAACATGAACCTTCACCTCCTTGATATTTGCAGGAAGTTCGAAAGCATAGGTGAGCGACTGACTTCCATCGAGTTTCTTCGCAGCATTGTCGGCTGTAGTGATAGCGCTGAGAGTACGTCCCATTGTAGGGATAAGGGTCCAGTTGCCTGTCTTCTTATTGTAATGCTCTGCCTCAATAGCGATATAGCCATCACAAGGCATGCCCTCTACTGTGTTCTTCTCACATGAGAAGATATTCTCTATCTTGTCAGTACGGAAGAGCTTTGGAAGCATGTCGTGTGGGAAGTTGTCATTCCAAGACTTATAGCCGATGTGCTTCTGTGTCATCATGCCATTCCACTTGCCATTCGCTACGTCCTCATTATACTGGCGCATCAGCTCCGCGTCACGCTTGAAGTACATCTCGCACTTGTCTGCCCACTCGTTCATGGCAGCATCGCCACGCTTATTGAGAGCGTTGTTCATAGCCTGTGCATGGTACATCTGATGGAGATTAGCCATCAGCTGTACAGGGAAGAGAATCAACTGGAAGTATGCATCGCGACACTCTGCAGGGAGATTAGCATACTGACGGAGAGCTTCTACCTCAAGAGTCTTGTATTCATCCACTACTATCTGCCACTCCCCTGCCTCAAGGTTGTATGTCCTAGCGTCAAGCATCTCTGGGGTACAACGACCGTTGAGCTTGCAAACAGCATCGAGGATGCGAGCTGCCTCTGCGCCTTCCTTCTCACCGAAGAGAGAAGTACAGAAGGTTGTGGTATGAGGCATAACGTCGATGATAGGGTTGTCTGCAGCAGGATTTGCCTCACTTGGAGTGAATCCCTTGATACCATTGCCGTAGTATGCCATATCCATGAACACCTGTATCTGGTATTCCATAGGCTTAAGGTCGCCTACGTTGAGAATCCAAAGCTTATCGATACCATTATTATAAGCCAGAGAGAGCTGCTCCACCATGTTCTGTGTAGGTGTCACATTCAGAGTCTTTGAGTTGCGTGGAGCTCCTACATAGTCAACGTGATAGTAGAGTCCCCAGCCACCAGAAGCAGCATTTGCCTTGGCGCTCTTCTTCTTTGCAGATGTCTGCAAAGTAGGGGTGCGGCGCACATTGCCCCAGTTATCATCGCAGAGAAGCATGATTACATCATCAGGCACTCGCATTCCCTTGTCGTAATAGTCGAGCACTTCCTTATAGAGAGCCCACACCTGAGGTGTCTCCTTCGCAGGCTTTCCTGTTATATTCTTTATGATGTCGCGCTGATTCTTCACGATTTTCTCAAGAAGCTTGGTGTCAGCATCCTCGCTCATAGCCTCGTCGCCATCGCCACGCATACCTATTGTTACAAGAGTCTCAGCTGTTCTTCCATTGTGACCACCAGTCTTCATGCGCTTAATGCCATCGATGAAAAATTCATCGATAACAGTTTGGTTGGTCTGATAGTTCCACTTACCATTGCGACGACGAGCCCACTCCTGGTGGTTCTTCGCCATTGGCTCATGGTGGCTTGTTCCCATCACTACGCCCATCTGGTCGGCAAGGGTTATATTCTGTGGGTCATCAGCATAGAAAGCCCATCCCCACATAGCAGGCCAGAGATAGTTACCCTTTAGACGAAGGATGAGCTCAAAGACTTTCTCATAGAAGTTATGGTCGCCATAGCCTGTGCCGAAGGTGTTCTTCACCCATGATGTGAGACATGGAGCCTCATCATTGAGGAAGATACCACGATACTTCACAGCTGGCTCACCATCTGTATATGAACCATTCTTTACATAGATGGCATTCTGCTTCTTAATTGGAGCATCCATCCAGTAGTACCAAGGAGAGACACCTATCTGGCGTGAGATTTCGTAGATACCATAGACGGTACCGCGACGGTCACTACCTGCCACGATAATCTTGCCGTTGTTCACGAGGATAACGTACTTCTCTGTCTTACCCTTCAACTGCTTTGCATCGATAACACCCTGCTTTACGAGTGCGTCGATAGCCTTGCTCTGCCCCATTGTGCCGGCAATGATGGCGCTTTGTGCCTCACCATCAATGGTGAGGAACTGGGGCTCCGTTCCCATCACGGCTTTGAAGTCCTTGCAAAGATTCTTTGCTGCAAGTGACACGGCGATGTCATCGTTGTCACTCACACCAATGGTAATCTTCTCGCCAGTCTTACATAGCTGGGCATTGTCGTTATTCGACACGAAAGACACGAAACCATCAGCAGCATTCACTTGCAATGCTGACAGCAAAAGGCAAAAAGCCAGAATGATTGTCTGTTTAGTTATCTGCATAGTCTTTAGGTTTTACAAGCAATTGTTAACTGTTAACTGTTAACTGTTAATTGTTAACTGACATAGTGCTTGCAAAGGTAGTCATTTTTCCCTATATATAATACAATAATGTGTAACAAAGACTTTGCAAAAAGATACATCATAACTTTACAGTATGAAAATCCCCCTCTGCCACAGGGGCAAAGGGGGATTAATCAAATATTAAGTGTTAGGTTTACTTAGCGATATACTTAGAAACCTGCATTACACCATTCTTGTAAGTAGCAACCTTGATTGTAATGCCAGCAGCCTTAGCTACCTTCTTACCGTCGAGGCTGTAGTACTCAACCTTTACAGGCTCACCTACAGGAGCAGCTACGTTCTCTACGTTGTCTGCGATCTCCTTCTCAAGAGCAGCAGCAGCAGCAGCGTAGTCGAAGCCCTCAGCAGGACCTACCATGATGAGGTTAGCCTTATCAACGCTACCGAAGCTTGCTGAGATATTGATGTAACCACCGAGGAGCATCTCACCGAGGTTGCCGTTGATAGTTGGAACTACATTCTCAAATACCTGAGCTTCACTTGTAGCACGGTCTGTACCAAGGTAAACGCTCTTGAGCTGATCCTCACCCTCACCGATGTAAGCGTAAGACTCTGTCTCCTGATCACCATCCTTACCAACTACGAGAGAAACAGTGTAGTTAGCAACTGGCATGTTCTGGATGAGCTGACGAACGTCATAGTTGTTTGTACCCCAGTTAGCGCGAACAGCAGCGTCAGCGATTGGCTTAGTAGCACGTGGAGCATTGCCATCCTCACCCCAACCTGTGTTGAATACTGGACGGATGTCACCAGCGAATACT
The DNA here is from genome assembly GCA_045627725.1 of Prevotella sp. Taxonomy (GTDB): domain Bacteria; phylum Bacteroidota; class Bacteroidia; order Bacteroidales; family Bacteroidaceae; genus Prevotella. Next base: position 30,718 of record JAZQOH010000035.1, on the reverse strand, counting down.
TCGATAGTCCAACCTGGGTAGTCTGTTACCTTTGCAATAGTTGTCTGCTCCTTATCTGGAACGATAGCTGTGCAATAGAAGTCACGGTTCTGGATCATAGCACCAGCAGCGATTTCCTTCGCGATTGTCTGGTCAAGCTCCTCATCGTAATCAGCGAATGGGTTCTCACCAGCACCGATCTTCTTATAGAGCTTAGCAGCATACATCTTCTTGAGCATAGCAGCGAGAGCCTGGTCATCAGTGATAGCGTCCTTAGTAGCGAGTACATAGTCATTAGACTCTGACTCTGGATCGAGAGCAACGATCATACCAGCGAGCTCAACAATCTGATTTGTGAGGAGATCTACGCAAGTGCCCTTCATGTTGTTGAGCAATGCGCCCATGTTACCCATGTCTGCAACAGCAGCAGCAAGTGTAGCATCGTCAAGGTCGAGAGAGTTTACATCCTTATAAGACTCGTAGCAAGCTACTGCTGTTGGATATACCTCAAGCTTCTCGAACTTTGTTCCTTCGCAAGAAGAAAGAGCGCTAGCGATTGAGTTGCGGTTACCGTCGAATGCGTCAACATTCTTACGACGAGCTGCCATGTTGTCCTTAAGAGCATTGAGGTTAGCGATTGCTGCCTCAAACTCCTTAACAGTATGCATTGCAGAAGGATTCTTAGCCTTTTCGATCTCAGCAAGGAGAGCAGTCTTTGTAGTACCATTGTACTTACCGTCCTCGCAAAGTGCAGCCTCAGCCTCAGCCTCTTCTACAGCCTCAGCGATTGCTGCATACCACTTAGCAGCCTGAGAACCTGGCTTGATAATCTGAAGAGCACCCCATACAGTGTTGTTTGTACCCCAAACCTTGAGATAGTACTTGCCACCCTTACAGTTGAATGACTCAGTTACCTTATCAGCCTGACCGCTGCAGTCACCACCATTCTTGAAGTTAGCAATGTTAACGTGCTCAGATGTGAATGCAACCTGACCTGACTCAGCGTCGATAATCTGCATATATACCTTAGAATTACCATTTGTATTACCAGTGTCATCATTCCATGTACCAGCATAGTAAGTGATTTCGTAGTTACCCTCTGGGATTTCTACACCACCCTCGATACCGTTACCGTTAGCATACTCGATACGCATGCCAGCAGCATCATTAGCACCGCACTCACGGAAGAATGCAGCAGTCTGCATCTTAGCGTGGAAGTTTCTCTCAAGCATACCAGAAGTACCATTACGGCCAGAACCTGGCTCGAGTGGGTTGTTGTTCTCATAGAACTGCCAACCTGTTCCCTCTGCAGGCATGTTAGCGCCTGTGAACTTGCTCTCAAGAATGATTTCTGGCTCGAACTTATCACCAGGAGTCTCGGTGTATGTGCGAACTCTGAAACCGAGGATACGGCAAGCTGTGTAACCACCCTGTGGTGCACGAACCTTAAGAATTGCCTTCTTCTCTGCTGGGTTATTGAATTTAGCTGAAACGTAATTAGAAGCCTCGATAGATGTGAACTGGCTATTTGCAATTACACCACATACATCACTTGCAGTAGCAATCTCATTACCATCGGTATCCTCAAGACGGAACTCTGTGATATGACCTGCCTCGTCGTGGCTGAGAGCGATAACGCTGAACTCTACATTACCTGCAGGAAGTGTGATTTCCTCGTTATACTTCATATATGTATAACCAGCACGATCGCAGAGGTAGAATGCTGTATATTCTGTACCGTTAGAACCTGTTACGTTGAGGTTACGACATTCAGAACCATTGTCCTCCTTAGGATCACCACCGTCCCAGTTCTCACCGCCTACCATGATAGACCAACCTTCTGGCTGACCACCGTTAGGACCAGAGAGAAGTGTGATAACAGGATCTGAGTAAACAGTCTCAGCCATCTTGATCTTACCAGTCTCGAAGCTGATTACCTGATCACTTGTGCACTCTGTACCCTTCTCTGTTGTGATACCAGAAACAGTTACAGTGTAAAGACCCTTAGTAAGAGGATCTGTGCCTGTGCGTACGAATGTGATAGACTTAGAAAGCTCATCCTGACCAGCCTTGATAGCAAGTTCCTCACCTGTAGAGAGAACAGCCTTAGGAGCGTTAGAAGTCGGAGACTCACATGTGTAGATGCTGTGATCGTATGTGAATGTGAACTCACTGATTGACTCGTCAAGGCAGAATGAGTTGTGCTCTGGGTTAGAAGAAACCATTGCAGCCTCCTCGTATGCATAAGAAGATACGTTACCTACCTCTTCGTCATAAGCACCAGCCTTAGCAGCCTCGAAAGCAAATACCTTTGCATTGCCACCTGCACCTGAGAAGTTGATGATATCGTCAGGGTTTGTATATGAAACAACGATATCGCCTTCTGCCTCACCCTCGAAAGACATCTCCTCAAGGAAGATATAGAGGTAGCCGTCCTTGTGAAGCTCAACAGCCTCAACAGGAGTAGCCTCGCCAGCTACAGTAACAGTAGCGCAAGAAGGATCGAGGATAACGCGACCAAGCTCGTTAGCCTTAGCGAGAGCTGCGATGTTTGTATCAAACATGTACTTCACGCGGATAACGTCACCACCATAAGTAAGGTTGTCAACAGCATTGTTAATCTCAACGAGAGAAACCTCATCAAGATAGAATGTACCTGGGTTGTAGATGTTGAATGTTACGAAATAATCGTTGATGTAAGCCTCATCCTTACCCTGAGCCTTATACTGAGCATCCTGATTTGCCTTGCTTGCGAAATAGAATGTAGAAGTATATTCCTGGAACTCGAGTGGGTTGAAGTAAGAAACTGTCTTTGTCTGATCAGCACCATTCTGGTCAAGGATAGAGATATCAGAGTTCTCATAACCCTGCATGAGACCTACCTTCAACTCACAACGTGGATCTGAATCCTGGAAGTCGTCGCCAGCCTCATTGTAACGGTTTGTACCCATAAGGGCGAACTTGATCTGATAGATCTTACCCTCCTGAAGTGGGAGGTTACGGAACTTGACAGCACGCTGCCATGCTTGACCTGGGTAAGCAGCCTGTGAGTTAACGAACTTACAGCTACCTGCACCCTGATAGGCTTCTGCTGCTGGAACAATACGCTCGTCACCTTCCTGATTGTTGATAAATTCATACCAACCCAATTCGGTCTTTGCCTTTGTCTGTTCGGCATCAAAACCTTCATGGAAGACAGGAGTCTGTGCCGAAGCTGTGAAAGCCATAGCAGCAAGTCCTAAGCTAAGTAATGATTTCTTTACCATAGCGAATCTTGTTTTAGGTTAATAATTAATGATTTTTTTGATGTTTGAAAATATTCTGTGTGCAAAATTATATATTATTACCAAATACCTTATATATAATTATTACACAAGGTTTGCATCATGTTTCAAATAGGGGAATCCCCCACCCTATACCCTTAAAATGTTACAAAATGACAAGCAGAATGATACATTTACAAAGAAACTTGACACAAAAAGTACAATGATTGTTGCGCAAATATTTTGTAAAAGAGAGTTTTATGACTATCTTTGCAACAAAATAACAAAAAATCACATAAATAACCTAAACACAATGATGAAAAAACTTATTTTATCCATTGCTTTACTGCCTGCAGCACTCGCCTCCGCACAGGAGATAACGAGTCCTGACGGCAAGTTGAAAGTTAACGTATCTGCCGACAATGGCAGGGCATACTACTCCGTTGTGCTGGAGAACGACACCGTTATCCGCAAGTCTCCTCTCGGCATGAAGACGGACATGGGCGACTTCACCCAGAACATAAAGCTTGCGTCTTGTACAGAGTCTCGTGCAGTCAGCGAGAGCTATACGTTGCCTCACGTGAAGAAGGCGAACATTTCCTATACAGCAAACGAGGCTACATGGATGTTCAATGGCACAAAGAGCGACAAGCCTGTCTTTTCCGTTACCTTCCATGTAGATAATAATAATGTGGCGTTCAAGTATGACATAAAGGCACAGAGAGACCGCCGTGCATGTATCGTAGAGAATGAGTGTACCGGTTATGTTCTCCCAGAAGGCACCACCACCTTTATCTGTCCTCAGATGACACCGCAGACAGGCTTCGCCCGTACAGCTCCAAGCTATGAGACACACTATGAATTAGACGGTGAAATGGGCAAAAATGGACATGGAAGGGGCTATACATTCCCTGCACTTTTCAAAGCCCCTACCCCCGCCTCCCCGAGGGGAGGAGCAGCTGGCGCGGCAAAGAAGGGGCAGAAAAATGTCACTGCTTCCAATAACATTTGGATAATGCTTTCTGAGACAAACATTGGTGGCAACTATTGCGGTAGCCGTCTCGTTCCTACAGGAAATGACTCATACGGTCTCGCTTATCCAGAGAAGGGTGAGTTCGGCGGTGTTGGTTCATGCGAGCCTGGACTGATGCTCGACGGCAAGAATGGCGAGATTCCTCACGCAGAGACACCTTGGCGTACTATCACAGTAGGTCGCACCCTCGCTCCTATCACAGAGACAACAATACAGTGGGACCTCGTAAAGCCACAGTATGAGGCAAGTCAGGAGTATAAATATGGTCGTGCTACATGGAGCTGGATTATTCGTATGGATGCTTCCTGCAACTTCGATGAGCAGAAGGAATACATCGATTTCGCTGCCGACATGGGTTATGAATATGTTCTCATCGATGCTTTCTGGGACAGCAACATCGGCTATGACCGCATGGCACAGCTCTCAAAATATGCTCAGGGCAAGGGTGTAGGACTCTTCCTTTGGTATAACTCTAATGGCTATTGGAACGATGCTCCTCAGGGTCCTCGCGGTAAGATGCACCGTATGCTCGACCGTCGTAAGGAAATGAAATGGCTCAAGGAAGCTGGTATCAAGGGTCTTAAGGTGGATTTCGTAGGTTCTGACAAGCAGCAGACCATGCAGATGTATGAGGATATCCTCGCTGATGCCAATGAGTTCGGTCTTATGATTATCTTCCACGGATGTACCCTGCAGCGTGGCTGGGAGCGTATGTATCCTAACTTCGTATCCTGCGAGGCAGTACGAGCAAGTGAGAATATGGCATTCAGTCAGGGTGAGTGCGACAATGAGGCAAAGAATGCTACCATCCATGCCGTTCTTCGCAACTCTGCCGGCAATATGGACTTCGGCGGCTCAACACTCAACAAGCACTACAGCAAGAATAATCAGCGCGGTAATGAACGTAAGACAAGTGATGTCTATGCTCTTGCTACAGCCATCCTCTTCCAGACACCGGTACAGAACTTCGCCGTTACTCCTAATAACCTCACCGATGCTCCTCAGTGGGCAATGGACTTCATGAAGGCTGTTCCTGTATTATGGCAGGATATGCGCTTCATCGATGGCTATCCAGGAAAGTTCACCACTATGGCTCGCAAGCATAATGACACATGGTATGTTGCTTCTATCAACGCGCAGAAGGAGGCTTACACCACAACTCTCAAGCTTGACATGTTTGCTCCAGGCACTATATTAAAGGTATATAGTGACGACCCTGCACTCAACGGTAGCGTAAAGACCGTCAAGCTTCCAAAGAATCAAACATTGAAGGTCACCGTTCCTTGCAATGGAGGACTGGTGGTTACCCAATAAGCAGCCCCTCTCCCCTTTTGTCACATACTCCGATATTATCAACATCGGACTACCCCCGAGGGGGAGGGAGTAGATACAATTAAACCCGCAATGCCAGCGATGATTGGTTTTGCGGGTTAATTATGTTTATATTTGATGTGATGCATACCTTTCGCCCTCAAATACTATTCACTCCCTCCCCCTCGGGGGAGGGTTAGGGGAGAGGGGCTCCAGAGGGTTAGGGGAGAGAGGCTACTCCTTATTCACAAACTCTTTTGGAGTAACTCCATAGAAATCCTTGAAGGCACGCGAGAATACCGCGAGAGAAGAGAAGCCCATCACACGGGCAACCTCCGAGATATTGTAATTTCCCTTGCGGAGGAGCTCACCTGCTTTCTTCAGACGTATCTGACGGATGAAGTCAGAAGGACTCTGATTGGTCAGTTCCTTAAGTTTGCGATACAGATGTACACGGCTGAGGGCTGACTCACGCGCGAGCATTTCCACATTAAGGTCATGGTTGCTGATATTATCCTCAATCACCTTTATGATGCGCTTGAGCAATACTTCATCGTGATTTGGAACATCCTCTAAGTCAGTAATGTTCACATCCGACTCCTGACGACCCTCATAGCAGTTGCGGAGCATCTGCCTTGACTGCAGTACATTCTTGATGGTAGAGAACAGCACAGGCATAGAGAACGGTTTGTTGACGTATGCATCAGCACCGGTATCAAGACCGCGAAGCTGATAGTCCTCTGTATTAGCTGCCGTAAGCATGATGACAGGCATGGAATTCACGTTGATATTCTGGCGAATCTTACGACAAAGCTCTATGCCATCCATCACCGGCATCATGATGTCAGTAACCACCAGGTCAGGCTTTTCCTTCAAAACCATTCGCCAGCCTTCGCCGCCATCACCTGCTGTTATGACCTTATATGTCTCCTTCAACTCTTCACCGAGATAATTACGGATATCGTCGTCATCGTCTATCACGAGTATCGTAGGTCGCTCATTTATTGTCTTCACAGGCTGTGGCTTAGGCACTTCCATCATTTCAGAGATATCAGTAAGTCCCATTGCAAGCGATCTTACGTCGCTTTCCTTTGGTTCAAGGGCAGGACCTATCTGGTCAGGACTGATATGCTCATTGCCACGCAGGAGCTTTACGAGAAATACGGTTCCCTGTCCCTCTGGATTATCCATCACCTCTATCTTGCCTTGATGCAGTTCTACGAGAGCTAAGGTAAGGTTAAGACCAAGACCTGTACCGAGACCTCCTTCATTTGCCAGCTGCTTCGACTGATAGAAACGCTCGAAGATATGAGCCTTGTCCTCAGGGTTTATGCCCTTGCCATTATCGCAGACAGCTATGCACACGGCAGGTTTTCCATCCACATTACACTCTGTCAGGCTTACGGAGATATGACCTCCCTCAGGCGTAAACTTCGTAGAATTGCCTATCAGGTTCACGAGAATCTTGTCGAAATATCCATTGTCAATCCATAGTTCCTGATCTTCCAATACGGAATTGAACGAAAGAGCGAGTCCTTTCTGCTCTGCCATGGAATCCATGAACGAACAAATATTCTCCACATAGCGGGTGATATTGGTTGGACGGAAGGTCAGTTTCAGCTTTCCCTGCTCTATCTTGCTCATATCGAGCATCTGGTTCACGAGCTGCATAATTCGCTGACTGCCATTATGTATGATGTCATAATAGTGACGGCGAGTCTGATTCTCTCCATCGGTGGATATCAGTTTCTCTACTGGAGATATAATCATCGACATAGGAGTGCGAATCTCATGAGACAGGTCGATGAGGAACTTCAGCTTCGATTCACTCAAATCCAGCAGTCTCTTGCTCTCTCTCTGATGCTCACTAGCAAGGAGATGATTGCGATAGTTGCGTATCATATATGCAATCAGCCCTAATATTATAATAAGGTATATAAGCTTCGCCAGCCATCCTGCATACCATGCGGCATGCACGACAACCTTTATCTCCTTCTCATCGCTCTCCACATTCTTCGTCAGACACTTCAGACGTATCTTATAAGTGTCTGGATGCAAGTTGTTGAGCACCACATTACTTTCTCCATCTGGCATCTTTATCCAGTCCTCATCATTGATGCTGTACATATAGGTGACATCATCTGAGTTGACATATTCATAGTTTGTCAGGCAGAGGGCGAACGTTCCATAATCATGGGCAAAATGAAGTGTAACATTTTCATCCGTGTCATCGTCGGCCTCAACAATAGTATAGCTACCTGATTTTGATGTGTAATTAACGTAAGAATTATTATACGCAATGCATGAGATATAAATCTTAGGTTTAGAAGTCATACTCTCAAGTCTGTCAGGATTGATGATTGATATACCTGTCAAACCACCGAAGATGACATCTCCGTTGTTGCATACCGCTGCGGCTCCATTACTGAACTCATTGATTCCCATGATCTTCATGCCCTTGAACACAAGTGGTGAGGAGCCGTCCTTACGTATCACGACAAGTCCGTTGTTAGTTCCAAACCACACATTACCGTCATGGTCGGCAACGAGCGACTGTATCACGTCATTTGGAATACCACTCTCCTGATTGAAGATTTTCTCTTCACCGCCTTTTATCATCCATGCACCATGGTATGTACCTACCCAGAGACCTTTGTCACCATCGTTCTCAACGGCTGTGACAACCTCCTTACGCAGATGCTCGTATTCGCTCATAACGCGGTCCTTCAGCTTATAGCGGTTCAAGCCATAGAATGTGCCTATCCATAGCTTCTCATCATAGCTAATGGCAAGGCTTGTCACCCATCTGTTACTGATTGCCTGACTGCCCTTTGCAAGTCCCTCATCGCCAAGGGCATTGCAAGGTATCACCTTTCCTGTAGCGATATTTATACCGAAAAGTCCCTCGCCATTCGTGCCGACCCACAGGTTTCCGTAAGCATCATCCTGAATAGCAGAGATATATGCTTCTGGTATCCATGGCGTTCCGTCGGCTTTCTCTCCCACTCTCGTCACATATCCCGTGGCAGAGTTCAACTTCAGCAGACCGCTTCCCTGTGTTCCTATCCATAGGTTTCCGCTATTATCGAGATGCAAGCTTCTCACATTCGTCAGCGAATGGCCATCAGCCATCTCCAGTCTTCCATGGTTTATCCCGTTCTCATCTATGAAATAGAGGGCATCATTCTCTGCTGCCACCCACGTGCGACCAGCGTTGTCTCTTGCCACAGCAGTCACCGGCGAACTACCGATGAAATCGTGGTTATGCTGCATAGAACCGTAATAGAGGAACGGACTCTTATCCTTCGGGAAGATACCTATACCTTGTTTATAGAATGTCACCCATAGGTTGCCCTTATTGTCGCGCATAATATGGTTTGGAGTGCATCGTTCCATCTGTATTGGAAGCCAGAGGTCAGCAACACGCGTCACCTCCTCCGAGCCATCCACTATCTGGAGCATACCATTTCCCCATGTGCCTATGAGGATACGGCCTTCGTCATAGAACATGTTTCTGACCGTGAAATGGAACAGTTCACCGCCCACACTCACGAAACAATTCCTTGTCTCATCATATTTCCATACACCATGACCTTCCGTTCCGGCATATACCGTTCCGTTCTTTCCCTCTACAAAGCATGATATCACGGAGGAATTGGCACCGTCAGGTCCCTGTATGTTTATCACCTTCTTGTTTGGGAGAATGAGGAAAGAGCCCTTGTCATTGGTCGATATCCAGATACGCTGACGCTTATCATGATACATCGTATTCACGAAACGGGTGCCAAGGTTATCGAAGAACTTGTCTGCTCGCAATCCATCCTGCGACAATCGGTATATTCCCCAACCTGATGTGCTCACCAAAGTACCATAGCGGGGAGTCTCCACCATAGCATTCACAAGTGTCATAGGCACGAGCCTTCCCTCCTTGTCATAGAAGGGGATGGAGCGGAACGTGTCGTTCTTCTTGTCGAAAAGGTCAAGTCCTTTCATCGTGAGGACATAGAATCTGCCATTTGTTGCCTGATAGCACTCCCTGACATAGTTGCTGCTCAGCGAGAGGCTATCTCCTCTCACCTCACCGTAATGACGCATTCGGGCACCATCATATCTGTCAAGACCGCATTCGCTCGATATCCAGATTACTCCGTCTTTGTCCTGCGCCACAGTAGTCACACGCGAAGAGGCAAGGTTGTCCTCCATCGTCAGGAAGCGAACATTCTGTGCCGCAACATTCATCGCAGCAAACACATTCATCAAGATAAAAAGAACTGAAGCGTTCCATCTTCGTGATACCAATTTCTTATTATTCATATTTGGTTGTTATTTATTGCTAAATTTTATTAGGTTTCATTCTTTTTTCGGTTACAAAGGTAACAATTTGCAAAATAATCACCAAAAAAAATATGTAACATTTTTTAGTTTGCCTGTTACATTGCAGGATATTGAGCACAAAATCAATGGGTTTTACACGCGTTTTACACTATTTTTCGTTTCATTTCCATACCACATAGATACGAATGCACTTTTCGCTATTGCATATAACTAAGAATGTATATATCTTTGTCCTCAGAAATTCAGCAATGGAAATTCTACATGTAACACCTAAACAATAAAACAAAGGCTATGAAACGATTCTTTCTCCTGATGGCATTTGTTGCCGGCACCCTGTCAATCGTTAGCCCTTCGTTCTCAAACGAGGCGAGCGCACAGACGTTTCGCAATCCTATCATCAACGCCGATGTGCCTGATATAGCTTTGTGTCACGCTGACGGATACTATTACATGGTGTCAACAACAATGCACCTCATGCCCGGATGCCCAGTGATGCGCAGTAAGGATATGATCCATTGGGAGACCGTTTCATACGTCTATGACCGTATCGAAGACGGTGACCGCTACGACCTCAAGGACGGAAAGACTGTCTATGGTCAGGGACAGTGGGCTTCCACTATCCGCCATCACAACGGCAAGTTCTATGTTTGGTTTACAGCAAACGGTGCTCCGGGCAAGGGTTTCATCTTCTCTGCCGACAAGGCTGAGGGCCCATGGAAGCTCATCGCTCGCCCAAAGCATCACCACGACGCATCGCTCTTCTTCGATACCGATGGCAAGGCATACCTCTTCCATGGTTCGGGCGGTTGCTCGGTAGTGCAGCTGAAGGATGACCTCAGCGATGTTGACCCTAACGGCATCAACCAGCGCATCATCTTCAACGACCCTGATGAGAGAGGCGGTCTGCTCGAAGGTTCTCAGGTCTTCAAGCATAAAGGAAAGTATTACGTGTGCATGATAAGCATGGTATGGGGCGTTCCAGGACGTGTTCGCCGCGAAGTATGCTATCGCTCAGATAATATCCTTGGTCCATACGAGAAGCACATCGTGCTCGAAACTCCATTCGAGGAGTATGGTGGCGTAGGACAGGGATGCATCCTCAATGGAAACGACGAGGACGACAACGATGAGTCAAACTGGTGGGCAATGATATTCCAGGACCGTGGTGGTATAGGTCGCGTACCTTGTGCCATGAGAGTTACCTGGGTGGATGGATGGCCAATGTGCGGCGAGCTCAACGCTGGCAACTACGAGAAAATCAGTCCTAAGAGCTATCATATCCCTAACGACACTTCCAAGGACTTCGAGGACTGGACAGGCATTGTAGGCTCTGACGAGTTCGATGGCAATAAGCTCTCCCTCCTCTGGCAATGGAACCACAACCCTATCAATAAGGGATGGGCAATAAAGAACGGCAACCTGCGTCTCACGACAGCTCGACTTGCCAATAGCATATTTGATGCTCCTAACACACTCACCCAGCGTATGACAGCTCCTGCCTGCACAGGTGAGATATGCCTCAACATCAGCGGAATGAAGAGCGGCGATCGTGCCGGTCTCGCTGGTTTCAATGGCGATAGCGGTGTCCTCACTATCTCAAAGGATGGCAAGAAAGTTACCCTTTCCCTCACAGAGGAACACATGCGACTGAAGAGAGGCGAAAAGGTCATCGACCATATCGACAGGAAAGAGCTCGCCTCTGTGGACGTAACTTCCTCCCTTAAGAAGAATAGGGGTAGGTTATACCTCCGCGTTCATGGCGACTTCCTTCATCAGGCAGACCTCTGCACTTTCGCCTACAGTCTTGACGGCAAAGAATGGAAGGAGATAGGCACAGCGGTGAAGACACCATTCGACTACACCCGTTTCTTCATGGGTACTAAGTTCGCCATCTTCAACTATGCCACAAAGTCACTCGGCGGTCATGTCGATGTTGACTATTTCCACTACGATAAAAAGTAATTGTTTTTTCATAAATGTTAGTATTAAAAGTCAGTTAGTTAGTATTAGTTGTCAACTAAAAAACTCTCCTCCCAGCGGGGAGGAGAGCTGACAACATTTTTCTTCCTGCACTTTTATTTATCTACAGCCAGACTTCACTACTACTCTCACCTATGATAAAATATGTATTCATCATACTCTTGATTCTCATCCTTTCCGCTATCATCATTTTTGCATAGCGGAATATAGCCTGCAATGTTCATGCAGCAATAACTATAGATTTTTCCCTGCGCTTTTCCCCGCATCGGTTATATTTTTCCCTATTTACGACTGAAGTAAAGGTCGTGAGTAGGGAAAATTGTTTTTGAGGGTAGTTCTTGATGTAACTTTGCAAGTGTTAAACAAAAAGTAAAAGAACATGAACAATTCAATTTCAAAAAAACCTCTCGAGTCATCCATGGAGATGACTGAGATGCAGGCCGCCATCTATGAGGTGGAGACCTTTTTGAATGAGAACTACCATTTTCGTCGTAATCTGCTCAACGGAAAGGTGGAAGTGTGTAAACAGGAAAAGGTGGAGGAAGTCACTTCACCAGCGGAAGAGCCTATCGATGAGGCCGCTAAGGAGGCTTGGGAACCCGTGACTCCTCAGGTGATTAACAGCATCGTGAGAAAGGCGAAGAAGGAAGGCATCGGCGGGGAGAAGACACCACGACAGAACATTGAGGAGTACATCGGCTCCGATGCTGTAGAGTGCTATGACCCTATCCGCGAGTATCTCGACTCGCTGCCTGAATGGGACGGGAAGAATCATGTGGCAGAGCTGTTCAGTAGATTGCCCGGCATTACATCTGAGCAACTTGCCTGGTGTGCCACCTGGATGCGCTCTACCGTGGCTCATTGGCTCGGAATGGACATGCTCCACGGCAACGAGTGTGTACCTATTCTTATAGGTCAGCAGGGATGCGGAAAGAGCACCTTCGCCGTAAGACTCCTTCCTGAGCATCTGCGTGAGTATTATCTTGACCACATCAACTTCGGAAATAAGTTCGATAGCGAGATGGCTCTTACCCACAACCTCCTCGTCAACATCGATGAATTTGCCAATATGAAGGGTTCTCAGCAGGGCAAACTGAAGCAGACACTCTCAAAGGTGAAGGTGAATGGTCGCCCTATCTTCGGCAAGGCTCAGGAGGACCGTCGTCGCTATGCCTCTTTCCTCGCAACGACTAATGATGAGCATCCTCTCTGCGACCCTACTGGCAGTCGTCGCTACCTCTGCCTCCATATCAGGAAGAAGGCTCTCATCGACAATGACTCTCCTATCAACTATGCCCAGCTCTATGCTCAGGTGCTCCATGAACTTCGCGAGGACAAGATTCCTTACTGGTTCAGCAACGATGATGTTCAGCGCATCCAGCAGGCTAACCTGCCGTTCTTCAAGAGTGATGACATGGAGGGGATGATTACAAGTTGCTTCCAGATTCCAGAGAATGAAGATAATTCAAAATGGATGACAGGCAAGGAAATTGTTTCTGTACTTCAGGAAAAGTATCCAACATTTCAAGTCACAAGCCATACGAAGGTTAGGATTGGGCAGACATTGCGCTATTTGGGATGTAACTGCAAACGCCATAAATATGGTATGAGCTATCAACTGATAACCAAAGCTGCATAGAATTGAAAATTTACCTACACCCTACACCCAAGACCTTCTAATATCCTGACTAATAATATATTAGATAGGATGTAGGTGGGGTGTAGGTGGGTGTAGGCAAATTTTGCCACCTACACCCTATATAACTATTTGTCTATCAGTTTATTTAGTTGTCTCGGATGTAGGGTGTAGGTAAATTTATATATTCATTTTCTTTCTTCGCGTTTGCCCCAAACTCGTTGCCTGTTTCTATGAAACACGAGGTGAGTTTGGGGCAAACTCAAGAGCTGAAGCATAGAGTTAGCACCCCTAAAGCATAGCTTTAGACCATGAGAAGCATAGCTTCTTGTGTTTTACCAAAAATTACCATAGATACGCCAAAAGTTATATTCAAAAATTGTTATTAAATATCCTAATAGGCATAACAATTATTTTTGTTTTATAAAGTATGAAATCTTTTGCGAGGAAGTTTGACGTTTTCCGTTTTTTTTAGTAATTTTGCATTCGCATAGTCTAAAGACTATAAACAAACAATAAACATACAAGATACAATATTAAATATACAACAAAAAAGATGGCAAAGAAAGCTCTTTTGATGATTCTCGATGGTTGGGGAATCGGACAGCATGGTAAGGGTGACGTTATCTACAACACTCCTACACCTTATCTTGACTACCTTCAGGCAGTCAGCAGTGTTTCACAGCTTCAGGCTTCAGGCGAGAACGTAGGTCTTCCTGACGGTCAGATGGGTAACTCTGAGGTAGGTCACCTCAATATCGGTGCTGGTCGCGTGGTTTATCAGGACCTCGTGAAGATTAACCGTGCTTGTGCTGACGGTTCTATCTCGCAGAATCCACAGGTTGTTGAGGCTTACACATACGCTAAGGAGAACGGCAAGAAGCTCCACTTGATGGGTCTTACATCCAATGGCGGTGTGCACTCTTCACTCGACCACCTCTTCAAGCTCATCGAGGTAGGCAAGGAGTTCGGTCTTAAGAACCAGACATTCATCCATTGCTTCATGGACGGTCGCGACACAGATCCTAAGTCGGGCAAGGGCTTCATCGAGCAGGTGACAAAGGTTTGCGAGGAGAACGATGCTGCTATCGCAAGTATCATCGGTCGTTTCTATGCTATGGACCGCGACAAGCGCTGGGAGCGCGTGAAGGAGGCATACGACCTTATCACAGCTGGCGTAGGCAAGAAGGCTACTGACATGGTGCAGGCTATGCAGGAGTCATACGACGAAGGCGTGACAGACGAGTTCATCAAGGCTATCTCTAACGCAAACGTAAATGGTAATATCGAGGAGGGTGACGTTGTTATCTTCATCAACTTCCGCAACGACCGCGCAAAGGAGCTCACTCATGTGCTCACTCAGAAGGATGAGGCAGAGGCTGGCATGAAGACTATCCCAGGCCTTAAGTACTACTGCATGACTCCATACGATGCTAACTTCACAGGCGTAAGCATCCTCTTCCCTAAGGAGAACGTGATGAACACTCTCGGTGAGTATCTCTCACAGCAGGGCAAGAAGCAGCTCCATACAGCTGAGACAGAGAAGTATGCTCACGTAACATTCTTCTTCAACGGTGGTCGTGAGGCTCCATACGAAGGTGAGGACCGTATCCTCGTGGCTTCTCCAAAGGTGGCTACATACGACCTCAAGCCAGAGATGTCAGCATACGAGGTGAAGGATAAGCTCGTTGAGGCTATCAAGGAAGATAAGTATGACTTCATCGTTGTGAACTTCGCTAACGGCGATATGGTTGGTCACACAGGTATCTACAACGCTATTGCTAAGGCTGTTGTTGCTGTTGACAACTGCGTGAAGGACGTTATCGAGGCTGCAAAGGCTACAGGTTATGAGGCTATCATCATCGCTGACCATGGTAATGCTGATAATGCTATCAATCCTGACGGCACTCCTAACACAGCTCACTCGCTCAATCCTGTTCCTTGTATCTACGTTACTGACAACAACTCAGCAACCATCAAGGACGGTCGTCTTGCCGACGTTGCTCCAACAATCCTCCATATCATGGGACTTGAGCAGCCAGCTGACATGACAGGTGAGAATCTTATCTGCGACTAAGAAACCCCTCCCAGTTTACACATACTCCGATATCATAATATCGGACTTCCTACAAGAGGAGGAGAAGAAATGAAAGTAAATATTGAGCCCTCTTGGGCAGAAGCATTACAGAGTGAGTTTGACAAAGAGTATTTTGTCAGACTCACTCATTTCGTTCATAATGAATATTCCCACTACAGGTGCTATCCTCCAGGCGAAGAGGTATTCAATGCCTTCAATCTTTGTCCTTTGAGTGAGGTGAAAGTGGTCATTCTTGGGCAGGATCCATACCACGGTCCTGGTCAGGCAGAGGGACTATGTTTCTCCGTAAAGAGCGGTATCCCGTTGCCTCCAAGTCTCATTAATATCTTTAAGGAGATAAAAGAGGACATCGGCACGGTGCCTCCAATACTCTATCAGCAGGCAGATGGTAAGTATAGGGCGGAGAAACCCGACAATGAACTTGCTCCAAGAATGTATGACGGATCGCTTCGTAGATGGGCAGAGCAGGGAGTGCTGCTTCTCAATGCTACGCTGACCGTGCGTGAACATCTCGCTGGATCGCATCAGAAACAGGGTTGGGAGACCTTCACCGATGCCGTGATAAAAAAGATATCAGACACTCAGGAGCATGTTGTGTTCATCCTCTGGGGCGGTTATGCACGCTCAAAGGCGAAGCTTATTGACAGAAAAAAGCACTATATACTTGAGTCGGTGCATCCTTCTCCACTCTCAGCAAATCGCGGAGGATGGTTTGGCAATCGTCATTTCTCAAGATGTAATGAGTATCTGAAGGCTAATAATAGAGAAGAAATCAAGTGGTAAATGATAGATAGAATAGTACAGATAGGCGATGTTCTCATCTCGCCAGACATATTTACAGAGTATTTCTGCTGTGACCTTGAGACCTGTAAGGGTGAATGTTGTATCGAAGGCGATGCCGGAGCTCCTGTTACGCTCGAGGAAGTGGGAGAGATAGAGGATGTGCTCGATATTGTATGGAGCGATCTCTCTGCCCCTGCTCAGGCTGTAATAGACAAGCAGGGCGTTGCCTATACCGATGAGGAAGGCGATCTGGTGACGAGTATCGTAGGTGGAAAGGATTGTGTCTTCACGTATTATGACACGCTTGAGATGGATATCGAAGGAGAGAAGAAGTGTATCCACAACTGCTGTCTTTGTGCTATAGAGAAGGCTTACCGCGCGGGAAAAACGAAGTTTTGCAAGCCTATCAGTTGTGCTCTCTATCCTATAAGAGAGGTGCAGTTCAGCAATGGTACCGTGGGACTGAACTATCACGTATGGGATGTCTGCAAATGCGGACGAGAGAAAGGCAAGGAACTGAAACTTCCCGTATGGAAATTCCTTGAAGGTCCGCTAAAGAGACGCTTCGGAGAAGAATGGTACCAATGGCTTACGGAGTGTGCGGAGCAACTTGAAGCCCCTTCTAACTCCCCCCAAGGGGGAGAACTTGGTTTGTAAGGAAAGATAAAAATAAAGACAAGAAACTTTCGTAGATGCGTTTGTTTCTTGTCTTTTTTCTATCTAAGTACCCTCCCTTGGGGAGGGGTAGGGTAGGCCTTACATATTCCCTCTTCTATATTTCAAAGGACTTACACCAACGTTCTCGCGGAAGTATTTGCCGAGGAACGACTGGTTAGGGAAGTTCATCTCAATGGCAATCTGGGAGATACGCTTATTGGTAGTGCGAAGGATGTTGCGGAGTTCTGTTGTGACATACTTCGTAATCCATTCGTTTGGAGTGCGCTTGCTGACGTTGCTGATAGTCTCCGAGAGGTATTTTGGGGAGATGTTGAGCTGCTCTGCATACCAACCTACGCGGCGCTCGTGACGGAAATTCCTTTCTACAAGCTGTATGAAGTTGAGGAAAATCTGTTCTGACTTCTTGTTGTGACCGCCGTTCTCAAGGTTCTTCATAACGCGATAGAATGCCTTTCCGAGGTCGTAGATCATCGTAAGGATGAGAAGACGGATGACATCAGGACGGAAACGGTAGTCATTGCCGCAGACACGTCTCTTTATCATATCGGCATATTCCATGGCAACGGTCACTTCTTCTTCCTCCATGTGGAAGACAGGATAGCGATGGGTGAGGATGAAAAGGTCGGTCATATTCTGCACATCCTTCACGATTTCCTGTACGAAATCGTATGATACGAGCAGGGCAAAACCCTTGAAGTCATCGCTCATCTGCATTGCATTAATGACTTCTCCATCTGTAATGATGAGGGCATCATTCTTCTTTATGTCGAATCTTGTCTGATTCATCGTGTAGTTTGCAGTTCCTGCGGTGCATATTCCGATGAATAGGAAGTTCATGCGTCGTGGTTCCTTCAGTTTTGGCAGAATGCTGATGTCCTCAAAGATGAGAAGATCATCGCCCAGGCAAGGCACATCTACCTGCTGACGTAGTCTTGCAAGACTGAAATCTTTTATTTCGCTCATATTGTCTTCTTTTTATTTTAAGAAACAATTAGTGTTTTTTTCTTTTTCGGTTGTTTGTCGTAGTTCTATGAACTCAACGGTTTGTATGTCTGGGAATGGTTTCACGTCTCCGCTTTCTATGGTTATGCAATCGGTGGTGACGGTGGCAAATCTTGTGTATATCTGCTCGTCATTAGTGCCGAAGCATCTGAATTCCATACCATTTACTATGATACGCTGCCCCTTTGATGTATCTCTCAGTGTGATGCGCAATAGTCCTGTTGCCTCGCTTGGGATGTAATAGATGTGCCTGGACAGAGTCTTACGGTTTATCTTTGCCTTCGTTGTGCGGAATGCAGAGAGCCCAATGTCGTCCAATGTGTTCCATTCTATCTCTTCCATCCACGTTCTTTCTGCCGCAACCCACGAAGGATCTATGTGGCAGTAGAGCGTTTTCCATTCATCGAGGTACTTTGTTGCGTCGAATTCCTCACCAGAGAGAGTCATTCTTCCCGATGCAATGTGGCATAGCCATCCAGCATCTTCTCTTACGAGAGTTTCCTTTTTATTATCCTTAAACGCTGTAAGCGAAGCGGATATCTGCATCGAAGAGCCTTTCAGAGGCTTTATCTCGTGGGATGGTGTGTTGCAGATGGAGTCAGAGAGTGTGTTAGCCTTTTCCGTTTTCACATCTGCTATATTTGTTTCTCTGCCTGCTTTTTCTGCTTCCATCATCGCCTTGACGTTGATGCAAGGGGCATACCACACGGCAATAACGTTTCTTCCGCGTCGCAGTAGGTATGTAACATCGATTTCCCTTGTTGCGACACCCTGCTTGTATTGCCTGAGAAGCTTGCGACTATAGTCCTGCTTTATCATTTCTAATAAAGGGCGATAGGGCCATATTGTCTCGGGAAAGGCAATTCTTCCGTTGACATAGGCGAGAGCATAGCCTGATGTGGAGAGATGAAGAATGACGCTGTCGGGTAGTTCGTTCACCTGGAAAGTGCTGCGAAACCATACCTCATCGCCCTCTTTTGCCCCGGGATGATGCATGAACACCTTCGCCTGAAGCACCTGTAGGGACAGGATGAGGATGAGAAACGCCCACAATCGTCTCATCACGGATTATGCGTCGATGTTTGCGTATGTAGCATTCTCCTCGATGAAGATACGGCGTGGCTCTACGTCATCACCCATAAGCATAGAGAAGATTTCGTCAGCCTCTGCAGCATTCTGTATGGTAACCTGCTTGAGAAGACGTGTGTCAGGGTTCATAGTGGTGTCCCAAAGCTGCTCTGGGTTCATCTCACCAAGACCTTTGTAGCGCTGAGTGTGGAGCTTTGTATCATCGGCATTGCCGTCGCAATAGGTGTCAATGAAGCGCAGACGATCCTCTTCTGTATAGCAGTATTCCTTATTATTCTTATAAGAACACTGGTAGAGTGGAGGAGTAGCAATATAGAGATGGCCCTCCTGAATCACCTGAGGCATGAAGCGGAAGAAGAGAGTCATGATGAGTGTGTCGATGTGAGAACCATCGACGTCGGCATCGGTCATGATAATGATCTTGTCGTAACGAAGCTTCTCGATGTTAGCTTCCTTTGTGTCCTCATCGTTAAGGCCGAAGCGTACACCTATTGCCTGGAGAATGATATTAACTGACTCTGACTCGAACACCTTGTGCCACTGCACCTTCTCCACGTTGAGAATCTTACCGCGGAGAGGGAGGATAGCCTGAGTGTTACGGTCGCGACCCTGCTTAGCAGAACCACCAGCCGAGTCACCCTCGACAAGGAATATCTCTGTCTTCTTAGGGTCGCGGCATGAGCAGTCAGCGAGTTTGCCTGGCAGACCGCCACCAGTCATAGGGTTCTTACGCTGTACGTTCTCACGAGCCTTACGGGCAGCTATACGTGCTGTGGCAGCAAGGATAACCTTCTCACAGATCTTCTTTGCCTCGTTAGGATGCTCCTCGAGGTAGTTGCTCAAAGCTTCGCCCACAGCCTGCTGTACTGCGCCAGCTACTTCTGAGTTGCCAAGCTTTGTCTTTGTCTGTCCTTCGAACTGTGGTTCTGCCACCTTTACGCTGATAACAGCTGTGATACCTTCACGGAAGTCCTCACCGCTAATCTCAATCTTTGCCTTCTCTATCTGCTTAGCGAGAGTAGGCTCGTTGTCAGAGTATGACTTAAGAGTACGTGTGAGAGCTGTGCGGAAACCCTGCAGGTGAGTACCACCTTCTATAGTGTTGATATTGTTTACGTATGAATGGATGTTCTCCGAGTAGTCGGTGTTATACATGATAGCCACTTCGATAGGCACACCCTGCTTCTCTGTCTTCAGATAGATGACATCGTCGAAGAGGTGAGTGCGATGGCGATCCACGTAGCGAACGAACTCCTTAAGACCGTCCTGGGCATGGAATACCTCCTCCTTTGGCTTCCAGTTCTCAGGTATCTTACCCTCCTCATCAAGTTCAGGGCGCATGTCTTTGAGGGTAATCTTGATACCAGCATTGAGGAAAGCAAGCTCACGCATACGGCGAGCGATAATCTCATACTTATATGTAGTAGTGGTAAAGATGCTTCCATCAGGCCAGAACTGCTGGCGAGTACCGCGCTTGTCGGTCTCACCAACCACCTTAACAGGGTAGAGAGGCTTACCTGTCTCATACTCCTGCTGATAGATTTTGCCATCACGGAACACCTGCGAGAGCATGTGTGTGGAAAGTGCATTTACGCAACTCACACCCACACCGTGCAGACCACCAGATACCTTATACGAACCCTTGTCGAACTTACCGCCGGCATGGAGCACCGTCATTACCACCTCAAGGGCACTCTTGTGCATCTTTGGATGCTCATCTACAGGGATACCACGACCGTTATCCTCTACTGTGATGGAGTTGTCCTCGTTGATTGTCACGAAGATGTCTGTGCAATAGCCAGCCATTGCCTCGTCGATAGAGTTGTCAACGGTTTCGTTTACGAGATGGTGGAGACCCTTTTCCGAGATGTCGCCGATGTACATCGCAGGGCGCTTACGTACGGCTTCAAGACCTTCGAGCACCTGAATGCTCGAGCCGGTATAGTTTGTTTCGTTCTTCTGAATTTCTTCCATTGTATGTTATGCTTTTTTATTTTCTTGTTGATGTTTAGATAAATGTTCTTGCTTAAATAGCAAAATATCTTTGCAAAGGTACGAAAAAAAAATGACAATCAATAATAATTAATAATGTTTATGCGCATATACGCGCGCGAAATGTGTGTTTTTATGATTTTTTTGCTATTTTTCGGGCACCACAGACGACTGTGGTGAACAGGAAGACGGGATTATACTATCTTTTTCTCCCTCCCCTTCGGGGGAGGGCAGGGGTGGGGCGGTAAACAACAAGAGGCTGCTACCCACCACGGGCTGCAGCCTCCTACAAAAAATTATTATGGAAACAATCTTGTGTATGCTTATGAATATTCTTGCTGGTCGTGTCTTTTTCCTAAGGGAAATCGGCAGTGGTGGACCTGCAAGTCATTGTGCGTCGGCATCATTTCCGGCGCTGTCGGGGTATTAACCCAACTTGTTCACGTGCTGTGAAAGGCTAGACTTGAGGTTAGCAGCCTTGTTCTTGTGGATGATGTTGTTCTTAACGAGCTTGTCAAGCATCTTCTGAACTGCTGGGTAAAGCTTTGCTGCCTCTTCCTTGTCTGTTGTTGCACGAAGCTTGCGAACTGCATTACGCATTGTCTTAGCGTAATACTTGTTGTGAGCGGTCTTAGTCTTTGTCTGACGAATACGCTTCACTGATGACTTGTGATTTGCCATTTTGTGATTTTGTTTTTAGTTTGTTGAAAATTAGCTTTGGGTCTTGCGGCTACTATGCCTGCCCTGGCAGAATCATATTTTCGTATGATTCCTCCGCCACCGTTTCGCTCCTGCCTTGCTTTCGCAATGCTTTTGCTATCGAATCACGCGAGATGACGGATATTTGTAGTCCGTAGGGGAGTCGAACCCCTCTTGCAAGAATGAAAATCTTGAGTACTAACCGATATACGAACGGACCAAGAGGATGCTTCAAACTTAAAGCGGGTGCAAAGGTACGTCTTTTTTCTTGATTGTGCAAATTTTTGAAGATAAATCTTCTTTCTTTCGCTTAAATTTTGTATTTTTGCGGTCGTTATGCAGGAAAAAACTCGTTGCATCATACTCCGTACTGTGAAATATGGCGACCAGAGCCTTATCATCGACACGCTCTCCCGCGAGTGTGGCAGGTTGAGTATGGTGTGGCGCGTTCCCAAGAGCGGCAAGGGCAAAGTGCGGAAGCAGTATTTTCAACCTCTTAGTATATTGGAAGTTGTGTATGAACGCCGTGCCTCGACGTCACTTCCTCAGTTGAAGGATGCCCGCCTAGCCGAGCCTTACGTTTCCCTTCCCTTCGATCCGGTGAAGCTCTCCGTGGTTTTTTTCATAGCGGAATTCCTGTCTATGTCCACCCGAGACGAGCAATGTGACACCTCGCTCTATGATTTCGTGGAGAAGAGTCTTGTGTGGTATGATGCCACAAGCGGCGCTCCTGCCAATTTCCACCTTATGTTTATGATGCGAATATCGTGGTTCCTTGGTTTCTATCCCGATATGGACAGCTATTCGCCTCGCACCTTCTTTGATATGCGCGCAGGTGAGTTTGCTCCCAATGCTCCCCTTCATCGTGATTTCCTTCATCCTGATGAGGCTTCCCGTATCGCTCTTCTGATGCGAATGTCTCCTGCAAATATGCATCTTTTCCGCTTCTCCCATGATGAGCGAAACCGCATAGTGGAACTCCTCCTCCGCTTCTATTCACTTCATATCCCAGGGTTTAGGGAGATGAAGAGTTGGGAAGTGTTGAAAGCAATCTTTAAAAGGTGAAAGAGTGAAAAGGTGAAAGGGTGAAAAGAGGCTGGCGTATGTCGAAGGAGAGGTAGTACCAATTAGTATAAATCTTCCCTATTTATGCGCCAGCCTCTTTTCACTTTTTCACTCTTTCACCTTTTCACTCTTTAATCTTTTATCTTCGTTATCACCTTATTTGCCCCCGAAGTAGGACAGAAAGTCTCGGGATTCTCGTTTACGAAAGTCTCGATATGGCGTTTGCGTTTGCTCTCGAGAATCTCGTCAACGGCGATGAGGATGCCTGTTTCCTCTACGTCTCCGAAGCCGTAGTTGATAGCTGTGCCGAAGAGTTTCATCGTAGGAGAAAGGTTCATGTAGGCATTCACGAGTGGAGGAATGTTGAAACCGAGGGCGCGGATGCCACCATTAAGGATGCGATAGTCCTCTTTGAAGTCGCGACCACAGAACACCTGCGCCAGTTCCTCTTCCGGAGTCTCCAGCTGAAGAGGCTTGGTAGGATAGATAAGTCCCTCCTTGTCGTCGAAATGTTTCTTGAGGAAATAGAGGATAAGGTCGCGACCGAAGCGGATGTAGCTTGGATACATGGTCATCTTTCCGAAGTAATACTTCATGTTTGGGTTGATAACGGTAAGCGCACCCAATCCGTCCCAAAGGTTGTCGAGGGCAAAGAGGCTCTTCGCACCCATCTTGGAACTCTGGTATTCCACCGTAACCCACGAGCGACCAAGCTCTATTGTATATGGAGCATACTCCTTTATGAACTTCTCCGAGAAGCGGAACATGTGGCTCGTAGCGAGGATAGGCTGTCCCTCCTCGTCGTATTCCCATTCGTCACCCATAAGATAGCGGTAGCCACCTATAATCTCCTGAGCCTCAGGGTTCCACACGATGAGTTGCTTGTAGCAGTTCTCGCAAGTGTCAAACTCGTCGATGTCGACGCTCTTTCCCGTGCCACCGCCAGCCGTGCGGAAAGCAATCTCGCGCAGACGACCTATCTCCTGCATCACGTTAGGAGAGTCGTGAGCCGTAACGATGTATATCTCGTTGTTGCTTTTATTAGTCATTCGGAGCTGCTTCTCTGGCGTAAGTTCGCTGAGAAGCACCTCTCTTGCTATCGGCTGGATGATTTCCTGTTCCATTTATTGATTTGTTTCGTATCGTATTTTCGTTTGTTCTTTCTCTATCTGGGAAGGCGAGACTGTGCAATGTATTGCACAGAACTGGACCGGAGGGTGCTGCCTCTGTCGCGCTGTCTCCTCCCCTCGGGGAGGTCGGGAGGGGGCTACTGGCATTTCTCTCTCACCCATTGTGCCCATTCCTTCGCCGTCTTCGACATGTCGAAGGTCTGCCACGGAATAGGTTTTCCTATCGTAACCTCAAACTTCTTGCCTCTGTTCTTGAACATTTCGTCCACGAGGTAGAGCATTGCGACGTTCACTTTCAGGTGCAGAAGCTTGCAGATGTTTGCTATGCGATAGAACTTCTCCGAATTCTGTCCGCCGAAATGGATTGGCACCACATCGCGCTGGGTCTCCACACTCTTCATGATGAATGTCTTGGTCCATTCCAAGTCCTGTATCTTTCCGTTGATTTTTCTTGAGCAGAGGCCTGCAGGAAAGAGCAGCATGTGGTAGTTTGAGGCGAAGCCAGCCTTCACCATTGCCGGGAAGTCGCGGCTCTGCTTGCCCGTTTTGTTTATCGGAATGCAGAGAGGAGCAAGTCCTGGGAGGTTCATCAGAAGGTCATTGACGAGGTATCTGAATCCATCGTTGTACCGTTCTCCTATTATCGAACCGAGTGCAACGCCGTCGATGCCTCCCAATGGGTGGTTGCTGACGAAGGTGTATCGCCTCTCGTCGTCGGGAGAAGGAAGGTTCTCCATTCCCTTGATGTCCAGTTCCATGTCGAGAAACTTTATGCAAGCCTTAAGCCACGTTGTTCCCGTGAGTCCGTATGATTCTCTAAGGAAAACATTCAGTTCATCCTGATGCGCGATTTTCTTCAGCCAATTGATGAGAAAACGTGGTACATACTTCTTTTTCTCGCCCATTTTCGAGGCGAGAATCTCTTCGATGTCTATGGTTTGTCCTACTGTGTCCGACATAGTTGTTATAAATGCTTTGCAAAGTTAATGTTTTTTTTCCAAACTTCTCTTATTTTTTATAAAATAATTATGGTAGGTATTCAATTTTTATTTATCTCCCCTTTGGAGCCTGAAGAAAAGACTTTGAGACCGTAAAAGTATGGATTGTTCTATATTTCCATATCTTTTTGTTACAAGTAAAACTGCCTCTTTTTTGCTATTTGGGTGCTATTCAGAGCCTGAAACTATGGGTTAGGAGTGCTAAAGCGTAGAGTTAGGGAGGCTAAAGCTATGCTTTTTGATGCCTAAAGCACCGCTTTTTGGTAGCGAAAGCGGCGCTTTTGCATCGTAAAAGCTTTGCTTTTATACGGCTAAAATGGCGAAGAAACGAAGAGGTTTAAGGAAATGGGGGATAAAAATGGTGGGTTTAGGGGTGGGATTGGGCTTGTTTCGCTTCCGAGAAGCGAAAAACTGAACAGGAAGTTGGTGGAAAATATGAGAGTATTGAGGCGTTTTGGAGGGTGGAAATACATTTTTATGTTCTATAATTACGTTCAATATGAGGGCGCGTCTGCGAGTGATAGGATAGGGATGGCAGTGTGATGTTTTTCTTGTTGTATATTAAAAAAAATGCTAAAGCGTAAAAAAAAGTGGGGGAAAGTGGTGGAAAGTGGAGAAAAATGTGTACCTTTGGACTCGGAAATTATATTATTAATAAGAACATACGCATACAAACCATAAAAGGAATGAGATTTTTAGGCAACATAGAAGCAAAGACGGACGCTAAGGGACGCGTTTTCCTGCCCGCCACTTTCCGCAAGGTGATGCAATCATCGGGCGAGACAGAGTTGGTGATGCGCAAGGATGTGTTCCAGGATTGCCTCGTTCTCTACCCCGGAAGCGTGTGGGATAAACAGATGGAAACGCTTCGCAGCAAACTTAACAGATGGAATCGGCAGCACCAGCAGGTGTTCCGCCAGTTTGTGAGTGACGTGGAGGTAATCACTCCCGATGCGAGTGGACGAATCCTTATCCCACGAAAGTATCAGGAGATGTGCGGAATCCAGCAGCAGGTGCAGTTCCTCGGAGTGGACGATACGATAGAAATCTGGCCATCACGACAAGACAGCGAGCCGTTTGTTGAGGCACAGGAGTTTGCCGAGATACTCGAAGAGCTCATGGGAGAGGAGTGAAGAGTGAAGAATGAAGAGTGAAGAATTAAAGTTACTATTATCACTATAGTTTGCACTTCGTGCGGAAAAGAAAAATAATAAACATGGGTAAAAATAATAAAAATAGTCGCTTGCGCTCTGAGAAAGGTATTCATCATTGATTGAGAAATATACTTTTTTACTTGTTTTTATTGTTTTTATTATTTTTTCTTTCAGCCGAATAGGCAAAATAAATGATAGATTATTCAGACAAAAAAACTCTATAAAGAATGGTTGAACAAGAGACGACATATCACGTACCAGTGCTTCTCAATGAGAGCATCGACGGAATGGACATCCGCGAGGGTGGCATCTATGTGGATGTTACCTTTGGAGGAGGAGGCCATAGTCGTGAGATACTCCGCCGACTCAACGGAACGGGCCGTCTCTTTAGTTTCGACCAGGACCCCGATGCGGAGAAGAACGTTCCCGAAGGCACGGACAACTTCACCTTCGTGAGGAGCAACTTCCGCTATCTGAAGAACTGGATGCGCTATTATGGCATTGACCATATAGACGGATTGCTCGCCGATTTGGGCGTTTCCTCACATCATTTCGATGATGAGACACGAGGATTCTCCTTCCGTTTCGATGCTCCTCTGGACATGAGGATGAACAAGAGGGCAGGGCAGACGGCTGCAGACATCGTCAACAACTATGACGAACAGCGACTCGCCGATATCTTCTATCTATACGGCGAACTGAAAACATCGCGAAAGATTGCCTCTGCCATCGTCAAGGCACGACAAAATAAACTCATCAACACCACCCAGGACTTCCTCCAGGTGGTGGAACCGTTCTTCAAGCGCGAGCGTGAGAAGAAGGATATGGCAAAGCTCTTCCAGGCGCTCCGCATAGAGGTGAACCACGAGATGGATGCCCTTCGCGAGATGCTTTCTTCGGCAACGGAATGCCTTGGAGAAGGAGGCCGACTGTCGGTCATCACCTATCACAGCCTTGAAGACAGGATTGTGAAGAACTTTGTGAAGACAGGAAATGCTGAGGGAAGACGCAACGAGGACTTCTTCGGACGCGTAAGCACCCCTTACAAGGCAGTTAACAATAAGGTCATCATACCCGATGACGAGGAACAAAGACGTAATCCGCGCTCTCGAAGTGCAAAACTTAGAATAGCAGAGAAGATATGAAGCAGGAAGAAATTGAAATGAAGGTGATCACAGATCCTACACTTGAGCAAGCGAAGGTGGAGGAAGGTGCTGTGGCTTCGCAGGCTTCTTCTGCTCTGTCTGACGAGAAAGCGGAACCGGAAATTGAGGATGCTGATGGCATAGAACGCGAGGCGGATAAGGAATCACCTGTGGTCCGCACCCTTGAGGACATCGTGGAACAGGAGGCAAGGGAGGAATCTACGGCTCCCCCTTCAAGCTTCTCCCTGAGTAGAACGCTTGGTGGTGCCATCATAGCCCGCGCCGTTCATAAGCAGATGGGGCTCGTTCTGCTTATCGTTGGCTTCCTTATAATATACATCACCTGCCGCTTTATGTGTCAGAAACAGATGGTGGAGATTGACCGTCTCGAGCAACAACTCGTAACGATACGCTATAAGGCAGTCGTATTTTCAAGTGCCCTGACAGAGAAGAGCAGGGAGAGTAACATAATGAACATGCTGGAGCAGAAGGGCGACTCAACGCTGAAAGTGCCTAAGGAACCTCCATACAAGATAAACATACCGGAATAATGAAGCAGGCATACGAAAACGAGAAATCAATGTTACGCTACACTATCATCGCCATTGCTATGGTGCTGTTGTGTGGCGTAGTGCTCTTGCGTGCCTTCTACATCATGACGGCAAAGAGAACATACTGGGAAGAGGTGCAGAAGCAGGTGAAGCGCGACAGCGTTGTCATCGATCCCGTGCGTGGAGACATACTGAGTTCCAACGGAAGACAGCTTGCCTGCAACCTTCCTGAATATAAAGTGTTTATGGATTTCCAGGCTTTGCGCGACTCAAAGTGCGACACTCTCTGGCACGATTCTGTCGGAAAGCCTACGAAGGAACTGAAGACGCTGTGCAGGGAGTTGCATAAAATATTCCCAAAGCGCTCTGAAGCAGATTTCCTTGAGTGGCTTGAGCGAGGCTATGCCTGGTCAACGATGAAGGTGATAGACGGAGAGCAGAAGGCTGTTCACCATCGCTCATGGCCGGTATGGAAGCAACGCATCGACTATATGACGTATATGAAACTCAAGACTCTGCCTATCTTCAAACTGCGTCAGGGCTTGAGTGGATTCTATGGCACGAAGTTCATGGTGAGAAATCGCCCATACGGCTCGCTCGCATCATCCATCGTGGGTGCTACATATAAGGAAAGCGGTCATGCTTTCAGCGGACTTGAACTCGCCTATGACACTATCCTCCACGGCAAACCAGGCATTCGTCATCGTCGTAAGGTGCTCAACCGATTCATCAACATAAGCGATACGGCTGCCATAGACGGTGCTGACATAGTGACAACCATCGATGTAGGCATTCAGGATCTTGCAGAACGAGCTCTGAAGAAGGAACTCAAGAAGGATAATGCCTATACGGGAGTGGCCATCGTCATGGAGGTGGAGACGGGTGATATCAAGGCTATGGTGAACCTCGACCGCGACTCTCTCGGTCATTATTATGAGGGACGAAACCATGCTATCGCCGACCTTCTTGAGCCAGGTTCCGTTTTCAAGACGGCAAGTATCATGGTGGCGCTGGAGGATGGCTTCATTCCAGATACGGCAAATTGCTTCGTTGACACCCAGGGAGGTATCGTTGAGATGCATGGACAGAAGATGCGCGACCATAACTGGCATCGTGGCGGCTATGGAAGAATAAATGTTTCCCGCATTCTTCAGGTGAGTTCCAATGTCGGTGTCAGCGCCTTGATAGAAAGATTCTATGGCAGGGATCCAGGAAAGTTTGTAGATGGCATACATCGTCTCGGTCTTGCTACCGACCTCAAGCTTCCTTTCCCAGAATATAGTAGTCCTCGCATTCGTCATCCGAACAAGGAAAAGGCTGGCAAGCTGTGGAGATATTGGAGTAAGACAACATTGCCTTGGATGAGTATCGGCTATGAGACACAGGTGCCTCCGATAAGCACTCTCACCCTTTACAACGCCATTGCCAACGGTGGAAAAATGGTGAAACCGCGCTTCGTCACTCGCGTTGAGAAGGACGGAGAGACGTTGAGGGAGTTCCCTGTGGAGGTATTAAAGAACAAGATATGCAGCGATTATACGCTCGGTACCATACAGGATATTCTCTATAAGGTGGTGGATGTGGGCCTCGGAAAGACTGCTGGCTCGAAGGCATTCCACGTTTCGGGAAAGACAGGTACTGCACAGAAGGCGCACAATGGCTCATATAAGCGCGGTGTTACCGATTATCTCCTCTCCTTCTGCGGCTATTTCCCTTCAGGAAAGGATAAGGATGGCAACCCTGTGAAGCCACGATATAGTTGCATCGTCTGCATACAGAAGTCAGGACTTCCTGCTTCGGGTGGTTTGATGAGCGGACAGGTGTTCCACGATATCGCCGAGGGCATCATGGCGCAGAATATCTTCTATGATGTGAAATCTGCTCGCGACGAGACCTCTGTCTATGTTGCTGACGTAAAGGATGGCAATCTCCGTGCTGCAGATTACGTTCTCTCGCATATCGGAATGCCTTCGCAGGGAGGCTGGAGCGGTTCATACGCTGACGGAAATCCTATCTGGGGCAAGGCAACGTCATCGAAGACGGAGGTGAAACTCGAGAAAAAGGATATTATTGTGAAAGGCTTTATGCCTGACGTTACCGGGATGGGCGCTCGTGATGCTGTCTATATGCTGGAGAGCAGAGGCCTGAAGGTGACGCTGACAGGCAGAGGCAAGGTGAAGGCACAGAGCATTCCTGCCGGCAATCGTATCAAGAAAGGCGAGCGAGTGGTGCTTGAAATGGCCTAACGCGCGTACATTATATAATATATATATGGCCCCCTCCCATTTGCACATACTCGGAAACACTTGAAGTTTCCGACTTCCCCCGTAGGGAGGGAGCTTTTAAGTGAAAAGTGAAAAGTGTAATTGACAGCCTAGGTTATAGGTTAGAAAAAAAGGGGAAATGTTTGGTAGTTGTAAAAAATAATCGTACCTTTGCATTATTTATTACAAACATAATAATTACAAACATAATAAAATTCTTGGATGACGCATACAGAGAATCCTTTCGTCGTTAGCAGATACGTCGCAGATGAGTACTTCTGCGACAGGAAGCAAGAGACGGAAACATTGATAAAGCATATACGTAATGGACGCAACGTGTTTTTTACTGCTCCTCGTCGTATGGGCAAGACAGGACTTATATGCCATCTCTTTGAGCAGCAGGAGATAAAGGAACATTATAACACAATATTCGTTGACCTGTACGGTACGAACTCTCTGAAGGAACTGGTGTATCTCTTCGGTAAGGCGGTGATGGACAGTTTGCGATCAAGAAGTCGGAGGCCAAGCGGTCT
>JAZQOH010000034.1:0-4886 GCA_045627725.1 Prevotella sp. | reverse complement strand
TTCTGTTATCCCGATTCTGGCAGTAGCATTTTTGCAAGGTAATCAATTCTGTTATCCCACTTACGCCTCGTCTTCGTCCTCATCCTTTGCTGCGATACGGTTGGCACGAACCCAAGCGAGGAGTTCCTTGCGCTCAAAAAGAATGAGTTTGCCATGGGGTTTGTAATATGGAATCTCGTGTGCGCTTGTCAACTTGTACAGAGTGCTGCGAGAAATTCCTGTATAGAGCGAAGCCTCTTCAAGAGTGAGTACATCCTTGCCATTGCGAAGAACATTCTCCAGATTCTCGACACGATGCTTCAACTGTGAGACCTGAATGATCAGGTTCTCGGTCTTTTCGATATTGCTGATAGAGTACATAATATCTAAGGTGTTGTGCCATTGGTCAGATGACGGTTGTCGTTGGCATTCCTATTGACCAGACAAGAACGCATAAAGTATTCCATCCCACCCACCGCTGCACGTCGCTAGTCAGGAATGTTAGCCTTGACCTCGTGCCACTTGACATAGCCGGCTGCGGTGTCTTTCTCGACATGGTCGTTCATGAAACGACGGATGTCTGAGAGAGCATAGACACACTTTCTACCAAACTTGCGATGGCAAAGAAGTCCATGCTTATGCCAAGACCAAAGAGTGCTGTCACATACGTCGAAAATACTTTTCACTTCTTTTCGAGTAAGGAACTTTTCTTCGGCTACGTCTTCCTTACGCTGCTGAGTTTCCTCGTTGGCGTGATTCTCCAGTGCTTTTTGGACAATGGTATCTGCAAAGCGCAGGAGATCGTTGGAAGAGACAACGAGCATGACGTTGTTGCCAGACTTTATGATTTCGTTTATCTCCATATAAAATATATTAGAGGTAGAACACTGCGCTGTCTCACTAACTTTCTCAGGGTGCTCTAAATCCGACAGCTTCAGGAAAAAGAAACACCGCCAATCTCGCTGAGAACGAAATTGACGATGCAAAATTACCAGTTTCTCAATATTTGCGCAACTTTCTATACCACAACGTGTTGCATACGGATTGCGTACGCAACATACGCAATGATACGCAATGAAAATAAATTGCCGAACTGGTATTTTTTAGATAAAAAAGGAGTTGTTAATGCTATAGAAAACAATCGGACAGAACGAAAATTCAATAAGGTTGTTTGCTTCTCCTATAGATGAACGAACAACAATAAAGGCACGTCTCTGTGGTATCGCTACAAAAACGTGCCTTTATGTGATGAATAAATATGACTATGCTCCTAGAGCCATATCAATGACTTCTAATGCCTTGTCTAATTCGACCTTGAACTCATCTCTTTCAAACATATCTTTCTTTCCTACTCCCATCGTGGTGTTTCTTAGTTTTGACATGTATGTCTGGATTGTCCTGAGAGATGGAATGATTGATTCGAGTTTTGGATATTGCTTTATCAAAGCATTGTAGTATAAGGTTGCATTCTTAGCGTCCTCTTTGTCAAGAACTCCGCGGATCTCCAGTGCCTTGTTGAGATAGGCGAGATCCCAACCAGTATGGTTTTCTTGAATATGTTCGCCAATCGCATTAACCACTGCTTCCTTCTTCTCAAATGGACATTTCAGGATGTTTGAGAATGGAGGATATTCTTCCGCATCATCCTTTTCCTTTGGCTCCAGATCAGAAGGAACTACGTCTGGTGCTGGTGGTTCGCTTAACACTTTGATGGTAGCCTCTGCCTGTTCACGTGCTATTCTCTGTTTCTCAGCATCCTCTTCAGCTTTCCTGCGAAGTTCATTTTCCTGCATGGCAAGTTGCTCTGCTTTCTCTGCCCTTGCTTCTTTTTCTGCAAGATACTGGGCATGCATTTCTTCTTTAGTCTGGAGAATAGCCTCTGCAACAGCCTTTTCCTTTTCTGCTTCCATAGCTCGACGTTCTGACTCCAACGCATTACGCTCTGCCTCTTGTGCTTTGCGTTCTGCCTGCTGCGCTCTAACACGTTCTTCTTGGAGAAGTGCCTGCTCGTGAGCCTTAGTTTCAGCCTCAATATCCTTGTCCAGGTCCGCCTTTATCCAACTGAGAACGTCACCATCTTCGAGCATCTGGCTTGTACGGTAATAGTCATCCCACTGCTCTCTGGTCCTGTAGCCAGCCTTGATACTGCTCTTTACAGCACTCTTGGCAACGAAGGCACAGATTTTGCGTTCTATGATATTAAGGTTCTTCTTATCATTGGCATATTTCTCATTGAGAGATACAATAACCTCATAGAAATCGCCATAGAATATCCAACTAAGAATGATACCCGCTTTTGGCACGGCATTCAGTTTGAAGTCATTGATTAGCTTACTTGCCAACGATGAACCTTCTACTAGCTCATCAAGATGATTTAGATCGTATGTTGATGGGTGTAACGAGAGGTCTTTCCACTTCTTGACCATCGAAGGAAGTAACATCATAACGTCCTTATATACGTCAAGCAATGGTGCACCGTCATTCTCGTACATGCGTTTTTCGAACATCTTGCATTCCAGAAGATGCTCGTTGCGCCATTTAAGGACTTCTGCCTTGAATGCCTCAAACTTTTCTTGATTCTCTTTCTTGCCCATGGCAAATCAGATTTTTATTGTCAGACATGAAGCATCATCAGTGAAGATACACTCTTCTGCCAGCTTCGGAACTTCTCCTTTGGCAATTTCAGCTTCCTGCACATTGTAGAAGCCATCAGTACACATATAAAGGGTGTCACCGGAATGGAGGGGAAGAATACTATATGACACCTCACCACGTAAGCCACTTCCCTTCAAACAGCGTGTCAGCAGTTTGTGACCATAGCCATCATCTATCACATGGTCAGTTGTAATCTGCTGTAATTCGTTATTTCTATGAATGTACAGACGAACATTTCCTTGCCAGGCAACCACACATGATGCTTCTGTGATTATGAGTGCCGTTACGGCTGCTCCCATATTGCTATGGTTGGCAAGGCTCAGTTCACGGAGTTTATTGTCTGCATACTTGAACGTTTCCTGCCATAGGTTTTCTACATCAAGGTGCTTAGACACATATTCGGCAGTAGCCTCACAAACACATTCGGCAGCTTCTGCTCCGAGCGATAGTCCTCCCATACCATCAGCCATGATGACAAGAGTTCGTCCTTCGAGTTCTACTACCTTGCAGTAGTCCTCATTCTGGCTGTCATAGCCTTTTGTGAATAGTTCTGTTGTCATGCTGAAAGTATGTTTACAATGTTCAGTAATGCAATTCTTATGCTTGTGTAGTTGCGGACGTCACTATTATTCGAAGAAGTAACAAGATGCTGAACGAGCTTGCTGTTATCTTCTAACGAAAGTTCGCTGTTGATGAAATCCACATAGTACGCACGGTGTTCTTCTGATAGTAATGAACGGAGTTCTGATGCTATCCATTGCGCTCCTGCAACGAAGTCGTCAAATGCTGGGTCATCGGAATTGGTCACTTGCTCTGGTGGTGGGAACTTGTCAACGATGGAAGTCCAATAAAAGTTGTCTATGATATAGAACATGTCTCGGGCATCCTTGTCCGTTTTCAGGTGACGGTCTATCCATGCGTCGAGCTTTATCAGGAACTGACCACTCAGCGAAGCTATGCAGAACCGTACATTTTCGTCCACGATAATCGTGTCTGCATCCTTCATGACATCCTCAAAACATCTTACAGACATTTCAGGATTGCCCTCAGGAGGCCATCCGATCACCTCGTTGTTAGCAAGAGGTCCGAATGGAACGACATCAACTTCATAGTCATTCGTTCCGTCTTCTCCTTTATAATAGAACTTCTGCTTGGCATACGGATCCTTCTTGAAATTGTTATGCTGAAGTAGCTCTGATACCTTGTCAAACATTTTCCAATTATCAAGAGCGATGGCAACGTCAATATCAATGGTACGCCTTGCCGAAGCTGGTACGTTAAGGACTTTCATGGCAATGTCCCTGGCACATGCTCCGACTACGTACAACTGAAGGTTCAACTGCTCCAGTGATTTCTGCAAAGCAGTCAGTGTATCGTACAGAGGATCATTGGCAAACTTTGCCTTGTCTAACTTATATTCCATTCTTTATCAATCTTTGTGCTGCCTCTATCTGGCGGCTGTCACCACTATTCATGAGGTCTGCATAAATAATTAACTTAGGAGCAACCTTGGTGTCTCTGTCATCATTCCAGAATTTCTGGTATAAAGCAATTTCGCCATTCTCATTGGGCATTACCATGCCTGTTGTCATCAACATTGCGCTTGGTTTTGACGTATATATCTCGAAAGAACCAGGAACAAGATATCCATCTGTAAGGTTTGCACCGCAATCACCACCCCATGACATACCATCTGGCAGATTCATTTCTTGCCAGTTGCCGCGCATATCGTCTGTCCTGAAACTCATTTTTCTGAGCATCAGTTTAGGTCTGATAGTCTGATTGTATGCCTGAACCCAGAGCTCCAGCAACTTGTCCTCGTTAATTAGTTTCCTCCCTTTGTCTGTGTGCATGACATATTGCCTGTTGGTCAATTCCTCAATAGTATTCTTGATAGAGCCGAGAGACATACCAGTCTCACCTGAAATGGCTCGATAAGACTTGCCTATGTAGGATTTGTCAGACAGGAATCTGAATATAAGTTTGATTGCACCCTCAGACAAGACATGACTCTTCGTGTCATTCCTATATGTATTCTTCTGTCCAGAAACAGTCACGCATAGAAGTCCGTGCTTGATTATACAGTTTCCGGCATAATCGATCACGCTGATTTCATTATCACACAAAGTTTGCATGATGGTAGGGGACGTATATCCTAATACAAAAAGAATAGGGTATTGAGATGCTTCGCGAGCGTTTTTGGCTTGCTGAAGGGCAAAAGGGAGGTTAGAGTTTGTAAGTACCCCCTTGAC
>JAZQOH010000033.1:0-169396 GCA_045627725.1 Prevotella sp. | reverse complement strand
ATCAATGTAGCCGCAGGTGCTACTTATATCGAGAAACAAGAGAACAACTTTTACGGCAACAGCCAGCAGGTGTGGAACGATGCCAAAATAGGCGAAACCAATTCCGAGCAGAAGGCTGACGATACCTTACGCGACCTCAACGAGACTGACCTCGAGGGATGCTTCAAGGCCACATTCAAGGGCGCAGGCCGCAACATCGACTACTTCCACCCCAACCTCCTGCCCGACCTCAGAAAGACATGGAGCGCCAAGCAGCACGCCATGATAGCACTGATGATCTACGAGAGCCAATGGCTCAGCGCCAAGCCTGCCACCTTCCAGGCATGGTATAAGGACTATTGCCGCATGGTGGGGTGTGAATACATTGAGTCCTACCACCCCTCCAAGCTCGCAGCCAGTCAAGGACTGAGAAAGGTGTTTTATTATTTGTAGACAGTAGTGTCCCGTAAAAATCTTGAATTTCTCTTAGAAATAGCTGTATTATAACGGTTTACAAGGCCTTTTCAAGTAAACGGATTTGATTTTTCGCTTCGCGGAACGTAAATTATCGAAAATTATCCGTAAATTTATTCGTAAATTGATTATCAGCATGTTGAAAAAATAATTCACGAAATAATTCGCGGTTAATTCACGGAAATTTGCGTTTGCCGAAGGCCTAAAAAAATTTTATTGGACACTAATGTTTTTTCTATTTTTATTTGTTGATATTTTCTGGCCTACGGCAATTCATGTACAATTTCTTACGCTCCGTAGGTGCTCAGGCGCTTCGCGGAGTCCAATGTACGATTTACGATTGACAGTTTTTACTTGAGGATTACCTTGCTGGTGACTTTGCCGTTGGAATGGATGGCGCGCTGGATGCAGAGACCGCGAGGGGTGGTGAGACGGATGCCGTCGAGGGAGTACCACTCAGTGCGGAGGAGGGAGGCATCGGTCGAGGAATCAGAGGATTCTGGGAGGAGGGATGGGGAGTCGATGCCTGTGGAGATATCTCTGATGCCGGCGCGGACAGCGTAGAAGGAAGGCTTGGCAGTGTTGGTGCCATTCCAGAGGAGAGGGGTGGAACTGCGCCATGAGGCGTCGTCGGTGAGTCCCCAGATGAGGACGGAGTGACAGTGAGGCTGGGACATGGCTGTGTCGATGATTTTCTTGTAGTCGCGAGCCTGCTGCTGGAGGGATGTCTCCTTGAGGTCGGCGATGCCAAGGTCGAGTTCGGTGATGATGCAGGAGAGACCGAGATCTGCGTAGCGCGCGATGTTGTTGCGGAGAGCCTTATGGTCAATCTTGCCAGCGTCGAAATGGCACTGGAGACCTACGCCGTGGATAGGACGACCGTCCTTGAGGAGACGCTTTACGAGATTATAGAAAGCCTCGGACTTTGCCTGTCCCATGAACTCGTTGTCGTACTCATTGAGGATGAGCTTGGCGTCAGGATCGGCACGATGAGCCCAAACGAAGGCAGAGTCGATGAACTCCTCACCGATGACGGTGGTCCATACGGACTGCTGACGGAGCTTGTAGCCGTCAGGGTTGCTGCGCACGATGCTCTGGTCTTCGTCGAGACATTCGTTGACGACATCCCATTCCGCTATCTTTCCCTTATAATGAGCAACGACCTTCTCTATGTGATTCTTGAGGATGGCGAGAAGCTGTTCCTTTGTCCATCCCTTGTCGTTCTTCTTGCCGTCAACGGATACCCACTGAGGAAGCTGGTTATGCCATGCGAGGGTGTGACCGCGCATATACATATTGTTTGCCTTTGCGAGACTGGCAACGGCATCGCCGCCACCGAAAGAGAAACTGTTCTGAGAAGGCTCTACGGACTCAAACTTAAGGTTGTTCTCAGGAACGACCATGTTGAAATGTTTCTTGATAAGCTGAGTGCGAGGGTCGGAAGAGTTGTTTATGTCAACATATGAGCTTACAGCAACACCGAGGCGCACGCCAGCCTGATCAGCATACTGTCGGAGGGAGGTGGTATCGCCGTCGTCGGAATAAGTGGTGTCGTCCTTTTCCTCTTCCTCCTCCTGATCGTCGCCATCGTTGATGTCGTCATTGCCAGCATTCTCAGGATCATCGATGAGAGAGGTGACCTTCAGGACGATAGCATAGCGATCATCGCTGAGAGTGCGCTCCTCCATGGTCCAGGAGAGGTGGGTAGGGAAGATGACATCCCACTGCCATGAGCCGGTCTTTGCCTTTGCCGTGAGAACCTCTATCTCATCACCAATGGAGAGGCTGTGGTCATCATCGAGGATGACACGTAGGCGAGGACTGTCGGTAGATGTCTGGAAGTCCTGTGTCTTGTCGGAGAATCGGATGTCACCTGAAAGGGTGAGGGCATCATGCTCCATGGCGCTCTTAACCTTCACGCGATAGGTGGAAGCAGGATGAGCGATGAGAGATGTGGCAGTGAGAGTGCCTATGCCGGAAGGATTGGCTTCTGTCTTATCGCCAGGCTCAAGGATGCCGTAGTTGTCGATGGTGCCATTGATAGAGCCATTGCCACCGAATACCGATGACTTGAAGATATACACAGGACACTTGGCATCGCCGCAGACATTGAAACGGCCACCGAGGACGCGTATTCCGCCAGGCATGATGTTACCTTTGCTGGTGAGGCGATAGGTGCCCTTGCCTTCCTTGATGATGCCGAGGTTCTGCGAATTCTCCATAGGGGCTATCAAGCCAGCGAGGGTGGCATCGGTGCCAAGATTGCCGATGAGATAGTATGAACCGGAAGCGTTGGTCTTGTAATAGCCATAGAGACGGGAACCAGCGTCGGTGGTCAGTTCGCCATAACGAGCGGCACGGGTGCCATTCTCCATTGCGATGGCAGCACCATCATGAAGGAAGACACGATTGCCTGTGAAACTTGAGCATACCTTTCCCTCAGAGATGCATCCTGCGATGTCCTCAGGAGAAAAAGTCTTGCCGTTGGTGGCCATCACGAGGCCATAGAAGCCAGCTGATGATTCCACCTCTTTATATGGATATACGTGTACGTCGCCTGTGAAGTAGCTCCAGTCGGCGTATTTTTTGTTGGAATGCTCACCGATATATGAACGCTCACCGCCAGCGTAGATATTGAGAGTGCCACTGCCGGCGAGAGGAGCGTAGAAGTCCGTATAGCGCGAGGTATATACCGAAAGAGACTTGCCCTCGGGGATGAGGGTAGGTGTGGTATATACGGCATAGCTGCTGGAGGTATTCTTCGAACAGATATTGAGAACGCCGCCTTCCACTTCCTTATAGTCGTCGAAAGGACCGTAGAGGGCTACGTCGTCGATGTAGTAGTCGGAGTTGTTATGATGGATGCCGAGGCGGAGGTTTTTAGCCACACTCGACTCAGGGATGTTCTTGAGGCTATAGGAACGATCCTGCCATACGCCCTTGTCGCCCTGGTAGGGGTATGACTGGTCGGCATATATCTGATTGTTGCCGTAATATATGTGAACCTGCTTGTTGTTGTCGGTCTCGGAAGTGGAGCGATAGAGGCGGAAACGGATGGTGTTGAACTTGTCAAGGATTGCGGCGCCAGCGTATTCCTGCGGTATGTTGAACTCAGGGAATGTGTTCCATTCCTTCACTCTGATATGAAGGACGTGATTGCTTGAGTTCTTTGGGTCTGCTTCTACGGTGGCGGTTGAGGTGCTTGTGCCGTAGGGGCTCCACATCGTCCATTTGGTGCCAATGGCGATATCGTCGAAATTGGCGATGACGGTCTGGGCGTTAGAGGCGAGGGAGATAAGGGAAAAGGCTAGGGATAGAGTGATTTTTTTCATTGCTTTTTTGGTTTTTGGGCGCGGCGAGAAAGCCGCGGAACGGGGGCTGGAGGGAAGGGGAGCCGCGACGACATACATGACGCTAAACAGAAGCAGAACGGGGGCTATAGGGCAGGGGGGAGTTTTTCGAGGAGGTTTTTGTGGACGTAGCCAGTGCCGAAGGAGCCGATGCCTTCCAGTTTTACGAAGACGCGCCGCTGATGCTTGTATTTGAGGACAACACCTTCGACGCCTTTGAAAGGACCATCGAGGACGCGGACACGGTCGCCTTTGTTGAGAGCAGAGTCGTCGGCAAGGGAGGTGATGATGTCTTCCCAACCGGACTCGATGATGATGCGGAAACTCTCCATCTGCCTGTCGGGGACGATGAGGTAGGGGTTGCGACCGAAAGCGTTTGTCTCGAAATGGTTATAGTATGGAGTAAGGCCGGGGATATCCATGTGGAGTATCTCGGTGTATTTATCCAGAGTAGTGCGAACAAAGACGAGGGTCTTGTCGAGGGGAGTCTCAATGATGACCTGCTGGGGATTATCCTTATCGGAATAATCGAAGTGATTATGTTTCATCACCGGCAGGAAGGGGATGATGTCATCAGCATTGAGAGAAACGAGAGAGTCATAGACAGCCTGGGAACGCCCACGCGTTGCGCGTATGGCGTACCAAGATGGTCTATCTACTATCGCTGAGTTTATCATGATTGGGGGAAATTATTCTCTTCTGCTACCGAAGATGCGGAGCAGATAGATGAAGAGATTGATGAAGTCGAGATAGAGGTGGAGAGAGCCAAGGAGGGCAAGCTTCTGTGCGCCTTCGTCAGCGTATTCCTGCGACATGAGCATTCTCTTTATCTGCTGGGAGTCATAGGCGGTGAGACCGACGAAGATGAGTACGCCGATATAGCTGAGGATGGTCTGTAGGAATGTGGAGCCAACGAAGATGTTTACAACGGAGGCTATGATGAGACCGATGAGAGCCATCACGAGGATTTTGCCCAAAGAGGTGAGGTCGGTCTTGGTGACGTGCCCTAACAATGCCATTGCACCAAAGGTGGCTGCTGTGATAAAGAATACTATTTCAATGCTTTGCATGGTGTAGAGTAAGAAAATACTTGAAAGCGTTGCACCATTGATGACGCTATATGCAATGAACATGAAAGTAGCTGTTGTGAGGCTTAGGCTTTCGAGTCTTCCTGTTAGTCCCCATACGAGGCCGAGTTCGACGAAGAAGAGGCCGAAGAACACCAGTTTGTTGCTGAAGATCATACTGAGGATGGCAGGGGAAGAGGCAACGCCATAGGCGGTGATGCCAGTGATGAGCATGGCGAGTGTCATCCATGTATAAACCTTGCGCATCAATATTGGGAAACTAATCGAGGGGATGTAATCATGTGAGTATTTTCCTTCTGCTTCGTTGACCATACGGTCGAAATCTTTGTAGTCCATTTGTTTAAAGGGGGAAAAGGTGAAAGAATAAGCTTATTATTTGAGAAAAGTAAAGGGACAGTGTGCACTGTCCCTATAATTTTTAAGCCAGAGGCTTGGAATTACTTTAAGCTTCCGCTTAAAGCACATAACCAAAAAAGGCCACGACTAAAACTAGCCTTGAGGCTTAAATTACTTTGCAGCCTCGACTAATAAATTAGCCTTGAGGCTTAAATTACTTTGCAGCCTCGAGACTAGCCTTACGGAAAGCCTTCATTGCCTTCTCGATTTCGAGTGAAGCCTTGCGAGCACGTGTGCCAGCTGCCTTGTTGCCGTTCTCTGCCTGTGCATTAGCATCCTTAGCGAATGCCTCGTATGCAGCAGCGATCTGATTGATAATTTCTTTCATATTATGTTTATTTATAGGGTTTAAACTGTCGGCAAAGGTAAGAAATAATTTTTAATCTCACAAATATTGCGCAAATTACTATGCAAATTGTTATGATTTTAAAGAAAATTAATGATTTGCATCACCTTTTTGGGGTGTTATAAGGGCATTTTGCCGTTACTCAGACCATTGCCTGGTATATTTCACGCGCATCCTGCATGGTCAGTTTGTAGTAGCCGCCGATGACGTCTCCCTTGTTGGCGTGGAGCTTTTCAACGAGTTTGTCGATGTCTGGATTGTCGATGCCGAGTTCCTTCATGGTGACTGGCATACCGATGGAAGACCAGAAGGCTTTGAGGCGACGGATGCCCTCCTTTGCTACGGCGAGGGAGGAAGGAGAGCCTCCGCCAAGGACGGCGGAGGAGTTATCGCCAAGGACGGTGGAGGAGTTATCGCCAAGGACGGCAGAGGTGTCTTTTTCAGTGACGGCAAAGACGCGACGGGCGAACTGCTCTATCTTATGAGGATTATGGGAGAGCATGAAGGTCATCCATGCAGGAACAACGACGCTGAGACCTGCACCATGGGTGACGCCATAGATAGCGCTTATCTCATGCTCCATGAAATGGCTTGCCCAGTCTTCATCTCGACCAACGCCGCAGATGCCATTATGCGCCACAGTGCCGAGCCACATGATATTGGCGCGAGCGTCGTAGTCCTCGGGATTGGCGATGATTTTAGGAGCCTCATTGATGACACTCATGAGAACAGCCTCGCACATACGATCCGTTGCCTCACAGCCTTCCGTATTGCTGAAGTAGCGCTCCATGGTGTGAACCATCATATCCACAACGCCTGCTGCCGTCTGGTAAGGAGGGAGGGTGAAGGTAAGGACAGGATTCATGATAGCGAACTTAGGACGGAGGAGAGACTTGGTGCGGAAGGAAAGCTTCAACTGTCCGTCAATCTTGGTGATTACGGAATTGCCAGAAGCCTCTGAACCTGCAGCAGGGATGGTGAGGATTACGCCTAGAGGGAGAGCCTTGTCGCCTTGTGTCTCCACGTCTTTCTTGCCGCAGTAGAAGTCCCAGAAGTCGCCGTCGTAGTTGGTTCCGGCACAGATGGCTTTTGCTGTGTCGATAACGCTACCGCCACCAACGGGGAGGAGGAAGTCGATGTTGTTCTCGCGGGCAAGTTTTATACCCTCATAGACCTTGTCATCCTCAGGATTTGGCTTGACGCCTTCGAGGATGACATAGAAGAGACCTGCGTCCTTCAATGACTGTTCTACACGGGCGAGGAGTCCGCTCTTGCGAGCGCTGCCGCCACCTATTACTATCATTACGCGCGAGGCGCCATATTCAACAGCGAGTTTGCCGCAGTTCATCTCGGTGTCTTTGCCGAAGACGAATTCTGTTGGGCTCTGGAAGATGAAGTTGTTCATAGGCTTTTTTTTTCGATGATTCGATTTTTCGATGAATCGATTTTTCGATGATTCGTTTATTTTTGTTTTATTATTGTCAGTAGGAAGCCGGTGAGGAAGATGGTGATGGTGCCGAGGACGATGGCCATGTATTCATGGATGCCGCTCTCGGGGAGTCCGAGCCATGTGCCGGCTGATATCCAGGCGATGATAAGGAATCCGCAGATGACGCTGATGGCAGCGATGACGTTGGTTGCCTTGCGACTGATATAGCCAAGGAGGAAGAGACCGAGCATACCACCGGAGAAGATGCTGGAGAGTTTCCACCAGGCATCGAGGATGCTGTCCACATTGACAAGGGCGAGGGCGACGATGATGCCAAGGATGCCAACGATAATGCTCGTCATCTTGAGCATGATGAGACGTTCGCTGTTGCTCGCCTCGCTACGGATGCGAAGGTAATAGTCGGTGAGGAGGATGGTGGAACTGCTCGTGATGCTTGTTGCCACGGTGCTCATGCCTGCAGCAAAGATGCTGGCGATGAGGAGACCTGTCATGCCTACGGGCAGTTGGTGTACTATATAATAAGGAAATACATAGTCGGAGAGGATGCCTTCGGACGGAAGAAGTGCGGGCTGTGTCTTATAGAAAGCATAGAGAGCCGTGCCTATCATAAAGAACATCAGGGAGACAGGTATGGAGAGATAGCCACCGAAGAGGGCAGCCTTGCGAGCCTCCTGGTCGCTGCTCGCCGTGTGATAGCGCTGCACGTAGTTCTGGTCAATGCCGTAGTTCTGCAGATTGATGAAGATGCCATAGACGAGGCACACCCAGAACGTGGAAGTGGAGATATCTGTTATATCGAAACTACCGAGAGACATCTTCGCATCAGCCACGGCAATATCCCATGCCTGTACGGGACCCTCCGGCATGGAGAAGAGAATGGCGATGAGACAGGCTATGGCACCGCCGATGAGGATGAATCCCTGCATTGCCTCAGTCCATACCACAGCCTTCATGCCACCGAGCATGGCATAGATGATGATGGCTATGCTGGTAATGATGATAACGGTGCGAATGTCCCATCCCATCAGTACGTTCATCGGAAGGGCAAGGAGATAGAGAATGCTTCCCATGCGAGCAATCTGAGTGAGGAGATAGCAGGCAGAGGCGTAGAGGCGCGCCCATACGCCGAAACGCTCCTCAAGGAAGGCGTAGGCAGAGACGCTGCATTGCTTGCGATAGAACGGAACGAAATATCTTGCGGCAAGATAGGAAGCGATAGGTATGCTCAGACAGAAGACGAAAGCGTTCCAGTTGCCCGTGTATGCCTTGCCTGGATAACCGAGATAGCTGATGCTGCTGATGTAGGTGGCGAAGATGGACATTCCCACCACCCATGCAGGGAGGCTTCTTCCTGCGGACGTGAACTCATCGGCAGACACTTTCCTACGGAAGAAACTGCATCCGAAGAGAACGATGCCACTGGTGAATACGAAGAATATTATAAGGTCTATTATATGCATCTTTAATGTGAAATTTTATTGCAAATATACAAATCTTTTTCATAATTCCAAAAATAATAATAAATAAAAGGTAAATAACATGGGTTTTTCCTTTGCCATTATAAAGAAAATGATTACTTTTGCATTTAGAAACCTATATAACAAAAGAAAAATGCTTCATACAAGAGAAGAACAGATGAAGGCTTTCGGGCGTTTGCTCGATGTCATGGATGAGCTCCGCGAGAAATGTCCATGGGACAGGAAGCAGACGAATGAGAGTCTGCGCCCACATACGATAGAAGAAGTCTATGAACTCTGCGATGCGCTGATGAAGGGCGACGTGAAGGAAGTGCAGAAGGAACTCGGTGACGTGATGGAACACCTCATCTTCTATACTATCATAGGCTCGGAAAAGGGAGAGTTTGATATGGCTGACGTATGCAACAAGGAGGCTGATAAACTCATCTACCGTCACCCTCATATCTATGGCGACCAGAAGGTAAACACCGATGAGGAGGTTAGTCAGTTGTGGGAGAAGGTGAAGCAGAAGGAGAAGGATGGCAATAAGACAGTGCTGTCTGGTGTGCCTGCTTCGCTGCCAAGTCTCATAAAGGCGTACAGAATACAGGACAAGGCATGCAACGTCGGCTTTGACTGGAAGGAAAGAGAGGATGTCTGGGAGAAGGTGCGTGAGGAACTTGATGAACTCGAGGCAGAACTGAAGAAAGAGGACAAGGAACGCTCCCTTGAAGAACTCGGTGACTTCATCTTCTCGCTGGTGAACGCTGCAAGACTGTATCATCTCAATCCTGATACGGCACTGGAGAAGACAAATCAGAA
The DNA here is from genome assembly GCA_045627725.1 of Prevotella sp. Lineage (GTDB taxonomy): Bacteria > Bacteroidota > Bacteroidia > Bacteroidales > Bacteroidaceae > Prevotella. The sequence goes on along the minus strand of JAZQOH010000033.1, from coordinate 160,034 downwards.
GTTTATCAATCGCTTTAACTATATAGAGAAAACAGCTAAGGCTCAGGGAAAAACGATAGAAGAACTGACTTTGGAAGAGATGGATGCTATGTGGGAGGAAGCGAAGAGACAATTGACAGTTAACAATTGACAGTTAACAGTTAAGGATTATAGAAAGAAAAAGAATAATATGAAAAAGATTTTATATGTAATAGGCGTCTTTATGACGATGGCATGTTGCTTCTCGTGCAACAATGGTAAGCAGCAGACAGCTGAGGTGGCAGACACACTCACGGTGGAAACTGTCGATACAGCACTGTATGGAAAGATAGGGGAGGGCACAATGATGCATACCCTGGAACTCCTTACCGATGACGGTCAGCTCATGACAATGGACATTGATGAGGAAGCAGGAGATGGTGTGCTTGGCGGACTTCTCGTTGGTGACCGCGTGTCAGTAACCTATGCGAAAGGTGATGACGGCAATGTGGCACAGAAGGTTATAAACCTTACTACTCTCCTCGGAAGATGGACATCACTGGACAGAAACTTCACCATAAATGAAGATGGCAGTGTGGAGTCTAATGTGCAGGCTGAGTCACGTCCTTACACACAGTGGAGCATGCTGAACGGACAGTTGATTCTCAATGCAGACACGTTTGACGTTCTTTCGCTCGGTGCTGACAGTCTTTCGCTGGAGAATGCGAATGGCATCTTCGTGTATAAAAGACAGAAGTAGGTGACAGTTAACAGTTAATAGTTAACAGTTAATAGTTAACAGTTAATAGTTAATAGTTAATAGTTAACAGTTAATGATTAATGATTAATAATTAATTAATAATTTGGATGCAGCCATTCAAGGTACATATTCTGGGATGTGGATCAGCACTCCCTACGGAGAGGCATAAGCCTTCGAGTCAGGTGGTGGAGATACGCGGCAAACTGTTTATGATAGATTGCGGCGAGGGAACGCAGTTGCAAATCCGTCGCTCACGTCTGTCATTCACGAAGATATATGCTGTGTTTATCTCGCATCTGCATGGGGACCATGTGCTTGGACTGGTAGGGATGCTAAGCACCTTCGGTCTCAACGGTCGTACGGCACCATTGCATGTCTATGCTCCCGCAGAATACGAAGCGCTGCTGAACCTTGAGGTCAAGATGTTCTGCAATAACCTTGACTATGAGATTGTCTTCCATGGCGTGGACACAAAGGAGAGTAGGGTGGTGTATGAGGATAGGTCGCTGTCCGTAGAGACGATACCATTGAAGCATCGTGTAGGCTGTTGCGGTTATCTCTTCCGTGAGAAGGAAGGACAGAGGCATATCAAGAGAGACATGATAGACTTCTATGGAGTGCCTGTTTCGCAGATAAACAATATAAAGGCCGGCCTCGACTGGGTGTCGCCAGAAGGAGAAACCATAAAGAACGAACTGCTCACCTCGCCATCGGATCCTGCACGTTCATACGCTTATTGCTCTGATACGAGATATATGCCTGAACTGGCTGATGCGGTGAAGGATGTTACCCTTCTGTATCATGAGGCAACATACGCGGAGGATAATCATGAGATGGCTGTGAAGTATCTTCATTCCACAGCGAAAGAGGCTGCCATGACGGCGAAGGATGCCAATGCAGGGAAGCTGATGATAGGTCATTTCAGTAAGAGATACCCTTCTGAGGATGTTTTGCACAAAGAGGCGATGGAGGTGTTCCCTGATACGATTCTTGCAAGGGAAGGGCTCGTGGTGGAAGTATGATTGTTGTACCTTGTATGTTGTATGTTTAATGTTGTAAATTGTAATATTAAGGTCGGAACATAGAGGGAAAGTGACAAGTGGAGTTGGCAAGATAATAAAAAATAATAAGGTGTTCTTCTTTTTTTATATGAATAGATTATGAGGAGTGATATTTTTTTATTATCTTTGTCGCGAATATAAAAAGACAGAAAATTAAGAATAACTTTTTATTATATAAAAAACAAAAATCAAAGTATGAAAATTAAAGATTACAACTTTGCAGGTAAGAAGGCAATCGTTCGTGTTGACTTCAATGTGCCTTTGAAGGAAGGTAAGATCACAGACGACACACGTATCCGTGGCGCTCTTCCAACTCTCAAGCTCATCCTTGAGAACGGTGGTTCACTCATCATCATGTCACACATGGGTAAGCCAAAGGGTAAGGTAAAGCCAGAGCTCTCTCTCGGTCAGATTAAGGATGCAGTTGCTGCTGCTCTCGGTGTTGCAGAGGTTAAGTTCGCTCCTGACTGTGCTAAGGCACAGGAAGCTGCTGCTGCTCTCCAGCCAGGTGAGGTGCTCCTCCTCGAGAACCTCCGTTACTATCCAGAGGAAGAGGGTAAGCCAGTAGGTATCGACAAGGAAGATCCTGCATACGACGAGGCTAAGAAGGCTATGAAGGCTTCTCAGAAGGAGTTTGCTAAGACTCTCGCTTCTTACGCTGACTGCTATGTAATGGATGCATTCGGTACAGCTCACCGTAAGCACGCTTCTACTGCTGTTATCGCTGACTACTTCGATGCTGACAACAAGATGCTCGGTCTCCTCATGGAGAAGGAGGTAACTGCTGTTGACAACGTACTCAACAACATCAAGCGTCCATTCATCGCTATCATGGGTGGTTCGAAGGTATCTTCAAAGATCGGTATCATCGAGAACCTCCTCGGTAAGGTTGATAAGCTCATCCTCTGCGGTGGTATGACATATACATTCTCTAAGGCTCACGGTGGTGAGATTGGCGGTTCTATCGTTGAGATGGATAAGCTCGATGTAGCCCTCAACGTTGAGAAGCTCGCTAAGGAGAACGGCGTAGAGCTCGTTATGGCTCCAGATGCAACTTGCTGCGATGGTCTTGACTTCGGTTCAATGACTGTTAAGGAAGGTGCTAAGATTGAGAATCATCCTTCAAATGCTATCCCTGCTGGTATGGAAGGTCTCGATGCAGGTCCTGAGGCTCAGAAGGCATTTGCTGATGCTATCAAGGGTTGTAAGACTATTCTCTGGAACGGTCCTGCTGGTGTATTCGAGTGTGATGACTTTACTGCTGGTTCAAAGGCTATCGGTGATGCTATCGCTGAAGCTACAGCAGAGGGTGCATTCTCTCTCATCGGTGGTGGTGACTCTGTTGCTTGCTGCACAAAGTTCGGTCTCACTGACAAGGTTTCTTACATCTCAACAGGTGGTGGCGCTCTTCTTGAGGCTATCGAGGGTAAGGTACTCCCAGGTGTTGCTGCTATCCAGGGCTAATCTTTCGGATAATAGTTACACATTATTATATAATACGCGCGAGGCATTTCTCCTTGCGCGTATTTTTTTGTGTTTTATTGTAGAATAAGCCTATGTGATGAAGAAATCAGAAAAAGCCCATTTTATCGAGGGTTTCAGAAGATAAACCCCTTGTTTCGTTGATATAAGTCAATAAGAAAGAAATTTTATTGCTTTTATTATAAAAAAGTCTTGAAAAGTTTTGCAGGTTCAGAAAAAATGCGTACCTTTGCATCGCATTTAGGGAAATGCTTCTGGAAAACGGCTCTTAAACAGAACCTCTGAGCAGAACTCAATGCGGAAATAGCTCAGTTGGTAGAGCACAACCTTGCCAAGGTTGGGGTCGCGGGTCCGAGTCCCGTTTTCCGCTCAAATTTATTGGACAAGCAAATTCAGCAGATGCGCTGACAGGAATTAAATCAAGCAAGCCCAAGTGGCGGAATTGGTAGACGCGCACGTTTCAGGTGCGTGTGTCGAAAGATGTGCAGGTTCGAGTCCTGTCTTGGGCACAACATTGATAATTTCAATAGCGTTGGATTTGTATAGTAAATACAGTCGGAGAGGTGGCGGAATTGGTAGACGCGCTACTTTGAGGGGGTAGTGTCAATTGTGACGTGGGAGTTCGAGTCTCCTCCTCTTCACTTATTTGCGGAAATAGCTCAGTTGGTAGAGCACAACCTTGCCAAGGTTGGGGTCGCGGGTCCGAGTCCCGTTTTCCGCTCCATTTGTCTATAGCCTCCTTTGGAGGCTTTTTTTGTTTTATGGCGTTTTAGAAATTGCGTTGGTATTGTATTCTTTTCTCTTAACGTCTTAAGTATTGTATTTTTTTATTGAAAAACTAATATATGAATTTATACCTAAGGTATTTTGATAACGAGATCCTTGTAGAGTCAGCTGACGAGGCTATTGATTTCCTTTCATCCATTTCTGAGATAAACATGTCGAAGGAACTGGAGAATGAGTTGCGCGATTATATTGCAAGCGATGTCTATTACCCAAAGAGATATAAGGTTCGTCCTCGCGTTTATTTCATCGTGATAAAGACAGAAGCTCGCACTATGGAGGACTTTAAGTCGAAGAAGGCTGTTCATGCTATTGACTCTCCACGTCCAGAGAATATTGCCCTCGCACGTCTTAATGAGCAGAAGATGGGATGGTATGAAGGTCGTCTGGAATTCAAGAGGGTAGTGGTGTTGCCTACTACAGGAAAATGTGAGTATCGCGATACGGTATTCTGTGCTCAGGTGAAGGCTATGTCTGGCCTTGACTGCTACAATCGTATCTGTGACCATCTCTCGCAGCGCGTAGATTCACGTTCGCAGTTCCCTTCGTCAAAGGGAAAGAATTTCCAGTTTAAGTTTCTCGGCACTTGTAAGTAGTTTGCATATATGAATAAGGTGATGCTGATAGGCAACGTAGGGAAAGATCCTGACGTTCATTATTACGATGCTGACCAGGCTGTGGCACAGGTGCGCCTTGCTACCACGGAGCGTGGGTACACTCTTGCCAATGGCACTCAGGTGCCAGATCGCACGGAGTGGCACAACCTCGTATTCTTCAAGAGGCTGGCGAAGTATGTGGAGCAGTATGTGAGAAAGGGAGACCGTCTTTACGTGGAAGGTCGCCTTCATTACCGTGCGTATGATGATGCTCGCGGTGTTAGACAGTTTACTACGGAGATCAACGTTGATAGTCTTGAGATGCTTACTTCGCGCAGTCAGCGTGAGGTGCCTCAGGGTGCTGATCACGAGAATTGATGATTCCATTATGTTGAATTTTTATTTGTAATAATACTTGGACCCTTCCAGTTTAATATTTCAGATTTCAGAAGTAACCCTTTATCCCATCAGCATGGGAGTAATCATAGCCCTTGCTATGGTTGTTGTTCTTTTGGTTCTTTCCGGTTTCGCAAGCGGCTCGGAGATAGCATTCTTCAGTCTCTCGCCAAAAGATCTCGCTAGTCTCGATGAAGAACATAGTGCCAAGGACCGTAATATAAAGCTCTTGCATGATGATACGGAGCGTACCCTTGCCACAATTCTTATCACAAATAATTTCGTTAACGTCACGGTTATTATGCTGTGCAACTATATCATAGCACACATAATAGACTTTGGAGGTGCCTCGTGGCTCAGGTTTCTCTGCGTGACGGTTATTCTCACGTTCCTCCTCCTTCTCTTCGGAGAGATAATTCCAAAGGTATATAGCCGCCTTAATCCCTTGAAGTTTGCGCGCAGGGTGGTGAATGGCATTCTTTTCGTAAGGCAGCTTTTCTGGCCTTTGGGATCCTTGCTCATCTCCAGCGGTGCTTTTGCCGGTAAGGTGATGCAGCAGAAGAATCATGTCCTCAGCGTTGATGATCTTGAACAAGCTCTCGAGCTTACCGATAAGAGTGAGATACGTGAGGAGGAGAGTATGCTTCAGGGCATTATTCGCTTCGGCGATGAGATGGTACGTGAGGTTATGACTAGTCGCCAGGATATCGTAGATCTCGACATTCGTACATCTTTTGCTGATGTGATGAAATGCATTGTTGACAACAACTACAGCAGAATCCCTGTATATCAGGACAACGAAGATAACATCCGTGGTATCCTCTATATCAAGGATCTCCTTCCTCATATCGGCAAACCGGATTCATTCAGATGGCAGAGTCTTATCCGTCCTCCTTATTTCGTTCCAGAGACGAAGAAGATTGATGACCTCTTGCGTGAGTTCCAGTCTAATAAGGTGCATATTGCCATCGTGGTGGACGAGTTTGGCGGTACCAGTGGTATCATAACCCTTGAGGATATCCTTGAAGAAATCGTTGGTGAGATTAACGATGAGTATGATGACGAGGAGATGCCTTACATAAAGATAAACTACAACACGTATGTCTTTGAGGGTAAGACGCAGTTGACAGACTTCTGTCGTCTTCTGAAGTTGGATGATGATTTGTTTGATGATGTAGAGGATGCGGATACGCTTGCCGGACTTCTCTTGGAGTTGAAGGGTGATTTCCCTGGTATTCGTGAAGTTCTCACATTCAAGCAGTTTACTTTTGAGGTGCTGAAGAAAGAGCAGCGAAGGATATCAAGAGTAAAGGTTACGGTGAATTGACGATTGGCAATGCACAATTGATAATAAAAAAAAGAGGCGATTTTCATCGTCTCTTTTTTTGTGACTCTTGATTTCTCAGTAATCACCTTGCCTTTCGGCTAGCTTTAGGTGACTCCTGCAGGATTCAAACCTGCAACCTTCTGATCCGTAGTCAGATGCTCTATTCAGTTGAGCTAAGGAGCCAGGAGCCAAACATAAACGTCGAGCTTGAAGTGACTCCTGCAGGATTCAAACCTGCAACCTTCTGATCCGTAGTCAGATGCTCTATTCAGTTGAGCTAAGGAGCCAAATCGGTGTCTTGTTCCGTTTTGCGGTTGCAAAGGTAGTAATTATTTCCGAATTGACAAAATATTTCTATGTTTTTTTAAGAAAAATGTTCTTTTTGATGCCTTTTGGTGGTCTTTTGGCATTGTATTAGTCATTTTCTTCATTCAAAACTGGCAAGGAAAGGTGATATCTCACAGCAAGGAAGCGAATGAAAATGATGATGAAGAAAGCAACGGCAGCGGATATTGTTGCGTCAATATCCAGATGTATCATCAACCAATAAATGAATCCGCCAAGGATGCTTGCCATGGCATATATCTCTTTCTGGAATATCACGGGTACATTATTGAGCAATACGTCACGAATCACTCCTCCTGCACTACCCGTCAGTGTTCCCATTATTATCGCCACCCAGAAAGGATGTCCCAGTTCGAGTGTCTTCTGCATGCCAGCTATCGTGAATAGTGCGAGGCCGAGGGTGTCGAACACGAACCACGCATTATCCAGTTTCTTCATGTATTTTGCGAAGATGATAACGAAAACCTGTGCAATGAAAGTGCAGATGATATAGTTTGGCGTCACCATCCAGAAAGGTGTGACGTCGAGAAGTACATCGCGAATGGTACCGCCACCGATGGCAACGGCTATTCCGCATACGAAAGCACCGAACCAGTCGAACTGTTTCTCAGCTGCATGGCGTATTCCAGAAATGGCAAAGGCAAAAGTGCCCAGATATTCTAGAACATTTAGTAATTGGTCAAACATTAAATTCTATTTCTTTCTTTGGTTGTTAAGGGATGGGGATTTTTCGATTATTCGATAATGCGATGTTTCGATAATGCGATGTTTCGATTATTCGATTTTTCGAGATTTAATCCTTAAATCTCTCTCCCCAGAGCCTAAGCATCTGCTGATATTGCTTCTCTTCCACAGGAGTGTGCTGGGCATGCCATAGGCGTTCTTCGGTAAGTCCGTCAGGCATATACTGCTGTGATGTGAAATTGTTTGGATAGTCGTGAGGATATTTGTATCCATCGTGATAGCCCAGATCTGCCATCAGTTTTGTTGGAGCATTGCGAAGATGGAGAGGAACGGGTCTGTTGCCAGTCTTCTGTACTAACTGCAAGGCATCATTGATACCGCAATATGCTGAGTTGGATTTTGGGCTCGTTGCCAGATACACGCAAGCCTCTGCAAGAGGAATCCTTCCCTCCGGCCAACCGATCTTCATCACGGCATCGAAAGCAGCATTTGCGAGCAGTAGTGCGTTAGGATTTGCAAGACCAATGTCTTCCGAAGCAGAGATAACGAGTCTTCGTGCTATGAACTGCGGATCCTCACCGCCTTCTATCATCCTTGCCATCCAGTAGAGGGCAGCGTCAGGATCGCTGCCTCTGATGCTCTTTATGAAGGCAGAAATGATGTCATAGTGCATCTCGCCATCCTTGTCATAGGCGAGAGGATTCTGCTGTAGTCTGTTCTCCACGAGGCTATCAGTGATGATAACCTCATTACTGCTCTCGCTATCTACTACAAGTTGCAGGATGTTAAGCAGTTTCCTCGCATCTCCACCGCTATATCTCAGCATTGCCCCTGTCTCTTCCAGGCGTATGTTGCGTTCTTTCAGCTCAGCGTCAGTGGTTATGGCACGGTTGAGGAGTTCGAGAAGATCATCCTTCTCCAGCGACTTCAACACATATAACTGGCATCTGGAGAGCAGAGGACGGATAACCTCAAACGATGGGTTCTCCGTTGTGGCACCGATCAGCGTGACGATACCTCTCTCCACGGCTCCGAGCAGTGAGTCCTGCTGCGACTTGGAGAAACGGTGTATCTCGTCGATGAAGAGAATAGGACTTGCCTGCGAGAAGAAACGTCCCGACTTCGCACGCTCTATCACTTCTCTCACTTCCTTCACTCCCGACGTAACGGCCGAGAGGGTGTAGAAAGGCGTGTCCAGTTTGTTGGCGATAATCTGCGCAAGGGTGGTCTTGCCCACTCCCGGAGGTCCCCAGAGGATGAATGAAGAGATATGGCCGGAGTCTATCATACGTCGTAGTATGGCACCTTCGCCCACGAGATGTTTCTGTCCTATATATTCGTCAAGCGTCTTGGGACGCAAACGTTCTGCAAGAGGTTCTATCATTATTATATTATATAATGTGTGTTTCGGCAGATATAAATATCGTGCCATAATTGATTTAGGCGCAAAATTAAGAAATATATGTCAACTAAACAAAAAATAATAGCAAAAAAATTTGTAGAAACACAAGTAATATTGTATTTTTGCATCGAAAAAGAAAATATTATCTAATAAATCAATATGACAATAGACGTTAAAATGCTGACACTGAAGACTCTTACCAAGAGCAACGTGTGGGAACTTCAGGAAAATGATGTATTCAGTATCTGGAATAATGCAGACAAGGATTCTGATGTTAGCGAGAACTATAGCAGATACATGACTATCATACGTACTGCTTTCGATATAGAGGAAGTGAAGATTGACCGTCCTGAGATTATCAAGAAATATGAAGCTCGCGGCATGAAGGTTGATGGTCTTCAGATTGGTGAGACAAGGGTGAGATACGCAATCAAGAAGCGTCCAATCCTTCGTGTTACTGACCTTACCTATGAGAATATTCATCATATCTCTGCAGCAAAGCTCCTCGATGTGCTTGATCGTAACTTCGGTGGAGGATGGGATTCCATTTCGCAGAGCATCAAGGATATCATCGAGAGTGGCTTTGATATCTCTACCACATCATTGCCAAAGGATCGTCTTCGCAAGCCAGGTGGTCTCTACGAGAAGAAGGTTGCGGATGGTTTTGAGGTTCTTGAGATTCCTAAGGGACTATGGGTGGAAGCTATCTTTGCAAAGGAGAAGCCAGAGCTTGTCAAAGTAAAGAATTTCTATGACGACCTTTCTTCTAGTTCGGATTCTGACGATGATGATGATGCAGATGTAGAGATAGAGGATAACTACTACAAGCAGGATGAGGACGATGACTCATACGATGAGGATCAGCTCGCGGAAGAGAGTTATCGCACCACCTATGAGGAAAGTGATGACCTTTCTCTTGATGCTGCAGAAGAAAGTGATGATGATGACTTCTAATCAAAGCATGGCAATATACGAAAAAGAACGCGCAACCCCTTAGCGCGTTCTTTTTTTGAGCGTGCATATTTTGCATGTGAAAATACATAATCGAATAATGAATAATAAACCATTTGTTTACGGATTACGAGATGGCTTACCTATTGGTCTCGGGTATTTTGCTGTAGCTTTCTCCATAGGCATCGTGGCAAGTAAGGCAGGGCTTACATGGTGGATGGGGGCGATAAGTAGTTTCCTCACCCGTGCCTCTGCTGGCGAATATGGGGTATATTCCCTCATCTCAGCAAATGCCGCTCTTGCCGAGGTCGTAGGACTCAGTCTTGTTGCCAATATGCGCTACCTGCTTATGACGGCAGCGTTGACGCAGAAGTTCATTCCTGGCACATCATTGCTAAGGAGAATTTCCATGGCGCTTTGCGTAACGGATGAGATTTTCGGTATATCCATTGCCTATCCCGGACATCTTGCACCATCATACACCTATGGAGCAATGATAATCTCTACTGTGATGTGGAGTGCAGGATGTGCTTCAGGCATAGTTGCGGGAGACATATTGCCAACGAATATTGTTTCCGCCCTAAGTGTTGCTCTCTATGGAATGTTTATAGCTATTGTCATACCGCCATCCAAGAAGGATAGGGGAGTGATGAGTGCCGTGGCATGCAGTTTCCTGTTTAGCGGAATATGTGCTGTGATGCCTGTTCTGTGTGAAATGAACTCTGGCACAAAGACAATCATTCTCACTCTTGTAATCTCTGCCATAGCTGCTATTGTCAAACCTGTAAAGATGGAGGAAGAGTCATGAAACTGATATATCTGGCAACGATGATTATTGTCGTGAATATCATAAGGATTTTGCCTGTTACGCTCATTCGCGGTAAGATAAGGAACAGGTTTATTCGCAGTTTCCTCTACTATGTTCCCTATGTCACGCTTTCTGTAATGACTTTCCCTGCCATCATCGAGGCTACGGAGTCACCTATGGCTGGTCTCATAGCAATGTTGACAGGCATTGTTGCCGCATGGTGCGGATTAGGTCTCTTCCCAGTAGCGGTGATATGCTCCCTCGTTGTCTTTGTCACAGAGCTTATTATCTTATAACGTCATCTTTTGGCTTGCGAGGTTTCGAATTAAGTTTTTTGATATTATCTTGCTCAAAGTGTTGTCAATAACGAAAAAAAGTATTACCTTTGCATTTTGAAAGATGATGGATGTGTGTTGTTGTGGGATTTATTCTTCCACACTTTTTGCACACAAGCGCTTGTCTTTTATCGCAACATACACATTTTCAGAGGAAAAGATAACCAAGGGGCTGACTGGATTTGACAGCGGATTGGGGTGGTATGTAAGCATGCGGAGTAACGGCTGTGGACTCCATAATCCCTTCGGTCAACAATTTAATTGGCGAAACACGTTACGCTCTCGCTGCTTAATCGAAGTATAGTAGATTAGCTTTATTCCCTTGCCAGGCGAGGGAACGGGACATCGCTCAGAGCCCCTTTTCTGAGGCTTACTGGTCAATGCGGTGCTAGAATATCGGAAATAGTCGGCGGCTTTCCCTGCGTCGCTGGCGAAACTTTAGGGGATAAGGTTACGGTTGGTGGCTTGGGTCTTGTCGTAACACGAAAATGAAGGCCAAGATAAGCATGTAGAAAGCATATTGTTTCACCGTTTGGACGAGGGTTCGACTCCCTCCAGCTCCACAAAACAACCTTAAATCACACCATATTTCATGAGAGCGTTGTATATGCCGTCATGGTCAACATCGTCGGTGACATAGTCGGCTTTACTCTTCACATCATCAGCGCTATTGCCCATAGCAATGCCGATGCCTGCTGTTGTAAGCATTGGAATATCATTGTCACCATCGCCTATTGCCATTGTTTCAGAGATGGAAATGCCGAGGTGTTTTGCCACGTCTTTGACTGCCAACCCTTTGTTCACACCTTTGCGAGTGATGTCCATGAAGGCTGGATACCAGCGACTACTCTCGCAGTTGTCAAGATCAGCCATTAGTTCCTCTTCCATCTGCTTTGAAAAGAACGGAGTAAACTCACTGACTCCCTCTTTCATGATAACCTCAATGTCTGGTTGTTCACCGGCAAAATAAGGTATGTTGTGCATTTCTACGAATACCTTATGGAATATTTCGTTGCGGTTTATGCAGGTGACACTTTGCTTGCCAGACAATATGCAGGCAACATTCTCTGCGTTCGCCTTTGCTATCACTTTCTCTACGTCGTCTTTTTCTATAGGATAGAAACTAACCTCCTGACTGCCGATTATATTGAATGCGCCATTCGTGCAGCTATATCCATCAATATATGGTTCAATATCTGCAAGGTTATTGATTATTTTACGGCATCGTCCTGTAGCGATGATAATCTTCACGCCATTGTCGTGTGCCTGTTTGATAGCTTCTATTGTAGATTGTGGTATCTTATGTGTGATGAAACTAACGAGAGTGCCGTCAACGTCAAGAAATAGTGCCTTTATCATAATTATATACTTCCTTTAAGCAAACTTAGTACAAAGTTAACAAATTCTATTAAAAAATAAACAACAATGCTCCTCAAAATGAGTTTTTTTTCAAAAAGTTTGTAACTTTGCACTAAAAATTGAATAAGATACAATGATAGAACAAGATCTCATAACAGGAGTTAGATTCTTTGGAGCAGCCTCACTGATAATCATAGCCATACTCATTGCCATTATCAATAGGGGCAAGGTGCAGTCAGATGTATATGACAGGTCGCGCTGGCTGATCTGTGCTGCCACCATGCTTCTTGGCATCCATAATCTCATACAGTTCTTCGGACATTTCCGCGAGTCGAGTGTCACACTGTGCTGGATGATAAACCTTGCCTTCTATGTCATCGTCACTCCCCTCTATAATATGGGAGAGCTCAACCTGCTGCGAGCAGGACGCGGCATGAAGGCGCGATACATCCGCAACAGTGCCTTCATCCTCCTTTGCTATGCCATCTTTGCAGTAGGATATTTCTCAGGAACACTCATCAATGATGATGCTCCATGGAAGACAGCCACCTTCGTCGTAGCTCTCTGCTATTTCATCAAACTGATAGAACTCTCTGTCACCCTCAGCAAGGAGATGAAGAGAACAAGCAGTCGCCTCACCGATGAAGAACTGGAAGAGCGACATGAAGCGCTGCACTATACTGCCAGGTCGATGAACTGGGTTATCATCTTCTCCCTCTTCACCCCATGGTCAGGAATGACGTCCTCCCTCGTTTTCAATTCCTTTTTCGGACTCATCGTCATGGGACTCCTCATCTGGTTCGTTGTGCGTTTCCTTTCCTATGGCGACAATATGTCAGATCTCATTGATGTGACCAACGAGATAACGGAGGCAGACATGATAGAGGAAGAAACAAAGGATGCCTCCCCTATTCAGGAAGATACCCACTCTCTCACCCAGCAGCGCATAGAGCAATGGGTGGAGCAGTGCCGCTATACCAACCCGAGTGTCTCCTTAGACTCTGCTCTTAAGGAGATGGGCATCTCCGTCACCTCCCTCAACTTCTATCTTGAGCAGCACACCAAGGTTGCTAACTATCGTCAGTGGTTGCCTTATCTTCGCGTGGAACATGCAAAGCGCCTCATGCTGGAGCATCCTGAATTCTCCCTTCAAGCTATTGCCCAATCTTGCGGATATGCCAGCAAGAGCAGTCTTTCCCACGTTTTCAAGGCTCAGGAAGGCATAACGCCAGGCGAATGGCTCAGTGCGCAGAGTGAGATGAAGTAATTCGAACTGTGCGGTTGGAGATTTTATCAAGATTTTAATGAAAAGATTTTTATTTGTATTTCTGAGCACGTAGTGCGAAATCTAAAAATAAGATTCTTTTTCTATTTTCAGCAAAGATTATCTCTGTTATTTTTACTGAGATTTTAAAATCTTATGAGAGAATCTTAGAAGAATCTTAGCTGAAAATATATTGACGGAATGTCTTTTGATTTCGCTGCGCTCAGAAATCTGTTGAAAATCAATAAATAATCAAGATGAAAATCCAACCGCACAGAACAAAAATTTCCAACGATGCGCTAAAAACACGAAACAGCACTTAAGTACACTTTCGTTTTATACACTATATACATCTTATATACACTATTATATACACTAGGTTAAAAGGCTGTAAAACAAGGGGGTAGGTTTCGCTAGTGTATAAAGTGTATATAATTTTGGTTTTAATATACATATTGACTCCAAATGAGATATTTTCTTTTTTAACGTGAATTCTCGTGAATTGTCCGTGAATTTTCTCGTGAATTATTTATTAACCTTCAATTTACGAATAAATTCACGGATAATTTTCGATAATTTTCGTTTAGCGTAAGCGTTATATATTATGGAGTCATTTCGTATATTAGTGCCAAAATTTTGCTTTTTTCGTATTTTAAGTTGTTGTTTTTCTTGTAAAAACTACACTTTTTCCTACCCTGTATTTTGGCATCGGGAAAGTTTTCCCGCCGTTATTTCGGCGTTAGGAAAACTTTCCTACGGCGTAGGACAGTTGTCATCCCTATGAAATGACAGCAGGAAAGCATTGATATTGCGATGTAAAAGCATTGATATTGCGATGGGAAAGGCCCTTACTATCGTTACGTTCAGCGATGAAAAGACAATAATACGTGAAGATTATGTAATAAATGTAGTATAAATCAACATACTTAAATACGCACTGTCTTTCAGTGCTTTACATCATAGCGTTGTCCTGAAATCAAATTCATGACAACGCTGTTTTCGTTTCGCGACAACGCTACTCGTTTCGCGACAACGCTTTTTCCATGCCTTTTTATTACCTTTGCACATATTTTATAATATAGAAAAATTCTAACTTAATAAATAAACAAAATGAAACAAACAAAATTTCTTTTCACGCTGCTCATGGCGATAGTCATGATGGCGATGAGCCCAATGAAGACGTGGGCAGATAATGTGGCTTCCGTCACCATCGGTGGAGTAGAAACGAAGTATAGCAACATTGAGGATGCTCTCACTGCTGCAGTCAATGCTGGTACTGCTGCAACAATGAAGATGCTGGCAGATGTTGAAATCAGTTCTTTTCTCGAGATTAACAAATTTGGCTGCAATGTGACTATGGACCTTAATGGTCATAAGATAGAAAGTGTAGCACAAGCACCATTAATTAATCTATCTAATGGTTCACTTACAATCATAGACAGCAGTACAGATAAGACAGGCACGATAAAGTCGAACAATTATGATACGATCAGTTCTATGGGCTCTATCACAATTCATGGAGGTAATTTCATCTCTGTTACAGGTAATGCTCTTTTTTCTTTTTACAGCACTGCTAATGTGTATGGAGGTAGATTTATTACCGAAGCAGAAAACAAGCCTGCTGTATGGGCAGACAGTAATTTTTTGCCTGATGGATATTCTTTCTACAACGCTATGACGGGCAGGAAGGTGGAATTTATGGATTATACTGGGGTTATTGATGAAAATAACGATCCTGTTAAGGACGTTATCGTAATGAAGGATGCTTTGGAGATAAACGGAAACGAGGCATTTACATGTCCTGTTAACGTTACTCCAGCAAGCGTGAAATTCAACCGAAGCATAACAATGGATGGCGGTAAGTATTCTTTCATCGTTCCATTCGATATTCCTGCAGAAAAGGCTGCTACTCTCGGTAAGTTCTATACCTATGAGAAGTATGAGAATGAGACTGTTTACTTCGCAGAGGAGACAGAGGGCGTACAGGCTAACATAGCTTATTTCTTCGCCCCTGCTAAAGATATTACATCTATCTCATTAAATAGTGCAAAGATAAAGGCGACAACATCTATGGCTGATGCTACAAACCCATCTGCATACGGTCTCTATGGCACATACAAGAAGATTGCTGTTCCTGAAGGTGCTTACGGATATGCCACTAGTGCAGAAGGTGAGGATAAGTTCGTTCGCGCAGGTACAGGCAGCTATGTTAATGCTTTCCGCTGCTACCTCTGGCTCGGCAGTGGTGCATCTGCATCTAAGGCAAATGCTATCTTCGGCTTCGACGAGGCAACAGGCATCAACGCAGAGAAGGCAGAGCGTCTCGACCTCAACGCTCCTATGTATAACCTCCGTGGTCAGCGCATCACTTCTCCACAGAAGGGCGAGATATACATCATGGATGGCAAGAAGGTAATGTTCAAGTAATCAGTTAACAACGAAAAAACTACTTCGATATGAAAAAGAAAGAATTCAAGAAGCCAGAGATAAAACTGGTGAAGATGGAGCAGAACATAAGCATCCTCGCTGCAAGTGGTGATGACACAACTCCATTCATGATAAATGCTCCAATGCATATGCAAAAGATATCAAACACCACTTTTGACAGATAATTCCTATCTCAATGACTTTATAAACAAACCGCTGCTCTCATCACCGGGGCAGCGGTTTTTCTGTTTTTTACGTGAATGATCGATAATTAATCCGTGAATGTACGCGAATACTTTCTATTATGAGTATTCTTACATAAAAATACACATTTTCTGAAGCAACCTTGCGGATATATAAAAATTATTTTATAATTTTGCAGCAAGAGAGATATCTTGGCACATCTCCAGAACAGCCGACCAAATCAAGTTGTTCTTGTATATAACTCACAGAAACCACATTGCAGACGTATGAACAGAAGCAAATTCAAATACCCTGTAGATACTGACCAGTTCCAGGAAATAAGGGAACAAGGTAAAGTATATGTTGACAAGACAGATATGATGTACGATCTTGCCAATAGATACAAGTATGTATTCCTGGCTCGTCCTCGCCGATTCGGTAAGTCTCTTCTATGCAATACCTTCAAGGCTTATTTCAAAGGGCAGAAGGAATTGTTTGAGGGACTAAAGGTGATTGAGTTGGAAAAGCAGTGGACAAAGTACCCTGTGCTGCACTTTGACATGAGCGAGATGCGTAACTGTACCTCGCTTGAGGGTGTGCGAGAAGTCTTGTCGGCAATGCTCGAAAAATACGAGACACTATATGGCACAACAAAGCGTATCAATGAATTCGGCTCGCGCTTTGATCAACTGATTCGCCATATTCATGACTCATTAGGCAGTAAGGTGGTGGTCATCATTGATGAATATGATACTCCAATGATGCGCAACTTGTATAATGAAGACATGCTTGAGGGCGTCCGCACCATACTTAGCGGTTTCTATCAGACAGTAAAACTTGATGGTGCATACCTACGCTTTGTCTTCATCACAGGTGTTACCAAATTCTCACAATTGAGTATATTCTCTGAATTGAACAATCTTAATCAGATATCCATGGATGATGATTATTCGGGAATCTGCGGTATCACACAAGAAGAACTTGACACGACTCTTAGACCATGCGTTGAGGAATATGCTCAGAACCTGGAGATTACAGTTGATGAAGCGTATGCATTACTGAAGAAAAACTATGATGGCTATCATTTTTCTAAAAATAGCCAAGATATATATGCTCCATTTAGTCTTCTCAGAGCTTTGGATGACAATTCTACCGATCATTACTGGTTTGAATCTGGCACCTCAAAATCGCTGATAGAACATCTTCAGCATCATCCGGCGTTCAATCCTCTTGATTTTGACGGAGCAGAGCTATCTATCAATGCTTTTAATGTACCATGTGAAAAAGCGAGAACACCAATCCCTTTGCTCTATCAAAGCGGGTATCTTACAATTGCCTCGTATGACAAGGAATTGGATTCTTACACGCTCCATTTCCCTAATTACGAAGTAAGACGTGGCATGATAGAAAGTCTGACTAATTACCTGATGGACGCAGACGATTTGGATCGCGATGCTGCAGTTCTGGCTATGGCACGAGCTGTAAAGAATGGTGATTTATCTACAGCACTAATAGGATTACGATCATGGATTGCCAGTCTTCCTTATGATATTATCACAAAGAAGGAGTGGATGAAGAAGAAGACGCGAGAAGCATTCTATAAACTCATCCTCTATTCTGTGTTCTCGCTTCTTAACAGCAAAGTCGATACCGAAGTTAAGAGCATCCTTGGACGTGCCGATGTGGTTATCAAGACCAAGACAGACATCTTCGTGCTGGAGTTGAAGGTTGATGATACCGTAGAGAATGCCCTTGCGCAGATTGACGATAAGGGATATGCCATTCCTTATGAAGCAGATGGACGGAAGATCACCAAGTGCGGAGTTCGCATAGCAAGTGAACAACGCAATATTACTCATTGGCGCATTACAGACGCCGATGGTAATGTGATTGAGGATAAGGATTTTCTCTGCAAATAACAAGTAGCTTCCCAAAGTATGTTTTTTTTGAAAAAGTTTGTATCTTTGCACTATTAAAACATATTAAATTCTCTTAGATTATGAAAAAAGTATATTTTGCGATTATTTCTCTTGTCATTCTGATCTCTTCATGTCAGACAAAGCAATCTGCTATAAACGATCTGCGCAGTATCAGTCAGGATATTGCCATCAATGGTGATAACTACAGCTTTAACGATTGGACAAAAGTGGGAAAGAAATACTATGAGGTCAACAAGAAAATAGCGAAGCATACTGGCGACTATTCTGACCAGGAACTGCAGGAGATAAGTAAACTTAACGGACAATGCGTTAAAGGATTTACTGAAGGAGCTGTGACGAAGGTTGGCGGTGCGATGCAGATGCTTAAGTCTTTTATAGGTGGTTTCTTGAAGTAAGATGAGAGGAATGTTGGATATGGTAGATAAAATGGCATTGGTCGCATTAAGTGCGGTGATGTGGCAGACCGTTCCTTGTATGGCGCAGGATCGTCTTGTGGGTAATCCGATAATTACTCACATGTATTCTGCTGATCCTTCTGCCAGAGTATTCAATGACACCTTATTTATATATCCGAGTCATGACAAGGATGATGCTGCATCTTTCTCGATGGAGGACTATCATGTCTATTCCACGGTGGATATGAAAGAATACCGCGACCATGGAATGGTGTTCAATCCTATAGACCAGACGTCATGGGCTAAGGAAGCTGCATGGGCACCTGACTGCGTAGAGCGAAACGGGAAGTACTACCTCTATTATCCTACGGACAAGAAACATATTGGTGTGGCAGTAGCCGATAGTCCTTATGGACCTTTCAAGGATCCTCTTGGTCATCCGCTTATCTCGATAGATAGTCCTGGAGTAGTGTGTGACAGGGATTTTATTGACCCTTGCTGCTTCATCGATGATGATGGTCAGGCATATCTATTCATGGGACAGAACCAGGTGTGCTGCATCAAGTTGAATGAAGACATGATAAGCTATGACGGCAAAGTGTATCTTATAGAAGGGACAAAAGAGTTCTTTGAAGCTGTCTGGGTTCATTCAAGGAAGGTGAAGACAATGAAAGATGGCAAGGAGACAGAGAAGAAGATATACTATCTGTCGTATAGCAACGGTCCTTTCCATGGACATGAACCAGAGATAGCATATTGCGTGGCTGATAATCCATTGGGTCCTTATATATATAAAGGAGTGATACTTGGTCCGGTGAATAGCGGTACCAATCATCATTCCATTGTGGAATACAAGAATCAATGGTATATGTTCTATCATACGGCTGATTTGAGTCGTCATAGGGATGAGATGCGTTCAGAAGAAAAGAGGAAAGCAAATCCTAACTATCATTGTGGAGTGAGGCGTTGCGTTTGCGTCGATAAACTTTATTATGATGATGAAGGAAACATGCTTCCCGTAAAGATGACACTGAACAAGAGTAAACTTTAGTATTCTTTAGTTAAAGCGGTATAAAGATTTGACTTTGTATGCGTTATCATTCATTATAAAAGTGAATGTGAAAATTTGCATGAAAAATATATACAAAAAGGTTTGCGAGGATGAGATTTTTATACTATCTTTGCAGTCGAAAATTATCAAAAAAGGAAATTTCAGATAACCTAAACATCCCAATAGTTTACAAAAATGGAAAACTTTTTTGAATTTTCATAAACAAAAGTTTTCCAATTTGAACAATTTACTTAACTCATGGACTTAACAAATTTCACAATTCTCAAGCGTGATGGATCGCGCGACCAGTTCTCTCTGGATAAGATTATGAAGGCTATCATTAAGGCCTTTGAAGCTGTTGGAGAGTCATTTAATGTAGGTTCTATCTCAAAGATTATCAGTCACTTGGATATTAAGGATGATATCAAGGTGGAGGATATTCAGAATCAGGTAGAGGTAGCACTCATGAAGGAAGGCCACTATAGCGTGGCTAAGAGTTTCATGCTCTATCGTCAGAGCCACTCTGAAGATCGCGAGACACTTGAGAAGTTGAATTTTTTGACAAGTTACATGGATGCGGCCAACGCTGCAACAGGTTCAAAGTTTGACGCAAATGCAAATGTTGAACATAAAAATATTGCAACTTTGATAGGTGAGCTCCCTAAGTCGAACTTCATCCGTTTGAACCGTCGTCTGCTTACCGACCGCATCAAGAAGATGTATGGTAAGGAAGTAAGCGACCGTTATATCGATTTGCTCACACACCACTTTATATATAAGAACGACGAGACGAGCATTGCGCCATATTGTGCGTCCATCACAATGTATCCATGGCTCATTGGCGGAACAACAGGTATCGGTGGTAATTCTACTGCTCCAACAAACCTCAAGTCATTCTGCGGCGGTTTTGTAAACATGGTGTTTATCGTTAGCTCTATGCTCTCTGGTGCATGTGCTACTCCTGAGTTCCTTATGTATCTCAACTATTTCGTAGGCAATGAGTTTGGCAAGGACTACTGGCAGCACCCTGAGAAGCAGGCAGACCTCTCACTGAAGGCTCGTACTATTGACAAGGTTATCACAGACTGCTTTGAGCAGATTGTATATTCCATCAACCAGCCAACTGGAGCACGTAACTTCCAGGCTGTATTCTGGAATATCTCATATTATGACAAGTTCTACTTCGAGTCAATCTTCGGCAACTTCTATTTCCCTGACGGAACACAGCCTGACTGGGATGGTCTCAACTGGATGCAGAAGAGATTCATGAAGTGGTTCAACAAGGAGCGCACAAAGACAGTTCTCACATTCCCTGTAGAGACTATGGCTCTCCTTACAGACGAGAATGGCGACTGCCGCGACAAGGAGTATGGTGACTTCACTGCTGAGATGTATTCTGAGGGACATTCATTCTTCACATACATGAGTGATAATGCTGACTCGCTTGCTTCTTGTTGCCGTCTGCGTAATGAGATCCAGGATAACGGATTCTCTTATACTCTCGGTGCTGGTGGTGTGTCAACAGGTTCAAAGAGTGTGCTTACAATCAACCTCAACCGTTGCGTGCAGTATGCACAGAACAATGGTAAGGACTATAAGGAATATCTCGCAAGCGTGATAGATCTCTGCCATAAGGTGCAGCTTGCATACAATGAGAACCTTAAGGAACTGCAGACACATGGCATGCTTCCTCTCTTTGATGCTGGCTACATCAACATGAGCCGTCAGTATCTCACAATTGGTGTGAACGGTCTCGTAGAGGCAGCTGAGTTCATGGGACTTGAGATTACTCCTAACGATAAGTATTGCGAGTTCGTTCAGGGCATTCTCTCTCTCGTTGAGCTTTACAACAAGCAGTATCGCACCAAGGAAGTACTCTTCAACTGTGAGATGATTCCTGCTGAGAACGTAGGCGTTAAGCATGCTAAGTGGGATAGGGAAGATGGTTACTTCGTGCCACGCGATTGCTATAACTCATATTTCTATATCGTAGAGGATGAGACAGTAAACATCGTTGATAAGTTCAAGCTTCACGGCGCACCATACATCGAGCACCTCACAGGTGGTTCTGCTCTCCACATGAACCTTGAGGAGCATCTGTCGAAGGCACAGTATCGCCAGCTCCTTCGTATTGCTGCTAAGGAGGGATGTAACTACTTTACATTCAACATTCCTAACACAATCTGTAACGACTGTGGTACTATCGACAAGCGCTATCTCCACGAGTGTCCAAAGTGCGGTTCGAAGAATGTTGACTATATGACTCGCATCATCGGCTACTTGAAGCGCGTAAGCAACTTCTCACAGGCTCGTCAGAAGGAGGCAGCACGTCGCTACTATGCAGAAGGCAAGCAGGTGGCAGAAGCATAAATTGTACATGATGAAATACGTAAATACGGGAGTGGTCTTTCAGGAGATACCTGATGAGGTCACTCTCTCTGTTAATATATCAAACTGCCCATGTCATTGCCTTGGGTGCCATAGTAAGTATCTATGGGATGACATCGGGGAACCTCTCAACTATCTTGCAGTCGATGAAATGCTTCGTAAGTATGGCGATGATGTCACCTGCTTCTGTCTCATGGGAGGCGATGCGGATACATGTGGAGTGAATGATATAGCTTCATATATACGCAGAAAGGCGCCACATCTGAAGGTAGCATGGTATTCCGGTAGGCATGAACTGTCACCGGATATCTCGCTGGAGAACTTCGATTTCATAAAGCTCGGCCCTTATGTGGAGGAACTTGGAGGGCTTGATAAGAGAACAACCAACCAGAAACTGTTCAAAGTAGAGAAAGACCTTTCTCTTACTGATATAACGAGTAAGTTTTGGAAGAAATAGATATGAATATGTTGAAACCAATTTTTATAGCTGGCCCATGCGTTATTGAGAGTGCAGAACTTCTTGATACCGTTGCTCAGCGCCTCGTTGAGATAAACAAACATCTTGGCACCGAAATAATCTTCAAGGCTTCCTTTGATAAGGCAAACCGCACAAGTCTTTCTTCGTTCCGTGGTCCTGGAATGGAGAAAGGACTTCAGATGCTTGCCGATGTGAAGGAAAAGTACGGTCTCAAGTTGCTTACCGACATTCATGAAGCATACCAGGCAGCACCAGTGGCAGAGGTCGTTGATGTTCTTCAGATTCCTGCTTTCCTTTGCCGTCAGACAGATCTTCTCGTTGCTGCTGCCAAGACGGGTAAGACGGTCAACATCAAGAAGGCACAGTTCCTTAGCGGTGTGGATATGAAATATCCTGTAGGAAAGGTGAAAGGCACTTGGGAAGACATGGAGGAGAAGCCTGAGGTATGGCTCACGGAAAGAGGTAATAGTTTCGGATATAATAATCTTGTAGTTGATTTCCGTAACATCCCCGATATGCTTGAAATCGTTCCACGAGTGATAATGGATTGCACGCATAGCGTACAGCGCCCTGGTGGTGGCAATGGAAGTACGGCAGGTGACCGTAAGTTCGTGCCTTCCATGGCTTTGGCAGCAAAGGCGTTCGGTGCAAACGGATATTTCTTTGAGGTACATCCTGATCCAGACAAGGGACTCTCCGATGGTCCTAATATGCTCTATCTTGATGACCTCGAACCATTAATAGAAAAACTTCTCGTATGAAAAGTATAAAGGAATATGGAATACAATGCCTTCGCGACGAGGCAGAGGCTATTCTCGGTTTGATCCCTCAGATGGATGAGAACTTCGAGAAGGCCGTTGATATGATGTTCCGCTGTAAAGGAAAGGTTATCGTAACGGGCGTTGGAAAGAGTGGTAACGTAGGTGCGAAGATTGCTGCTACGCTATCCTCTACGGGCACTCCTGCCTTCTTCATCAATCCTCTCGATGTCTTCCATGGCGATCTGGGAGTAATGACACCAGATGATGTCGTTCTTGCCTTGAGTAATTCGGGTAATACCGATGAACTTTTGCGCTTCCTTCCTATGGTACTTCATATGAACGTACCGGTCATAGCCATGAGTGGCAATCCTCAGTCGCTGCTTGCGAAATATTCCGATGCCCATATTACCGTAAAGGTGAGCAAGGAAGCGTGCCCTCTTAATCTTGCCCCAACGAGCAGTACGACTGCCGCCCTTGCCATGGGTGATGCACTTGCTATCGCCCTCATGGAGCTCCATGGCTTCAAACCACGAGATTTTGCACAGTTCCATCCTGGTGGTGAACTTGGCAAGCGACTCCTCACAACTGCTGCTGATGTTATGCGTAGCGATGATATGCCTATTTTGCCAGAGGATATGCATCTTGGCGAAGCTATCATCGTAGTGAGCCAGAAGAAGTTAGGTCTTGGCATATCCCTCGACGAAGAGGGTAGGGTGACAGGTATCATCACCGATGGTGATATTCGTCGCGCAACCGAGAAATGGCAGAAGGAATTCTTCGATCATACCGTTGGTGATATTCTCACCCGCACTCCTAAGATGGTATTGCCTACAACAAAGATTACCGAGATACAGAAGTTGATGAATAAGCATAAGGTTCACTCAGTACTCGTTGTTGATGAAAAAAACAAACTCATGGGAGTTGTGGATCATTATTCATGTATGATCTAAGTTTTTTATTTCAACATCTTCCTGCCTTCGTTAATATAGATACCGTGTGAAGGAATTGTGGAAAGTCTGCTTCCGTTGAGATCATAGAGGTGATGCTTATCAGAAGATAGGGTAGGGATACGAATAGAGTTCCAAGTGTTATTGTCTTCGAGGGTGATTACGCGTGGATCATTCATACATTTCTGCCATTCGCTATTACTGGTCTGATTAACGAAATTGCCGTCCCAAGTGTTATACCATGGCATCCACCATGACCACATAGCTTCCTCTTCTGCTTGTTTATCGATGTCAGGAATAGGACCATTCTCTGACAGGGCGATGATTTTCTTGCCCTTGGTGAGCAACTTGAGTTTAGCGAAAGTAGATGAGTTGCTTGAATAGTCGTAGGAACTGTTGTAAATATCGGCAGAAACGATGTCATAGTAATCGTCTCCAGGGTTCCAGTCAGCATCCTCTGTACCTGCATTCCATACCCAAAGGACATTGTGAACTCCTTTCACATTCGTCATCTCGTCGAAGATGAGTTGATAGAGTTTTACAAAGTTGGATGCCACTTTGTCGCGTCCCCACCAAAACCATCCACCGCTTGCCTCGTGTAAAGGACGGAAAATACATGCCATGTTTAGTCTTTGTAGTTCAAGAAAATAGTCAGCGATGATGTCAATGTCATGGATGATATTACGATAAAGTTCTGATGAAGTATTCCATGAACCGTCATTGTTTAAAGCATCTGATATATTGATACTTGAGTCTTCTGTTCTGAAACTGTCGGTCTTACGGCTTGGATCATGCCAATGCCATGTAAAAGCAGGGATGCCACCACGTCGATAAGTGTCCTTGGCAAGGTCAACAGCCTTGCGAGTGTAGTCCTTGCACCATCCCTCATTCTCTGTTCTGCCAGTTGCGAAGATAAAGTCAAAACCGATGAGTGCAGGATATTTACCAGAAGCCTGATAGACAGCCTTAATGTCATCGTGTAAGGTGACATTTCCGTTAGCAGAACTCATGTCGCCTGTCATCATGCCCGATATGGTTTTGTTTCCGAAGTTATCGTAAAGAAAAGTGTACATCTGTTTGACAGCCTCTGTGGCATTCTTATCCACTGGTGAGGATGAAATAGAGAATGTATATTCGTCGTGATGTTCATCGATACGGATATAATCGATGTCAAACCAAGTCCAGTTAGGTGTGATACTGATTATGTTCTTACCTTCCGATAAGAAGAATGTACCTACTTCTGTCTCCTTATAGGTGTTTAAACTGAACTGAGCCGAACTGCCATTAACGGAACAGTTTACTATCTTCTCACCACCAATGCCATCGCCTGCAACAAAGAGCGAGTATTTACCTTTCTTGTCAACGTTGACATTAAATGTAATCTTCGCTTTTGAATCAGTTAGCTTTAGAGCTTTTCCGCCAGAATACTTGGAATTATTTACTATGTCGCAAATGCTGTATTCAGCATTCTCAGCCTCAAGTTTATTCTCTGCCCAAACATTAATGTTGAATACGAAAAGTAGTAAGAAAGCAGCTAGTATAGTTTTTTTCATAATTTAAATATTTGTTAATTGGGAGCAAAAGTACTTGTTATTGGAGAAAATGAATTTGTAAATATTGACATTTACTAATATTTCATTGAATTCTTGTATCAAAAAGTTTAAATAATGATGCTTTAACAAAAAAGGGTGGAAAATATCTGCCTTTTTATTGCCTTTTTAACTAAATTTTTATTAACTTTGCACTCGATTTAGAGCTAAATTAATTTTTATTTATACACTTTATGTATTTTACATTGTTTGTAACCGTTGTTATAACGGCTGTTTTCTTGGTAGTGGCTGCTTACGTTACAGCCAAAATACTGGGACCACGTTCTTACAACAAGGTAAAGGGTGAGCCATTTGAGTGTGGTATCCCAACAAAGGGAAGTTCTTGGCTTCCTATGCATGTGGGTTACTACCTCTTCGCTATTCTTTTCCTTATGTTCGATGTGGAAACAGTTTTCCTCTATCCTTGGGCAGTAGTTGTTAAATCATTCGGTACGATGGCATTGTTCTCTATCGGGTTCTTCATGCTCGTACTGGTATTTGGCCTTGCATACGCTTGGCGGAAAGGAGCTCTGGAATGGAAGTAAAGAAGATGCCATCTATCAAGTCTATCCCTCTGGAAGAGTGGAAGGACAACGAAACTCTCGAGAAGCTCGTTCAGGAGCTCAACGAGAACGGTGTTAATGCTATCTGCGGTAAACTGGATGACCTTATCAACTGGGGACGCAGTAACTCTCTCTGGTCACTTACCTTCGCTACATCATGCTGCGGTATCGAGTTCATGGCTTGCGGTTGTGCCCGCTATGACTTCGCTCGCTTCGGCTTCGAGGTAACACGTAACTCTCCACGTCAGGCAGACCTTATCATGTGTGCTGGTACTATCACTCACAAGATGGCTCCAGTTCTGAAGCGTCTCTATGATGAAATGGCAGAGCCAAAGTATGTTGTTGCCGTTGGTGGATGCGCTATCTCTGGCGGTCCTTTCAAGTCGAGCTACCATGTTGTGAAGGGTATCAACGAATTCCTTCCTGTTGATGTTTACATCCCAGGATGCCCTCCACGTCCAGAAGCTATCCTCTACGGTATGATGCAGCTTCAGCGTAAGGTGAAGGTTGAGAAATACTTCGGCAATGATGGTAAGTGGAAGTGGGAGAAGAACCCAGAACCACTCGTAATTAAGGATCTGCCAAAGAAGGCACTTGAGGAGATCAAGGGCTGGTGGAACGGTACTAATAAATAAAGGAGGACAGACGAAATGAAACTAAACAACATAGTATATTCTTTCCAGGAGTTTAAGCCAGAGATGGAGAAACTCTACAAGAAAGGTTTCGACTACCTCGTAACCATCATCGGTGAGGACTTCGGTGAGGAAGGTCTCGGATGTATCTATATTCTTGAGAATACTCAGACTCATGAGCGCATCTCTGTTCAGTCAATGGCAGAGAAGAAGGGTGACTCAGACGTTATGTGGTCAGTAAATGACCTCTGGCGTGCTGCTGACCTCCAGGAGCGTGAGGTGTTCGACTTCTACGGAATCAAGTTCCTCGGTCATCCAAACTGCTCACGCATCTTCCTCCGCGACGATTTCAAGGGCTATCCATTCCGTAAGGATTGGAAGGCTGAGAATGACTCATACACTCTCGAGGACGATAAGGAGGATGAGTTCGCTCATCAGTATTCTCTCGATAAGGATGGCAATCTCGTTGAGAAACTCGTTCCATTGTTCGACCAGAATGACTTCGTTATCAACATCGGTCCTCAGCACCCATCTACACACGGTGTGCTCCGTATGCAGACAATCCTCGACGGTGAGACTGTAAAGAAGATTTACCCACACCTCGGCTATATCCACCGCGGTATCGAGAAGATGTTCGAGGAAATGACTTATCCTCAGACACTTGCTATGACAGACCGACTCAACTATCTGTCGGCAATGATGAACCGTCACGCTATCTGTGGCGTTATCGAGGAAGCTCTCGGCGTAGAGCTCAACGATCGCATCAAGACTATCCGTACAATCATGGATGAGCTTCAGCGTATCGATGGTCACCTTCTCTATCTCGGATGTTACGCTCAGGACCTTGGTGCCCTCACAGCGTTCCTCTTCTGTATGCGTGACCGCGAGTATGTGCTCAACGTTATGGAGGAGACAACAGGTGGTCGCCTTATCCAGAACTACTACCGCATCGGTGGTCTTCAGGCTGATATCGACGAGAACTTCCAGGAGAACGTGAAGAAGCTCTGCGCTTATCTTAAGCCAAAGCTCGAGGAGTACGTTAATGTATTCGGCGACAACGTGATTACTCACCAGCGTCTTGAGGGCGAGGGCGTATTCACAAAGGAGCAGTGTATCAACTTCGGTATCTCTGGTTCTAACAGCCGTGCTTCTCAGTGGGCTAACGATATCCGTAAGAACTACCCATACGATATGTATGACAAGGTAGAGTGGGAGCAGATTGTTATGGACAACTGCGACGCACAGGATCGTTACTACCTCCGCGTGAAGGAAATCGAGCAGTCAATAAAGATTATCGAGCAGCTCATCGACAATATCCCAGAAGGTGAATACTACATCAAGCAGAAGCCAATCATCAAGTGCCCAGAAGGACAGTGGTACTACGCTGTTGAGGGTACGAGCGGTGAGTTCGGTGTATATCTCCACTCTAAGGGTGACAAGTCTCCATACCGCATGAAGCTGAAGCCAATGGCTCTCAACCTTGTCAATGCTCTTGACGATATGCTTCGCGGCTCAAAGGTGGCTGACCTCGTAGCTGTAGGTGCAGGTCTTGACTATATCATTCCTGATATTGACAGATAAGGCCCCCTCCTGACCTCCCCGAGGGGAGGAAAAGAAGGCGACACTTACACCTTATATAATATAATAATAGTATTAAATTTTAAACTACCCCAATAAAACTCTAAGCATTCTAAATGCACTCCCCCTTGGGAGGAGACGGAGGGGGCTCTTTATTATGTTTGATTTTTCAATAATAACAACTTGGTTCAACGACCTTCTCATGGGTTTCTGCCCAGAGTGGCTCGCTATAACCATTGAGTGCATACTCGTAGGTCTGCTCATTATCGTGGGCTATGCCTTGCTTGCTATCGTGCTCATCTTTATGGAGCGTAAGGTTTGCGCATACTTCCAGTGCCGCCTTGGTCCTATGCGAGTAGGTCCTTGGGGATTGCTGCAGGTATTTGCCGACGTTGTGAAGATGCTCATCAAGGAGATCTTCTTCGTTGACAAGGCCGACAAACTGCTCTATGCACTTGCTCCTATCCTCGTTATGGCAGGATCTATCGGTGCCTTCGCATTCCTTCCATGGAACAAGGGCGCTGTCATCCTCGACTTCAACGTAGGTATCTTCCTCTACACAGCAGTTTCCGCTATCGGCATCGTGGGTATCTTCCTTGCTGGTTGGGCATCAAACAACAAGTATGCTCTCGTTTCTGCTATGCGTGGTGCCGTGCAGATGATTTCTTACGAAATGTCACTCGGTCTTTGCCTCATTACTGCTACTATCCTCACGGGTACTATGCAGGTGTCTGGCATCGTAGAGGCACAGTCAGGTCCTTTCGGATGGCTTATCTTCCAGGGACACATTCCTGCCCTCATCGCATTCTTCATCTTTATCATTGCTGGTAATGCAGAGGCTAACCGTGGTCCTTTCGACCTTGCAGAGGCAGAGTCAGAGCTTACAGCTGGTTACCACACAGAGTATTCAGGTATGGGCTTCGGTTTCTACTACCTCGGTGAGTTCCTCAACCTGTTCATCGTTGCAGGTATGACAGCACTCATCTTCCTCGGTGGCTATGCTCCAATTCAGATTGGCGTAGAGGCATTCGATGAGGTTATGGGCTACATCCCAGGTATCGTATGGTTCCTCGGCAAGGCATTCGCAATGGTTTGGCTCCTTATGTGGATTAAGTGGACATTCCCACGTCTGCGTATCGACCAGATCCTGAAGATGGAATGGAAGTATCTCATGCCACTCGCTCTCTTCAATCTCGTATTGATGACAGTATGCGTAGCATTCGACCTCGTAGGTTCTATCTACTCAGGCATTGCTGTTGCAGCAGCACTCGCTGTTCTTCTTGCAGTAATCTTCGTACGTGCATTCAAGTTCAAGGCTAACTTCGACAAGGAGCAGGAACTCGTTGGCGTACCACAGGCAATTAAAAAAGATAAGTAAAAATGAATAAAGAATCATATTTCGGTAGTGCTCTGGCAGGCTTGAAGACCTTGTTCACAGGCATGGACATCACCATGGGTGAGTACATGACACGCAAGATTACCGAGCAGTATCCAGAGAACCGCAAGACACAGCATATCGCTGAGCGTCACCGCGGCACACTTGTGATGAAGGATCAGAGCAAGTGTAAGGCGTGTGGACTTTGCGAGACAGCTTGTCCTAATGGTACTATCAAGATTGCATCAAAGATGGTGACCAAGGCTGATGGCAAGAAGGGTAAGATACTCCTCGACTATCAGTATGACCTTGGCGACTGCATGTTCTGCCAGCTTTGTGTCAATGCTTGTAACTTCGGTGCCATTGAGTTTGTTAAAGATTTTGAGAATGCAACATTCGACCGTAACGCTCTCGTTCAGCATCTCGCCGTTGCCCCAACAGCAGAGGAGATGGCTCAGTATGAGGAGAACGCAAAGGTAGCAGCTGCTAAGGCTGCAGAGGAAGCAAAGGCTAAGGCTGCTGCAGAGGCAAAGAAGGTTGCAGAGAATGTAGAACCAGCTAAAGAAAAGGAGGCATAAGATATGGAAATTACAGCTAATCTTATCGTATTCGTAATACTGGCATTGGTAATCATCGCTGCTGCCATCGCCTCTGTTATGACAGAGCGCATCATGCGTGCTGCCACAGCTCTTCTCTTTGTGCTCTTCGCCATTGCAGGTGTTTACTTCCTGCTTGACTACACCTTCCTCGGTGCAGCACAGCTGAGCATCTATGCCGGTGGTATCACAATGATTTATATCTTTGCCATTCAGTTAGTGTCAAAGCGTCGCCTTCAGGGTTACCGCGAGAAGGTAAACCTCAAGCGTGGCATTCCTGCAGCAATTATCTGCGCTGTAGGTGCATTGACAGTAATCGGTGCTCAGATTAAGTCAAACCTCTACAACCAGTTCTGTGCAGCTTCTGACACAGAGGTAAGCATGGATGCAATCGGTCAGGCTCTTGTAGGATCAGAAAAGTATCAGTATGTACTCCCATTCGAGTTCATCTCTCTCTTCCTCCTCGCTTGTATCATCGGTGGTCTTGTTGTTTCACGTAATCAAATGGAGGATAAATAAGCTATGATACCAGTACAATTATTCCTTGCACTCAGTGCAGTATTGTTCTTCATCGGCGTCTTCGGTTTCGTTACTCGCCGTAACCTGATAGCAATGCTTATCTCCGTTGAACTCGTACTCAACGCTGTTGACATGAACTTTGCAGTTCTCAACCGTTTCCTCTTCCCAGAGAGTATGGAAGGTTTCTTCTTCACATTGTTCTCTATCGGTGTGAGTGCGGCTGAGTCGGCAGTTGCCATCGCTATCGTATTGAATGTTTACCGTCACTTCAAGAGCGACCAGGTAACATCAATCCAGAATCTCAAAAACTAAGTCAAACCTATTAAAGAATCTAAAAGAAAATGGTCAATAATTTCGATTTCACCATCGCGATAGTTCTCCTGCCTCTCCTTTCGTTCCTTGTAATAGGTTTGGTTGACTATCTGGGAAATATTAAAGGTGGAAAGCAGATGGTTTGGTCACACAAGGCAGCAGGCCTTATCGGTACATGCTCTCTTGGTCTTGTGACTATCCTCAGCTACGTAACCGCTTACATGTACTTCTTCGGTACAGAGCGTCTTGCTGACGGCACACTTCCAACCTTCGTTCCTTACAACTACACATGGTTGCCATTAGGTTCACTCCATTTTGATCTCGGTGTACTCCTTGATCCTATCTCAGTGATGATGCTCGTAGTTATCTCTACAGTATCCCTCATGGTACACATTTATTCATTCGGCTATATGCATGGCGAGAAGGGATTCCAGCGCTACTATGCTTACCTCTCTCTCTTCACCATGTCAATGCTCGGTCTCGTTGTAGCTACCAACATCTTCCAGATGTACATGTTCTGGGAACTCGTGGGCGTAAGTTCATACCTCCTCATCGGTTTCTACTACGAACTCCACGCTGCCGTTCATGCTTCCAAGAAGGCGTTCATCGTAACCCGCTTCGCTGATATGTTCTTCCTCGTTGGTATCCTCATCTTCGGTTACTACACAGGTTCATTCAACTTCAGCTTCGCAGGAACAGTTGAGATGGCTGATGGCATGACTGCATTCAATACATGCGATGCTGCCCGTGCAGCTGCTGCAGGAGGCATGATTCTCCCTACAGCTCTCACACTCATGTTCATCGGTGGTGCAGGTAAGTCTGCAATGTTCCCACTCCACATCTGGTTGCCAGACGCTATGGAAGGCCCAACACCAGTATCTGCCCTCATTCACGCAGCTACCATGGTTGTTGCCGGTGTATTCCAGATTGCACGTCTCTTCCCAATATGGATTGAGTATGCTCCAGGAGCAATGAGCATCGTTGTTGTAGTAGGTGCATTCACAGCCTTCTATGCTGCAGCAGTAGCTTGTGCACAGAGTGATATCAAGCGCGGACTTGCATTCTCTACCATCTCGCAGATTGCATTCATGATGGTAGCACTTGGCTGCTGCCTCCCAGGACATCACGAAGTACTCGACAACCACGCACAGCTGGGTTATATGGCTGGTATGTACCACCTCTTCACCCACGCTATGTTCAAGGCTTGTCTCTTCCTCTGCTCTGGTGTTATCATCCATGCAGTTCATACCAATGAGATGTCTGCAATGGGTAGCTTGCATAAGTACATGCCTATCACAAGTGCAACATTCTTCATCTCTTGTCTCGCTATCTCTGGTATTCCATTCTTCTCAGGCTTCAGCTCAAAGGATGAGATTATCACAGCTTGCTTCGAGTACTCTCCAGTTCTCGGTTGGTTCATGACAGGTGTTGCAGCTATGACAGCATTCTATATGTTCCGTCTCTACTGGTGCATCTTCTTCGGCAGCAAGGCTAACGTAGAGCATCACGAGGCACATCACGTAAGTGAGCACGGACTGAACGTAATGACATTCCCACTCATCTTCCTCACAGTTATCACAGTTGGTGTAGGTATCGTATCTACAATCGCTGGCTTCACTCACGAGGGTATGTTTGGTAGCTTCGGCGCACTCGTTACTGCTTCTGGTGCACAGTATGCAATTCACTTCAACCCACAGATTGCTGCTACTTCTACAGTTGTAGCTATCTGCTCTATCTGTCTTGCTACTTACATCTACAAGGGTGACTCACAGCCTATCGCTGATCGTCTCTACGCTACATTCCCTAACCTCCACAAGTGGGCAAAGAACCGTTTCTATATGGATAATGTATATCAGTACGTTACTCATAAGGTTCTCTTCCGTTGCGTTTCTAAGCCAGTTGCATGGATTGACGAGAACATCATCAACAAGTGCATCATTGACTTCACCGCATGGGGTGCTAATGAGGGTGGCGAAAGCCTGCGTAACACTCAGGACGGTGATGTTCGCAGCTATGCTGTATGGTACATCACCGGTGCTGTAGCCATTGCGTTAATACTATTGGCTCTTTAATTCAAAGTAAATAGTAAATTATAAATTGTCAAATAGTAAATAATATGATATCATTAATAAGTTTCGTAATAGTTCCTGCGCTGATGTTGCTCGGTCTCTGGGCTGCTCGCAATGTCAATCAGGTACGTGGCGTGATGGTTGCAGGCTCTTCTGTTCTTGTTGCCCTTTCAGTATGGCTCACACTTTATTTCATCGGTGAGCGTGCTGCAGGCAATACAGACGAGATGCTCCTTATGGAGAGCTATAACTGGTTCCCATCACTCAATATCAAGTTTGCTCTTGGTGTGGATGGTATTTCGGTAGTGATGCTGCTTCTCTCAAGCATCATCGTTTTCACAGGTACTTTCGCATCATGGAAGCTCCAGCCATTGACGAAGGAGTTCTTCATGTGGTTCATCCTTCTCTCTACTGGTGTGTATGGCTTCTTCATCAGCATCGACCTCTTCACAATGTTCATGTTCTATGAGGTAGCCCTCATCCCTATGTATCTTCTCATCGGTTACTGGGGTTCTGGCAATAAGGAGTATGCAGCAATGAAGCTGACCTTGATGCTCATGGGTGGTTCTGCACTCATCATCATTGGTCTCGTAGGTATCTACTTCTTCAATGGTGCTACAACGATGAACATCCTCGAGATTGCTCACAACAACCAGATTCCTGTTGAAGTACAGAACACTCTGTTCCCATTCGTATTCATCGGTTTCGGCGTTCTCGGTGCTTTGTTCCCATTCCACACATGGTCACCAATCGGTCACGGTTGTGCACCAACATCAGTATCAATGCTCCACGCAGGTGTATTGATGAAGCTCGGTGGTTATGGCTGTTTCCGTATCGCTATGTTCCTTCTCCCAGGAGCACAGGATACATGGGTGCCAGTATTCCTCGTACTTACAACTATCTCTGTTGTCTATGGTGCATTCTCTGCATGTGTACAGACCGACCTTAAGTTCATCAACGCTTACTCATCGGTTTCTCACTGTGGTCTCGTGCTCTTTGCACTCCTTATGATGACAAAGGTATCATGCACAGGTGCCATCCTTCAGATGCTCTCTCACGGTTTGATGACTGCCCTCTTCTTCGCCCTCATCGGTATGATCTACGGCCGTACTCACACTCGTGACATCCGTCAGCTCGGTGGTTTGATGAAGATTATGCCATTCCTCTCTGTAGGTTATGTGATGGCAGGTCTTGCAAACCTCGGTCTCCCTGGTTTCTCTGGCTTCATCGCTGAGATGACAATCTTCGTAGGTTCGTTTGAGAATCCTGACATGTTCCATCGTTGCTGTACAGTTATCGCATGTACTTCTATCGTTGTAACAGCTGTCTATATTCTCCGCACCGTAGGTTTCATCCTCTTCGAGAAGGTTACCAACGAGCATTACTATGAGCTCACAGACGCTACATGGGACGAGCGCTTCGCAGTATGCTGCCTCCTCGTATGTGTTGCAGGTCTTGGTTCTTTCCCAATCTGGGCAAGTGAAGCTATCAGTGATGCTGTTGTGCCAATCCTTAATGTTATGAATATTTGATTGGGTAGTTAAGAGAAGTTATTCGCCTTTGAGGGCGAGAAGTTAAGGGAAGTTAAGAGACAATACATTTGTATGACTAAAAGTTTTAAAGATTTATTAGCGTGGCAACGTGCTTATGAATTTACATTACTTGTCTATAAATATACAAGTGATTTTCCTGACTTTGAAAAGTTTGGTCTTCGTTCCCAGTTTACTCGAGCTGCTGTGTCTATACAGGCAAATATAGCAGAAGGATATAAGAAGCTCAGTAAAAATGATAAGCTGCGTTTTATAAATATAGCGCAAGGCAGTATCGAAGAATGTAGATCATATATTTATCTTTCCAGAGATTTGAATTATATTTCAATTCTGGATTCAGAAGTGTTAGAACAAACCTTAGATAAAGCAAGTTATTTGATTAATGCTTATGTAAAAAGTATTGTGAATAACAAAGCTTTGGACGCAGGTTCTGTTGTCTCTTAACTTCTTATTACTTCTCATAACTCCCCATAACTTCCATAATACAAATAAGTTTATGAATTACATACAATTTTTCAATATGGTTCCAGAGGCAATCCTCGTTGCCATTCTGATTATCGTTTTCATTGCCGACTTTGCAAGTCATGGCAAGGAGAACCGTAACTGGTTCAACCCATTCGTAAGCGTTATGATGCTTGCAGCAGCAGTAGGCACACTCATGTGCACCAACTGCTCTTGCTGCATCGGCGAACTCTTCGGTGGTGCATACGTTGCTACATCTGCAAACACCATGATGAAGGCAATCCTCTGCGCAGGTACATTCATCGTAGTGCTTCAGTCAAAGCTCTGGCTCTCACGTCCTGAGACAGAGAAGCTCGAGGGTGAGTTCTATATGCTTACCATCTCTACTCTCCTCGGTATGTACATTATGATGTCAGCAGGTTCATTCCTTATGTTCTTCCTTGGTCTTGAGACTGCATCAGTGCCATTGGCATGTATGGTAGCCCTCGACAAGTACCGTAAGGATTCTGCAGAGGCAGCAGCAAAGTATATCCTCACAGCAACATTCTCAAGCGGCGTGATGCTCTATGGTATCTCATTCCTCTATGGTTCAACAGGAACGATGTATTTCAATGACTTCACCACTATGCTCAATGAGGATGCAATGACTATCGTAGGTCTCGTATTCTTCGTTTCCGGTCTCGGTTTCAAGATTTCCCTCGTGCCTTTCCACTTCTGGACAGCCGACACATATCAGGGTGCTCCAACAACCGTTACTGGTTACCTCAGCGTTATCTCTAAGGGTGCAGCAGCATTCACACTCGCTGTTCTCCTCCTCAAGGTATTCTCTCCACTCGCAGAGTACTGGACTATGATGATGTACATCCTCATCGTTCTCTCTATTACAGTAGCAAACCTCATGGCACTCCGCCAGACAGACCTGAAGCGCTTCATGGCGTTCTCTTCTATCTCACAGGCAGGATACATTATGCTCGCCATCATTGGTGCTGACTATACAGCAAGCATGTCTGCGTTGATGTACTACGTACTCATCTACATTGCAGCAAACATGGCTGTATTCTCTATCATCTCTGTTGTAGAGCAGAAGAACGGTGGTCGCACAGATATGAGCGCATTCGACGGTTTCTATGGAATGAATCCAAAGCTTTCGTTC
Organism: Prevotella sp.; assembly: GCA_045627725.1. GTDB lineage: Bacteria > Bacteroidota > Bacteroidia > Bacteroidales > Bacteroidaceae > Prevotella. The sequence goes on along the minus strand of JAZQOH010000033.1, from coordinate 123,555 downwards.
CTTATGACCCTCGCATTGTTCTCACTCGGTGGCATCCCACCATTCGCAGGTATGTTCAGTAAGTTCTTCGTCTTCCTCGCATCTGTAAACGGTCAGGAACTCGGATGGCCTTACGTTATCATGTTCATTGCTCTTGTTAATACCGTACCATCACTCTACTACTATCTGAAGATCGTGAAGTGCATGTATATCAACAAGACTGATAACCCACTGCCAACATTCGAGAGCGACTGCAACACAAAGCTCACTCTTGTTATCTGTACAGCAGGTGTACTGCTCTGCGGTATCGCATCATGTCTCTATGAGGCAATCGTTGCAGCTGTAAACGCATAACTTTTCTTCTATTTATAACTTTGTTTTGGAGGTGACAAGGAAGTGATTCCTGCGTCACCTCTTTTTCTGTTATATAGGATAGAGTAGGGGAAAGCAAAATAAAAGTAATGGTAAAAAAAGATTAATAGCGGAAAGATTTTGCGAGATATGCCCCGATAATTCAAAAAAAATGCCTATATTTGCAGAATAAATACTCAGTAATGACTCGATTCTTTCGCTACATATACATATTCTTCATTATTGCTGTCATCATTCCAATAACGGAAGGATGCAGTGGCGTACGCTATGTAGAAGATGGCGACTATCTCCTCAAGTCCGTTAGCGTAACGAGCGAAAGCAATCATGTGGACGTTTCCTCACTCTATTCCTACGTTCGCCAGAAGCCAAACAGTAAGTGGCTCTCTTTCTTCAATGTTCCCCTTGCCCTTTATTCCGCATCAGGAAAAGATTCTACGAAGTGGATAAACCGCACCCTTAGACGATGGGGTGAAGCACCTGTTGTATATGATCCTACGCTGACAGACAAAACCTCCGTGGATCTTGCTAATGCGATGCATAACAAGGGATATCTTAATGCGATGGTGGAGCCTGAACTGATAAAGAAAGGCAAGAGAGCTCATCTCAGATACCGCATTGCCCCAGGCGAACTCTATACCATAAACAAGATAAACTACGACATAAAGGATCTTACTATCGACAGTCTCCTCCGCGCCAACGAACAGTTGAACAATATGAGACGAGGACAGATTTTTTCTGTCAACACCCTTAATGATGAGAGAAAACGCATCACCAATTATCTCACCAACAGAGGCTATTACCTCTTCAATAAGGAGTTTATCCATTTCGATGTAGATTCCTCACAGGTGGAGCGTCTTGTTGATGTCACCATGCACATCGACCTCTATCGACGCAATAATTATCAGGAATATTCAGACCATCCTGTCTATCGTGTAAGGAATGTGAACTATGAGCGATTAGACAACCAGCCACTTCATATTCGCCGTAAGGTGTTGGAACAGAATACGCTGATTACTCCTGATGCTCCTTATAGTTCCGATGCCCTGCAGCAGACATACAATCGCTTCTCTCGTCTGCAGGCTGTGAAATATACTAATATCCGCTATGATGAGAAACCTGACAGCCTGCTTATCGATTGCAACATACAGATTTCTCCATCAAAGACGCATAGTATTCAGTTCCAGCCTGAAGGAACGAATACTGCCGGTGACTTCGGTGCTGCTGCCACTCTCTCTTATCAGAACCACAATCTCTTCCGCGGTAGTGAACTCCTCAATATTTCTGCGCGTGGAGCCTTTGAGGCAATCCGTGGTCTTGAGGGATACCAGGAGCAGAACTATGAGGAATATGGTGTAGAGGCATCGCTCACTTTCCCAAGATATCTCTTCCCTGGCGTCTCACGCAATTTCCAGCGTAGGAGCAATGCCACAAGTGAACTCGTAGTGAGTCATAACCGCCAGAATCGTCCTGAGTTCCATCGCCGTGTTTTCACTGCCACATGGAGATACAAATGGAGCAATCCTGCACGCAAGTCGCAGTATCGCTTTGATATGCTCGACCTCAACTATATCTCCATGCCATGGATTTCCGAGACGTTTAAGAAAGAATATCTCGACTCTGTGACAAACCGCAATGCCATCCTCCGCTATAACTATGAGGATCTGCTCATTATGAAGATTGGTTTCGGTATTACTCGAGCGACAAAAGATAACACTATGCGTCTTAATATAGAGACTGCAGGCAATCTCCTCAATGCTCTTTCCGGACCATTGAATCTCCCAAAGAACGATCAGAATAAATACAAGATTTTCAATATCGCTTATGCGCAATATGTGAAAGGTGATTTCGACTTCACCCATCTCATGCGTCTCGACCAAAGGAATACCCTCGCGCTCCATGCTCGCGTAGGCATTGCCTATCCTTACGGCAATTCCACCATCCTTCCTTTTGAGAAACGCTATTTCTCCGGTGGTGCCAACTCCGTGAGAGGATGGAGTGTCAGATCTCTCGGTCCTGGACGATATGTCGGCAAGGATGGTAAGATTGATTTCATCAACCAGACAGGTGATATGCGTCTCGACCTCAATGCGGAGATGCGTTCATCGCTCTTCTGGAAGTTCCAGGGTGCAATCTTCATCGATGCCGGCAACATCTGGACATTGCGCGATTATGCTGAACAGCCTGGAGGAAAGTTCTCCGTTACATCCTTCTGGCAGGATATGGCTGTGGCATACGGTTTGGGCCTACGCCTGAACTTTGATTATTTCATCATTCGTTTCGACATGGGTATGAAGGCTATCAATCCAGCCTATACCACAAGTCGTGAACATTATCCTATCATTCATCACAACTTCAAGCGCGACCGTGCATTCCATTTTGCCGTCGGTCTGCCATTCTAAAAATGCGCCAGAGTCATTTTCCCCGTGTGAATGGATGACAACATCATTTATTTTATGACAACAAAGAAAAACGAAACAGCAGTAGAGGAAACTACTGCAGAGAAAAAGACAAGAAAGACTGCTACACGCAAGACAACAACGCGCAAGACTACTACTACGCGCCGCAAGACAACAAAGAAGGCTGAAGAGGAAGAAACTCCTGCCGCTGCTGCTCCATCGCCAGCTCCAGTAGCCCCAGTTCATGCTGCTCCCGATCCAGAAGTGACCGCTTCTGGCTCTAAACCCGAGCCAAAGCCTATCCCTCCTCTGCCTCAGGTGCGCATAGAGTCTATCGTAGATCTCATCAACGCTCCTCATCGCCAGCTCCTGCTCTCTGATCAGCAGATACAGCAGCTCACCCTTGCAGAGGCAGAACAGCGCTTCCGTTTCATGGAAGGCACCCTTGCATGGATACTCAATTATGACGTTGTCCTTTCCGATACAAACATTTGGATAGAGCTGCTCGTTGGTCATACCTCAAGCCATAGCGACCCGAAGGTTAACGCACGACTTCTCTTTGAGCGTCAGCTCGACTTCATCTCTAAGCTCACACGCTTCCGCGGTGCCCGCTTCCTGATGATGAGCGAGACCTACGAAGAGATAGACCGTTTTGCTACGGCTATGCAGTCGCCAACAAACCATAAGGATGCTGACTTCTCTGACGAGGCAGTTTGCCGTAATATAGCAGGTCGCCTCGCTAAGCGTCTCATCCTCTCTCAGCAGCGCGAGAACCGTCTCCGCATCGAAGGCATCACCTCCGAGAGCCATCATGCAGCCTTTGCTGACCCAGCCATCATACGTCGCACCGTAGAGCTCTTTGCCGAAGGAAAGCGCGTACTCCTTCTCACCAATGATGCCTCTGTTGGCATCCGTAGCATCGGTATGTGTGATGACCTTCAGCGCACCAACAATATCGACGATGAGACTTGGGAACGCGTCTATACTCCTCTCCGTCCAATGGTCTTCACCTTCGATGACCTGAAGCTTCTCGACAACTACACCCGCCAGTATCATTTCCTTCAGATGGCAGCAGGCAAGCAATGGATGGAAGATGTTCCACAGAGCATGGAGAAGCATAATGTTGCTCCTCTGCGCCTCTGGATGGATGGTTTCCGCAGCGGTGACAGACATCCTGAATATCGCAATTCTGAGCAGCAGAAAAAGCAACAGCCTGCCCAGAACAATCAGCAGAAGCAACAACCAAAAGCTCAGCCAAAGCAGGAGCCAAAACCTCAGCAGAAGCAAGAGCCACAGCCTCAGGTGAAACCGGAGCAGAAACCAAAGCAGGAGCCAAAGCCTCAGGTAAAGCAGGAGTCAAATCCTCAGCCAAAGGCAGAACAGAAACCAAAGACAGAACCTGAGGTAAAACCACAGTCTGAGGCAGTTATCGAGCCTGCACCTGTTCCTGTCGCTCCTCCTGCAGTCGAAGAGCAGACTGCTGAAGCTCCAGAGCAGAAAGAAGCTCCTAAGACCACTAAGCGTCGCTCTTATCGTCGTCCACAAAAAGCGAAGAAGCCAGCGAAAGTAGAATAATGGAAGAACTGCTGTTTACGATACTCCGAAGAGCCCTGGGCTTTGCTGACCGACACGAGAAACTCCCTTCCGAGGTATTTCCTGTGTCGAAAGCTTCCGCGTCCCAGACACTCCATGATGCGCCACAGCCCGACTGGCAGTCTGTCATAGAGCTGTTGCGTAGCCATGCACTCCTTGCTGTATCCGCTGATGCCATTCTCTCCCTGCCAGAAGAGCAGCGCCCAAGTCCTGTCCTGCAGATGCAGGTGATGCAATATGCTGCTTCCGTCACCCAGATGCACCATAAGCTTAACAGCGTGGTGAGCGAAGTCTTCGCCATGCTCCATGATGCAGGTCTCCATCCAGTCCTGCTCAAAGGGCAGGGACTTGCACCGCTCTATCCAATGCCTTATACTCGAAGCTGTGGCGACATCGACATATTCCTCCTCCCCGAGGAGTTCCAGCAAGGCTGCCGGATGATTTTCGACTATTGCGATATGCCCGGTGAGAGCACACAGCCACTCCCCAACAACATACATCTCACTGCCCATAAGGACGACGACGTGAAGATAGAGATTCACTATCTCCCTGCCGATACCGCCATCTCCGATATCAGTGATGAGTATAACCGATGGCTTATGGATAACTTCCGCCATCTCCCTTCCCCCACACAGCGCAATGTCCCCACTGTCCCTCCCGTTCAGGTCAATGTGGTATATGTCTTCGAACATATCCTGAAGCATCTGCGCAGCGGTGGAGTAGGGCTCAGGCAGTTCATCGACTGGATGATGCTTCTCCATGCAGGCAAGGACACTATAGACCATAATCTCCTGCGCCATGACCTCCAGCGCTTCCATCTCCTTGACGCATGGCAGGTCTTTGGAGGCATCCTCGTATATCAGTTTGGACTTCCTGAGAGTGAGTTCCCTCTATGGAACGCTCGTAAGGCGCGTCACTCCCAAGGTCGCAACCTTGAGTATATACTCTTCTCCGGTAATCTTGGCGCCACTCTCGGCCACTACAAGGGCTATTATTATCTCCCGCCATCCTTCCGTCGCGATATCCTTGCCCTGCGCTATTCCCTGCGTTATCAAAGTTTCATGTATCATGTCCTGCCCTATGACACCCCACGTCGCGTCATGGGAGACATAAAGCGAGTGTTGACAAATCAGATAAAGAGACTGAAAAATAAAAAATGAAACTAAAATACAAATTCTATTTCCAGCATCTTGGCGACCAATGGTTGGGCGTACCAGTAGGTGAAGAGTCATCCAATCTCAACGCTATGCTCCATCTCAACGATGTAGGACATGACATTGCTGAGATGCTTACCAGCGACACTGACCGCGAAGCTATCATCGCCATGCTCCTTGACAACTACGATGCTGAACGCTCCGTAGTGGAAACTTATGTAGATGAGTCCCTCAACAGTCTTAGAGAACAGGGACTTCTCGATTCATAATTTCATAATCCCAAAGAGTATTATTACCCATATCATTTCGTTTCCTCCGTGAGAAACGCTCGTTTCCACCGTGAGAAACGACTGTTTCCACCGTGGGAAACGGGTGCTAAAGCTATGCTTTTTGATTGCTTAAAGCATAGCTTCTTATATTTTTGTTTTAAAAAAATCGCATTTTCCATCAACAACATAGCGACAATATGAAAATTATTTCGTATTTTTGCAACTGAGAGAGAATGTATTATAAGTGATGATAAAATAGAGGACTTCATAAATATGCTCGATACCAACGCTTTTCTCCTTATACTGCAAGCCAGTTCGCTGACGGTGACGCTGAGTTTGGCATTGCTTCTCGCCTTCTCGTGGTTTCATCAGCCAGACACCAGCCGTGAATATGAACAGATGCGATGGTTCATCATTGCTGCACTGTTGCTTCTCACTATACATTATTACCTGCAGATACATTATGGATTCCGTGCCCAAGGTGCGGATGTAGGGGCAACGATTAACACCCTGTTCTATCCCCCGGCAATATACACCTTCTCCTATTCATTCATACGACTAGCCGGTCGTCCGTCCTTCCAGCGTCGTTTCGTCATCGTCGCTTCCATCTCCGTGCTCGTCATCGTGGGATGCTTCATTGCAGGACGCCTCTATTATCAAAGTCTCCACATGCCCGTAGCGCTCTATGCCATGGGAGCATGTTTCTTCTTCAGCATCATCTTCTGCTATCTTTATCCTCTCGATGAGATAGGACGAATGCAGCGCCTCGCAGATGAAGAGTCAGGACAGATACAGTTGCAGTATAACTTGTTTCTCAAGACCAGCAGCAGACTTCTCTATGGCGCCTCTCTCGTCATGTCTCTCAGCATCTATTTCAATCCCTTGGTCTTCATCGTTGGTTCGCTCAACCTCGTTGCCATGCTCTTCTTCGTGGTCAGCTTCATAGCTCTTGGCTTCAACATTAGCAATGTGAGTCAGATTATCAGTACGGAGGTAGCAGAGAATGTTTCTACGGAAACGGCTACTGCAGAGGAGGAAGTAAAGTCATCAATGACCGTAGAGCAGAAAAATATGATACATGATACGCTTGAGAAATGGCGACATAGCCAAGGCTATTCTGCTACCGACCTCAACAGCACCATGCTTGCTGCCCGCCTTAACGTTTCGAAGCGTCTGCTCATACAGTATCTCCGCGAGGTGGAGGGTAAGACATTCCGCGTATGGCTCAGCGACCTTCGCATGGAGGAGGCGAAGCAACTCATCCTTGCCCATCCCGAATATTCCAACGAGACTATCGCCGAGGCTTGTGGCTTCTCCCGCAGCCACCTCCAGGTGAAGTTTAAGGAATCCACAGGTCTCACTCCCAATGACTGGCGTGATGCGCATGTTAAGGGAAGGAGTTGTTAGATTTGTCACAAGTCTAACACCTAAATCATACGAATCTAACACCTACTTATATGAGTCTAACACTATGTTAGGCTCTTTTTTCGTATTTTTGTACCATGAAAGAAATTCTCGCATTACTACTATCCACCTTTGACTGGACGATACTCATGCTCATCTGTCCGCCACTCCTCATCATTGCTCTCTTTGCTTATCTGCAATGGAGTGACCGACGCTATTATCGAAACAAGCTAATGAAAACAAAAAATAATAATAACTAAACAAAAACAACATGAAACAAACCAAATTTCTACTTTCCGTCTTCATGGCGATAGTCATGATGGCGATGAGCCCAACGAAGATGTGGGCAGATAATGTGGCTTCCGTCACTATTGGTGGGAACACAAATGGATATGCCAACATTCAGGATGCTGTTGCTGCTGCTATGGACGCAACAGAAGCTACTGTGACATTGCTTGCCAACATTGATTTGGGTGGAGGATATATTACCTTCAATAAAGGCGACGTTACCCTCGACCTTAACGGAAAGACGCTTGCAGCTCACGGTGCCAATGACATTTTTGTGGATGGTTGCTCTTTGACCATCACAGACAACAGCGAAGGAAAAACAGGTAGTGTGCCAGCTAACGCAAGCAGTCTTAATGTTGAAAGCGGTTCTATCACAATCCATGCAGGCACATTCTCATCACAACATGGAGCATGTCTTAATATTCAACAAGGTGTGACAGCAAAGATTGATGGTGGGCGTTTTTATACAACCCATGAGCATACATCAAATGCGATATTTACTAGTGTAGCAGCATTGACTTCTGGCTATGCATATTACATCACTGGCACCAATACTCAAATCGTACCTAATGAATATGGAGAAATTCCAGCTAAGGACATCACCGTAAAAAAAGTTGAAGAGAGCCCAGCAGGAGAAGATGCCGTTAGTGTCACCATTAATGGAACGACCACTGGCTATGCTGATTTCGCTACTGCTCTCACTGCAGCAGAAGCAGCAGAGGCTGCTACGATTAAGCTTCTGAAGAATGTAGCAATATCTTTCACTACCTTCGACCAAGGCAACATAACTCTCGACCTCAATGGAAAGATAATCCAAAATCCAAACGGAAGTGCTATGTCTGTCCAGGGAGCCTCGCTTACTATCATTGACACTAGCGAAGAGCAGACAGGCACGGTAACATTCACCTATCAGTATGAGGGAAGTACAATTTCTGCAATTTCAGGTTCTCTGACCATCTACGCAGGAACATTCGAATCCACAAAAAGGGCTGCACTTTGGGTAGGTAAAGCTTATGGCTCAGATGTAATGCCAAATGTTAAGCTCTATGGTGGACATTTCATATCTCCCTATTATGCAATATATACAGAAGATCCTAACATACTGCCTACCGGCTATGCTTTCTATGCTACGGGCACTGAGACTGTCCTGACTGTTGACGAAGAAGGCTATGTTTTAGGTACAGATAACAATTGGGCTCAGGATGTTACCGTGAAAACTGTGCCTAATTATGTTGCTTCTGTCACTATCGGCGAGACAACTACTGAGTATGACGATTTTGCAGATGCTGTTACCGCTGCCCTCAATGCAGAGTCAGCAACTATTAAGATGCTGGGAGATGTCAATGTTAATGAGGTCTATGATTATGAAAATGATGAATATTTTACTATCGATAAAGGAAATATAACCCTCGATCTCAATGGCTTCACTATTTCAGCACCTATAATTAACGCCGCAATAAAATTAGAAGATGGTTCGCTCACTATCGAAGACAATAGCGTATCCAAGACAGGTAAGTTGTTATCAGAAAATGGTTTTGCACTCAATGTAACTGGTGGTTCAATAACAATTCATGGAGGTACATTCGAATCAAAAGCTGGATGTGCTTTTAGAATTGATAATTCACAATCGACAGTAAGTAGTGCTTCTGTTGACGGAGGTATATTTATTTCCATCGCAAATGCTGTATGGACAACGGGGATATCTGCATTGAAAAATGGTTACTCTTACTACAATTATGAAACAGACAAGGAATTGGGTGATAAGACAGATTCTCCAATTTTTAATGAGTTTGGCTCTACTGCAAAAAAAATCATCGTAAAGCCTGGAACAGTAAAAGCAACTCTCGCCATTGGCTCTCAGCCTGAAAAAAACTATTATGATTTCAAAAAAGCATTTGATGATGCCCTTGATGCTGAGTCTGCAACTATTAAGATGTTGGCAGATGTGACGATAAGTTCTACTCTCGTAGTCAACAAAGAGGATTGCAATGTAACTCTTGACCTCAACGGTCATACTATTCACTCTGTAGGTCCTAATACTTTGAATCTTTCAAACGGAAAATTGACCATCAAGGACAGCAGCGGGGACGACTCTGGCACGATAAGTACAAATGCCAGTAATGCCCTATTTGTCACTGGTGGAACTATCACAATCCATGGAGGTACTTTTTCTTCTTATAGCAATGCACTTATAATAAATTCACAAAGTGTCACTGCAACTATTGATGGAGGTATATTCAAGGCTAATTATTCTGCTATTCTTAATTATAGTAACAAATCAATCTTGGCAAATGGATATGCGTTCTGCAACTCTGATGGTGACGAGTTGGCTGAAAATGTGTATGGTGGCATTAATGATGGAAACAATCAAGCACGAAACATCACAGTAAAGCCTGCTACTGTTAAGGCTACTCTGACCATTGGGAGCGAGACAAAAGAATATATTAATTTCAACTCAGCCTTTAATGCTGCCCTCGAAGCTGATGCTGCTATATTGAAGGTGATGCAAGATGTGGATACGTATGTCGGTACGGCAATAGAAAATCCATGGATTGTAAATAGAGGTAATGTAACTCTCGACCTCAACGGCCACACAATGTATGCTTCCGAAGGATATAGTGTTATAAAGGTAACAGGTGGTACTCTGACTATCCTGGATAGCAATGAAGACAAGTTGGGGAAGATGACCACAACTGGTGGTAATACAATATATGCAACTGGTGGTTCTATTACAATTAAAGATGGAACTTTCACCTCGGAATATGGTCAACCACTTTTATTGAACGGAAGTGCTACTGCATCGCTTGTAGGAGGCAGATTTATAAGTGTTAACAAGGTGGAGGCTGTACTTTCTTACGTTGGTAGTCCTTTGGCTGATGGATACTCTTACTATAACGCAACGACAGGAGTGAAATTAACCGCAATAGCTTCTACTTCTGTCTCTGAAAACGACGTCATCGTAATGAAGGATGCTATGGAGATAAACGGAAATGGTGCATTCACATGTCCAGTCAACTTCACTCCTCAAAGCGTTACCCTCAACCGCAACATCACGAAGGATGGCGGCAAGTACTCTTTCATCGTTCCATTCGATATTCCTGCTGACAAGGCTGCTACTCTCGGTAAGTTCTATAAGTTTGAGAAGTACGAAAATGAGACTGTTTATTTCGCACAGGAAACTGACGTGAAGGCTAACACAGCTTACTTCTTCGAACCAATAAAGAACATCACCTCTACCGACCCTATCACACTTTACAACGCAGAGATAAAGGCTACAACATCTATGGCTGATGCTTCAAACCCTTCTGAGCTTGGTCTCTATGGCACATATAAACAGATTGATGCTCCAGTAGGTGCTTATGGATATGCCTCTGATTCTGATGCTGCTGATAAGTTCGTTCGCGCAGGCGAAGGCAGTAAGGTTAACGCATTCCGCTGTTACCTCTGGCTTGGTAGCGATGCAACATCTGCAAAGGCAAATGCTGTCTTCGGCTTCGACGAGGCTACAGGCATCAACGCTACAAAGGCAGATTATCTCGACCTCAACGCTCCTATGTATAACCTCCGCGGTCAGCGCATCACTTCTCCACAGAAGGGCGAGATATACATCATGGGTGGCAAGAAGGTAATCTTCAAGTAAACATTAATCAGTAAATAACGAAAAATCAATCGATATGAAAAAGAAAGAATTTCAGAAGCCAGAGATAAAGCTGGTGAAGATGGAACAGAACATAAGCATCCTCGCTGGAAGTGAAGGGTCTGATGGAATAATGACAATCAATGTCGGTGCTGCTAATGCAGCATATAATATTTCTCCTGCAGCACACGTTTTAGACAGATAGTTCCAATCTCAAATACTCTATTGACAAACCGTTGCTCTCTCTACCAGGGCAGCGGTTTTTCTTTTTTTGAAGACAAAAAAAAAAGATTTACCCTTTGAAGAAGATGTAGCTATCGCTCAGGGGAAGGCCTACAGCAATACGTTTGAACTGCTTCGACGATGAATATCATAAACTTACATAAAAATTCACATTTTCTGTAGCATCCTTGCGGATATATAAAAATTATTTTATAATTTTGCAGCAAGAGAGATATTTTCTTTACAATTAATAAAATACCGCTATGCCAGAGATAAGCAGATTCTATGGAATCATTATATACATGTACATCAGCGACCATCAGCCGCCACACTTCCATGTCGTTTATAACGAACATGAGTGTTGGATTACCATCAAGGATGGCATCATTACTGGCTCGTTGCCTCGTCGTGCTGCTCGTCTTGTCTTCGAATGGCTTGACTTGCATGAGAAAGAGTTGTTAGAAAACTGGGAACGCCTCCAGAACAGCGAGCAACCACAAAAGATAGACCCTTTAAAGTAATAGTCTTATGAATACTCCGTTTATATTAAAGGTCATTGATGCTCGTTATGAGCATGATTATGTTTTGCGTCTGACGTTCAACAATGGAGAGGTAAAATTGTGTGACTTCCTGCCATTAGCGCAGAAGGGCATTTGTGTGAAGTTGCAAGATATGGATTACTTCCTTAACTTCAGTATTGACCCTTTTACTGTTGACTGGAACAATGAAATCGGATTTGCTCCCGAGTATCTCTATGAAATCAGCACGGCAGCTTAGTCCTCCTCAATCATTAATCACTTCATGCTCCACACTCTCCCTACATATCGCATTCCTGTTAGCGCCAGCGGTGGTGCTAACTTGTTGTGTACAAGGTTTTTAGGGAGGGAGGGTAGGCGCGACGTAACTTACAATATTATAGGCGGATACAGAGCCTCTCAAAGTTGTTTACGGGCATCTTTGGGAGGCTTTATTGCGTATGTATGATTGAGACACAGAGAAAAAAACATCTATCTGAGAAAATATTCATTAATAAACTAAACAAATAATCTTATTAAAAACAAAAATTATGAAGAAAGCTATTTATTTCGTAGTCGCGTTAGCTGCATTATTCGCATCTTGCGGTGGTGACGATGACGACATTACGGGCGGCGAAACCCCTTCCATCCCACAAGCAAAAGGCACAGCCCAAGCAACAATCGATGGTAAAAATGTTAACGTAAACTGGGTACAGCTCTGGGAGAATGGACCAAAGTTTGCTGAGTACAACGTTGGAGCAACCTCTGTAGCCGATTACGGCGGCTATTACTGCTGGGGTAGTAACAAAAACAGAGACATAAAGTTCTCTTACAAAAAAGGGGATGAAGTACTCAAAGGGGATGACGATACAGCCACCAAACTCTGGGGCAGTAAATGGCGCATGCCAACAGAAGCAGAACTTGAGGCGCTCTGTCAGAAATGTGATGCTAAGTGGACAAGCGACTATAAAGGCGATAAATCCAACATCAGTGGTAAAATCTTCACTGGCAAGGGTGCTTATTCAAGCTTCAGTGTGTTCTTCCCTGCTGCAGGACGCGGTGACACTTTTAGGAATTTTGAAATCATCAATCCGGATGCCCTCGTCGATATCATCGGTGAGGGTGGTTTCGGTTTCTATTGGACCTCTACGCCTAATACAGACAAGTTCGCGCATTACATAGACCTTCATGAAAGTTTCGAGAGTGTACAAGCCAGTTATCGCGACACACATTACTCTGTCCGTGCGGTACTTGCAGAGTAATCGAAGGACTTCGGACAGATAACTCCTATCTCAAATACTCTATTGACAAGCCGTTGCTCTCTCTCCGAGGGCAGCGGTTTTTCTTTTTTTGAAGACAAAAAAAAAGATTTACCCTTTGAAGAAGATGTAGCTATCGCTCAGGGGAAGGCCTACGGCAATACGTTTGAACTGCTTCGACGATGAAAATCATAAAGTTACATAAAAATTCACATTTTCTGTAGCAACCTTGCGGATATATAAAAATTATTTTGTATTTTTGCAACGGAGGGAGATTGTTCATGTCTTTTATCAGAAGTTTATTAAACAATTAAATAATTACAATGCCGGAGATAGTTAGGCTTGAGCAGCATAAGGATGAGTTGCAGGAAATGTGGGACAAACAAGTAATCACCAAACTTCCACCACTATGATACCACGCATTAAAAACCTCAGAGCAATGGATGACTTCCTCCTTGCTGTTGAATTCGACGATGGTCACAAGGTGATCTACGACGTAAAGGAAGACATAGAGACACTGCCGACTTTCCGTGCTCTCAAAGAAGTGTACGGTTTGTTCCTTCAAGTGCAACTGGACAGCAGCCGCACCTGTGTCTATTGGAACGATGAGATAGACCTTGCCAGCGACAGCATTTATGAATACGGCAAGGCGGCATAACCTCCTCATTAATCGTAAATGCTCCACACTCTCCCTACATATCGCATTACTGTTAGCACCAGCGGTGGTGCTAACTTGCAGAGTAATCGAAGGGCTTAGGACAGATAACTCCAATCTCAAATACTCTATGATATAAACCGTTGCTCTCTCTCCGAGGGCAACGGTTTTTCCTTTTTTGAAGACTAAAATCCTTATAATAATCAACAATTTATACAAAAAGAAGAGGGTGGGAAAGTTTATTTATATGATTTTCCGCATTTTCCATCATCAACATAGCAACAATATGAAAATTATTTCGTATTTTTGCAACGGATTCGATTATAACATGGTTAAGCAGAAACCATAAAAACAATCGATAACAATACAGCAAGATGGTAAATGATATAATACCACCGAATCCAGATGGTGAGATTATCCTCTACACTAATGAGGATGGAAGATTGCAGATGGAGCGATAATATGATAATTATTTTATAATCTTGCAATTTAGATAGAACAGCCTATGAAATTATATCACGGAACAGATACAGTAGTAACAAAACCAGAAATTCGAGTCGTGGGATATACAAAGGATTTCGGCTATGGTTTCTATTGCACTCATCTGGAGCGTCAGGCAAAGAGATGGGCTGTCACAAAGCGCAACCCTCACATTGTCTGCGTTTACGAGTATGAGCCAGACGAGTTCCTCAACATTAAGTGTTTTCCTGAGATGACAGACGAATGGCTTGACTTTGTAGCTGCTTGTCGTCATGGTGAGTCACATCCGTATGACATTGTGGAAGGACCGATGGCAGACGATGAAGTCTGGGACTATGTGGAAGACTTCCTTGCCGGGCGCATCACAAGGGAGGTATTCTGGGCGCTAGCCAAATTCAAACACCCTACTCACCAGATTATATTTTGTAACGATAAGGCATTAGCAACATTGAAGTACGTTGAACACTACGAAATAAAAAACAAGCAATGAGTAACATTTATTTCCCTGACGAAGAGATAACCTTCAACGACCTCTACTTCGTTTGCTACATGATAGAGCGTGTAGCACGTAGTATCAAGCAGCGTAACCGCTATGTGGTGGAGCAGATTGGCAGCGATGGACTTGCCCGCCAACTTTCCATTGCAGAGACAAATCATTGTCTCAACCCCGAGCAGGTAGTGAGCAACTGGAAAGAGGAATACCACCTCACAGAGGGTAGTACAGATGTAACAGCCATTGATGCAGAATACACAGACAAAGTTCCTACGGATCTCCAGATGGGCAAAGTGTATGCACGTTTGATAGACTCCGTGACAAAGCAAGGACAGGACCTCATACAAACAATACAAAGCGTCTATGCTTCACCCATTTGCGACGCAATTGACAATTACAACTCTAGTGCTTACTACGAACCAAGTTACGTGCAGACACGAGCTTATCTCAATGGAGCATTTTAACATACACTTATTGAAGGTATTATCGTTAGATTCTATTCAATTCCATCTTTTGTCATAAAACACTATATAACGAATGGAGAAGTCAAGACTTAAGAAACTGGCAAGCTCGCATCCTACACATAAATACAGGAAAGTACTGGCAGTGCTGCTATTTGCGCTGGTGGCAGTGAGACTGTATGTGCTCACTCTTGACGAAAGTGATGATGTGTTTTATTTCGTCCGTCAGCTGATATACACGATGACGTGGCTCTCCATGGCGATATTCCTCAATGAATGTTCCATGTCGATGCACAAAAGCATTTTTGAAAAACATAATATAACATATATGAAGAGAATAGCTTTCATGGCGATGATTTGCTGTATGGCAAGGGTCATTGTCTTTTTTATCTACAGCTGGCCTATTGTCAGCACAGACATTATCCTGTCAATCCACAACATCATTGAGTTGCTGGTATGGATTGTCTTCACCATGTTCTTCAGTCACTATTGGAACATTAGAAGGAAGCAGGAAGCATTATACGACAAATCTGCGCATAGCCACGGCAAGCACAGGGAAAAGCAATAGGAATATTATACATATCAATGAAAAATCTCCTGTAATCATTACGATTACAGGAGATTTTATTTATTTTGTAACTGTATAAACAGATTACTTTTTATTCAAAGCCAAGTCAACGTTACTTCCTTCGCTGACCGGCCACCAGCTACGCTGACGTAGCCTGCTCAGTCAATGAGGATTGCCTTGGCTTTTACTTTTTATTCAAAGCCAAGTCAACGTTTACGGCGCAAGCAACAGAGCAACCTACCATTGGGTTGTTACCAATACCAAGGAAGCCCATCATCTCTACGTGTGCAGGTACTGATGAAGAACCAGCGAACTGAGCGTCAGAGTGCATACGACCGAGAGTATCTGTCATACCGTAAGAAGCAGGACCAGCAGCCATGTTGTCTGGGTGGAGTGTACGACCTGTACCACCACCAGAAGCTACTGAGAAGTAAGGCTTACCAGCGCGGATACGCTCCTTCTTGTATGTACCAGCTGGTGGGTGCTGGAAACGTGTTGGGTTTGTAGAGTTACCTGTGATAGAAACGTCAACGTCTTCCTTCCACATGATAGCTACACCCTCGCGAACGTCGTCAGCGCCATAGCAGTTAACTGCAGCACGTGGGCCGTTAGAGTAAGCGATGCGCTGTACCTCCTTGAGCTCGCCTGTGAAGTAGTCGAACTGTGTCTGAACGTATGTGAAGCCGTTGATGCGTGAGATGATCATAGCAGCATCCTTGCCAAGACCGTTGAGGATGCAACGGAGTGGCTTGTCAGCAGGACGTGACTTGTTTGCCATCTGAGCGATCTTGATAGCACCCTCAGCAGCAGCGAACGACTCGTGACCAGCGAGGAATGCGAAACACTTTGTCTCTGGCTCGAGAAGACGAGCAGCGAGCTCACCGTGGCCGATACCTACCTTACGGTCATCAGCAACAGAGCCAGGGATGCAGAATGCCTGGAGACCCTCGCCAATGTAGTTGGCAGCCTCTACAGCGTCCTTTGCCTTCTCCTTGAGAGCGATAGCTGTGCCTACAACGTAAGCCCACTTAGCGTTCTCGAAGCAGATCATCTGTGTCTCTTCACATGTCATATATGGGTCGAGTCCGTAAGACTCGCAGATCTCATTAGCCTCTTCGATAGAAGAAATACCGTGAGCATTAAGAGCAGCGAGAATCTGCTTCTCGCGGCGATCCTGTGATTCAAATTTTACTTCGCGTATCATTGTATATTCCTCCTATTAGTTTTTACGTGGGTCAATGAACTTAACTGCGCCGTCCTCTTCCTTGGTGCGGCCGTATGTACCAGTAACACTCTTGAGTGCCTCGTCAGCAGCAACGCCCTTCTTGATAGCGTCCATGAACTTGCCCATGTGAACAAACTCGTAACCGCAAACCTGGTCGTCCTTGTCGAGATACATCTTTGTGATGTAACCCTCTGTGAGCTGGAGGTAACGTGTGCCCTTAGCCTTTGTGCCATAGAGAGTACCGCACTGAGAAACAAGGCCCTTACCGAGGTCCTCAAGACCAGCACCAATAGCAAGACCACCCTCAGAGAATGCAGACTGTGTACGTCCGTAAACGATCTGGAGGAAGAGCTCGCGCATAGCTGTGTTGATAGCGTCACAAACGAGGTCGGTGTTGAGAGCTTCGAGGATTGTCTTGCCAGGGAGAATCTCTGAAGCCATAGCAGCAGAGTGAGTCATGCCTGAGCAACCGATTGTCTCTACGAGAGCCTCTTCGATGATGCCGTCCTTTACGTTGAGAGTGAGCTTACAAGCACCCTGCTGAGGTGCGCACCAACCGATACCATGAGTAAGACCAGAGATATCCTTAATCTCCTTAGCCTGTACCCACTTGCCTTCTTCAGGAATTGGAGCAGGTCCGTGGTTAGGACCCTTGCATACGCTGCACATTTCCTGGATTTCTTTTGTGTAAATCATTTTGATGTGTTTATAAGTTAATTATAAAAAACTACTTGTTTTTGTTTCTTTATTGTGCAAATTTACAAATTTCTTTTCATAAATACCTAAAAAGAATGATGTTTTTTTGTAAAATGTTTTATTTTTGCTATCTTTGCAACATAAAAATTACATTCTATGGCTTTATTCAATATAAAAGATGAGACATTACGCGAGGCAGCGGCTGAAGGTATGGATGCTTTTGTCGGTGCCATCGTTGATGCTATAAAAGAAGGGGTAGGGGGAGAACTCTCTGCTGAAACTATGCCGAAACTGACATCGGATCAGATTACGCTCCTGGGATATGTGATGCTGAGGGATGAGGTTATGGATGGTGGTTTCATCCAGCTCATTCATAACGGATATGGTCCTTTCTTCTTCAAGAATCCTTTCGATACGGCTGTGAGAAGATGGGGACTCATAGATCTCTGCCATCTGCTGCGCCATGTAAAGAAAGAATACAAGCGTCATCAAGAGGAGATAGAGACAGAACTGACAGATGAGGAGTTTATGGCTCTCTATGAGCAGTTGCCTTCCTTTGACGGTTTCGATGATGACTTTGTCATTCATGAGGAGCAATGGACGGAAGAAGTGGCGAGGTATCTGGATGAGAATCTTGATAAATTTGTAACAATAGTTTAGTTGTAAATTTAAAATTGTAAGTTTTAAGTTTATGATTAGTTCGTGGTTTGTGTATTTGAGCTTAAAACCGATAACCTAAAAAATACTAAACTTTTAATTCAAAATTAACGATGAACAAAATACAGTTGGAATTGAGGAAAAAGAGTCCTGTGCAGATAAAGAATAAGAAGGCTGCATTTGACTATTTCTTCGTAGATGAATATACTGCGGGCATTGTGCTGACAGGTACGGAGATAAAGTCTATCCGTCTAGGAAAGGCATCGCTCGTGGATACGTTCTGCTATATACATAATGGTGAGATATGGGTGAAGGGTATGAACATAAGTCCTTATTTCTACGGTTCATACAACAACCACGTAGCAAAGCGCGACCGTAAGCTTCTGCTGAACAAGAAGGAAATTCATCGCCTGACGGAAGACACTAAGGCTGTGGGATTTACCATCATTCCTACTCTTGTCTTTATAGATGAGAATGGTAGGGCGAAGGTGGATATTGCGCTCTGTCGTGGTAAGAAGGAATATGACAAGCGTAATACGATAAAAGAAAAGCAGGACAAGAGAGAGATGGATAGGGCGATGAAACACTTTTAAGCCCCTCTCCCCAGCCCTCCCCGCGAGGGGGAGGGAGTAGTTTGTAATGAAGACTATTCATAATAATAAAGAAAAGAGATTAGCATGTTAGTGCTAATCTCTTTATATTTTATCCAATCTTTATCCGCCTTCAAATACATTTCACTCCCTCCCCCTCGTGGGTAGGGTTGGGGAGAAGGGCTGTGAGGTTTGGGGAGAGGGCTGTTTTTTACCCCAAATACTTCATAAGTATCTTTGCGTTGCCGCTATCGCGAAGCTTTGCGATAGACTTCTCACGAATCTGACGAACGCGCTCACGAGTGAGACCGAGCTGATCGCCTATTTCTTCGAGACCTTTTTCGTGGCAACCGATGCCGAAGCACTCACGGATGATTGTTATCTCACGCTCCTTAAGCACCTTGCTAAGTACGCTGTTGAGCTCCATTGCCATTGATTCATGGTCAACGCTACGGTCAGTACGTGAGTCATCACCAGAAGCCATAACGTCGAGCATACAATTCTCTTCACCGTCCTGGAAAGGAGCGTCGATGGAAACATGATGTCCGTCTGCGCCGAGACTCTGACCAATCTTGTCTTCCTCGATGTTGGTAGCAGCAGCAAGTTCCTGTACGGAAGGGCGACGCTGATGCTCCTGTTCGAACTTGTTAATCTCGTGGTTGATCTTATTAAGTGAACCTACCTGATTGAGAGGGAGGCGCACGATACGGCTCTGTTCAGCAATAGCCTGAAGGATGCTCTGTCGAATCCACCATACAGCATAAGAAATGAACTTGAAACCACGGGTTTCGTCAAACTTCTGTGCTGCCTTTATCAAACCGATATTACCTTCGTCGATGAGGTCAGTAAGGGTGAGTCCCTGATGCTGATACTGCTTTGCTACGGAAACGACGAAGCGGAGGTTGGCAGTTACGAGCTTATCCTTGGCACGCTCGCCTTCACGACCACCTTTTCTGATAGCCTGTGCAAGTTCGATTTCCTCATCAATACTGATAAGCGGAGCACGACCAATCTCCACGAGATATTTGTCGAGAGCTTCACTTGAACGGTTTGTAATACTCTTTTGTATCTTAAGTTGTCTCATCTGATAATGAATTGTTTCTTATTCCACTAATAAACGATACTTTTACATAAAGTAAAAGGCGCTATTATCCCAATAACTCGGCAAAGGTACAATTTATTTTGTATTTGACCAAATTTTTTTGATTATTTTGCAGTTTCCTGCATAAAAATGGCATCCAAAGTCCAAGTTGCTGCATCATTGGTAAAGAAATGTGCCGAATTTGAGAACGGAGAATGCTTAAGGAGATCATCCCACGCATTGACCTTATATTGTATGTTTCCGGTCTTCCAGAAAGCGTATGCCTGAAGCCTTGGAATAAGAAATTTATTCTTTGAAATAGTGATGGCTTTTTCCTTGTAGTTAGCGGCATGGTCAAGCCATGCATTGTTCCATTTTTCCTCATCAATGGAAAGCATCATCTCATTCATCATTTCGAAGCCACCCATTATGGTCATTAGATGGTTCGTGTTCTGCTGTTCTGGGTTTCCCTCCCATGAGATAATTCCCGTGGCAGGATCATATCCAAGAGCCTTAGGACCGGAGAAAAGTCCGTTAGGGAGTGCAGCAATACTTTTCATGCCAGCAATAATCTTATCGTAATACTTTCTATTGCCAGTTCTTTCCCATTCCGTAAACCAGTTACCTGCATAGGCAAGCCAGTCAGGACCAACACGAAGTCGGGCAGGAGCAGTGCAAGGATAGAGCGAACGAGGCTGCGCAAGTCTCATTGGATCAAGATTATAGAGCATAAGGTCGGCATCCTTTACTTCTGTCATCAGGTCACCACTACGCTCATCGGCGGTAAGATAATATAGGAATCTATTCCAGTAGGCTTGTGAAATGCGTGCTTCCTTTGCTCCGCATCCCCAATGGATGACGTTATGGCGAGAACCAAGACCTGAATTTGATCCCATATGATAGCAATCAACTTCGGCAGTATGGCGAGACATTGCCACTGCCTTTTTCCACACCTTTGGATCTCCGGTGCGAAGGAATTGATACCAGAACATAGCGTTAGTTCCAAGTTCGGTGTTGTCCCAGGCATATCCTCCCACGTCATATCTCCACTCATCACGGCTTGCATCATAGGAATGCATCACGTCGCCATAATTGAAGAAACCATACCATCCGTTGCGATCTATTTCTTTCTCATAATGATTCATTATGCGATTGATTTCTTTGTCGGTGGCTGTCTCGGAAGGAAGGCTCCATATGCCGAAAGCTTTCTTGCGATGCAGATATTCCGGAGAGGCAATAAGTTGCATCTCATCTGAACTGCACTCGTCATTATATGTATAATAAATGACTGATGTGCGAGTTATCCCATACGCTGTGGACATGCCAGGCTGTATATCCTCATAGGCAGCCTCAAGGGTATGGGCAATAGTGTCATAGTGCTCAAAACTATATCGCTCTGACTCTGGAGAATAAAGGCTGATGACAACCTCTGCGTTACCGCTACGCATACGGGTTGCCTTAAGGGTGGCAGGATAACTTTCCCAGAAGTCCTTTACGCGGAAGGAATGGCATTCTGTGCTGTCTCCGATGGTGATGATGCCCTTGCTTCTCGTACCTTCAAAAGTTCCTATCCAAGGCGACTGGCTGGTAGCGCGTTTGCGAATGCTATAACCATTGGCAGATAGTTGCGTCAAGCGGAATTCATCCCATTGCGCTATCTTGTCAATCATCTGCTTGGAACGATCGTCCATTGTCTTTATGTTGATAGGACGGCGAGCAATGAGTGGTTGTACGCTCATTTGCTTATCACCGAAAGACACAAAACGTTTGTATGGTTCGTTGTGAAGAGGAACGGAAAATCGAAGGCTAAGTTCGGAAAGTCCGTCGTGATTTAGTATGGAGTCAACCAGCAGAGTATGAACATATTTCACTTCATTACTGCCACGCGTTTGATACTCGCGTACGATTGCATTCGAGAACGTATATTTCTTGCAGAATGACAACTCTCCTTCACGTTCCATCTCTGAATGGATAAGAGTCTGCGGTTTGTTATTCAGGGTAAGTGTGAAAGCAGGGGAAGAGAGATAAGGAATTTCTTTCCTGTCAGTTGCTTTCTTGCTTGAAGACTTCTTTGAAGAGATCTTTTGCTGTTCCTTATAAAGAAGAACGGAATCACATCCTGCGGGTATTACTGCACTGAATGCCTGCCATTTGGCGCTTCCGTCAGGCCATGATGCTAAGCGCCATGTGTCGAAAGGAATAGAAGTGCCCTGGGGTGTGGTAAGCGTATAACCGGAATTGCTTTCTTCTTTATCAAAAGGAACGCCAAATGTGCTAACTGCTGCCTTATTATTCTTGCCTATACCAATCCAATGAAGTGCTATTGGGGCATTGTCTGAATCTTGTTGAGAGAATGTGAAATTCTTTAACTGAGCATGAGCGAGAGTGGTGCGAAATCCGAAATATCCACTTATGAATGGATTGACATCAAGATAGTCAACGAGACATTCGCCATCGATAGTGTATCTTATATGACCATTCTGCTGTTCAAGACGGATATGATACCAATGATTCTCCTTGAGCATATGATCCTTGTCCGTATATTCGCGCAGTATGGCAGGACGAAACTTTGCATCGCTCACACCCCTTACATCTCCGTCATAGCGACGAAATCGTGTGGTAGAGTTATGATTGCCTCCATAGCCAAGGTAATATAACTGCAGGGAATATTGGTTTACGAAGACACCCTTTCGCTTGGATGCCTTTTCTAGTACGTTACCATTCTTTGCTGTTTTGTCAGATGCCATCCAGAAACAGTTGAGGTCTGATAGACGATTCCATTTCTCTTTGTTGTTTTCTTCCACCACTATACGGGCATCATACTCTATCACGACATTGCCACTCATCTTCTGCTTATACCATAAGGTAAGTCCTTTGGGAGCGATAATGTCGATAGTGCCGTCAGAAACGAATGTTACCTTACTTCCTTCATCTTCTGCTTCTGTTAGCCAATCGTTTGATTTTGACTGAGCAAAGATTGAAAGAGGTAAGGTAACGAGTAAAAACAGTAGTTTCTTCATATAAAAATTAGATGTGTGTCGCCTTATTTTGCAGGTATGCGTCAAGTATCGTCATAGCTGCCATTGCTTCAACGATAGGAACAGCGCGAGGGAGTACGCAAGGATCGTGACGACCTTTCGCCTTCAATGTAGTAGCATTACCCTCCATATCCACTGTGTCCTGCTCCATAAGGATTGTGGCAACAGGTTTGAAGGCTACACGGAAATAAATATCTTCTCCATTGGAGAGACCTCCCTGTATGCCTCCACTGTGGTTTGTTGTGGTGTGGATGCCATTTTCATCGCTCACAAAGACATCATTCTGCTGCGAGCCTCGCTGGTTCACTCCATTGAAACCTTCGCCATATTCAAAGCCTTTTACTGCATTGATGGAGAGCATAGCATGACCAAGAACAGCGTGAAGCTTATCGAATTCTGGTTCGCCAAGACCTATAGGACAACCTTTTATCACGCAGGTAATGATACCACCGATGGTGTCACCTTCTGCCTTTACTTCGCTGATAAGAGATTCCATGAGTGCTGCTTTCTCAGGATCAGGACAGCGAACAGCATTGGTCTCTGTGAGGGAGAGATCATATTTACGATAGTCTCTATCAAGGCAGATATCTCCAACCTGTGAGGTGTATGCCTGGATGGATATTCCTAACTGATTGAGAGCAAGCTTAGCGAGAGCACCGGCAACGCATCTGCCTATTGTGATACGGGCAGATGTTCTTCCACCTCCACGATGATCGCGGATGCCGTATTTAGTCTGATAGGTATAATCGGCATGAGATGGACGGAAGAGACATCGCATATTCTCGTAATCCTGTGAATGCTGATTAGTGTTGCGAACGATAAAACCGATAGGAGTGCCTGTTGATTTTCCTTCAAAGACACCACTCAGGAGTTCCACCTGATCAGCTTCATTGCGGGAAGTTGTTATCTTGCTCTGACCAGGACGGCGACGTGACAGTTCTGCCTGGATGAAATCAACGTCGATGTCGATTCCTGCAGGCATACCGTCAACAACTCCTCCCACAGCAGCGCCATGGCTCTCTCCGTATGTTGTTACTGTAAATATCTTGCCGAATGTATTCACTGTGATAATAATTACGAATGACTAATTACTTATTTACAATTACAGTCGCCGTCGCAACCTCCTTCGCAGTTTCCACCACAACCATCTCCGCAGTTGCCTCCGCAACCTCCGTGGCATCCACCACCGCAACCACCGCTGAGACGATTAATCATTGTTTCAATCTCCTTGTTGGTTGCTTCGCGAGACTCGATAACCTTGCCGACAAAGTTCAGTTTCTTGCCAGCGAGAGGATGGTTGAGGTCAATCTTTACAGTAGTTTCGCCGATCTCAAGAACGTGTCCCATGAAACGGTTTCCATCTTCATTCTGAAGTGGGATGATAGCGTCAACATAGATATTCTCCGTGTCAAACTTTCCGTCAATGCAGAAGATGTTCTTGTCGAGGTCGAGAACTCGTTCTGCGTAGTGCTCACCATAGGCTTCCTCTGTGTTGAGGGTGAAGTCGAAATCATCGCCTGCATTAAGAGGTGCGATGTTTGCTTCAAAGCCTGGGATTGTGGTTCCGAAACCGCTGATAAAAGCAAATGGCTGATCAGCAGGAGCTTCTTCTTCCATTTCGCGAACGTCATTTTCGATAGTGTAGAGCTTGTATGCTACTGTGATGTATTTATATTTATTCTCCATTTAGTTTAGTTTTTTTTTCAAGAAGGGAAGTTATGAGAAGTTTTTAGGGGAGTTATGGGAAGTTAAGGGAAGGTAAGGGACGATAGTACTGACCGTTCAAGACAAACGTCTCTTAACTCCTCTTAACTTCGCGCCCTAAGGCGCAAACTTCTCTTAACTCCAACTCATAAATTAAATCTTAATCAAAGAAACCTGGCTGCTTGTATTCAAGACCGAGTTCCTTATCAACTGCAGCCATGATACCCTGCACCTGTCCGAGAGCGAACATACGTCCAAGGAGAGTGTAGCCAGAATTATGTCCATGTGCTGACTCATCCATCACGCCACCAGGCTGATCGGTGAATGTCATGCCATGGTCAACTCGCATAGGGAGACGATGACCGCTGTTTGGCTTGCCTGTCTGTTCTGCCTTCTCGAAGATGTGAACAAGTTCAACGAGGTCAGCACGGCCACCAAGATGGCTTGCCTCGGTGAAGTTGCCGTTAGGGAAGATGTGGCATGAGCGGAGGTGAACGAAGTGTGTGCGCTCAGCATACTTGCGGGCAAGTTCCACAGGATTGTTGTGCTCACCGGCAGAGAGAGAACCAGCACAATAGGTAAGGCCGTTGTGAGGATTAGGAACTGCATCGAGGAACCACTGGATATCTTCGTCAGTACCGATGATACGAGGAAGACCGAATACTGGATAAGGAGGATCATCAGGGTGAACACACATGTTGATGTCATATTCCTCACATACAGGCATAATAGCCTCGAGCCAGTACTTCATGTTCTCCTGAAGCTTTTGCTTGTCTATTCCGTCATAGAGCTTGAGGAGATCGCGGAACTTCTGCACAGGAGCAGAGTCGCCCTCGCTGAAGTTACCCGATACGAAGCCCTGAGTCTTGATAACTATGTTCTCCACCATCTCATGGTCGAACTCAGGAGTAGCATTCTTTTTTATATCGTCAGCTTCTGCTACGAGGTCGCGTCCCCAGTTGTTATGACGCTTAGAGAAGTCTGCCCATTCCTCACGAGCACCTTCGCGCTTTAGGATGTGGATGTCGAAATAAGCAAACATGCCCCAATCCATATAGAGGTTTGTTGAGCCGTTTGGATTCTCATGAAGGAGATCGGTGCGAGCCCAGTCGAGTACAGGCATGAAGTTATAGCATACGCAATGGATGCCTTCCTTACCAAGGTTGCGAAGAGATTCCTTATAAACCTCTATCTGATGATCACGGTCAGGACCACCATACTTCAATGTCTCTACTACAGGGAGTGACTCAACAACAGACCACTTCATTCCGTAAGACTCGATGTAAGTCTTCAGTTCGTGAATCTTCTCCTGTGTCCATACCTCGCCGAGTGGCACATCATGCAATGCTGTCACGATGCCCTCAACGCCTATCTGTTTCAGTTGCGCAAGAGTAATCTTATCCTTCTTGCCAAACCAACGCCATGTTCTTTCCATAAAAAGCCCCACCTAACCTCCCCCGAAGGGGAGGCATTTATATACCTTTGATGGGTGAAAGGGGTTAATGTTATTTATTTCTGTAATTAAAGGAGGTCTTTTTACCTTGCTTGTGTGTACTTATGTAATGTCTTTCTTACAGCACCCTTGCCAGCATAGAGTTCCTTGACCATTCCGACTATGCGTGGATATAGTGATGTCTCTGTAAGGTCGAGACCGAAGATGTCTGCACGAGAGTAGAGCTTTCTTAGGCAATCATCCCAAACATTATCTCCCTCTCCTTGGGAGAGGGCTGGGGTGAGGCTAAGAGGTTCTACTATAGCCTGAAGTTCCTCGAGCTTTGGATCTGATGAAGGGCTGAATGGCTCAAGGTTATCGTCAAGAGCCTTAAGGAAACGAGCATAACCAGCCAATGTGAGAGGGATGAGGACGAGGTTATTCATGTCGAGACCGCGAGCCACATACTTCTTTATTGTCTCACCGAAACGGATAGGGAGCTTCTGCGATGTATCTGTAGAGATGCGCTGTGGAGCATCAGGCATGAATGGGTTAGGAAGACGCTTATTAATAACGTCGCCAATGAACTCGTAAGGATTGAGTACACCTGGATCAACAACTACAGGCATAGCCTCCATATAGCCAATCTTCTGGATGAATGGACGGAGGTCCTCATCTTCCATCTCTGCGGAAATCAATGTGTAGCCAAGCATTACACCATAGATAGACATTGCGGTGTGGAGAGGATTGAGACATGTTGTCACCTTCATGGTCTCTACCTTGTCAACGGTCTCACGAGTAGTATAGAGAGCGCCGCCGAGGTCGAGTGGGGGACGGCCATTTGTGTAGTTGTCTTCGATAACGAGATACTGCACTTCCTCTGCGTTTACGAAAGGAGCTGTGAAGGTGTGCTTCTCTGTCTCGATATAATCGTTATCTTCAAAGCCATCAGCAGCAAGGAGTTCCTTAACCTTGATATGTGGACGAGGAGTAATCTTGTCAATCATAGACCAAGGGAATGTTACCTTTGTCTCATCCTTCAGATAATCAAGGAAGCCTGCCTCTACAAGACCTTCTGCAACCCACTTCTCTGCGTAAGCAAAGATACCAGCCTTTACCTTGTCGCCATTATGAGAGCAGTTATCCATTGACTGAACGGTCAGAGGATACTTGCCTGCCTTGTAACGCTCTACGAGCAAAGCACAAACCTTACCCATAGCGAATACTGGCTGAAGGCCGCGAGCGAGGTCAGCATCATTGTATGTATAGCCCTTCTCTGTGATGGTGAATGAAATCATCTGGAGTGAAGGGTTCTGGAATATCTCTACGAGACGAGCCCAATCAGCAAACTGATAGTCAGCCTTCAGGGATTCTGTTACCGAAGCAACAACCTTCTTCTCGATAGTGCCATTAGAACAAAGCGAAACAGCGAGCGAGAGATTGTTGTAAGGAGCGTATGCCTTATCGATAACTTCATAGTCGAATGTCTCAGCTACAATAACGCCACGATCATACTTGCCTGTATTAAGGGCATCGTTAAGGATTGCAGCAGGGAAAGCACGGAAGATGTTACCACCACCGAAATGTACCCAGGTTGGCTCATCGTGAGTCTTCTTTGCAACTGCTTCAATGTCGAACTTTGGCAAAAGATATCCCTTTGCTTCCCATTCTGCAGCATTGAAATCTGCCGATAGAATCTGATTTAATTTCATTGTTTAGGTTATTTTTATGTTAATTATTATTTCATATAAATTGTGAAATCGCTTCAACATTATTCCATCTCCTCCCCTCGTGGGTAGTCCGATGTTGAGACTCCGCGAAGCGCCTGAGCACCTACGGAGCGCAAGAATATCGGAGTATGTGACTATCGCGGGGGTGCTTTTTATCTAAGGTCGATGACTTCTGCCTTTGGATAATCCTTAGCGTTGAACTTAAAGACAGCATCAGACAAACTCTTTGACTTGAGGTTTGAAATTGATACTGTGTACCATCCTGCAGACTGTTTCATCTTCACCTGCTTGATGTTGTAGCTTGCATCCACAAGGATATACATCTCTTTGATGCTTGCATTCTTGTTCTGTGCCGTAAGATGAACCTGCTTGCCGGAAGCAGTATTCTCTACGCTCAGATTATATCCCTTCTTATATATATTAATAAAGGTATAGGGATTCATCGATGACTGCTGAGCAGCATTCGGTGTTGAGATGTTTACCTCATCGTTCTTCTTGACGTATGTCCACTGAGTGGTTCCGTCAAACCATACAATGGCAGAAGCTGTGGATGCCTGGAACTTGTTCCCCTTGATGCTAATCGTTCCGCTCTGGTTTCCTATCTTTCCGCCTGAGATGGTGAAGTTGGCAGTAGCACCGCTCTTCACGTTGACTTTAGATACTGCCTTGTCGAGTATCTTCTTTGCCTCTGAACTTGTGTTGCCTGCAGCGAATGCTGTGGCAAATGACAGACATATAGCTGCCATAATTGTGATAAATCTTTTCATAATCATAACGTTGTTTTTTATTATTAATATTGACTATCTCGCTCCTCCTCGGAGTGCTGCGATTCTATTTTCAAGTGCTACTTCATCAGCAAAGAGCACCTCACGAGGCTTGGAGCCATGTGCAGGACCTACGATGCCAGCCTTCTCAAGTTGATCCATAAGGCGACCAGCGCGGTTGTAACCGATGGAATATTGTCTCTGAATCATACTGGTAGAGCCTTGCTGGGTGTTTACGATAGTGTGTGCAGCCTGTTCGAAGAGAGGATCCCACGAACTAACGTCTGCGCCACCAGCGCTGCCTCCATCACCGCCATCTTCCATTGGCTCTGGCAGTTCCATAGGATATTGTGGGGTAAGGCCTGCCTTTTCCTGTTCCTGAACGTGCTTTGCTATGAGTTCTACCTCTGGAGTATCGAGGAAAGCGCATTGCACACGAACAGCCTCACTACCGTTCATATAGAGCATATCACCCTTACCAATGAGCTGGTTGGCACCTGTACGGTCGAGGATAGTCTTTGAATCGACGGAAGCACCTACACGGAAGGCGATACGTCCTGGGAAGTTCGCCTTGATAGTACCTGTGATGATATTCGTTGTTGGGCGCTGTGTTGCGATAATCATGTGGATACCAACGGCACGGGCAAGTTGAGCAATACGAGCAATAGGAAGCTCTATCTCCTTACCTGCAGTCATAATAAGGTCGCCATACTCATCGATGATGACAACGATATAAGGCATGTATTCATGGAGAGTGTTGCCCTGCTCGTCGGTCATGCGAAGTTTATGGTTGACAAACTTTTCGTTGTATTCCTTAATATTACGGGCACTTGCCATCTTGAGCAAATCATAGCGATGATCCATCAGCGCACAAAGTCCCTTCAAGGTACGAACAACCTTTGTTACATCCGTGATGATTGGATCCTCATCTACGTCTGGCACCTGTGCCATGAAAGCATTGGCAATAGGATTATAGATAGAGAACTCAACCTTCTTAGGGTCAACGAGCACAATCTTCAGTTCGTTAGGATGCTTCTTATAAAGCAGAGAACCAATCATGGCGTTAAGACCTACCGACTTACCCTGACCAGTAGCACCGGCAACGAGCAGGTGTGGTATCTTTGCAAGGTCCACCATGAATACCTCATTCGTGATAGTCTTACCCAACGCAAGAGGAAGGTCCATCTTTGTCTCCTGGAATTTCCTTGAATTAAGGATGGATTCCATAGACACGATAGTTGCATGAGCATTAGGCACCTCAATACCTATCGTGCCCTTTCCTGGTATAGGAGCGATGATACGGATGCCAAGAGCAGCAAGGGAAAGTGCGATATCATCCTCAAGATTCTTAATCTTTGAGATACGAACACCCTCAGCAGGGGTTATCTCATAGAGAGTGATAGTAGGACCAACGGTTGCTGTAATCTCCTTAATCTGCACACCGAAGGAATTGAGCACCTCAATGATTCGCTTCTTATTGTCGAGAAGTTCCTCCTTAGTGGTGAAGTCCTTCTGATTGTCATATTTCTTCAGGAGGTCAAGACTTGGATATCTATACTTTGTGAAAGGTTCCTTTGGATTGATAGGGGCAGAGATATCATCGTTCGATGTCAAAGTCTTACCATCAGCCTTCTCTTCCTCAGCATTCTGAACGACATTAAACTCAGGATCGTTATTGCTATCCACTCTTGGAGAAGATGTTGTCCTAACAGTCTCTACAACAGGGATATCATCAGAAAGATCGATAGGCTGACTTACTGTTTCTTCGCGATTGTCATTATCATAAACTGTCGTCGATGGTTCGTAGATAGACTCAACAGTATCCGATGTGGCTTCTTCCTCTTCCTTTGGCTTGTTGATATTGAATACCACCTTGCTTGAGATGTATGCCACAGGATTAAGAGCCTTGCGAATGAAGGATATCGTCTCTGTGGAAACAAAGGTGAGGAAAATGATGGCTGTAAGTGCAAGAACGAAGGTAAGTCCAGGCGTTCCAACTACGCTTTCGAGGAAATTACATACGAAAACTCCGTGATCACCACCTGCATCAAACACTTGGTCAGTCATCAATGGGCTTATGAACTTGGAACAGGTAACGCTGCTCCATACCATCAGAAGCATAGTGCCGAAGAACCATTTCCAAAGATTGATGTTATATGCCCCCATCATGTTCAACGAAGTAAGAATCAGGAAAACAGGAATGAGGAATGCAGGTATGCCAAAACACATCTTCATGAAGAAGAAAGACACGTATGCACCGAATGATCCGCAAGTGTTAAGGAAATTGTGACCGTTCTCTACTGCATCTCCTGGGATAGGGTGGAGGATGTAGCTCTGGTCAGCCTTGCCGGAAGTGAAATACGAAGCGAAGGCTATGCAGAAGAAAACTGCTATAAAAAACAGAATTATTCCCAACGTGAAATTGGTCTTCTCGTTGTGGAAAAGATTATCAAATCCGAGAGCCTTGCTATATGTAGTCTTCTTATTAGAAGAATTTGCCTTTTTCTTTTTTGCCATTTTGCGTAATATGCTTTATAACCTTTTTGATAGGATGTTGTTTGCGAAATTATCGGATTTATCGCAAATCAACTGCAAATTTAGTGGAAAATTCTCATATAAAAAAATAAAAATGCGAGATATTATCAATAAAATATGGTTTTTTCATCATTTTTTTCTAAATTTGCATCTTGTTATCTAGATTTCGAATAATTTGGCATACTTTTTCTTTGCCGACACATCTATGAATAAAATTATATATAGTAAGTTTGACAAGAAGAAAATACCGGAGTTGCCCAGGGTTACTTTCCCTGGTAGGATTATCACAATCCTGTCTGCCGGAGAGGCAGAACGCGCCGTCGATTACCTTCTTACAAGCGATATTCTTGGCTTTGATACCGAAACCCGCCCTATATTCACGAAAGGACATCAGCGCAAGGTGGCTTTGCTTCAGGTGAGCAATCGTGACACCTGTTTCCTTTTCCGTCTTAATCATTTTGGATTATGTCCTGCCGTGAAGCGTCTTTTAGAGGCGGAAGGCGTATTGAAAATAGGTCTTTCATGGCATGATGACGTAATCGCTTTGCGCAAAAGGGGAGTGTTTGAACCACGCGGTTTCATCGACCTTCAGAACTGTGTCGGCAACCTTGGGATAAAGGATATGAGCCTTGCAAAGCTATATGCCAATTTCTTTCATCAGCGAATAAGCAAACGAGAGCAGCTCTCCAATTGGGAAGCTTCCGTGCTTAATGACAAGCAGAAGATGTATGCGGCTACTGATGCATGGGCTTGCATAATGATTTATGAGGAGTATGTAAGACTGAAAGAGACGCAGGATTTCTTCCTTGAAGTCGTTCCAGAGCCGGAACCTCCACAACCTCAGCCAGTCAAGGAGGAGGAAAATACGAATCCAGAGACTCCTCAAGAGAGTAAAACGGAAGAGAATGAGGATAAGCCTCAGACAAAACCAAGACCAAAGAGAAAGTATAAAAGGAAATATCCCTCAAAAAAGCAAGAAAACAAATAGACGATGACTTACAAGAACGTATATCTCAAGAAAGGTAAGGAAGAGAGCATGAAGCGCTTTCATCCTTGGTTGTTCTCCGGTGCATTACATCATATCGATGAAGGCATTGAGGAGGGTGAGACGGTAAATGTGATAACAGCAGGTGGTCAACTTGCAGGTCGTGGACATTACCAGATAGGTAGTATTGCTGTCAGATTGCTTACTTTTGAGAATGAAGAAATAGATGATGATTTCTGGTATAACCGTTTGAAGATTGCTCTTGAGATGCGTATCGGAGTAGGTGTCGCAGATAATCCTCAAAATAACACCTACCGACTTGTGCACGGAGAGGGCGACAACCTTCCTGGTCTTGTGATTGACTGCTATGGTAAGACTGCTGTAGTACAGGCACATAGCGTTGGTATGCACGAGAATCGCTTTAATATCACTAAGCAACTCGTGAAAGTGATGGGAGAGAGGATAGAAAACGTATATTATAAGAGTGAGACAACGCTTCCATACAAGGCAGATCTCGGTCAGGAGAATGGCTTTATTCATGGCGGAACAAACGAGAATATTGCAATAGAGAATGGTTTGAAATTCCACGTTGACTGGCTTCGCGGACAGAAGACTGGGTTCTTTGTTGACCAGAGAGACAACCGTTCGCTTCTCGAATATTATTCAAAAGATCGCTCAGTCCTTAACATGTTCTGCTATACAGGCGGCTTCTCGTTCTATGCTATGCGTGGAGGAGCAAAACTCGTTCATTCCGTTGACTCTTCGGGAAAAGCAATTGAACTCACCACACAGAACGTAGAACTTAACTTCCCTGGCGACAAACGTCATCAGGCATATTGTGAGGATGCATTCAAGTTCCTCGATGGTGCTGACGGAAAGTATGATCTTATCATCCTTGACCCTCCTGCTTTCGCCAAGCATCGTGGCGCTTTGCATAACGCATTGAAAGGATATACCCGATTGAATGTGAAGGCTTTCGAGCACATTAAGCCAGGAGGAATTCTCTTTACGTTCAGTTGTTCGCAGGTGGTAACGAAGGATAACTTCCGCAATGCAGTATTTACTGCTGCCGCGCAGTCAGGTCGTAAGGTGAGGATTCTTCATCAACTTCATCAGCCTGTAGATCATCCTATTAATATTTATCACCCTGAAGGCGAGTATCTTAAGGGACTTGTGCTTTACGTGGAGTAGCCCCTCTCCCCAGCCCTCCCAATGAGAGGGAGGGAGTGATTAGTATTTGAAGGTAAAAAGACTAATCATAAATATACAAGTTACAAGATAAAAGTTACAAATACTGAATGCTTCAAAAGATTCGGAAATTCATCATAGACAATGCGTTGCTTTCGGAAAGCGACGCATTGCATCTTGTTGCTCTTTCCGGTGGCGCTGATTCTGTATGCCTCCTGCTGATTCTTAAGGAGTTGGGATATAAGGTAGATGCTGTTCATTGTAACTTCAAACTTCGCGGCGAGGAGTCTTATCGTGATGAGAATTTCTGCAGAAATCTTTGCGAGCAACTTGATATTCCTTTCCATATAGTAAGGTTTGACACTTCGTTCTATGCAGAAACACATAAGGTGAGTATAGAGATGGCTGCTCGCGAACTTCGATATGGATATTTTGAGCAGTTGAGGAAGGATATCGGTGCCGAGGATATATGTGTGGCACATCATAAGGATGATTCCGTAGAGACATTGTTACTGAATCTCGTCAGGGGTACTGGAATCCATGGACTTCAGGGCATTAGGCCGAAGAATGGAAAAATTATTCGTCCTCTCCTTTGTGTAAATAGGGAAGAGATAGTCTCATGGCTCGATGAAAAGGGGCAGAATTACGTTACGGACAGTTCAAATCTCAAGAATGATGTGATGCGAAACAAGATACGTCTTGATATCATTCCTCTGCTCAAAACCATCAATCCTTCTGCCTGCGAGAATATCCATAAGACAGCACTCAGAATGGTCGAGGCAGGGAAGGTTTTTGATGATGCAATCGAGAAGCATAGCTTTAGGGTGTCTAAAGCCATGAAACAGGTCACCTATATCAATGCTTTAGACCTCCTAACTCTCCCTTCCCCGGAATACGTTCTTTACACTTTGCTTTCGCCTTGTGGTTTTTCTCCTTCGCAGATAGAGAATATTGCTCATTCCGACTTGCACAAACCAGGCCTGAAATGGACATCCGAGACACATATTCTTGTTACTGATCGTGGTAATCTTTTGATTAAGGAAATAGAAAAAGACAGTTTTTCGGGCATGAAGATTCCTGAAACGGGCAATTATGTTTTCTCGGAGAATGGAGTTTCGGAAATTAAGATTTGCTTATCGGAAAAAGAAGTTGACGCAGATTTCGCTATTTCAAAGGAAAAGAATTGCATTTGCCTTGATGCCTCAAAGATTAAGTTCCCGCTCCTAATTCGAAAGATAAAGCAGGGCGATAGATTCGTTCCTTTCGGTATGAAGGGAAGCAAACTGATTAGCGACTACCTTACTGACAGGAAGAAGAACTATTTTGAGAAGGAGAAGCAGTTAGTGCTCGTGGATGCGGAGGAAAGAGTGTTATGGCTTGTTGGCGAAAGACCTGATGGCAGGTTCTGCATCTCGGAAGAAACAATAAAAAGTCTCATCGTGCGTTATATTTATAATGAATAGAATACTATACCACATATTTCCGGTATTGTTTGCGTTGGCATTCGTTTCTTGTAGCGATGATGATTCATTCTCTACATCGAGAAGTAATCTGCTGACCTTTGATGTGGACACGGTGAAAATGGACACGGTGTTCTCTCATGTACCTGTGCCTGCCAAGACTTTCTGGATTCACAACAACTCAGGCGATGGTATTAGATGCGTGAATGTGAGACTTGATAAGGGTAATCAGTCTGGTTTTCGCGTCAACGTGGATGGTATCTATCTCGGTGAAACCTATGGTTTTCAAACGAGTAATGTGGAAATTCGCAAGGGGGATAGCATTCGTGTATTCGTGGAACTTACTGCTCCTCTGAACTATAAAAATGGTCCTGTGGAGATAGAAGATAACCTTGTATTTTCGCTTGAGAGCGGTGTGAAGCAGGTTGTCAATCTCAATGCGTGGTCTTGGGATGCTGATATCGTCAACGACCTCACAATTTCTGCGGATTCAACGATAGATAACTCACAAGGCAAGCCGTTGATTGTCAGGGGAAAGATAAATGTGAAGGAGAATGCTACGCTTACTCTTGCTCCTGGAACTACCATCTATTTTCATGATAATGGAGGCATTGATGTAGAAGGTTGCCTTGTTTCAAGGGGAACGGCAGAGAAAAACGTCGTACTCAGAGGTGACAGACTCGACAATATGTTTGACTATCTGCCATACGATAACCTGCCTGGACGTTGGCAAGGTATTCATTTCCATGAGAAATCATACGATAATATCCTCGATTTCACCGACATCCATAGTGCTTGCGATGCTATCATTATCGACTCTTGCAACGTAGAAAAGCAGAAACTTACCATATCTAATTCCACCATTCATAATTGCCAAGGAGTAGGCATCATGGCGTATAATGGCAAGTTGCGCATAGAAAATACACAGATAACGAACACGATGGATGATTGTCTTATGTTCTTTGGTGGAGACATTTCCATGCTGCATTGTACGATAGGGCAGTTCTATCCGTTCGTAGGTGGTCATGGTGTGGCAATGAAGTTCGCTAATGGCGATGGCGAGTATCTATATCCTCTCGTAAATCTTGACGTGAAAAACAGCATCATTACGGGATATAGAAGCGATGAGATATTTGCTGAAAACGTCGATACCACCGCGACTTTCAACTACCATTTCGCATATAGCATGCTTAGGATACCTGAGGTTGATGACACTCTCAAGTTTGAAAAGGTGATATGGGAAGACGTTAAAGACACTCTTTGCTATGGAGAGAAGAATTTCAAGAAGATAGATATTGATCTTATTCGATACGATTTTCATCTTAATGACGTCTCAAAAGGTAAGGGATATGCCAATAAACTTTGGGCTTTACCTTATGACCGTGACGGATTAAAACCAGAGAATGATTCGATAAATATTGGCTGTTTTTACTAAAATTCACTTGATTAATATTATTATTTGCGCAAAAAGTGACATAAACAACACAAAATGTAACTATTATATTATATATAATTGAAGAAAAAGTGTTAATTTTGCATCGGATTTAAAATAATCCTCGTAATGCGAATAATAATTTTTTCAATCAATATCATAAGATGAACAACAACCATTTGGTGATAATGGCGGGTGGCATAGGCAGTCGTTTTTGGCCTATGAGCACAGAAGAGACCCCAAAACAGTTTATTGACGTATTGGGAGTTGGCCGCTCACTTCTTCAGCTTACTTACGATCGTTTTAAGGGTGTATGCTCTCCAGAGAATGTATGGGTAGTGACAAATGCTTCATACGTTGAGAAGGTTGCAGAGCAGTTGCCTGAAATTCCAAGAGGAAATATCCTTAGCGAACCTTGTCGTCGCAATACTGCTCCTTGTATTGCATACGTTAGTTGGCGTATCAAGAAGCAGAATCCTAATGCAAACATTGTGGTTAGTCCAAGTGATCACGTAGTTATCAACACTCAGGAGTTTGCAAGAGTAATATCTTCTGCACTTCAGTTTGCTGGAGAGACAGATGCAATCATCACTCTCGGTATGAAGCCTACACGTCCAGAGACCGGATATGGCTACATTCAGGCAGACCTTTCACAGCAGAGTATGCGCAATAAGGAGATTTATCGCGTTGACTCTTTCCGTGAGAAGCCAGGACTTGAGACTGCCAAGGAGTATATCAAGCATGACTACTATTTCTGGAATGCAGGTATCTTTGTTTGGAATGTCCAGACAATCGTTAACGCATTCCGCCTCTATAAGCCACTCATCGCAACTACTTTCGAGGCAATGCTTCCAGTAATGGGAACAGAGCAGGAGCAGAGCGTTGTGGATCAGCAGTATCCTAACTGCGAGAATATCTCCGTTGACTATGCTATCCTTGAGAATGCTGAGGAAATTTTCGTATTCCCTGCAGACTTCGGATGGAGTGATCTCGGCACTTGGGGCTCGCTTCATACGCTTTCTGATAAGGACGAGAATGGCAATGCACTCATCAGTTCCAACGTGAAGATGTTTGAATCAAAGAACTGCGTTGTTAATGTAGAAGGTGCTAAGCAGGTTGCTATCCAGGGACTTGACGGATACATCGTTGCTGAGCGCGACGGAAAACTTCTTATCTGTCAGCTTGCAGAGGAACAGAGAATCAAGGACTTCTCTAAATAATCACGCTGAATTCTTTGGTTTTATCGGGTAATAAATCGAAAAGGTTAAGAAAACAATAACAAAATAATAATATTACAATGTCAAGAAAAGTTGCATTAATCACAGGTGTTACAGGTCAGGATGGTTCTTACCTGTCAGAGTTCCTTCTTGAGAAGGGTTATGAAGTTCACGGTATTATCCGTCGTTCTTCAGTAGATTATCGTGAGCGTATCGCACACCTTGAGGGTAAGGAGAATTTCCACCTTCACTATGGTGACCTCGGTGACTCAATGTCACTTGTAAAGGTTGTTGGCAAGGTTCGCCCAACAGAAATCTATAACCTCGCTGCACAGAGTCACGTACAGGTAAGCTTCGATGCTCCTGAGTTCACAGCAGACGTAGATGCTACTGGTGTTCTCCGCGTTCTCGAGGCTGTTCGCGCTTGTGGTCTTGAAAAGGAATGCCGCATCTATCAGGCAAGTACATCAGAGCTCTATGGTAAGGTAGAGGAGGTTCCACAGAATGAGAAGACTCCATTCCACCCATATTCTCCATATGCAGTTGCTAAGCTCTATGGTTTCTGGATTGTTAAGGAGTATCGTGAGGCTTATGATATGTTCTGCTGCTCAGGTATCCTCTTCAACCATGAGTCAGAGCGTCGTGGTGAGACTTTCGTAACACGTAAGATTACTCTCGCTGCTGCTCGTATCGCTCAGGGTAAGCAGGATAAACTTTATCTCGGTAACCTCTCAAGTCTCCGCGACTGGGGTTATGCTAAGGACTATGTTGAATGTATGTGGCTCATCCTTCAGAATGAGAAGCCAGAAGACTTCGTTATCGCTACAGGTGTTCAGCACTCTGTTCGTGAGTTCGCTTACTATGCATTCAAGGCAGCTGGTATCGAACTGAAGTTTGAGGGTGAGGATATGGATGAGAAAGGTATCTGCGTTGCAGGTCCTACAGAGCTCGTTGGTAAGACTCTCGTTGAGGTTTCGCCAGACTTCTATCGTCCAACAGACGTTGTAAACCTCTGGGGTGACCCAACAAAGGCAAAGACACAGCTTGGCTGGAACCCAATGACAACAACATTCGAGCAGCTTGTTGACATTATGGTTAAGCACGATATGCAGAAGGTTGCTGCAGAGAACGTAGCAAGTGTAGTACGCACAAACCTTGCTGAGTATCTTGAGAAAGGTCTCGTAAAGTAAACCTTGTTGTTTCGTAATTAACT
Source organism: Prevotella sp. (assembly GCA_045627725.1). Lineage (GTDB taxonomy): Bacteria > Bacteroidota > Bacteroidia > Bacteroidales > Bacteroidaceae > Prevotella. The sequence goes on along the minus strand of JAZQOH010000033.1, from coordinate 84,863 downwards.
TTCAATTATATTAATATAATAAGGAAAAGGGGTTAGACATTAATCCCTTTTCTTTAATTGCTTTATAAACATACTTTAATCTTCTTGACGATATGTTGACGAAAGATAGTAAGATATACGTAGCAGGACATAATGGTCTCGTTGGTTCTGCTATTTGGAATAATCTCAAGGCTCGTGGCTATAATAATCTCGTAGGTCGTAGCCATAAGGAACTTGACCTTACAGACCAGTATGCCGTAAAGGCTTTCTTCGATGAGGAAAAACCTGATGCTGTGGTGCTTGCAGCTGCATTCGTTGGTGGCATTATGGCAAACTCACTCTATCGTGCAGACTTCATGATGATGAACATGAAGATTCAGTGCAATGTGATAGGTGAAGCTTATGCTCATGGAGTAAAGAAACTTCTTTTCCTTGGCTCTACCTGTATCTATCCAAAGAATGCTCCTCAGCCAATGAAGGAGGATTGTTTGCTCACTTCCGAACTGGAATACACCAATGAGGAGTATGCTATCGCTAAGATAGCAGGTCTTAAGATGTGTGAGTCATACAATCTTCAGTATGGCACCAACTACATCGCTGTGATGCCTACAAACCTCTATGGTCCAAACGACAACTTCCATCTTGAGAACTCTCACGTTATGCCAGCGATGATGCGTAAGGTATATCTCGCAAAACTCATTCACGATGGTGACTGGACTTCTATCCGTAAGGACCTTTCCATTCGTCCAGTAGGTGCTAATATGAAGGAGAACGGTGAGACTGTACGCTATGTTATCGATGGTAATTCAGAAGAGGCACTTATCCTTAAGGTTCTGGCTTTTTATGGCATAGAGAATAATAAGGTAAACCTCTGGGGCACAGGCAAACCACTTCGTGAGTTCCTTTGGTCTGAGGATATGGCTGACGCTTCTGTTCACGTGCTTCTCAATGTCAATTTCTCCGATATCATCGGTATAGAGAAGTATTCAAGCGTACACTATGGTGTAAAGGCTGATGGTGTTGTTGACCGCAATCACTCAACTGGTCGCGGTGGTGCTATTCCTTCTCTTGGTGAGATTCGCAATTGCCACATCAATGTAGGTACAGGCAAGGAACTTACCATCCGTGAATTGTCAGAACTCGTTGTCAAGGCTGTTGGCTTCGAAGGTGAGGTTGCCTTCGATTCCACAAAGCCAGATGGCACAATGAGAAAGCTTATCGACGTTAGCAAACTCCATTCTCTCGGTTGGACTCACAAGGTTGAAATCGAAGATGGCGTACAGAAGCTCTTCGATTGGTATAAGGAGTCACTCGCATAATTGTAATATCAGCGCTTTTACACTGTAATATCAATGGTTTTACACTGTAATATCAGCGCTTTTACACTGTAATATCAGCGCTTTTACACTGTAATATCAATGCTTTTACAGTCGAATTATATTATAAAAGTCCCATTCTATAGCATGAGAGTGGGGCTTTTTTCTGTATTTTGCATTTTTTTTGAGACACTTTTGCTGATAATTCATAGAAAATTAGTACTTTTGTATGCATATTGAAATATTATGGGCTTTTGCCTATATGAAACAAAGAAATTTATAACTGAAAACATACAATTATGACAGGAAAAGTAGATGTCCTTCTCGGTTTGCAGTGGGGCGATGAAGGTAAAGGTAAGGTAGTCGATGTACTGACTCCTAAGTATGATGTTGTTGCTCGTTTCCAGGGTGGTCCAAATGCTGGTCATACTCTCGAGTTCGAAGGACAGAAGTATGTCCTCCGTTCTATTCCTTCTGGTATCTTCCAGGGTGGTAAGGTAAACATCATCGGTAATGGTGTTGTTCTTGCTCCAGACCTTTTTATGGGTGAGGCAAAGGATCTTGAGAAGAGTGGTCACGATCTTAGAAATCGTCTCCATATCTCAAAGAAGGCTCATCTCATTATGCCTACACACCGCATCCTCGACGCTGCATACGAGTCGCTCAAGGGTAAGAACAAGGTAGGTACTACTGGTAAAGGCATCGGTCCTACATACACAGATAAGACATCTCGCAACGGTCTTCGCGTTGGTGATATCCTCGATAACTTCGCTGAGAAGTATGAGGCACGCAAGCAGCGTCACCTCCGTATAATTGAAGCTACAGGCTATCAGTTTGATAAGGAAGCTCTCGCTGAGACAGAGAAGGTTTGGATGGAAGGCATTGAGTATATCAAGCAGTTCCAGATTGTTGACTCAGAGCATGAGGTAGGTAAGACTCTTAAGGAAGGTAAGACAATCCTCGCAGAGGGCGCTCAGGGCACTATGCTCGACGTTGATTTCGGTTCTTATCCTTTCGTAACATCAAGTAATACTATCTGTGCTGGTGCTTGCACTGGTCTCGGCATCGGTCCTAACAAGATTGGTGAGGTGTTTGGTATCATGAAGGCTTACTGCACACGCGTAGGTGCAGGTCCTTTCCCAACAGAACTCTTCGATGAAACCGGCAAGAAGATGCGTGATATCGGTCATGAGTATGGCGCAGTAACAGGTCGCGAGCGTCGTTGCGGTTGGATTGACCTTGTTGCTCTCCGCTATTCTATCATGGTTAATGGTGTTACTCAGCTCATCATGATGAAGAGCGATGTACTCGATACCTTCGATACTATCAAGGCTTGTACTGCATACAAGGTTAACGGCGTTGAGACTCGCGACTTCCCATTCGACATCGAGAAGGGTATAGAGCCAGTTTATAAGGAACTCCCAGGTTGGAAGACTGATATGACAAAGTTCACAAGCGAGGCTGAGTTCCCACAGCAGTTCAGCGATTATATCAAGTTCCTTGAAGCAGAACTCGAGACTCCTATCACAATCATCTCTATCGGTCCAGACCGTGATCAGACAATTGTAAGAAAGTAATAAAAAGACCCTGTGGTTCTGCCACAGGGCATTTTCATAAAAACAATGGCACAGAAACCATCTATTCCAAAGGGCACCCGCGATTTCGGACCTCTCGAAATGGCGAAGCGCAACTATATCTTTGATACTATCAAGGAGGTGTATGCCCTTTACGGCTTCCGTCAGATAGAGACTCCTGCTATGGAGAATCTCTCTACGCTGATGGGAAAATACGGTGAAGAGGGCGATAAACTCCTCTTCAAGATACTAAACTCTGGTGATTTCCTTCACGGAATGACTGCAGATGAGGTGGCTAACACCAGCACTCTCAAGCTTGCAAGTAAGTTCTGCGAGAAAGGTCTTCGCTATGACCTTACCGTTCCTTTCGCTCGCTACGTCGTTCAGCATCGTGAGGAACTGCAGATGCCTTTCAAGCGTTATCAGATACAGCCGGTATGGCGTGCTGACCGTCCACAGAAAGGACGTTATCGTGAGTTCTATCAGTGTGATGCTGACGTAGTAGGCTCTGATTCTCTCCTCAATGAGGTGGAACTCATGCAGATTGTTGACACCGTATTCACAAAGTTCGGCATACGTGTTCAGATAAAGATTAACAACCGTAAGATTCTCTCTGGTATCGCTGAAGTTATCGGTGCTGCCGATAAAATCGTTGATATTACCGTTGCAATCGATAAACTTGACAAGGTAGGTCTTGAGGCTGTAAATGAAGAACTGAAGAATAACGGTCTCACCGATGAGCAGATAGAGAAGCTTCAGCCTATCATCTCACTCGAAGGTACTAATGAAGAGAAACTTAACACCATCGCACAAGTGCTTGCAACAAGCGAGACAGGCGTGAAGGGTGTTGAGGAAAGCCGTTTCATCCTCAGCAAACTTAAGGCTATCGGTCTTAATAACGAGATACAGCTTGACCTTACTCTTGCTCGTGGACTCAACTATTACACAGGTGCCATCTTCGAAGTGAAGGCACTTGACGTGCAGATTGGTTCCATCACAGGTGGTGGTCGCTATGATAACCTCACTGGTATCTTCGGACTTCCTGGACTTTCAGGTGTAGGCATCTCTTTTGGTGCTGACCGTATCTATGACGTTCTCAATCAGTTGGATCTCTATCCAAAGGAGAGTGTGAACACAACAAAGGTTCTTTTCATCAACTTTGGCGAGAAAGAGGCAGACTATTGTCTTCCATTGCTTGCAAAGGTGCGTGGGGCTGGCATACGTGCAGAGATATTCCCTGATAGTGCAAAGATGAAGAAGCAGATGTCATACGCAAATGCTATGGGCATTGCTTTCGTTGTACTAGCTGGCGAGAACGAGATGAAGGAGGGTAAGGTGACTCTCAAGAATATGGAGACTGGCGAGCAATTCCTCGTAACTCCTGAAGAACTGATTGAGAAAATAGCATAATATATATTATAATGTACGTGCGAGGCATTGTCTTTGTACGTACATTTTCATTATCATCATAAGTACATTTTCTTGAATAATACGTATATTTATATTGCCTAACTAACCAAAAACTAAATTATGAAAAGACTTTTTACGGGTATTTTCGTTGCCATCATCACAATTTTTACGATGACATCGAGCAATAAGCATTTCACTATCTTCATGATTGGAGACTCCACAATGGCGAACAAGGATATAAAGAAAGGTCCAGAACGCGGTTGGGGAATGGCTCTTCAAGGATTCTTTACCGAGAATGTTACTATAGATAACCATGCTCTTAATGGTCGCTCGTCACGTTCCTTCATCCTTGAAGGTCATTGGCAGAAGGTTATTGATGCAATAAAGCCTGGTGATTATCTCGTTATCCAGTTCGGTCATAACGATGAAAAAGGCACTATTGGCGATAAGCGTCACACAGAACCAGGTCTTACTTTCGATGATAATTATCGTATGTTCTGCCGTAAAGCAATGGCAAAGGGAGCAACTCCTATCGTGATGAATGCCGTAGTGCGTCGTAATTTCTATAGCAATGCAGACAATTCCGTTGATGATGAGTCACTTAGAATCGTTGATGTGAACGGTTTCAAGGATAAGGTAAACAGCGATACGCTCATCGATACTCACGGAAAGTATATTGTTACTCCAAGAAACGTTGCTCGTGAACTGCGCGTACCATACGTTGATGCAAATCTCATTACGAAGAATCTTGAGAACTCTCTCGGTGTAGATAAGTCAAGATTGCTCCACATGCTCAGTGCAACAAAAGGAAGTAAGGATAATACTCACTATACTATCTATGGTGCTCACGAAGTAGCAAGTCTTCTTGTCGATGCTATGGGCGAAGTTTGTCCTGAACTGAAGCCTTTCATTCGTCATTATGATTACATCGTATCTGCTACTGGTCACGGTAATTATCTCGACCTTCAGAGTGCGATTGACGCCATTCCATCGGGAAAGAGCGAGACAATCCATGTTATTGATGGTGATTTCCCAAAGCCTGTAATCTCAAAGGACAAGAATATAAAGATAGTAAAGTATTCTACAGTAAAGATTGCTAAATAAGAACAATCTCGCCAGAACCATAGCAACGGTGATGCTCTTCATCATAGATAACGCAGAATTGTCCTGGTGCAACACCGTGGATAGGCTTCTCTGAACGAATAAGGAAACTGCTCTTTTCCGATGGTTCTATCGTTGCAGGATTATAGTCGGCAGTATGGCGTATCTTGAAGGTGATGCGTCGTGGCTCGGCTATCTCTATCGGCATGGTGAGCCAGTTGATGTCGTGGATGTGGAACTCACTGCTATAGGCTGATTCAGGATTATAGCCGTGAGACAGATAGATGATATTCTTCTTGATATCCTTCTTGATGACAAACCAAGGACCGCCGCCGAAACCGAGTCCCTTGCGCTGACCAATGGTGCAAAACCAGTGGCCCTTATGCTTGCCGACTAGCTTTCCTGTCTCCATTTCGATGGCATCTCCCTCCATTTCACCGAGATAACGGCGCAGATAATCGTTGTAGTTTATCTTTCCGAGGAAGCATATACCTTGCGAATCCTTTCGCTTCGCATTGATAAGATGATTGTCTTCAGCAATCTTCCTTACCTCCTCCTTCATCATATGGCCGATAGGGAACATAGCCTTCGTAAGCTGCCAGTCATATATCTGAGCAAGGAAGTCGGTCTGATCCTTCACGGGGTCAGGAGATGTAACGAGCCATTTGCGTCCTTCTTCATCAATCTCTGTCGTGGCATAGTGACCCGTAGCGATGATATCATACTCATATCCGCGCTTTTCATGGAAGGCACCGAACTTGATAAGACGATTGCACATCACGTCAGGATTGGGCGTGAAACCATTCTTCACCTTCTCCATCGTGTATGTCGTCACCTTATCCCAATACTCTTTGTGGCAATCGATAATCTCAAGCTTGCACTTATACTTGGCACATAGCGCGGTAGCCATCTCAAGATCTTCCTCGCTCGTGCAGTCCCATTCCTCCTCTTCCTCAGGACCTATCTTTATATAATAGCAGTCAGGCTTCAAACCCTGTTCGCAAAGGATGTGAAGAGCTACGGCAGAATCGACGCCGCCAGAGAGTAAGAGTGCTATCTTCATAAATGATTTCTTATAAAATTATCAATCGGCTGTCACAAAATTGTAAATGGTAAATTGTAAATGGTAAATTGTAAATGTCAATATGCCGCTCTGTATTTACCATCTTCCTTATCGTTAAGCATTGAAATGTATGAGTTGTAGCGACTCATGCTGATATAATGATTTTCAATAGCTTCGAGTACTGCGCATCCAGGTTCGTGAGTGTGAGTGCAATTACCAAAGCGACAGTCAGCGGAGAACTTGAATATCTCCTTGAAATAGGAACAAATCTCCTCTGGTTCCATGTCAAAAGTGCCGAATCCACGGATGCCTGGAGTGTCTATCACCCATCCCTCCCCAGTGTTGAGCATCTCAGAAAACGTCGTGGTATGCATGCCTGTATCGTGAGCATCGGATATCTCTGCCGTACGAAGGTTGGCGTCAGGAATGATCTGATTGAGCAGAGTGCTCTTTCCTACGCCGCTATTGCCACTGAACAACGCTACCTTACCCTTGATGAGGGGTAGGAGAGTGTCGATACCATCGCCGTTTAGAGCCGACATAGCGATGCATTCATATCCTATCGTGCGATAGAGTGTCATCATCATCTCCTGATAGTGCATCTCATCCTCATCGAGAAGGTCGGTCTTGTTGAAGAGAAGGATGACAGGAACGCGATAGGCTTCTGCAGAAGCGAGGAAACGATCAATGAACGTTGTCGATGTTTGAGGATGTATCACAGTCACAACAAGACAGGCAACATCCACGTTGGCAGCGATGATATGGCTTTGTTTTGACAGGTTCTGACTCTTTCTTATGATATAGTTTCGCCTGTCCTGTATTTCAGTAATGAAGGCAGTGCCTTCTCCTCCAGCACTGCCTTTATTCTCGTCGGGTGTTGAAATGACTACACGGTCTCCCACAGCCACAGGATTTGTGGTGCGAATTCCCTTAAGGCGAAAGTTTCCCTTCACTTTGCAGTCTATGGTCTTGCCGTCATCAGTAAGGACGGTGTACCAGAACCCAGTGTTCTTTATTACAAGTCCAGTCATTAAGTAATGGATAGAAATAACTCAGCTGGTTTCATCAACCATTACTAAACTGTCATTATCTCCTTTGTCTTATCGTCAAGCTGGCCATCAATAGTCTTGATGTACTTGTCGTGAAGCTTCTGAAGATCGTTCTCTGCGTCCTTCTCAAGGTCTTCTGAAAGACCATCCTTGATAGCCTTCTTCAGCTTATCTTTGATGTCAGCACGAACGTTTCTTACCTCCACCTTAGCCTTCTCGCCAATCTTGTTACACTGCTTAACGAGTTCCTTACGGCGTTCCTCAGTAGGCTGTGGAATGCCAAGACGGATGATTTCACCGTTGTTTTCAGGAGTAATACCAACTTCCGAATCCATGATGCCCTTCTCAATAGCGCGTATCTGCTTCTTATCGAAAGGCTTGATAGCGATAGTGCGAGCGTCAGGAGTAGTAACGCTTGCCACCTGATTCAGAGGTACCATCATACCGTATGATTCTACACGAACGCCTGAAACGATAGCAACATTTGCTCTTCCGGCGCGTATCTTAGCAAGAGACTCATCGAGGAACATTGCTGCCATCTCCATGCGCTCTTCTGCTTCGTTGAGAGTTTCTTTTACGTCAATCATTTTAGTTATATATTTTATGTTGTAAATTTTATGTTTATTATTTGTATAATCCGCTTTACGGAGGAAATTTATGCCTGAGCGTTAAGCCTCTTCATCTCTCCATCCACCATATTCGTGAGTTCTACGAACTGCTGCACGGTGAGCTGCTCAGGTCGCTTTGTCATGATGTCTTGCTGATAGAACTCTGGCGCAGCTGTCATCGCACCGTTGAAGATCTGCTTGAGCGACACTCTCAGCATCTTTCTTCGCTGATTGAAGACTGTCTTCACCACGCGCTTGAAGAGTTTCTCGTCGCATCCAAGGTCCGTAACCTTGTTTCTTGTCATGCGGATAACGGCGCTCTTCACCTTTGGCGGTGGATTGAACACATTCTCATCCACGGTGAAGAGATATTCCGTGTCATACCAAGCCTGAATCAATACCGAGAGAATGCCGTAAGCCTTGTTGTTTGGTTCTGAAGCAATGCGCAAGGCAACCTCACGCTGTATCATTCCCGTGCAGCAAGGGATGAGTTCCTTGTTGTCGAGCATCTTGAAGAATATCTGCGAAGAGATATCGTAAGGATAGTTGCCTGTCAGTACAAACTGCCTTCCGCCGAACACATCGTTCAGATCCATACGAAGGAAATCATCGCCGATGATGTTGTCTCGCAGACGAGGGAAAGCCTCATTGAGATAAGCCACCGACTCCGTATCTATCTCCACGCACTTGAATTCCCTCTCTTTCGGATAGAGATATTGCGTCATAACGCCCATGCCAGGACCTATCTCCAGCACAGGAATCTCGGGATAAGCATCCACTGTGTCTGCTATCCTTCGCGCTATGGAGAGGTCGGTCAGGAAGTGCTGACCCAGATTCTTCTTTGGTCTTACTTGTTTCATTCGGGTTTTGTATCGTTGTTGACTGTTAACTGTTCATTGTTAACTGTTAACTGATTTGTTTACAAAGGTAATTATTTTATATGAAAAAACATAATGTAATATGTAAAAAAAAGTTTTTTGACCGCATTTTGCAAGATTACCTATGCTTACATTTGGTATTTTCCGCTTTTTACATTAATTTTGCGCGAAATATAAGACATTTGACTATCCCATCCAATGGAAAAGAAAGGAATCATATCCAATATAACGAAGATTGTCGTACCGCTCATTCTCGGTGGTGCTATATTGTATTGGATGTATCGCGATTTCGACTTCCAAAGCATTTGGCATGTCCTCACCGATGAAATGAACTGGTGGTGGATGATTCTCTCTTTCCCTTTCGGCATCCTTGCCCAGACATTCCGTGGATGGAGATGGAAGCAGGCCCTCGAACCTGTTGGTGAAAAGCCTCGCACTTCCGTCACTCTCTATTCCATCTTCCTTTCCTACGCCTCCTCTCTCGTGGTGCCTCGCATCGGTGAATTCATGCGATGTGGCGTATTGAAGCGCTGGGAAGGAACCTCGTTCCCTAAGGCAATAGGCACCGTAGTCACTGAGCGTGCTGTCGATTCCGTTGTTGTCCTGCTGATGACAGTTATCACTCTCCTCAGTCAGATGCCAGTCTTCATCACATTCTTCTCAAAGACAGGGACGCGATTCGACAGTTTCTTTGGCGCATTCTCCACGACTGGCTATATCGTTACTGCCATATGTGGTGTTGCAACGCTCATCTCTCTCTATTTCTTCCGCAAGAAAATCTTTGGATATGATAAGGTGAAGGCTACCGTCAGTGGTATAATAGACGGAATGACATCGCTCCGCAGCGTGCGTAATGTCCCTCTCTTCATCTTCTATTCCCTCGCAATATGGGCAAGCTACTTCCTTCATTACTATCTCACCTTCTTCTGCTTTGAGGAAACGAGCCATCTCGGTCTCACTTGCGGAATGGTATCATTCATCGTAGGAAGCATAGCAGTGCTTGTTCCAACGCCAAACGGTGCTGGTCCTTGGCATTTCGCTGTAAAGACAATGCTCATCCTCTATGGCATTTCCGATGCCACAGCCCTCTATTTCGTCCTCATAGTCCATACGGTGCAGACGCTTCTCGTCATCTTCCTAGGACTCTTTGCGTGGATGGCTCTCTCATTGAAATCTACCCATAAAAGTTAACAATTAATACGCAAAATTAGAAACAATAAATATACAATATACAACTTTAAATTTACAATTAAAAACTTACAACATTAAACATACAATAAATCTAAATCTATGTCAGAAATCAAGAATCTCCAGCCAGAATGCATCTGGCGTAATTTCTATCTTCTCACACAGGTGCCACGTCCTTCCGGTCATCTTGAGAAGATTCAGCAGTTCCTTCTCGACTTCGCCGCTAACTGTGGCGTAGAGGCATTCAAGGACCCTGCTGGTAATATCGTAATGCGCAAGCCTGCATCTGCAGGAATGGAAAACCGTAAGACCGTGATGCTTCAGGCTCACATGGATATGGTGCCACAGAAGTCTCCTGACTCTCCTCATAACTTCGAGACAGATCCTATCCAGACCTGGATTGACGGTGAATGGGTGAAGGCAAAAGGCACTACTCTCGGTGCTGATGACGGTATGGGTATCGCTGCTATTATGGCTGTTATGGAGGATAAGACTCTCAAGCACGGACCTATTGAGGCTCTCTGCACTCTCGATGAAGAGACCGGTATGTTCGGTGCAAACGACCTCCCTGCTGGTCAGATGAATGCTGAAATTCTCCTCAATCTCGACACAGAGGATGAGGGTGAGATGGTTATCGGTTCTGCCGGTGGTATCGACATCACTGCTGATATGCAGTATAAGGCTGCAGAGGCAGAGGAAGGCGACAAGGCAGTGAAGGTTTGCATCAAGGGACTCAAGGGCGGTCACTCTGGTCTTGAGATCGGTGTAGGTCGTGCTAATGCCAACAAGCAACTTGTTCGCTTCGTTCGCGAGGCTATCAGTCAGTGCGATGCACGCCTTGCTGAGTGGCATTGTGGCAATATGCGTAATGCTATTCCTTCAAGCGGCAGCGTAATTATCACAGTTCCAGCAGAGAATGTAGAAGCACTTAAGGAACTTGTTGAGGACTGGAAAGAGTACATTATCGAGGATTATAAGGGCATTGAGGACAGCATAGAGTTCTGGTCAGAGGATATTGAGATGCCTTCTGCTCTCGTTCCTGCCGACATTCAGGACAACCTCGTTGACGCTATCTATGCTTGCCATGACGGCGTTATCCGTTATATCCCAAGTCTCCCTTCAACTGTTGAGACTTCATCCAATCTTGCCATCATCGACATCACTCCTGAATCAGCAAGCATCAAGGTGCTTGCACGCTCTGCTTCTGAGTCTATGAAGGACTATGTAGCCACCACTGTTGGCTCTGCATTCCAGATGGCAGGCATGAAGATTACGCTCGGCGGTGAGTATGGTGGTTGGAATCCTAACCCAGACTCTGAGATGCTCCATCTCATGGGCGGTATCTATAAGGACCTCTTCGGCACAGATGCAAAGGTTGTCGTTGTTCATGCAGGCCTCGAATGCTCTATCATCCTGAGCAAGTATCCAGGTCTCGACATCGTAAGCTTCGGTCCTACACTCCGTTCTCCTCACACTCCTAACGAGCGTTGCCACATCCCTTCAGTGCCTAAGTTCTGGCAGTTCCTCGTTAAGACTCTCGAAGAGATTCCTGCAAAGTAAATATTTCCCGCATATAAAAACGAAAAGAGATTACCCGTCGAAAGGTAATCTCTTTTTATTTATGATTGAGAAGCTATGCTTTAGAGGTTGAGAAGCTATGCTTCAGGTAGGCTAAAGCTATGCTTTACATAACAAAGGTCTTAGGAACGTATCTTCTCTATTTCTGCAATAAAGTCATCTTGATGGCGAGGTGAGATGTAAACAACGTCGGACTTGCCGTAATGAACGGCGAGGCGATTAAGGGATGCTGCTGGCGAACTGAGAATGCAGCGACTTTTCTCCATCTTTGTGATAGAGCGAATGTTGATATCTGAGTGAACTCCATAGAACGAATATATCTTCAGTATCTCTCCATCAATGACGTATTTTATGCCGAAAAGGGAAGCGATGATAAGAACAAAGAAGACTGTCATCATCAAAAAGAAAAATAGCTTATCGCTCTCTGGAATAAATACCATAGGGAGATAACAGCTTATTCCGATGAATATTACCAAAAGGATGCTTATTCTTGTGCGATACGTTTTCATATTATTGTGATTTATATATTTGCTATAATGTGATTAGCAGAGACACTTTGCGATTAACAGAGTTGCTATTTCTTGTCGTCAAAAGTACAAAATATTCCTCAAATAACGTCTTTTTTTCGGAATATTTCTACGGATAACCTTCTTTTTCTTTGTTTTTTAAGAAGGAATTAATCAGTTCAATAGAATTTTTGTACCTTTGCACGTCAAAATTCAAATGATTCAAAATTATGAGTACAATCAGCATTTTCAGTAAGAAGACTATCGTTACGATGATGGCGTTGATGGCTATCCACAGTGCATCGGCGCAGTTCTTCGTACCTATTTATATACCTTCGGCTCCAAAGAAGGTCAATCCGGGAATGATGACCTGGGGCAATGACGGCAAGGCGATGGCATGGAGAGACAGCTACTCTAAGAGCATGGTGGCATGGAAGGATCATAAACTCACGTGGGATGACTTCCAGGGTAGGGCAAAGGGTGTCGTTTCGAAATCACCTGATCGTGATTACGTCATGCATCTTTCCCTTATGAACCGTCCTTTCCTCCAGAAGCAGAAGAACGGCAAGGTCTCTTATGTCTATTTTCAGAATGAGTCGCTCATCGATACTGCTGACTCATGGATTGTTGACTCATGTAAGACCGATGAGAATCTCCTGCTCGCGCAACTTGACTTCAATCTCTGGGAACTCTGTTCGCGAAGGGCAATGGTAGAGTATATGACAACTCCTGAAACTTCTCTCGACGAAGTGATGGACTTCTACTCTAAGCGTGCAGACAATCGTTGGGAAGAGGTTAAGACTTCTTTGTCTAATAGCGATGATAACGTACAGAAACTAAAGGAGATAAACGATGGGGTGGAGGAGGAGCTTAATGCACTTCAGATAGATCCAGAGAAGATTGTTGCCAGTCTGCAGGAAACAAAGGGCATGTATCTCGATATGGGTCTCGCGGCGCATATCCCGTTCTCCGACTATGTGTCAAGTGGTTTCGGCTTCAACATCGGTGGTGGTGGCTTCATCAAGAGACACATGATTGGCGTTGACCTCGATCTTGAGTTCGGTAACGAATGCAAGAAACCTATCTATACGGATAAAGGTACTATCAACAAAGGTGATAAAATGTTCTCCGGAGCAATTACTCTGCAGTACGGTTACAACGCCTTGAGGAAGTCCACCTTTGAGATGTCTCCATTCCTTGGCTTTGGTGTCCGCTTCTATGATGGTGGAAAGAAAGATCCAAAGTATCAGAATAAGAAGGGTGATGAAGATATAGAGATGGCTGGCGTCTCGTTTGGCATCGGCTGTTCGTTCGACTTCATCCTCTCGCGTCAGATATCCATCAAGACTGATGATGAGAACATAAGGAAGAACACATCGGCAATAGGCATTAAGCCATATCTCAGTTTCTCCCATTTCAGCGGAGATATTGGGTGGGTGCCTGCTTTGAACATCGCCATAGATTGGGACTTGACAGCCTTCAAACTGAAATAAATAACGTTATAAAAAAATGAAAAGGGGGTCGTGTCAAAAGTAACTGGCACGACCTCTTTTTGGTTTTATACGTCATATATCTTTGAAGGGGCACATTTTTAGGCTGCTATCCTAAAATTGCGATTTTTAGCTTCGAGGCGCGTTATATGAGGTCTATTAGGCCTGTATAGGCGTGATAAATGTGCGAAAATCCCCTCCATTAGCTCATTTTGGGCTTTTCGCATAAGTTTTCTCAGATTATGAGCCATGGCGAGTATGGCAAAGTCCATATAGACCTTGTCTTTTCCCCTGTGACGGAAACGTCTGTAGTGCCAATCGAATTTGAGTTGTCCGAAAACAGCCTCGGGTTCTATCGGTCTTCGGCTTCTGTGCCTTAGTCCTTCCTCTGAGGTGAGCATCTCCCTTGCCTTCCGTTTATGCTCGTTGAGATTGTGGTTCACCTCTATCGTTCTTCGCTCTGACTTTGCCTTGTAGCATTGCGACCTCAGCGGACATCCCGTACATCGTTGGGCTCGGTACTTGTGCGAGTAGGAGGCAAAGCCATTGCCGGAAACTTTTCTCGTTACTCCCACCAGAGTCATGTGCTGTCCCATCGGGCACACATAGTAGTCTTCCTCCTTATTGTAATAGAAGTTCTCCTGACGGAACGGATCATCACGGAACGGACGGTGCTGCTCCTTGTGGAACCAGTTGTACTTCACATAGGTCGCAATATCATTCTGCAGCATGAATTCATAGTTTTCCTCACTTCCGTAGCCAGAGTCTGCAGTAGTTGTCTTTGGCATCATGCCTGTAAGTTCCTTGCCGTGCATAAGGAAGTCCGGCAACGTTGTCGTATCAGTCGGATTCCAGTACATCTGCATGTTCACTATATACTGATTCTCCGTAGCTATCTGCACATTGTAGCCCGGTTTCGTCTGACCGTTGTTCATCGCATCCTCCTTCATGCGCATGAACGTGGCATCCGGATCTGTCTTGGAATAACTGTTGCGTGGACCGAGAGTATCAAGATGCTGCTCGTATTCCTCCAGTTTCTCCTGATGTTTCTTCAGTTCCTTTGTCACCTTCTCCTTTGCCTTGGCGGCCTGCTTCTCTTCCTTCGTCTCGCGAGGCAACTGCCTGTTCTGCTCGTTGAGTTCCTCTATCTTCTTTGCAAGCAGCTTGCTGTCTATGGCCTCTGGCATGGTGTCCGCATCCGGGGTGTTGTCCTGAGCTATGCCTTCATCTATCTGTGAGAGTATGTTCCTTATCTTCTCCTCCAGCTTCGCCTTGTTCTTCTCCACGGTCTTCTTCCAGACAAAGGTATATTTGTTGGCTACACTCTCTATCTTCGTGCCATCGACGTACTGTTCCTCAAGGGTTATCTGCCCCATATCGACAAGAAGTGTCACCACCTGGGAGAAGAGTTTGTTGACAGCATCCTTCATGTGCTCGCTGCGGAAGCGGTTGATGGTGCTGAATGAAGGAGTCTGGCTGCCGCTGAGCCACATGTAGTGGACGTGGTACTTCAGGGCATCCTCTATCTTGCGGCATGAATAGATGTTGTTCATGTAGGCATAGAACACCACCTTCAGCAACATGCGAGGATGATACGCCGGACAACCGAAGGACTTGTATGTACTCATTAGATCTGTGATATCAAGAGCGTCTATTATGCCACTCAAAAGGCGCACATGATGCGTCTCCGGGATTTTTTCACCCAGAAACGAAGGAAAAAGCTCGCCTTGTGCCTGATTGTAGAATTTAAATTGTAACTTTGCCATAGCTTTTTAACTATGTACAAAGATACAAAAAATCTTTGACATAACAAAGCCCTGGCTTGGGAAAGTCGGGGCTTTGATCGTTATATAATGTTAAGAGGTCGTGCCAGTTACTTTTGACACGACCTCCTTTTTGTTTGGCTTTTATAACAAATTTAAATCTCCTGATAATTAACCATTCTTCCTTCTCCTCCTTAAGGAGAGGCTGAGGGGGCTATTTTATTATTCCTCTTCCTTTGGCAATACCAGGTTAAGTATAACAGCGAGGAGGAATACTACAGCCACGCAGTTCTCTGCAAACACTGTCTGGATAATCTGTGGGAAGATGGCAAACATCTGTGTTGCCTGTGTGAAACCGAGACCGATGCTGAGGGAAAGTGAAGCAATCACCATGTTGCGCTGTGAGAAACCGCAGCGTGCCATCATACCGAAGCCTGCGAAGAGAATAGAACCGAACATCATCACCGTGCAACCACCGAGCACGCACTGTGGGATAGTGGTGAGAAGGCATCCCACTGCAGGGAATATGCCACCGAGAATCATGATGCAAGCGCCTGTGGCAATGGTGAAACGGTTTACAACCTTCGACATTGCTGCAAGACCTACATTCTGGCTGAACGAGGTGATAGGAGTACATCCGAACAGTCCGGCAATGGAACTAACGAAACCATCACACGCAACAGCAGCGCCGAGTTCCGACTTGTGAGGGTTACGGCCAAGTGCACCATTCGCCAAAGCGCTGGTATCACCGATTGTCTCCGTTGCAGAAACGAGGAAGATAGCGATTATCGACAGCGTTGCGCCAAGGTCAAACTGAAGGTCGAAAGGCATTATCTTTGGCAAAGCCACGATGCTTACGTTCGACAATGCAGAGAAATCAACCATACCGAAGCATACAGCTGTGATGTAGCCGATGATGAGTCCTACAAGCACTGAGAGCGAACGAAGGATGCCCTTTGCAAATACCTGTGTGGCAAGGCAAGCGAGAAGGGTGATACTGCCCACAATCCAGTTGTTTGCACTGCCGAAATCTGCTGCGCCCTGTCCGCCAGCAAAGGAGTTTGCACCGATAGGAAGGAGTGAGAAACCGATGGCTGTCACCACAGTTGCTGCCACCACATGAGGAATCAGTTTTGTCCAATACTTAGGGAAAAGACCTAGAACGCCTTCCACAAGACCGCCGATGATTACTGCGCACATCAGCGTTCCCATGCCCTGCGACGTACCTATCACGATGGCGATGGAAAGGAATGTGAAGCTGATACCCATCACGATAGGCAGGCGTGAGCCGATGCGCCAGATAGGGTAGAGCTGTACCAGCGTACCGATACCTGCTATTATCATACAGTTCTGTATCAGTGCTGCACTCAGTTGTGTATCCAGTCCCACTACGTTTGCCAATATAATAATAGGTGTAATGTTGGCAACGAACATTGCAAGTACGTGCTGAAGGCCGAATGGGATAGCCTGCACGATAGGCACTCTGCCGTCAAGATGATATAAATTGCTCATTTTGTTTTAATTTTTTGGCGTTAATATACATATTGACTCCAAATGAGATATTTTCTTTTTTAACGTGAATTCTCGTGAATTGTCCGTGAATTTTCTCGTGAATTATTTATAAAACCTTCAATTTACGAATAAATTTGCGGTTAATTTACGATAATTTTCGTTTAGCACAAGCGTTATATATGATGGAGTCATTTCGTATATTAGTGCCATTTTTTTTTATTACTCTCTAAACTTTATCGTTTGTTTCTCGTAGTCCATGCCTTCGATGATGGCGATAGACTCCACCTGAAATCCTGCGTCACGAAGTTTCTTACCGCCCTTCTGCAGACCTTTCTCGATGGCAATGCCGATGCCAACCACCGTTCCGCCAGCCTGGTTTACGATGTCTATCAGCGCACTTGCAGCCTCACCATCGGCAAGGAAGTCATCCACGATAATCACCTGTTCGCCTTCTGAGAGGTAAGGGCGCGACACGAAGATGTTATTCATCTTCTTGTGTGTGAACGAATAAGCCTGCGAGATATACTTATCGTCGGTGCAGTTGGCTGTCTCGCCTTTCTTTGCAAACACCACAGGAACATCATACAAATCGGCAAGCATCGTAGCGATAGCGATGCCGCTCGCCTCTATCGTCAGCACCTTATCCACTGTCTTGCCCTTAAACCTACGCTTGAACTCATAGGCTATCTGACGCATTATGTCAATATCTATCTGATGATTGAGGAAGTTATCCACCTTGAGCACATTGCCCGGGTTGATTCTTCCGTCTTTCATTATCTTTTCTTCAAGGAAATTCATTGTTGTTGAATTACGAATTACAAATTCTTGCGCTCCGTAGGTGCTCAGGCGCATAGCGGAGTCCGAATTACTTAGATACTTTATTAACTAGGGCGTAAATTTTCTTTAGATTTTTTCTTCCTATTTTTACCTGATTTCTCGGCGTTAGCCGAATCTCAAAATAAAACTCGTCTTAATATTTTTAGCTTAGATTTTCTTCCTGATTTTTAACTATGATTTTTAAAATCTTAAATATAATTAGGAAATAATCTTTGCTTAAAATACTGAATGGCAAAATTTTATGATTTCGCTACGCTCAGAAATCTGATAAAAATTGTTTGCAAAATCAGGATGAAAATCTTTATTATGTATTTTACACCCTATTTATTAACCCATCTTTTTTCTCCCTCTTTCCCTATCTACTCCCTCTCCCTGGAGGAGAGGGCGGGGGAGTGGGGTCGAGAGGGGCCTTAGAAAGTGTACTTCACCGCGAGTGTTGGATTGATGAAGAAGTGCTTGTTCAAATCATCCGACCAGATGAAGTTGTTGCTTATCTCCATCTCTGTGCCGATGCTGAACTTGTCGCCCTGACGGCCCTTGCCCCATACGTTAAACCAGAACTGTGGCTCTGAGAGGAATACCATGCCCTTCTTCTGTCCGTTATCGCCGAACTGAGGGATATAGCCGTACCAAAGGTCTGCGAAACCGCTGAAGGTGCAGAGTCCCTGTGCGAAGGTGATGCCCCATACAGGAGTAATCTGGAAACTGTTAACTCTGTCGCAACCCTGATGTTTGAAGAAATGCTTATAGAGCACCTGGAGGGTGAATGTCTTGCTGAAGTCATTGCTATGCCACTGGTATGCAGGACCGAGCAATGCAGCTGGCTGGAATACTGAATTTGGCTGCAAACCACCGTCATACTCTATGTGCGCTGTGAAACTGCTGTTGCTGTTCTTTATGTTGGCAAAGGTGAAGTCACGACCAATCTCTGCGTATGCACCTACAGTGCCACCATTGTCCTTTGCATTTTGGTCAAGGTCAACAAAGAGATAAGTGCTACCGAGCTTGTCCGCACGGAAATACTCTGCCGTGATTGTAAAGTCCTGACGACCAGACTCTACATCGTTCACTTTACTGCCCAAGTCATAATGAAACTGGAGATTAAACTGCGCACTTGCTGTGCAACATGCCATGATGGCAAACAAAAACAAACTGATTTTTTTCATAAGTTATACAGGTTAGGTTTAAATAATTTTTGCAAATATACAAAATAATCTTAAAACGACAAAAAGATACCTGTAATATTTTTATTCAGTTTTTTCATTCTTAAGATTTTTATTGTGATCTCAAACCAAAAACTACGCAGAAACGTGAGCCCTTCTTGTCGTACGCATCATCATACTTCACGCTGACGCCTATCGTTTTTCCTATCGCCTCGCAGGTAGGCAGACCGAGACCAGTGCCCGGAATGAAACTGTCTCCCTTGTAGAAACGCTCGAAGATGTGACTCTTCTGCTCCTCCGTGATGCCCTTGCCGCTGTCGGTCACGTCGATGCGCAGCGTGCCATCATCGCTCTTTGCGGCAGACACCACTATCTCGCCCTCCTCGGAGAACTTTATCGCGTTGTCTATGAGGTTGTTGAGAAGATGAACGAGCATCCTCTTGTTCGTCTCCACCGTCATGTCATCGCCCGTAAGAATCTCCGTTCTTATCGTCAATGGCGAGTCTTTCGGCAGAGGATTCTGCGTCAGTGCCTCGCTTATCGCCTCACTGATAGCGACTGGTTCCATCGCAGGCTTCTCTATTGAGTTGTCGTAAGTGGTAAGGAATGTGATATCGTTTATCATGCGCACCAGCGAGTCCGACCCCTGCATCACGGCGTCCACAGCCGTCTGCATCAGTTCCTTATCCATACAATCTGCCTGCATTGACATGAGCTGCGCGAAACCGTAGATATGATTGATAGGAGTGCGCAGTTCGTGCGACATGTTCTGTATGAACTCCGTCTTCATCTCGTTGGCTCTCTTCAGTTTCCTGTTCACAATCATCTGCCTCCTTATCATGATAAGCACGAAGAAGAAGCAGGCAAACAAGAGCGTTCCTATGGCGATGGCGATGGTAAGGTTGAGCTTTGTCCTCGCATTCTCTGCTTCCGATTTCAACTCAAAGTTTATCATCCTGGCATTCATCATCGCGATGTCCGACGAACTTGAAGTGCGCTTCAACGAGTCATCCACCTCGATAAACTGCTCCAGACTCTCATACGCTCCCTTATAGTCGCCCTTGCATCTGTATATGTTTGCCAGGCGCGAGAAATATACATTCTTCGCCGAAACGCCCTTCAGCGCCTCTATCGCCTCATCATATCTCCCCATCTTCGTGAGCCATCTCACCTTATAGTCCGTCAGCGTCTCTGCATTGAAGCGCATGTTGATGCCAGGTGCGAGGAAATACTTTCGGTAAATCTTGTCCAGCTCTGCCTTCGTGCCAATCTTCTCTATGAGACCGAAGTACGTCAGATGATATCCCACATCGCCATAGTCCGTCAATGCAGCAGGCAGTTTCCGTGCCTTCTGAAACACCTCCTTCGCCTTGTCATACTTCTTCATCGTGATATACGCATTCGCCATATCCATGTACATATCAAAGAGATACGTATCGCTATAGTCCTTCTCGCTCAGCAGAAGCTCCTCCACCTTCAGATACTCCTCAATAGCCGCCTGCGCATTGCCACGGTCATATTGCAAGATGAGACCAAGAATCCTGTGACCGCGCCTTATGCCGCCCTTACTGCCTATCTCCTCCGCCTCTTTTATCATCTCGTTCGCGCCGAGCATAGCCTCCAGTGGCTGTTCGTCCATGAGATACTGCAGATAGCTTGTGTACATCGAGAAATACAGATTCTCATTCGTGTTCCTCTTCGCAATATCCATCGCCTCCCTGTGCATATTGAGAATGCCCTGATAGTCTTCCTTCAGCGCATAGCATTGCACCTTCATCATCAGCGCATTTATCTGCACGGCATAGTTGCCGCTCTTCTCCGCCGCGCGATAGGTAGAGTCAGCCAGAGCCCACAGCTCATCCACTTTCTCCTTCGAATCATCAAAATGACTGGCATACACGTCATACGCCCTGTCATACTCCTTCTGGTCATACGGCTTCGCCACCCAACCTTTGGAATATCCCATCGCGCCCCACAGCGCCATCATCAGCAACAAAACAACAGTCCTCATATATTATATTCTGTTAGTATCGTTTCAAAAGATAATTCACTAATTTTTCACTGCGTGGAAGGAAGAATCCAGCCACTGGTCCAACGAGGAACAGGCAGATTACCGTTCCTATGCCTACAGCACCACCGAGCAGCCATCCGCATAAGAGGAAGCAGGCATCCACGCACATCCTTACAATGGAGAACTTCCTCTTTGCCTTGTCGCTGATGACAACCCCCACGAGGTCATTAGGTCCTGTTCCTGCATCCGACTTTATCACTATCGACATACCGCATGCAAGAATAACGCATCCAATAGCGTTACATGCCACCCTTATCATCATCTCGCTGTCAGACGAAATCATGTTGCCAAGCATCATATTGAACACATCAATAATCGGACCGCCACAGAACATGCATATCAGAGTGCCTATCTTTATATAGCTTTTATCTACAAACAGCAGTATGATTATAATAAGTATGCTGACGCACATGTGAGTGTTGCCATGTGTCAGCAATGGAATGTCAATCGTCCTGCTCAATCCCTGTATCATCACGTTGAAAGGGTCAGAGCCCAAGTCAGCCAGAAGGAATAGCGACACACCCAGATGTGCCACCACCAGACCTGCAAAAAGTATAATAAGTCTCAAAAGCTTATCTTTCATCAGAAGTTTCGCTTAGTATATAAATAATGTTTTTTTATATTTAATATAATGACGATTTTTATATATTATTGTTTAATAATGCTATCTCGTCTTAATGCAGATGCAAAGATATGAAAAAGAATTGAAAAGGCAAAGGGGGAGGGAGGAAAAGTAATGGGTAGAAAGGAAAAAGCCGATGATATTTCATCCCTACCAGCAATTTATCATCAGATTATTTGCATGAATGATGTAAATATTGTAATTTTGTCGCAGGAATACTCTCATCCCAAAGTATAACGAGTAAAAACATGGCACTAATATACTCTAAGTTTGCAGAAGATTGCGGCGAAGCCGCATAAGAAGATAAAAATAACAGATAAAACTTTGATAACTCAAGGCTGTTTCTTACCTTTGTTGTTTGAAGGAAGAATCGGTCTGTCGAAGAGGTAAACCATACTAATATCCAGCATAGAAGCTATAATTTGTTTAGGACCTCTCCGACATAGTTGCAGAGACGAGATAGAAAGTTATCGGCCTAGAGCCTTGTTAGAGTGTTAGTCCATACAACTATTGACCAATTCTCATAATTAAATCAAATGCAAAGATATGAAAAATTTATTTATTGGAATTGATTTTTCGAAAGAAAAAGTTGATGTGGCTATCATTTTTGCAGAAGGACTGGTCGAGATCTATCCAAGAGTGGCCAGTGAGTTCAAGAACACAGTGTCAGGTTTCAAGCAACTCGTCAAGTGGGTAGAGCAGAATTCAAACGGCATTGATTCATCATTGTGGCTCTTTTGCGGAGAGAACACCGGTGACTACAGTAAGCCACTGTGCAACCATCTCTACGGCAAGGGATATGACATGTGGCTTGAGAATGCAAAATGCATCAAGGATGCATCTGGTATCAGAAGGTTGAAGTCTGACCGTGCAGACGCTTCAATGATTGCAGAGTACGCAATGCGCAACTACGACAAGGCCGTTATGTACGAGCCTCTTAGCGAATCTCTGACACAACTCAGGGAAATGTTTCTCTACAGGCAAATGGTCGTTAGGCACAGATGCAGTTTCCAGGTCCGCAGAGGCGAGAAGAAACTTACCATGGAGAAGTCATCGGTCAAGACCATGATCTCCCAGAGTGGAAGACATATCGTCTCAGAACTTAACAAGGAGATTGAGAAGATTGACAAGAGAATCGCATCGCTCATCGATTCGGATGCAGAACTTACTCAGGTCTTCAGTATAGTGACATCCATACCTGGCATAGGAACCCAGAATGCCGTTTGCCTGATGGTTTACACCGACAACTTCCGTAAGTTTAATTACGACTCAAGGAAGATTGCGTGCTACTATGGCATAGCCCCGTTTGGCAAGGACTCTGGAACTAGCGTGCATACGGATCCACATGTGCACTATATGGCTAACAGACAGATCAAGGCTATGCTTACTCAAGCTGCACTGGCTGCCATCAACTTCAATCAAGGTATCGCCTCGTATTACTCAAGGCTAATTGCCAAAGGAAAGAAAAAGCAAGTCGCACTGAACAATGTCAAGAACAAACTCATACATATTGCGACTGCTATGGTTAAAAACAGGCAAGTTTTCGATAAAAATTATAAAATTTCAGCATAAAATTAAAATAATGGTCAAAATATTTGGATTTTAACATAGAAAGCGAAATGACTCCATAACATATAACGCTTGCGCTAAACGAAAATTATCGTAAATTAACCGCAAATTTATTCGTAAATTGAAGGTTTTATAAATAATTCACGATAAAATTCACGGGTAATTCACGGGCATTCACGTTAAAAAAGAAAATAACTCATTTGGAGTCAATATGTATATTAACGCCAAAAGCTTTGATTATGTGTACAATAAATATGACATTTGAAGTCCCAGACTCAAAGGCTATCGACATTGTAGCTCTTAAAAATCAACTCAATGATTTCTTCAACATCATTGTGTCAAGGCCCAGTGTCCTTAAGAAAGAAACCGCTTCAGGGGGTTCTCTGAGGAATGCTTTCTCTGGTGATTGGAGTGGTGATATATTTTCTTAGGATAAGCGGACTAAAACTAACCGATTGGCAGAAATAATAAGCGCATAAAATAAGGAGCGAAGGCTGATTGCTTTCGCTCCTTTATTGAGTATTTAGAAAGGAAGGATTTGTTCATTAGGATTCTTGGTGCGAACATAGATATATTCGACGTTGTTGCGCTTTATCCTCTGCGTTCCTTTATCGGTGCAAATGTCCATAGGATTGAACTCCATGTCATCACGATTGGCTAACCAAGCCTTCAGACTTCTCTTGAAAGCATTCTTAGTCACCTCTTTATAGCCTTTCTCTCTTCTATATGAATTGTAATTGTTGAAGGCTGCGTCATAAGGTGTTTCGCAGTTTATATTGCCTTGTGTGTCAGTGAAGAACAGCCTTGCCCATTCATCTATCGTACCAGCAGATGCATTTGCATTGATGCGGGCATATACATAGTCAAGGGGAGCCTTTATCCAGGTTGACTCATTCTTGTTGACAGAGAAATAGAAATACAGACACTGCATCATAAAGTTGGCGTCAAGATTCCAGTCCTCCTCAGAATAGTCGTTCTGCCACATATCCATTCCGAAATCATCGGCAATGGTGCGAGTATTCTCGAAAGGCGTGTTTTCGCTGGCAACGTGATAATAATGACCTACGGGCGTAGCGTTGATGCGTCGAGTGATAGAAGGATCCAATGAGTCAGGATCATAGTTGCTTGCTATCGCGATGCGTGCAGAATCTTCAAAAGGGATCTGATACCTGTCCTTATTCTTTTTCTCCACCTGAAGACCGCCTGTTATTATGTCGTTGAGTGTCTTTAGTTTGCCATGCTCTGGAAATTCATCAAAGAAGATAATGTCAGTTCTAATGTCCACCATCTGGAATGCAAACTGACTCTTCAGTTCTTTTTCAGGGTCCAGAAGCTTTATCTCAACGATGTTGTATCCCATCTTTTTGATAAGTTCTAACAGTGTTGACTTACCCGTGCCACCATTACATTCCACGCCATCATATCTCTCATATTCAAAAAGATACGGAGCGAAACTGCTACTCTTTCTGTTGTATCGGTGCATTAGATGACCGATAGCATACATCATCGCCTGAAGGTTCATGTTGTTCTCATACTTCTCCTTGTCGGTAAGTTCTTCGCCATGCTCCTGCTTATACCAGTGGATGCGCGATAGGCGTTCAATGAAGTGCGCTGCCTTACAGTTGCATCCCTCCTTGAACGTGACAGGATAATATGGCATCTGAGGATTGTATGGGTTGGGCTCCTTATGAAATTCAAACATCCATCCTCCCACCTTCACGTCATGCTTGAAAAGCTTCTCATCCCATACGTGCTTCCAATGGTCATCACTGATTTCAGAGATGCCTTCAGCATTGATGAGGAAAGCTGTGTTCTGGCAGAAGAATATCTGCGAATCCTTTGTGGCAGATGTAAAGTCGAGTTCTATTGGTTTCAGGTCTTTAAGATTGTTGTCCAATGCCTTTGAGCTTAATATCTTATCCCTTTCAGCTGGCGTATATCCCTTTTCTGTTTCCTTAACAATAAAGTTGCGTACTTCCTCCTTTGTCACCTGTCGTATGCGTTTTCCATCCTTGTGAACGAGGATAAAAGAATTTGATATTTTATCGAAATACTGGAAGTAACCATTCTCTGCAAGCATGAAGCGAAGATTGTCAGGCGAAACAAAAATTCCTCCTTTAGAGCCGTAATTCACAATCTTATAGCAGTGTGATGTCTTCAGGAGATTCACAAAATCTTCATGCTTTCTGTTGTGGTTTATCCAGTCGCGAAGGTCTTTGCATGCCTTGTTCTGGTCGCTTCTTGCGCGTAGCATATCGTTAGGGAGCCACACTATGCGAAGGTCAGGGAATGATTTCATGTTGCGTCTGCCAGCAGCCTTGCCGGGACCGTCAATGTCGGGGACGTACCATAGGTCGTCAACGGCATCCCTTATGAGCTTCATCTCGTATGGGGTTATCACATGCCCCTCGCCGTTAAACCAGATAGGGTAATAGCCGTTTGTCATGCAGGAGACAGCATCTCGCTCCCCACAGCAGATAACGGCTTTGATATGCTTCTCACCTCGCTCGCGAGCCTGATGTATCTCATACAGACCGTTCACGATAGTGTCTGGATTCTTGCCGGTTTCCTGATATGAGAACTTGCGACTTGGTTGCCCTTCCTGCTGGCGATAACGTGGCTGATATATCTTATGCACAGTGTTGATAACCTCACCATCCTTGTTTACCATATTTGCCTCACGGGCAAAGATAGGGTAGAAAGGAGTACTGATAATGTTTATCTCATTGCCATCCTTCACTATAGCTATTCTTTCTACACTTTTGAAGTGAAGCATTTCCAGAATATTATCTGTAGCACCAGGCGCAAGGAATGCAAGTTCTTCTTTCGTGAAGTTTTTGTAATACAGGTATTTGCCATCCTTCTGCCCATCCAATGCCTTGCGTTTCTCTATCTTCGGCCCCATATAATTCAGCTTACCATCGCTCTCGGTGAGATTGAATATCTCAGCAAGTTGGCGCAGGGCTGTGGGGAAATCGCATTTATGAGCCTGCATATACAGGTCGATGCCGTTCATGCCCTTATTGCCAAGGGCAAAGTCCGTCAGATACCATATTCCGTCATATTCCTTCAGACTGGCAGAAGGATTTGAGTCGCCTTCTCTCAAAGGTGACTTGAAGTTCTTGCCAGAACCGAAATGGTCGGATGTCTCTGGATATAAATACTTTATGATGTCGCTTCCTCCATTGGTTGCTGAAAGAAGGGCACATCTGCTGATGCGAACGTGAATGTTGGATAACATGTCTTGCTATTGTTTTTTTTTATTATTTAGAATTAAATGTTTGAACAATAGCCACTTTTTCAATGACTTGATGCAATAAAATGCAGCAATCCACGTTTAATAAAAGTAGGCTATCGTCTATCTCTTTGAAAAATATAGTACTTTCGCTCGGTGCTATATATAATAAGGTGTAGACTGTGTTCTCATTTTCAAAAACCTACTTGCCTTGACCGTTGGCAGACGGTCAGGGCTTTTTCGTCTATCCTAATCTGTTATATTTTCTTCTGCTGTTTCATTTTCTTCACTCTCATTTGTATTGGTTGCACTTTCGTTTGCCTTTGTTGTCTTATAGTCAAAGTCGAGGCGGAAAACCTCACCATCGAGCACAGAGTCAAATTCCGGTGTTCTCACCATATTGAGGAACACAGCCTGACTCTTATAGTCGATACCGAGACTATCAAACATGCGCGAAGTGTTCAGGTAGTAATACTGACCTGACTTCTTCACCTGGAAAGCCTGCTTGCTTGCCTGCTTGTCGAAAATCATATACAGACTCAGACTTGATGATTCTTCATCGCGCGCGAATCTTATATATGTATCCTCTGATATGTTCTTTGTCGTGGCAACTTCAGAACTAAATCCTATCTTGCCCGTGTTTTGTATCCTAAGCCTCAGACGAGGATCGTATTCAGAGGCTGGAAGTAATGAGAACTTTGCCATGTTTGTTTTATCTATATTTAATATTTAATTTTGCAAATATTTTCTATTCTGTTGATTCCACTGGCAAAATTACAACATTTATTTGTATCCTGCAAGAAAATGTATTAAAAATATTTGTTTTTAGAATTTTTTTAGTAATTTCGCAGTAAAACGTCGTTGCTAATATTTTATAATATGCTAATATTTAGGTTGTTAATAGTTTTATAAATGTATAACGGATTTCGTTGTTTCTTCTTGGTTTTAGAAAACCTGTAATTTCGATTGCTAATTTACCTCCCTAAAGAATTAATAGAATTATTAAAAATCAAACAAAATATTATTTTTCGCCTATTTTATTAAAAATACAACTTGTAAGTGTTAAAATATACAAGAGAAGAGAAAGAGGCTGCAAAGAAAATACAAAACTATTCCAAATCCACTTCCGAATCGCACTTTTCATTAGCATTTCTAATACATTATCATTCGTCTCTCTTCTCTTTATGTATCATAACTTAGATACATAACAAAAAGTGGAATAAAAGCAAATGCCTTCTCCCTATTCGCTTATTACATAGCTTGTTAGGTTGCATCTCTTTCATTCCACTTTCCCTTCCACTTTCCTCCAAAGTTCCAAAACTGCCAAAATTTTGGAATGGTTCTATTTCGCAATACCGCTGATATTACACTGCGAAACCATTGATATTACCACACGAAAGCGCCCCTTTTACCATGTAAAACCATTGATATTACACTGTAAAAGGGGCGGTTTTGGCTCTTTTTTTGGGCACTGTCCTCTCATCGCCTTGGCTTTCTCCTTCGGACCGCCGACCCTTTTCAGCCCTCCGGCTCTCCCCCTTATGGGGGAGCGGGGAGAGGGTCTTCACCCTTTAATCACCCTTGCATCGCCATCAAACATGCATATCTCTTCGGCGAGGCTGTTGAGATTATGGAAAACGGAATAGGCGGTGGAGGAAGGGATACCATTCACATCGCCGAGGGCGTCGGGCTCCCATGGGGCGAGGATGAGCAGCGAACCATTGGCGCAGGCATTGAAGCGCCTCTCCTCAGGCTTCCAATAGGCACCGATAGGCTCTTTCTGCAGGTGGATGAGCGGCCATCCGTTCTCGAGGCAGCGGTCCTTCATCCCTTGTTCTCCTCGAGAGATACCTGGGGTGACGATGACAGTGGCGCCTGCCATCACCTGCGACTCCCATTGCGCACACTCTGCGCGATAGGCCGCCGTCTGTTCGTAAGGAATGCGGGATGGCATATCGGCATGATAGACCGCCGTCTCTTCGTAAGGAATGCGGGAGGGCATATCGGCGCGTTGCGTAGCATATCCATATCGTTGGCGCTCCTCCGCTGTCAGCTGAGACAGGCGAGCCTTCCTGTGGCAGAACACCTGCACCTTCTTTGCCCATCGCAGGAGGAAAAGATTGCCGAAGGCCGCATAGTCCCTGTTGCCTATCCTCACATGCAGGCATCGCTGCATGAACTGCGGGCGCATCCGTCGTATCACCGCCCGTCGCGGGTTGTCCTCCACATATCTCACCATAGCGGCGAAATGCCTCTCGCTGTATTCCCCCGTCACGGGGTCGGATAGGCAGATGGTATCGTCGTAGTTGTCATCCCAGAGGGGGCGGTATATGTAAGGCAGCGTTTGGTAGTATTGCTCTCGCTGGCGCTCAGACATGCCGCGGATTGCCTGACTCGAGCTCGAGTCTAAGGCGGTGCCTGTTATATGCCGCCAGCGCGCTGTGCAAGAGGACTTTACATATTGTATTATATGGCCGAGGCTCTTGTTCATCTTCTCGTGTACTTGGATAACGCCATGCCAATGGTCTGGCATGCATACCTGATTGATGAGGGAGATCTTATTGCCTTTCTTTAGTTGGATGGCCGGCGTCTTCCCCCATTCCTCCATCACTGCCTTGCCTGTTTCGCTTAGGCTTACACCAGGGGATTTGAGGTCGTCGTTGAGATGGCCGAGAAGGGTGGGATGGGAGGTGCGGTCCCTTATCACGAGGGTGATGAGGTAGATGCCGGGGGCGTAGTAATCGTGACCAGGATCATGGGGGCGATAGGAAGAGAGGGAGGAGGACATGGGGGATAGATGTAAAGATTGAAAAGATAGTTTTTTGTTTTTTTGCAAAGGTAAGCATTTATTGCGAGATGACAAAAATATAGATAAAAAAAGGACTGCGAACCTCGGTTGAACGAGGCTGCAGTCCATGTCTCTCATGGTTACCCCAAACTTGATTATTAATAAACAAGGGGAAACAAAATACTAACTAACTAACCAAATATTTACTATTAATCTTCATATATTGACTTATTAAAATCGTTGTCCTCGGTATAGGACCAGTCATCGGTGTCCCAAGAATCCGAAGCATCCCAAGAACCAGCACGCTTAGAATCAAAAGTATATGTTTGTTCTTCTTCTGGATGGGAAGAAGTGAGCAATTTAGCTTCTGCATCCAAGTCAGCGATATCAATCGCAGGTGTAATATAAAACTTCTTCATAGTCTTTTTTCTATCCCAAAATTACTTTATAATTACTTTCTTGCCATTTATTATATACAATCCCTTGGTTGGATTAGAAACCTTCATACCCTGGAGGTTATAATAGGCATTATCTTTTGTTGTTTTGAATGCATTCTTGACTGAATTCACATCAGTAACCTCACCTTCATTAAAGTCATCTTCATAGAAGAAATCATCAAATCTTAATGATGTTTTAGCGAAGAGTTTACTGTCCTCATCTTGATTCTGAACTAATGCCTGTCCGTTATAATTCATTACATCCTCAGGAAGACGAAGATATGCACGGTTCTTGCCTACAGTTCCTTTTGCACGGAAGAATGAAGCATAGTCTTTAATTTCTGCTGGAAGATTCAGTCCTGCTGCAGTTGCGGCATCGCTATCAAGAGTACCCTGCTTTGGCGCATTTGTTGGTTCTGTCCATGTATATAGATTTCCGTATTTGGTCTTAGAGAACCATGTGAATGCAAAATAACGAGCTAAATAATAATACTTGCCTTTATCGAGCCACTCTTGATTTAGTTCACCATTTTCAGATAAAGTACATCCGTTAGGAGCAGCTACCAAGTAATTTTTGAACTGTTGACCATTATGAGTTTCATAATAATACCACAAGTTCTCATCTGTGAACTTCTCACCTGCATAATCATGGAAAGGAACAGTTACATTGGTACCGTTAATCGCAACATTATTTCCATAAAGGATTACTCCCATATTAGCTGGAATATACTTGATGCGATATAAGCTCACCGTACCATCCTGCGTATTGTTACTTCCCTCTTGCTTCAGAGCAAAAGAGTGCGCAACATAAGCACGATAACCTGTAGGAATCTCAAGATCTTTATCACTGCTGAACGAACAAAGTACACGACCACCATAGATAGAGACATCGTATGGAGACAATGGGGAGCCTGTGATGGTGTAGTAATACTCTACAGTATAGTCATTTCCACTAGAAGATGTGGCTGTCTTAATATAGAAACGAATAGTCCATTCACCTGCAGGGCGGTTTAGTATGATGTCGTGAGTTCCTGCATCAGCGCGTTCGTCATTATCTGCATTAACTGCACCAGCTTTCTTAACATAGTTTGGATCAGAGTCCGTTGCGGCATGACCATCTTTTGAATCATCGTTGTACGGAACTCTTGCCTTATCAGTATCAGCTGTGCCATTCTCTTCCCAGTTCATCGACCAATCATTGTTTGCAACGAATCGGAAGGTTTCGCTTGTACTTTCAGAAGTTGTTTTAGTAAACGTGTATTCATAACACTGCAATTCCTGATTGTATGTCATTGGTTGCTTTTTTGAGATGTCCCATGAACCAGAAGCTGGGATACCTGTACCAATGATGTTCATCGAGGTAATAGGAGTGCCAAGTTCACCAAATCCAACCTTCAGAACCTCGCCACCAATTAATTTATTCTCTGATACTTTGGTGACCTCGTCAGTACCTTTTGAAGGGTTATACTCAAGAGTGTATGCAGCTGCATCACCGAATGTGAAACCATCACCAGGCTGGTTTGCTTTGTATTCATTGCCCTTGTTGCTTTGATGAATATAATATGGATATACGTGAGTGTAATCTACTCCGCTAGGGGCATTTGATCCATCGTCAGCCTTTCGTGTGATTACATTGCCACCACCATTGCCTTGCTTGTAGAGTTTGGTAACTGTAATAAGAGGGGTTCCTGTTGTATTGTTGTCAGCGTTCTTTGTTATGTTGCTGATTACCCAACAATGCTGTCCTTGTTCAAGATTTACGTTTCCGAAATATCTGTTGTCAGAACCACCATCACTCTTGCGGACTGTATATGTTGGCTGTGCTGTAGGGTTGGGATTCTTTGTTGTTGCCTCTGGCCAGTAATATGCTACAAGTCTTGTCTTGTCATGTGATACGGTAACAGATGTAGGATTGCCGTTCGCATCAACAGTAAGAGTATATGAGTATATACCGCTACTAACAAGACCACGATCATTAGCTGTAAAGTGGCTGTTGTTGTTTGCAAGGCTGTATGTAACACTGGTGTTATCGCTTATGCCAAAGGTCTGATTGCCACTTGCTGGACCATAAATCTTGGATGTTCCATTAGGAGCTACGGCAACAATCTGGGTGTTGACTGTAAGAGTGGCAGGAACGTCAAAGTAGTATGTTCCGTTAGTATTCTTGAAGAAACGGAACTTGCGGTCTGATGTATTAATTGTGTTACCGTCCGTATCCATCAAATTACCTATCAGGTAATATGCATAGTCCGTATTTGATGGCGTAGGGGTAGGAGTTGATGACTGCTCAAAGTTTGCAGTTACTGTACCTGTTGCTGTTGCTGTAAGATTTGATGTTGCGCTTGTAGTGCTTCCTACAGAAGCACCGCCATCAACAGTCCATTCCTTGAATCTATAACCTGTGCTAGGATTTGCTGTTATATTGATACCTGTTGCACCAACCTGCTGGGAGCCTGATGGTGAGACTGTACCGCCTGTACCTGCTGAGATGTTGATCGTGTACTTTTGCTCAGAAGAAACGCCAGTGATTGTAACATGCCAATAACGATTTTCCTTATATTCTGCATCTACAGTGTATGTTGAATATGCATCGTTATGCTTCCATGTCATGTTGCCGTTGTCATATTGTTCATCAATGGTGCAAGTGGAGTTTGAGGTAAAGTCAATATTCTGACTTGTTGTTCCCCAGTGGTTTTTTGTAGCACCACCATTTTCTTCATTATAAAACTTAAACTGGTAAACTCTGTTATTATCCCATTCAGATGCGTCAATTGTACCTGTGAAATGATTGTCATTGTCCTTTGTTAAATAGATAGGGTCCCATCCGCTGAAATCACCTTTCAACGCGAAATCACTCCATGCCCATCCATTCGAGCTACAAAATACGATAAAACAAAGGAGTAGGACGCTCCTGGTCCAAATTGATAATTGTTTCATTGCTATTAATGATTTTTTAGTTTGTTATTTTGTTATTTTCTCTAGATTATATGATGAAAAGGTTTATGACTTTAAACGTCGTTTTCTTTTTCGGGTGCAAAATTAATACAAATCATAATCGACTAATACGATTAGAGGAAAAAATAATATGTTTTTCAAACGTAATCGTTTACGAAAAGAAAGTGCTGAGAATGAATGTTTTGCGTGTTTTCTTCGTTGTTTCCTTTTCATTTAAGGTCGCCTTGCTTTATATATAATGTGTAGATGTGGGAAAAGATGAAAAAACGAAGAGGCGAAAGAGGGAAAAAGTGAAATAAAAAAAAGTGAAAAGATATAGAAAAAAAGATGCGGAAATGTTTGCGTATGTCGAAATTTTTTATTAATTTTGTACTTGAAAAGATGAGGGATATAAACCTGATTCTTAGAGTATTTATCAACTTATTTATTAATCACGCCCTGAATCTTGGGGAACTCCTTTCGGGGAGAAGAATAGGGGCCTTAAAACATTATTTGATTATGAGTCTCTTTTACAGACTGCGTCGCGACAATCGCATCGATAGCGACAACCTTTATTATGCTGTAGCAGTACAGACGGGCGAGATGGACACATCCAAGCTTGCCGACATTATCCAGCGAAACTGTTCAATGAAGAAAAGTGATGTGCTCGCGGTACTCACTGAACTCGTGGAAGTGATGAACGATCAGCTTCAGAACTCCATGACCGTGAAGCTTGACGGCTTTGGCACATTCAAGCTCGGGGTGAAGTCAACAGGCGCTGAAAGCGAGGAGAAGTTCTCCGTAACGAAGAACATCACTGGGCTTCGTTGCAAGTTCCTCGCTGAGGGCAAGAAGAGTGCCGACACAGGCAGAGTGGTTCGCCAGTTCCTTGGCGGTTGCACACTGCAGAAGTGGGAGGATCCAAGCCTGACAAAGACCAAGAAGGCATAGCCTGCTAATCAGCAGTCAGGATTCGCTTCCGGCGCTCCCTCCCAATCCTTCCCTTTGGTGATGATAAAAAAATCGCTTATGGGGAAGGATTTTTTGTGTCTTTTTTTCATGGTAAATTTTGTAGTTTCGATTCTTTTATGTAATTTTGCAGTCGGAATTTCAAAACAACTAATATAAACAACAAAAACGATGGACGACTATCACGCGACTAATACTAATATGTATGGCGTGAGATGATGCTTCCAAATGGCTGATTCTCATACCTTATTATATTAGTACGCATTTTTAAGAGAATCAGTATTTATGAAGACTTTTTGGAACACCAATGGTGGACTCCGCACTATCAACGAGTGGGAGCCCAATTGCTGGATGCAGGTGACATGTCCTACAGAGGAAGAGTGTCGATGGCTGGAGAACAAGTACGGTATTCCCGACTATTTTCTTTCGGATATTTCGGATACGGACGAGAGATCGCGCTATGAATATGACGAAGGCTGGATGCTCATCATCCTGCGTATCCCATACGTGAAGGAGATTCGCTCAAGGACGCCTTACACGACTGTGCCTCTGGGTATCATCCATAAGGGCGACGTGACGATAACTGTCTGTTACTATGAGACTAACGTGATGCTCGACTTTGTGTCGTACCAGCAGCGCAGAGGACAGGGATTCGTGGATTACGTGGATATGATCTTCCGTCTTTTCCTCACAACGGCGGTGTGGTATCTGAAGCGACTGAAGCAGATTAGCGCATTGGTTGACCGTGCGAAGCGCGA
Source organism: Prevotella sp. (assembly GCA_045627725.1). Taxonomy (GTDB): domain Bacteria; phylum Bacteroidota; class Bacteroidia; order Bacteroidales; family Bacteroidaceae; genus Prevotella. The sequence continues at coordinate 50,465 of JAZQOH010000033.1, read as the reverse complement.
TATGGACCATGGAGTAAACAACCAGAGCCTTATCGGACTGTCGCGCCTCCAGGACTCGCTCACGTATTTCATCACGTCTATCCGTGGCAATGAGACGCTATTGCAGAAGCTGCGCTTCAAACTGCCTGTGGACGAACTGGATGCCGACCTCATAGAGGACGTGAACATCGAGATGAGTCAGGCGAGGGAGACGTCGCGTATCTATTCAGAGATTCTCGATTCCACGATGGAGACTTACTCGAGCATTATTAATAACAACATGAATACGGTGATGCGTACGCTGACGTCGGTGAGCATCATCCTCATGTTCCCAACGCTCATTTCGTCGCTCTTCGGTATGAACCTCATCAATGGCATGGAGGATAACGTGGTGGGCTTCCCTGTAGCGCTCATCATCTCGCTCGTGGTTTCTATTGGCAGCTGGCTCATATTGAGGTCGAAGCATCTGCTTTAGCCCGAAGGAAGCTGACGAGGACCGGCGATGACTCGCCGGGAACGAGGGCAGAAGGCAGATAGAGCCGACGAAGACCGACGGAAAACCGCCAGGAGCGGGGACAATAGGGCGGTGGAATAGTTAAAAAAAAATAAAAGTTTGGCTATACACGCGCGAAGGAGCGCGTAGTTGAGAAATATTTAGTAATTTTGCATCCGATTTAGTCCGTTCGGGCTCGGAAAAGTGATGACAGAGTGTCATACGCCTGACGGAAGTAACCATTTTACAATAATTAAAGTAAATGTACGCAATTGTAGAAATCAACGGCCAGCAGTTTAAGGCTGAAGAGGGCAAGAAGCTCTTCGTGCACCACATCAAGGAGGCACAGGAAGGCCAGACCGTTGAGTTTGAGAAGGTGCTCCTCGTAGATAATGAGGGCGCTATCACAGTAGGCGCTCCAGCAGTAGAGGGCGCAAAGGTAGTTTGTGAAGTTGTTAAGCCTCTCGTGAAGGGTGACAAGGTCATCGTCTTCAAGATGAAGCGTCGCAAGGATGAGCGCAAGAAGAACGGTCATCGTGCACAGTTCACAGAAGTAGTTATCAAATCAGTATTAGCTTAAAATCAGGAGGAACGCAAGAAATGGCACACAAAAAAGGTGTAGGTAGTTCTAAGAACGGCCGCGAGTCAGCTTCTCAGCGACTTGGTATTAAGATTTATGGTGGCCAGAAGGTTATCGCTGGTAACATCATCGTTCGTCAGCGTGGCAACAAGCACTTCCCAGGTGCTGGTGTTGCTCAGGGCAAGGACGACACACTCTATGCACTTGTTGACGGTACAGTTAACTTCCACAAGGGCAAGTACGACAAGAGTGTTGTATCTGTAATACCTGTTGCAGAAGCATAAACTTATTCAAACAAACTTATTCCAAACAAACATAAAGAGGAAGAAACGTGAGTTTCTTCCTCTTTCCTTTTATTATTGCCTCTGCCTTTCTCTTTTTTACCTCAGCCATTCTTTTTAACCTCAGCATAAATGCTGAGGAACGGGGGCCGCTGAGGGACGGGGGTATTGGAACTCAGCACGAAATGCTGAGGAACGGGGGCTATCTTATGCGATCAACGGACTTAAGGAGATTGATGTCTGCCTTGATGCCATTGATGGCAAGGAACACGAAGATGATGGCGATGACAGGGAAACAGAGACCTACGCCCATCTTGAATGAGACCTCGTTGTCCATGATGCAGGATGTATAGATGAGTCCTGCGCAGATGATGCAAGTAACGAGGATGTTGTTGATGAGAAGCCAGCAGTTGAACTTCTGCGTACTGAGCTTCTTATACATGAAGATGATTGCGAAGCAATAGAACGCGTTCATCGCAAGGAAGAACATTGGGAGGGCGAAGTAAGGGTAGGAGAGGGCTCCTGTATTGCCGTCAACGAGGCCGATGCTGTTTACTGTGGATGCAGTGCCCATTGCGTCAGGCACGATGTAGCCGAGAGGGAGACATGCGCAGGCGATGAAACACACAACGGCAAGGAAGAGATATACGGTTTGCTTTCTTTGTAACATGGGGTTTGTTTTTTTAGGCCCGACGATGAATCGTCGGGAACGGTGACTATGAGCCGGCGGAGAAACGCCGGGACGGTGACTAAGAGCCGGCGGAGAATCGTCGGGAACGGTGACTAGATTTGATAAAAAATGGGGCTCCGGTGAAAGAACCCCATTGATATCTTTTGCTTTATGACTTAGAAGTCATCCTCCTCATACTGACGCTCCTTGGCAGGATCACGCCAATAGATGCTCTTCTCGATGAATTCCTGTGTAGCAAGAAGAGTTGGCTTTGGGAGTTTCTCGTAGTAGCGGCTGATTTCAATCTGCTCTCTGTTCTCGAAGACTTCCTCAAGGCTGTCGTTGTAGCTTGCGAACTCAGACAGTTTCTTGTTGAGGTCCTGCTTGATTTCTGCAGAGATCTGATTGGCACGCTTACCAATGATTGCCACGCTCTCATAGATGTTACCTGTTTCGTCGCTGAATTCCATGATGTTGCGAGTAACAGTGTTTACTGGCGCTTTTGATTTCTTGTAGTCCATAAATTATATTTTAAATTATCGTTATTATCTTTATTGTCAAAAATATCCGGAATAGCCGGAACATCCATTATTTCCTGATGAGATTAATCCACATCCACTGCGTTCTTCGTCACCTTCTTGCATCGATTGATGTATTTCTCCGCCATTGCCCTATCCTTTGATTCAGGATATTCATTGACGAAACCATAGCATTCATCCTCTGCATCCTGGAATCTCTCGAGCCTTTTCGCCTCCACGCTCTGCTCGGCAAGCTGATACTTACTCTTCATCACGAGACAGGCAAACTCCTCACGATAGGTGGTATAAGGATAGTCCTTGAGTGCATTCTGTGCTGTTACGATGCAAGCCTCATAGTTATTGCCGCCACTGGTGCAGTTGCCGAAATATGTTCCAAGGTTGAAATAGAGGCGTGCAGAGAGGAGTTCCTTGTAAACGAGCTTGTCCTGAAGCTCATAGAGGCGATTCTGCGCCTTATCCTTGTTGATGCTGTAAGGGAAGACATCCATATAGTCCTGATATGCCTTCATCGCTGTATAGGTCTCACTCTGGTCGAGACGTGGCTCAGGAGAGCAGTGATAGAGGCTTTCTCCCACCATATAGCTCGACATCTCAGCATACAGACCCTTTGGATATGAGGTGGTGTACTTCTTGAAGATGTCAGCAGCAGACTCATAGTCCTTGCTGTTGTATGCCGCCATGCCATACATGAAGAGGCATTCCTCGCCATTGTCGGTTCCCTTCATCATGTAAATCAGGTCGCCAAAGAGCGTCATTGCCTTGCTATACTGATGTCTCGTATAGCATTCCTTTGCATATTCGTATTTGAGGGAGTTGTCAGAACTCTTGTAAACGCTATTGAATTCCGTAGCGCATCCTGTCAGAAGCAGGACAGAAATGAGTGCGGAAATGACTGTTGTTTTCTTCATTATATATTAATAATGTGTATTTGAAGTGCAAAATTACACATAATTCTGCTAATTACAAAATCGAATACATCTTTTTTCGCAAAAAATTGGGTATTTATAACATTTATTACAAAAGAATTCCGTACTTTTGTATTTCGATAAGACTTTTATGTACCGATAACATAATTATGAACGAATTCAAACTAACGTCGAAATACTCACCATCAGGTGACCAGCCAGAAGCCATCCGACAGTTGACGGAAGGACTGGAAAACGGTGACCGTTCGCAGGTTTTGCTCGGTGTCACGGGCTCCGGAAAGACTTTCACGATGGCAAACGTAATAGCAAATGCCAACCGTCCTACGCTTATCCTCAGCCATAACAAGACACTCGCAGCACAGCTATACCAGGAGATGAAGGAGTTCTTCCCTGACAATGCTGTGGAGTATTACGTATCCTACTACGACTACTATCAGCCAGAGGCCTATCTCCCTGCCTCAGACACATACATAGAGAAGGATCTTGCCATCAATGATGAGATAGACAGACTGCGACTTTCGGCGGTTTCATCGCTCCTTGCTGGCAGAAGAGACGTTATCGTAGTGTCTTCAGTGTCATGTATTTACGGTATGGGCGGTCCGTCTTCCATGCAGGGCAGCATCATCAGCATGAAGAAAGGCGAGACGATAGAGAGAAATGCCTTTCTCCGCAAGCTCGTGGATGCGCTGTATGTAAGGAATGACATCGCGCTGAACCGTGGTGAGTTCCGAGTAAAGGGCGATACTGTTGACATCTACATGGCATATAGCGAGAATATCCTCCGCGTCACCTTCTGGGACGATGAAATCGAAAGTATTGACGAACTCGATGCTCTCACGCTTCATCGCCTGGAGTCTTTTGATGAATACCAGATATATCCCGCCAATCTCTTCGTGACAACAAAAGACCAGCAGGAGATTGCTATAAGGAAAATACAGGACGACCTGCTGAAACAGATAGAATTCTTCGTTGAAATCGGCGATAACATTAAGGCTCAGCGCATTAAGGAGCGTGTAGAGTATGACATCGAGATGATAAAGGAACTGGGACATTGCTCCGGAATCGAGAACTATTCACGCTATTTTGACGGTAGAGAGGCTGGCGAGAGACCTTACTGCCTCTTCGATTTCTTCCCCGACGACTACCTTCTCTTCATAGACGAAAGCCATGTTTCGGTGCCACAGCTGCGCGCTATGTATGGCGGAGACAGGGCAAGAAAGCAGAATCTCGTTGAATACGGCTTTCGTTTGCCTGCCGCCTTCGACAACCGCCCACTGCAGTTTGAGGAGTTCCAGGAGATGATAAACCAGATAATCTACGTATCTGCAACCCCTGCCGACTACGAACTTGAGGAATCAGAAGGCGTTGTGGTAGAGCAGGTTATACGTCCAACAGGACTTCTTGACCCAGAGATACAGGTGCGCCCAAGCGAGAATCAGATGGATGACCTTCTGGAAGAGATATTGCAGAGAACTGAGAGGAACGAGCGTGTGCTCGTGACGACGCTGACAAAGCGCATGGCAGAGGAACTTACGGAATTCCTGCTCAACAACAGCATCAGGGCAAACTACATACATTCCGACGTGGCAACACTCGACAGAGTGAAGATTCTTGCCGATTTACGCGCAGGAGAGTATGATGTACTCGTAGGTGTGAACCTTCTCCGTGAAGGACTTGACCTTCCTGAGGTGTCGCTCGTGGCTATCCTCGATGCCGACAAGGAAGGATTCCTAAGGTCTCATCGCAGTTTGACGCAGACAGCAGGACGCGCAGCACGCAACGTCAACGGACTGGTAATCATGTATGCCGACAAGATAACGGAGAGCATGCAGATGACTATCGACGAGACAGGCAGAAGAAGGAAGAAACAGATGGACTACAACGCGGCAAACGGTATCACTCCAAAGCAGGTGGTGAAGGCTATTTCTGCCTCGTCCATCGCCATCGGAAAGCCTGATGATGCTGGAATTTCGACAGGAAAAGGCGGTGAAAGCAATGTTAAAGCAATGCCTACAGCAAGCGGTCATAAGAATACTGTATATCAGCCATATATAGAAAGCAGTCCGAAGATGGCGGCAGATGCAATAATAGGGCATATGTCGCGTGAGCAATTACAGAAGAGCATCCTCTATACTACGGAGATGATGAAGGAAGCAGCGAAGAATATGGACTTCCTTCAGGCAGCGCAATATCGCGATGAGATAGTACGACTACAGGATCTTCTCGAGAAAGAAGATGCCTAAAGTAAGCAGAATATCACCTTTCAACCTTAAGGAAGCAGAGTCTATGGCTTTGCTTCTTTTTCTTTATGCTCCTGACTACATACATACCAGGGGCGAGACTCTTGATGTCTATCTCTTTATACAATGGGTAAATCATTATGATATTGCCCTGAATGCTCTCGATGATGATGACTGTATTGCGGGAATTGAGAGGGAAAACCTTTGACAAATCACTCTGTTTCAACACATTATTACACGTAATAACAGGGCATACAGCCGATGGAATGAGGGCTTTCTTTGTCTTTTTGGTGTCGGTGAGTCCAGGAATGTTCAGTTGGCGGGGAGCTGACTCATTGCCATAGCGGTCAACGCTCGTCACGGCATAGAAGCGTCTTCCTGCCACGTTGGTGCTGAGAGAGGTGAGACGCACTGCGAGAATGTTCTCTGCCTTTCGGGTATCCACAGGATATTCGTCGGCACCATATATATTATATGTAAGATATGGACCGTCGGAATTATCCTTTCCCGCACCCCACGAGAGCATGTTGCCATCCAACTGTATTGCCTCAGGAGACTGAGGAGCAGCAAAACCGTACCATTTCATCGGAGGAACGAGAGCAGGGTAGGGACACAGTTCGTCGGTGGCATAGTCGTATATGCCTTTCGTGTTGTCTGTGAAGAACTTACTACGGAAATAGGCATGCCCCATACCATACTGGCGAAGCACCTTCAACTCGCGCGAGATGTCAGTAAGAGGCCAGTTCTTCTCCTTTGGCGACATAAAATATATGCCGAGACCAGGAGCAACAATGCGACCATTTGAACGCTCCTGCCAGTCGATGGCGAAGGGATAGAAGTTGTTATCCTTGAAATACATCATAGGGAAAAGAGCGTCCATAAGACCCGTCTGCATCCATTTTCCTGCATCCTGGCAAACTATCTGACGGGCATTCCATCCATGACTCCACTGACGAGGGAGGTCATCATGCTTGCCAATGGGCGAGCAACTGAGCATAACCCATTTTTTCTGCGATTTCACCGCATTGTAGATAGACCTCACGATAGACGTAATATGCTCACGTCCAACGTTTCTATCCTTTATCTTTCCCCATGTTTCAGGGTATCGGATGTAGTCAAGATGTATGCCATCGATGTCATAGCGACGAGTGATATCAGCACAGAAACGAGCGAGATAATCAGCCGTAGCAGGAGATTCGGGGTTCATATATCCGTCTTCACCAATCTTCTTGATGACGGAAGGCATCTTAGCGCGAAGAGCCTTGCAGCCAGTGCCGTTCCATTTGCCCACAGGGATGGTGACAACCCACGCATGTAGTTGCATTCCACGCTTATGGCACTCATCGATGGCGAAGGCAAGAGCGTCATAACCCGGTGATTTTCCAGGATGACCAGAGAGGCATCCGTCCCATGGCTCCATGTCGGAAGGGAAGATTGTCGTGGCACGAACGCGAGACTGAAGGAGAACGGTATTTATTCCTGAATGATGAAGCTTGTCGAGTATCTGGCAGAGCTCAGCCTTCTGCTTATCTACAGAGGCAGGAGACTGCGCATAGGAGTGGGGCCAGTCGAGTCCTCCTATGGTGGTAAGCCAGACCGCTCTCATCTCATGAACGGGCATTTCATCGGGGGAAACGATGTTGAGAGGAGAAACGCTGGTATAGTAATTCTGTGCCTTCAATGCACCAGAAAATGCAATGGCAGAGAGTATAAAAAGTATTATTTTCTTCATTTCGCGTGCAAAGTTACGTTTTCTTTTTGTTTGTTCCAAAGTTTTTCGTAACTTTGCATAAAATATTTACAAATAATTACAATGATAACGTTTTTGATAAGTCTCGTACTCCTCGTATTGGGATATTTGGTGTACGGACGCTTCGTAGAAAGGGTATTCGGCCCTGACGACAGAATTACTCCTGCCATTCGCATCAATGACGGAGTTGACTACATCGTACTTCCTTCGTGGAAGGTGTTTATGATTCAGTTCCTTAACATCGCCGGCACAGGTCCTATCTTCGGTGCTATCATGGGAATGTGGTATGGGCCTGCCGCTTATCTGTGGATTGTCTTCGGATGTATCTTTGCAGGTGCGACGCATGATTTCCTCTCTGGCGCGATAAGTCTGCGCAAGGGTGGTATCGGTCTCCCTGAGATGATAGGCGAATACATGGGTCCTAACTATAAGAAACTGGTGCTCGTGTTCTCTCTCTTCCTGCTTATCATGGTGGGTGCGGTGTTTGTATTGAGTCCTGCCACACTGCTTGCAGGAATGATGCCTGAGGGAACATTCAGCAATCTCCTTCTCTGGATTGTCGTCATTTTCGCCTATTACGTTATTGCAACGATGATGCCGGTGGACAAGATTATCGGTAAGATATACCCACTGTTTGCCATTTCCCTCCTTTTCATGGGACTTGGCCTGCTCGTTGTACTGCTCTTCAAGTTCCCTCAGTTGCCTGAGATATGGGACGGACTGGAGGATATGGGCAGCGCAAGACTCGGTATAAAGAATGCTGACCCACTAATTCCTGCCCTTTTCATCACTATTGCCTGCGGTGCTATCAGCGGTTTCCACGCTACACAGTCGCCTCTTATGGCACGATGCATGAAGTCGGAGCGTCTTGCACGCCCTATCTTCTACGGCTCAATGATTACGGAAGGTATCATAGCACTTGTCTGGGCAACGGTATCAAGCTGGTTCTTCTATAACGAAGGCTGGCGCGAGGTGTGCAATCCTGAGGTGATTGCATCGTTCACAGGACAGTCAGAGAAGACCATTACACAGTTCTTTGCCGCTCCAAAGGTGGTGATGACCGTATGTAACGGATGGCTTGGCACATTCGGCGGTATCCTTGCTGTGCTCGGAGTGGTGGCAGCACCTATCACCAGTGGCGATACTGCATTGCGTTCTGCACGCCTTATCGTGGCTGATGCGCTGAAGATGGACCAGAAACCTATCATTAAGCGCCTTATGATTAGTCTGCCTCTCTTCATCATCACACTGGCATTGCTCGTATGGCAGATGGATAATCCAGACTCATTCAACGTGATATGGAAGTATTTCGGACTTGCAAACCAGTCTCTCGCTATCTTCACGCTGTGGACGATAACGGTATATCTCTCGCTTAAGGGCTCGAAGCATTACTTCATCACTCTCATCCCTGCCGTATTCATGACATGGGTGTGCATCAGTTTCCTCTGCGTCAGCAAGCAGGCTCTCGGACTTGATCCTAACATGGGCTATTTCATCGGTATCATCGGTGCCGTGATTGCCACATTACTTTTCTATAAGTGGTATCTTAAGGAGCATAAGCGCATTGAGAAAAAGCGCGACTATATGGAGGAACGCAGACAGCGTGCCCTTAAGGGAGAGAAGACAACGGAAGACATTATCTTCACAAAGACTCCTATCACGGGTAATATTTAATGCAACAGACAATTCGTTTTCAATAATTCAGCAAAAATATTTATTTGTAATTTCAAAACTTTATAATTATGAAGAAACTGTTCATCTTGCTCACCATGCTTACACTTACGCTGGGAGCAAAAGCACAATTCGAGTATCGTAAGAACTATATCGCAGCAGGTCTGAGTGGTCTCGACTTCAATCACACCGGCGAAAAGAGATTCTCTATCGATGTTGATCTTATGGCTGGTAGATTCCTTACCGACAACTGGCTTATCTACCTTAAGTCTGGCTACCAGCATGAGGGCAACACAAAGAGAAACGACTTCAATGCAGGTCTTGGATTCAGATACTACGTGGTTCAGAATGGTATTTTCTTTGGTGCAAGTGCTAACTATTTCCACGGCACAAAGAGCTACAACGACTTCAAGCCTGAGCTGGAGTTTGGCTACTGCTTCTTCATCACCCGCGACATTACCATCGAGCCATCAGCATACTATCAGGTAAGTTTCAACGATGTTTCCCTCTATTCGAAGATGGGACTCAGAGTTAATCTCGGCATCTATCTTCCTGACGGCAAGCTGCAGCATTCCATCAACGATGCATTCAAGAAGGAATATTAATCTTTTTAATCAGAAGAATACATTATGCTTAGTGTAGAAGAACTCAACGACAAGCTTATCGACCTCGCTTTCTCTGAGGATATTGGCGATGGTGATCATACAACCCTCTGCTGCATCCCTGCCGATGCAATGGGCGAAAGTAAGCTTCTCATCAAGGAAGAGGGCATCTTTGCCGGTGTGGAGATAGCAAAGCAGGTGTTCCATCGCTTTGACCCTACAATGGAGGTGGAGGTGTATATCGAAGATGGTGCACACGTAAAGCCTGGTGACATCGTTATGTCGGTGAAGGGTAGGGAGCAGTCTCTCCTTCAGACAGAGCGTCTTATGCTCAACATCCTGCAGCGTATGTCGGGTATAGCAACGATGACACACAAATACCAGCAGGCTCTCATCGATGCTGGCACGAAGACTCACGTACTGGACACACGAAAGACCACTCCAGGCATGCGTATGCTCGAGAAGCAGGCAGTGGCAATCGGTGGCGGAATGAACCATAGAATCGGTCTTTTCGATATGATTCTCCTCAAGGACAACCACATCGACTTCTGCGATGGCGTGCATAATGCCATCAGTCGTGCAAAGCAGTATTGCAAGGATCACGGCAAAGACCTGAAGATAGAGTGCGAGGTAAGAAACTGGAAGGAACTCGACGAGGCTCTTGCAGAAGGCTGTGACCGCATCATGTTCGACAATTTCACTCCTGAAGATACGAAGAAGGCTGTGGAGATTGTTGCTGGTCGTTGCGAGACAGAGTCTTCAGGCGGCATTACCTTCGACACTATGGTGCCTTATGCCAAGGCTGGCGTTGACTTTATCTCATTCGGTGCCCTCACACATTCTGTGAAAGGTCTTGATATGAGTTTCAAGGCTGCCGGCTCTGACAAACTTGTTATCAAATAATTTTCAAGAATAATGAAGAGAATATTTCTTTCAGTGCTGATGATTGCTTCCTGCGTAGCATCTTCTCTTGCGTGCACCAGCTTCATCATCGGCAAGAACGCATCTGCTGACGGCAGTGTGATGGTGACATATAATGCCGATTCCTACGGTTCCTACTATCCTTTCTATTACTCTCCTGCTGCAAAGCATCAGAAGGGTGAGATGCTTGAGATATACGATAGGGACACTAATGAGTATCGCGGCAAGATAGCTCAGGTGGCTGAGACATATAATGTCACAGGATATATCAATGAGTATCAGGTAAGTATCGGCGAGACAACCTATGGTGGTCGTGAGGAGATGGTTGACACAACAGGCATCCTCGACTATGGTTCGCTCATGCTTATCGCACTGCAGCGCTCAAAGACTGCCCGTGAGGCTATCAATGTGATGACAAACCTCGTTGAAACCTACGGATATTGCTCTGAGGGTGAGTCATTCTCAATCTGCGATCCTAACGAGGCTTGGATAATGGAAATGCAGGGTGCTGGCAAGAATGGGGTAGTGTGGGTTGCTATTCGCATACCTGACAACGCTATCTGTGCTCATGCAAACCAGAGCCGTATTACATTCTTCACTCAAGCAAAGCGCCTGAACAAGAAACTAAACCGCTACGAAACCGCTGATTGCATATATAGTGCAAACTGCATTAAGTATGCTCGTCAGCAGGGATGGTTCACAGGAAAGGATGAAGAGTTCTCATGGAATGCAGCCTATGCAGCTCCTGACTTCTCCGGTCGTCGCTTCTGTGACGCACGTGTGTGGTCTTTCTTCCGTCATTTCTCCGATGATTTCGACAAATATCTCCCTTGGGCAGAGGGCATTGACAAGAATGCAGAGCCTATGCCACTATGGATTATCCCAAACAAGAAGGTGAGCATTCAGGATGTTCTCGCAGCTAATCGCGACCATTATGAGGGAACACCTCTTGCTGTAAGCGAGACAATAGGCGGCGGTATCTGGGAAATGCCTTATCAGCCAACACCACTTCAGTTTGAGGTTGACGGCAAGAAATACTTCACAGAGCGTCCTATCTCTACTCAACAGACAGCCTTCACCTTCGTTTCTCAGCTCCGTTCATGGTTGCCAAGAAAGATTGGCGGTTGCTTCTGGTATGCAAGTGATGACGGTAACATGGTGGCTTATACACCTATTTACTGCGGAAACACCGAGGCTCCTATCTGCTATGACGACCCTCAGGCAAGCGATGTGAAATTCTCTGAGAACAGTGCATTCTGGATGTGTAACTTCGTTGCCAACATGGTTTATCCTCGTTATAGCCAGCTTTTCCCAGAACTTCAGGAAGTTCGTGACAGCCTTGAGGCATCATACTTTGCTAATCAGGCTGCTATTGAGAAGCAGGCAGCAGACCTTATCGCCAATGGTTCGGAAGAAGAGGCCGTAAATTATCTTACATCATATTCTAACCGAAAGGCAGATGAGATGATGAACTGCTGGAAGGCTCTTGCAACAAAAATCATCGTTCGCTATAATGACATGGCGAAAAAGAAGATGAAGGATGGCAAGTATCTCAAGACAAAGGATGGACTTGTCGTTCCAGTGGAGCGTCCTGGCTATCCAAAGAACTATGCTCGCAGAATGATAGAGCAATCGAAGAAGAGTATGCAGGTGCCACAGTAAGTTGGCATCTGCACTATGGAATGAAGTTTTTTTGAAAAAACATCCGAATTTATTTGGTAATATAAAGAAAAATGACTACCTTTGCATCGCATTTGGGAAAATGTCATTTTCCTTACGGTGCCTTGGATGAGCGGCTTAGTCCCTGGTCTGCAAAACCAGTTAGTCCGGTTCGACTCCGGAAGGCACCTCTACCAATATAAATTTTAATAATAAATAAAAGCATTGGAGAGCAATCTTCGATGCTTTTTTAGTAAATCATTATGACTTACGAGCATGAAATACTCCTTATTCTACATGAGGCAGACCCAGAGAAGGGGTTGCCTTTGAGTGCTATTGTCCGTAATGTCTATAATATGACTGCTATAGATCTTTTCTCATCTCGTCCATACAATGATGTGCAGGCAGACATAACGAAGTTCCTTCGTACGGAATCTGCAAAAAAATCAGGTTCTATCGAACGTACAGATACTCGTGGATACTATCGTCTCAACAAGAATTCGCAAACCGTACAGCAACTTCTCCTTGAATTTGAGGTATCGGAAGAAGACGAATGGATGATGTAAACAGTCATTCCATCGTTACTTCTGGAAAATAATAAGGCTTCGCATATTGGGAATATCTTCCTTAATGCGAAGCCTTTTTTATTTATTGCATTCTTATTCTTTCTGTTAAGTACAGGAAAGCACTCTTTCTGATTCTTTAGATGAGTGGCATACCTGCCTTTTCACATTCCTCTCTCATCTCTTCTGGCCAGATACTTGCCTGAATCTCACCGATGTGTGCCTTATGGAGAAGAACCATACACAGACGACTCTGTCCGATACCACCGCCGATAGAGAGTGGGAGAGTGTCGTTGAGGAGGCGCTTGTGGAAATAAAGATTCTTGCGCTCTTCCTTGCCTTCGATGGCCAACTGATTAACGAGACTTTCCTTGTCAACACGAATACCCATGCTTGAGAGCTCGAAGGAACGATTCAATACAGGATACCAGATGAGGATATCACCGTTCAAACCGAGGAAACCATCATCGTTTGGTGTTGTCCAGTCATCGTAGTCAGGAGCCCGTCCGTCATGCTTCTCGCCGTTAGAAAGCTTACCGCCAATGCCAATCACGAATACAGCACCATACTTCTTACAGATAGCATCCTCACGCTCCTTTGGAGAAAGGTCTGGATACATCTGGAGAAGTTCCTCGCTATGGATGAAATGGATGGTGCGAGGAAGGAAAGGCTTTATCTGAGGATATGTCTCACAAGTGAGATACTCCGTACGAAGGATAGCTGCATAGATACGCTTTACTATCTCCTTGAGGCTGGCAATGTTACGTTCTTCCTTTGTGATAACTGCTTCCCAGTCCCACTGATCCACGTAGAGGGAATGAAGGTTGTCCAATTCCTCATCAGCGCGGATAGCATTCATATCAGTATATATACCGTAGTCAGGCTCAATGTCATATTCTGCAAGGGTGAGACGCTTCCACTTTGCAAGGGAGTGTACCACCTCAGCCTTCTTGTCGCCAAGATCCTTGATAGGGAATGTAACAGCACGCTCCACGCCATTGAGGTCATCGTTGATACCAAGACCTTGCAATACGAAGAGTGGTGCAGTGACACGACGAAGACGAAGTTCTGTGCTCAAGTTCTGCTGAAAGAACTCTTTGATAAGTTTAATGCCTTGCTCAGTCTGTTTCATACCGAGCAGAGCCTTGTAGCCCTCTGGCTTTATCAGTTTACTCATTTTATTTTGTAATTTGTGTGATTATTCCGAATAGCGACTGCAAAGGTACACTTTTTCTATTAAACTGCAAACTATTTTCTGTAATATTTTTGCAAAATGATAGTTTTTTCTTGTTTTTACAAACTTTTTGCGAAATAAAAACACAAAAACAATGATATAATAACAAAAAAAAGAGGAACAAAAGCATTTGCCTCTGTTCCTCTTTTATAATATAATAATGTGTATTCTATTAAGCGAGAGCGATAGCGTTGTTCTCTGCTGTTACCTTACCCTCCTTGAAGAGCCAGCCGATACCGAGGTAAACTTCCTCTGTAGCGATTTTAGCAGCCTTAGCGATCTCAGCAACTGTGAGAGCCTTCTCTGCCTTTGCAAGTGCCTGATAAACGTCACCAGCCTTGAAGCCAACGTTCTCAGCGTTGATTGCTACTGCAGCAACCTTTGTTGCAACCTTCTTCTCAGCTGCCTTAGGAGCTGCCTTCTTCTCAGCTACTGCCTTTACTGCAACCTTCTTCTCAGCTGCCTTAGGAGCTGCTACCTTCTTCTCAGCTGCTGCCTTTGGTGCAGCCTTCTTTGTTGTAGTTTTCTTTTCTGCCATAATTGTTTTGCAATTACTTGTGTTACCTAAATATAAACTTTTTATAATAATATTTTTTTCGAAAATTAAGTCAAAGTTTACACTTTGCTATCATTTCTTTTGCAAAATTATACATTTTTATCCAACAAAAGTTCTATTCGTTGTTCTTTTGCTGATTATTAGGCGTTTATTTGATATTTGTCAAACAGACAAGGCAAAACAAGCGTTAAAATCGACAAAAAACGATTAATTGCAGTAAGAAACAAATAGTTACGTAATTACAGTTTAATGGCTTTCTTCACAGCCTTGCTTTCATTGCTCATACGGTCGAGTGCAGTAACAACGTAAGTGTACTTCTCCTTACCGTTCTGATAGGGGAGTGAGTAGTATGTATTACGGGTGACAGCAACGATATGCGAGGCATCATCGGTGTTTATCTTCTCTCCCTTAGCAAAACGATAGATGACATACTGCTTGGCTTCGTCCTTCCATCCCTTACCCTTTGGTGCCTTCCAGAAAAGAATATAACCGTCACTTGTCCATATTGGCTTGACACCAGACACTTTTTTAGGAGCTTTTCCATCAATGAATGGCATCAATGGCTGTAGGGCAGGTGTCTTCCAATAATGATTACGAAGCATTGTACCGTAGTTTCCTGTGTTATCTACTGCAGCCTTTGCATACCAGAGAACAGTTCCTCCATAGTGCTTCATCTTATCGTGAAGCTCATACTTCTGCATCATCTGATGCTGACCTCCCGTTCTTGTGTCAGTATATTTTACAGTTCGTTCAATATCTTCACCGATATAGAGAGGACGCTTGCCTGCATATCTGTCCCACCATTTCACGAGAGTTTCATAATCTGCTGCCTTATTGCCTATTTCCCAGTATACCTGTGGCACACAATAGTCAATCCAACCGTTGTTTACCCATAGAAGAATGTCGGCATAGAGGTCGTCATAGTTCTGAAGACCATTGGTATCACTTCCCATAAATGAATCGCTCCTCTTGTTTCGATAGATGCCAAAAGGCGAAACACCGAACTTTACCCATGGTTTCACCGCCTGAATCGTGTCGTGAAGTTCCTTGATAAACTGGTTTACGTTGTATCTTCTCCAGTCACCACGATCCTTTATACCATTATTATATAAAGAAAACTCTCTGTCATCAGGAATCTGCTGGCCAGCGGCAGGGTAGGGGTAGAAGTAGTCATCTATATGAAAACCGTCCACATCATAGCGTCTGATGATGTCAGCAGCCACCTTACAGATGTATGTTCTGTTGCTTTGTAATGCAGGATTCATAATCAAAAGACCATCATACGAGAATACGCTGCCTGGTTCTCTTATTGCTATATGAGTGTTAGCTAAACTGTTAGTATTCTTTGTCTTAGCGCGGAAAGGGTTTATCCATGCGTGAAGTTCCATACCACGACGGTGGCATTCCGTAATCATCCACTGCAAAGGATCCCAATAGGGGGTTGGTGCCTGCCCCTGAACGCCGGTAAGGAAACGACTCCAAGGCTCTAAAGCACTCTGATACAATGCATCACATTCTGGTCTTACCTGGAAAATGATAGCATTTACACCGTCTTTCTGAAGTTCATCCAACTGATAAGAAAGCGTTCTTTGCATATTTTGCGTTCCCATTCCCTGGAATTGTCCGTTCACGCATTGTATCCAAGCGCCTCTAAATTCGCGCTTACGCTGTGCCATCAAATCCTGTGAGCTAAACAATGATGCAAAGACAAGCATCATAGATATCAGTGAGTTAATCTTTCTCATTTAATTTTATGTAATTTGTTTAGTTTATTTGGTGAATTGTTTAGTTTTGAATAATCTTTTTGCAAAGGTAATAAAAAAAAAGAATATAAACGAATTATTTTTGCTTAGTGATGATAAATATAAATATTAAGGTGGGAAAAGTGAAGGAAATACAGCCTTTGATTTTGCCTATTTATCATAATCGTTATTCCAGTACAGAATTGTTATAATAAAGAAATATACTTTTATTTACTAATATATATGCTATTAATTACTTTTGTGAGAATTATTTTAGCATTGCAAATTCATTATGTCAGGAATTATTTGTATCTTTGCAGAAATTATGAAAAAAATGAAGGACGACAAAGAATTCATAAGTCTTAAGGGCTTGCGAGTGAATAACCTGAAGAATATCTCACTTGATATTCCTCGCAATCGTTTCATAGCCATCGCCGGTGTTTCGGGTTCTGGAAAATCTTCGCTTGCTTTCGACACGTTGTATGCCGAAGGTCAGCGTCGCTATGTGGAAAGTCTTTCATCGTATGCCAGGCAGTTTCTCGGTCGTATGAACAAGCCTGAATGCGACTATGTCAAAGGACTTCCTCCTGCAATAGCAATTGAACAAAAGGTTGTTAGCCGTAATCCGCGATCTACCGTGGGTACATCCACGGAGATTTATGAGTATATGCGACTGCTCTTTGCCCGTGTAGGTCATCTGTTTTCTCCTATAAGCAATCAGGAAGTTAGGAAACATACTGCAGAAGATGTGGTGAAAACAATGCTTTCCTTCTCTAAAGGCACTAAATTTCTGCTTGTCGCCCCACTCCATCTACCTGAAAATCGTACACTTGGAGCGCAGCTTGACATGATGCTACAGGAAGGATATTCACGCCTTTTCGTTGATTCTCAGGTTGTAAGAATTGATGATTTCATCGAGGATAATGCTACTCGTTGTCTTGGAAATGACGCAAAAGATATATTTCTGCTCATTGATCGCATGTCAGTAGATGACTCCAAGGAGGCAATCTCACGACTTACGGATTCTGCAGAGACTGCATTCTTTGAAGGTCATGGCGAATGTCGTTTGGTCATTCTTCCAGCAAATATCATCTATGAGTTCTCCACACGACTGGAAGCAGACGGCATTGAATTTGAAATGCCATCCGACAAGACCTTCGCTTTCAATTCTCCAGTAGGCGTATGTCCAACCTGTCAAGGCTTTGGAAACGTCATTGGCATTGATGAGCACCTTGTTATTCCAGATACATCGTTGAGTGTATATGATGGTTGCGTAAAGTGCTGGCATGGAGACAAAATGGGCGAATGGTTAAAGGAGTTCATAAGACGCGCAGAACGTGACAACTTCCCTATCTTCACACCTTATTACGAACTATCGGAACAACATAAATCATGGCTCTGGCACGGTCTTCCAAGTGACCGAAGTGAATGGCGTCCTTGCATCGATTCCTTCTTCAAGGATGTGCAGGAACATCAGTATAAGATACAGTATCGTGTGATGTTGGCTCGCTATCGTGGTAAGACGATATGTCCGGAATGCCACGGAAACCGTCTTCGCAAGGAGGCATCCTACGTTAAAATCTGCGGAAAGAGCATCACAGACCTTGTAAATATGCCTATTGTTGAGTTGAAACAATGGTTTGACAATCTGCAACTTGACGAACATGATGCATCTGTTGCAAAGCGATTGCTCGTTGAGATAAACAGTCGTTTGGGCTTTCTTCTTGATGTCGGACTCGGCTATCTCACCCTCAACCGTCCAAGCAACTCTCTTTCTGGCGGTGAGAGTCAGCGTATTAATCTCACAACTTCCCTCGGTTCCTCACTTGTGGGTTCGCTATATATCCTCGATGAGCCTTCCATTGGCATGCATAGCCGTGATACAGAGCAACTTATCGGTGTATTGAAACGACTTCAGAAGATAGGAAATACTGTAATTGTTGTAGAACATGACGAAGACCTTCTTCGTGCTGCCGACTATCTTATTGATATTGGTCCTGATGCTGGTGTATTCGGTGGTGAGGTTGTTTTCCAAGGAAATGCTTCTGAGATTACCCTTGAATCTCTGAAAAAATATCCTCACAGCCATACTGTTGAGTATCTCACGGGAAAAGAACACATCGAAATACCTGAGAGTCGTCGTCCTTGGAATCGTTCAATACGCCTAAATGGCGCACGAATGAACAACCTCAAAGGCATCAACGTGGAGTTTCCACTCAACTGCATGACGGTCGTTACGGGTGTTTCTGGTTCAGGCAAATCATCTCTCGTGCGTGGAACCCTCTACCCTGCCCTCAAGCGTCTCCTCGATGAAGTGGCTGATTTACCAGGCGAATATAAGTCTCTGGAAGGTGATGTGAAGAGTATCCATCACGTTGAGATGGTGGATCAGAATCCAATCGGCAGGACAACACGAAGCAATCCTGTCACTTATCTTAAGATATACGATTATATTCGTCAGCTCTTTGCAAATCAACCTCTTGCAAAGCAGACGAATATTACAGCACAACACTTCTCATTCAATACAGACGGAGGACGATGCGAAGAATGTAAAGGTGCAGGTGTCGTTACCATTGAGATGCAGTTTATGGCAGACCTTGTGCTCACATGCGATTCCTGCCATGGCAAGAGATTCAAGCGTGAGGTGCTCGATGTCACATACGAAGGCAAGGATATCAACAACATCCTCGGAATGTCTGTTACCGATGCCATTGCCTTTTTCTCTTCTGCACGAGAGAAAGATAAGCGCAATGCCACTACTTTGAAGGCTATTGTAGAGCGTCTGATGGTGCTTGAAGAGGTTGGTCTTGGCTATATTCAGTTGGGACAGTCCTCCTCTACCCTTTCTGGTGGTGAGAATCAGCGTGTTAAGCTTGCCTATTATCTATCGCAGCAACGACAGGATCACACTCTCTTCATATTTGATGAGCCTACAACGGGACTACATTTCCACGACATCAAGCGCCTCCTACAGGCCTTTGCCAAACTTATCGAGCGTGGACATAGCGTTCTTATCGTGGAGCATAATATGGATGTCATCAAATGTGCCGACCATATCATCGACCTTGGTCCTGAAGGTGGTGACCGCGGAGGAACGATAGTCTGCAGTGGCACTCCCGAAGAAATCATCAAATGCACAGATAGTCATACAGGACGTTTCCTCGCCAAGGCTATGAAATAAAGAATTAGCAAATTCTAATCCTTCCGAATAATTACTCCCTTGAATCGTTTTCTTCAAGCATATCAATCATTTGACCTTTCTCATCATAGAATTCATACTGAAGGAAGGCAAGTGATTGCGATGGTATAATCTTCAATCCGAAGCCATACTTAAACTGCCAACGACGCTTGAGGGAAAGGAATCCTTTGCTGACATAGGCTTCTACATAAGGATGAACGAATAGTTTTATGTTCTTCATTCCCAAATTCTTAACAAGTCGTTCTATCTTATGTTCGAGAGTTTCGGTAAAGAGGAAACTTGAACGTATAGTGCCTTTGCCGAAACATGTAGGACAAACTTCCTCAACACGAACATCCATAGCAGGGCGAACACGCTGACGAGTGATCTGCATAAGACCGAACTTGGAGAGAGGGAGAATGTTATGGCGAGCACGATCCTGCTGCATATTCTTGCACATGCGCTCATAGAGGAGCTGACGGTCTTCGGCAACATTCATATCGATGAAATCGATGATAACGATGCCTCCCATATCACGGAGACGCAACTGACGTGCAATCTCATCGGCAGCGCCAAGATTCACCTCAAGGGCATTCTGCTCCTGTGTGTTCTCTCCACGAGAACGGTTTCCGCTATTTACGTCTATAACGTGCATTGCCTCCGTATGCTCGATGATGAGATATGCACCATGCTTGTAATTTACCGTCTTGCCGAAGCCAGACTTCAACTGACGAGTGACGTTGTAGTTGTCAAAGATAGGCACATTGCCAGTATATTGCTTAACGATGCTTGCCCTTTCAGGTGCTATAAGAGATACATACTGACGCACTTCCTCGCATACATCAGGATCATTTACGAAGATGTTCTCGTAGGAAGGATTGAAAAGGTCGCGGAGCATCGCTACGGCACGACTTGATTCCTCGAAAATAAGCTTTGGACGAACAGTGGACTTATGCAACTGGTTGAGAGTGTCATACCAGCGCTGTGTGAGTACTTTTACCTCATTCTCAAGTTCTTCAGCACGAAGTCCTTCTGCTACGGTACGAACTATGATACCGCAATTAGCCGGTTTCATCGCGTTTACTATCTGCTTCAGACGTGAACGCTCAGCACCAGATTTTATCTTTGATGAAACTGCCACCTTACTGCCGAAAGGCATGAGGACAAGGTAGCGACCAGCGAAAGAGAGTTCGGCTGTGAGACGAGGTCCCTTAGTGGATATAGGTTCCTTGACAATCTGCACGAGTATCTCCTGTCCTTGTTTAAGCACCGATGAAATGGTGCCTTCCTTAGGAAGTTCCGGGAGACGAGTTGCCTTCTCAAATGGATAGAGTTTCTTGTTATCACTGAACAACTGCTTGAGATATTTCTCATAAGAAGAGAAATACAGACCGAGGTCGAGGTAATGCAAGAAAGCATCACGCTCATAACCAACGTCAACGAAGCAAGCATTAAGTCCAGGAAGCAGTTTCTTGACCTTGGCTACATATACATTACCGACGCTGAAAGAGGCAATACGAGGTTCATTCTGATATTCAACCAGATTCTTATCTTCAAGCAACGCCGTGCTTATCTCTTTCTCCTTTACGTCAATAATAAGTTCGCTTGTCATTATCTCTATCCGTGTATTTTTGCTTTCGCCTATTTATATTATAAATATGTTAGTGATAAAAATGTGTCACTAAAAAACAAAAAGGGTGTGTCAAGTAAAAAATCTCTTGATCACACCCCTATAAATCAATTCAGCCACTTGCTTTGGAAAATGAGCCTTGTGGCAGAAAACTTTGCCTATCGCTTGAAGAGCTATTGATTACTTGCTCTTATGACGATTCTTGCGAAGTCTCTTCTTACGCTTGTGAGTAGCCATCTTGTGGCCCTTCTTCTTTTTTCCGTTTGGCATAGTTGTAAATATTTTAATTGTTTATTTGTAATATTCCTGATATTCTCTATTGAGTCTGAGCTTTATGCTCCGTACCCGAAGATTAATCCTCAGCAGTTACTTCCTCACCGCGCATACGCTGAGCGAAGCTCTTTGCAGGCTTGAATGAAGGGAAATCGTGTGGAGGAATAACGAGAGTTGTGTTCTTTGAGATATTACGAGCAGTCTTCTGTGCGCGCTTCTTGATGAGGAATGTGCCGAAACCACGGAGATAGATGTTCTCGCCATCGCACATAGCATCCTTAACAGCTTCCATGAAAGCCTCTACGCTGACTGTAACGTCCTTCTTTGCAACACCAGTTGTACTTGAAATCTGGTTGATAATTTCTGCTTTTGTCATTGTTTAAATAATTCTTATTGGTTCAAATTGCGTGCAAAGTTACAATATTTTCTTGTGAAAAAAGAATTTTTACTTATTTTTTTTGCACTTTATATGATTTAATTACAACTAATTATACATTTTTGCCTTCTGTTCCTTGATTGCCTCGTCGTAGATGTAGTCATCATAGGTCATCAGTTTATCGATGGTTCCCTTTGGAGTCAACTCAATGATACGGTCGGCAACGGTGTTGATGAACTCGTGGTCATGACTGGAGAAGAGTACATTGCCCTGGAAACCAACGAGATTATTGTTGAATGCCTGGATGGATTCAAGGTCGAGGTGGTTTGTTGGAGTGTCGAGGATGAGACAGTTGGCATTCTTCAACTGCATACGAGCAATCATACAGCGCATCTTCTCACCACCCGAGAGCACGTTAACCTTCTTCTCTACCTCTTCCTGCTTGAAGAGCATACGACCGAGGAAGCCCTTCATTGCCACCTCATTGCCAGTGCCATACTGCGAAAGCCAGTCAACAAGGTTGAGATCTGACTGGAAGAACTCTGTGTTATCAAGAGGAAGATATGCCGTTGTAATAGTAACGCCCCACTTGTATGTACCACCCTGTGCCTCGCGATTGCCATTGATAATCTCAAAGAGAGCTGTCATAGCCTTTGGATTATGAGAGAGGAAAACAGTCTTCTGGCCCTTCTCAATGTTGAAGGAAACGTTATCGAAGAGAACTGTTCCGTCAGTATCCACAGCCTTAAGACCTTCTACCTCAAGAATCTGGTTGCCTGGTTCGCGCTCCATCTGGAAGATAATGCCAGGGTATTTACGTGTAGAAGGAGTGATTTCATCGACGTTAAGCTTCTCAAGCATCTTCTTACGTGATGTTGTCTGCTTACTCTTTGCAACGTTTGCAGAGAAACGACGGATGAACTCTTCAAGTTCCTTACGCTTTTCCTCAGCCTTAGCCTTCTGGTTCTGTGCCTGCTTGAGGGCGAGCTGACTTGACTGATACCAGAATGAATAGTTACCAGCAAAGAGGGTTACCTTACCGAAGTCGATGTCAACGGTCATTGTCGATACAGAGTCAAGGAAGTGACGGTCGTGGCTCACAACGAGAACTGTCTGCTCAACGTTGCTGAGATACTCCTCAAGCCACTGAACGGTGTCGAGGTCAAGGTCGTTGGTAGGCTCATCAAGAAGGAGATTGTCAGGATTTCCGAATAGTGCCTTCGCCATCATTACGCGAACCTTCTCATTATTTGAGAGTTCCAGCATCATCTTATAGTGGGAATCCTCCTTGATGCCAAGACCGGAAAGGAGCTGTGCTGCATCGCTCTCTGCGTTCCATCCGTCCATTTCAGCAAACTGCTCTTCAAGTTCTGCAGCGCGATTACCATCAGCTTCTGTCATCTCTGGCTTGCTATAGAGAGCCTCGCGCTCCTGCATATTATCCCAAAGAGGCTTGTGACCCATGAGAACAGTATTGATGACAGTATAGTTATCGTATTTGAAGTGATCTTGTTCAAGAACGGAAAGGCGCTCTCCAGGACCGAGTTCGATAGTACCCTTGTTTGCTTCAAGTTCGCCACTTATGGCGCGAAGCAACGTTGACTTACCGGCACCGTTAGCACCGATGACACCATAGATGTTTCCTGCAGTAAACTTGAGGTTGACGTCCTTATAGAGGACACGCTTGCCAAACTGAATGGCGAGGTTCGTAACTGTAATCATTTGTATATTAAAATCTTATTTTTTCAATTTGGATGCAAAGGTACTACTTTTTTTTCAATTCTGCAACTCTACACACTCTAATTCCTATTTGGGAAGGATGTTTAGACATATAAGTTTGGAAAAGCATTGGTTCTTCTATGACTTTTTTGTGTATTTGGGAGGCATTAAGGAGATGAAGACCGTCCTTTTGCCACGAAGCGATGCCAATATGGGAGGTATCAAGACCTTTCTTATTGGTGAGAATAGCGATGATATCGCCGTTTTTTATCGTTTCGCGAAGTAGTTTTGAGTTGTTGATAGCTGTCTTTGGGATATAGCGATACTTGCAACCTGTGAGACTTTGCTCCATCTTTTTGATAGCAGGAATCCAATTCGGATGCGCTTTTAGCATGGCATATGAGTCGGAATGTGTACTCATATAGTTGATATTAAGAGTCTGAATCTTCGTGAAAGGCGCTTTGTTACTCTCTATTTTTTTCACGAATCCATTGGAAAGATTGCTCTCTATCCATTCCGTAAAATAATGAAGGCGTGATGTATATGCCACTTTTCCATTACGATAGCGTATCTTCTGAAGCATGGCTCGGAAGTCCTTGAATGACTTCTGACCACGCTGAGCACAGAGAGTGAGTGCCAAGACGTTCTCAACGAAGGTGGTGCAGTCAAGTTCGCGAGTGTTTATCACAAGCCCTTCCTCCTTATTGAGGTCAAGGGTATGGGCAACATAAGGAGTGCCGACAAACTTCTTTCCAAAATAAAGCATCATATTATCATTGCTTCTCATCAGTTGAGCAGAGGCGAGAAGAGACTCAATGCGGATGCTATCCTTAGGATTATAGGCATAAGAAGTGCCGAAGGAAAGGAGGAAAATCAGGAAGATGAGGCCCCCTCCCAGCCTCCCCGAGGGGAAGAGATGAAAGTCACGGATAAAAGACATTATTGTTAAATATTAATTGTTAATTGTTAATTGTCAATTGTTAATAGTTAATCGTCAATTGCATTTATTTTCTTTTCCAGAAATTATAGCCTACATACAGGTTGATGGTACCGAATATATTGGCAACCTTCAAGTATTTGTTGCGATAGTTGTAGGTATTATAGATTGCATCGGCACCAGCAAACCATTGCGAATTATTCCATACGATGCCAACACGCATTGCTCCATCGAGAGCAAAGTTGGAGAATGACATCGTATTTATCATCTTTTTGATGGAGAATGATGTTTCTTTGGCATCGCTGTGCGTCCACATATATGAGAAAGAACCGAGTAATTGCGCTCCTGCAGCCCAGTTCTTTGAGAATACCCAGTTATAGCCATAGCCGAAAGTGATGGGTACAGATGAATATACAATCTTTCGGAAGAAAAGAGTGGAGTCGCTAAAGTTATGATCGAGATTGATGTCAGTATTATTATTCACGTCTCTGGAAAACCTGTCCCAATCCATAACAATGGAGTTTCTGTACCATCCTGTGCCGAACAACCACGATCCTGCGCTACGAATCTGACGGTTTGTCTGATTGAATATTGCCTGATGTGAGTATCGTTTTGGATTGACGATATAGAAAGCTTTAACTCCAATAATGTCAATATCTAATCCATTGACTGGAAGTCCCTCAACATGCTTGGTGACATCCTGCTTGTTTGTCTCCATTCTTCTTACCTTATAGTCAGCACCAAGATTACGATAGACAAGGTCTATTCCAAGAGAAGGTGTGTAGATGCTAAAATTAAGGTCGATGCCTGAGTTGTTAAGCTTTAATGTACTCAGATTGAAGGTATAGCCATAGAAAAGCCATCGCCATCCGAAAAATGGACCAAACTGAACTGTTGACTTAGGCGCCATGTCAACATAATAGTTCGTTCCTCCTTCTTTATCTTCAGAATTAAGAATCAGATGATCATCATTTCGCTCACAGAGAGCCATAACAGTAAAGTTATACTTCTGAGGTTCTATATAAGTAGTATCGAAATCTGGCGAAAAGATTTTCACGAAAGATTTGAGTGCGGGTGTTATCTTTCGATTAAACCACGACTTTTTCATTGTTGGCAGAGAGTCGGAGGATAGCGAAATGGTATCCGCCCTACCCTCTTCCATCGTATATACTCCCTCTGCAGAAACACTCATTCCTGCCAATATATATATAATAAGGAGTAGATACGTTCGTTTCATTTCTTCAAAAAAGGAGAAAAGTATAATGCACGAGACAAGTTTGTCAGCTATATTAGAACTTGCCAAGGATATAATCCATTGCCCAGTTGGTCGGAGTGGCAGTAATGCTTGTGCACTTGCAGTCACCTGTACCTTGCAATGTCTTGACAACTTCCTCGATGAGAGGCTTCTGGATGTATTTAGGATTCTCTATTTCCAACACCTGACGACCATCACCATTGATGAGTTCTATTGGCTGATAGTCAAAAACAGAGAAGGACACCATTCCCTTGTCGCCGATAATCTCAATGCGGTCCTCACGTGCAGAGTCGTGACCTACGAAGCACCATGAGCCACTACCAGGCAGTCCGTTCTCAAAACGGAAGCATGCACTTACTGTGTCTTCGGCTTCATAGAGTCCTCCCCTATTGCTGCTATAGCCGTGAGCCTTCACTATAACACCGAAATAATGCTGGAGAAGGTCGAGCTGATGAGGAGCAAGGTCATAGAAATAACCACCTCCAGCAATGTCAGGCTGTATACGCCAAGGTCGATTCTCTGGGGTATTGAAGTCTTCTTCTCGAGGTGGGCAGGAGAAACGTATCTGTATGTTGACAGGTTTTCCTATCAATCCATTGTTTAGAATATCCTTTACCTTCTCGAAATAAGGCAGATAACGGCGATAGTATGCCACGAAGCATGGCATTCCAGTAACTTGACTGACATGGTTGATGCGTGCACAGTCATCATAGCTTGCAGCAAGAGGTTTCTCTACATAGACAGGCTTCCCTGAACGCATCGCCATTATGGCATAGGTAGCGTGGCTGGAAGGTGGTGTAGCAATATACACAGCATTCACCTCAGGGTCATCGATAAGCGCCTGTGGGTCGGTGTACCAACGGGGCACACGATGTCTGTCAGCATACGAGCGAGCCTTTTCTGCACTGCGACTCATAACTGCTACTATACGTGAACCCGGCACTTCATTGAATGCCGGGCCACTTTTCTTCTCTGTCACTTCACCACAGCCGATGAAGCCCCAGTTAATCTGTTTCATAAGATTCTATGAAAATTGTCAATTGTTAATCGTCAATTGTCAATTATTTTTTCTTCTCCTCTGTATCCTTACCAAGGTTAGCAGGCTTCTTGTATGCCTTGTTAAGACCAGCGATAACTTCCTTTGTTACGTCGTAAGCCTTATCTGCATAGAGAAGGTTGTCTCCTGCCTTAGAAAGGATGATAGAATACTTCTTGTCCTTGTTGTATGCAGCGAGGAAGTGCTGGATAGAGTCACGGAGAGAGGTGTTGAACTTCTCTGTCTCTGCCTGGAACTCACCACCGAGACGCTGCTGAAGAGCCTCGAGGTCAGCATTCTGCTTCTGAAGACCTGCCTGAATCTGACGAGCCTGATCCTGTGTGTAAGCATTCTGCTGAAGCTTCTGCTGGAAGTTAGCAGCTGCTGCCTGAAGTGCCTGTCCCTTCTGATTGAGGGTAGCCTGGATGTTCTGACTCTTCTTCTCAAGGATAAGGGAATAGTCCTTGCAATACTGATACTGGGACATGATAGAGTCAATCTCTACGTAACCGATCTTAAGTTCTGTAGGGTTTGTCTGCTTAGATGACTCTTCCTCTACCTGAGGTGTGCTCTTGTTGCATGATGCAAAAGTAACGGCGAGTGCTGCTACAGCAAATGCCGAAATAAGATTTTTCTTGTTCATTGTTTTATGTTTTTATTTATTGTTTATACTTTTTTAGTGGTTATTCTCTTTGCCTTTCAGTCTTTTTTTCTTAACTTTGCAAGCGTAAAAAACACCTTATTCACCAATAACGGGTACAAAGGTAAGAAAAAAGATTCGGAAAACATACAAAATTATATTAATAATGAATAAAAGTGACTTAAAACCAGCTTGCGTGTTCGAACATTTTGCTCGAATCAACGCTATTCCGCGTCCTTCTAAGCGCGAAGAGAAGATGATTGCATACCTTAAAGAGTTTGGCGAAAGCCGTGGATTGGACACTATTGTTGACGAAACTGGCAATGTCCTCATCCGCAAGGGCGCTACTCCTGGATATGAGAATCGTCCAACCATAATCCTTCAGAGCCACATGGATATGGTATGTGAGAAACTGCCTGAATGCAAGATTGACTTCGATAATGATCCTATCGAGACATACATTGACGGAGAATGGCTTAAGGCTAAGGGAACAACCCTCGGTGCTGATGATGGTATCGGCATTGCTATGGAGCTTGCCCTACTCGATTCCAACGACATAGAGCATGGTCCTATCGAGTGTGTCTTCACTCGCGATGAGGAAACAGGCCTTACCGGTGCAGAGGGAATGAAGAGCGACTTCATGACTGGCAAGATGCTCATCAATCTTGACTCAGAGGATGAGGGACAGATATTCGTTTCTTGTGCTGGTGGTCGCAGGACTCAGGCTACGTTCCATCCTACATACAACGACGATAAGGATGGACTTTTCTTCATTAAGGTGGGTGTTAACTCTCTTACTGGTGGACACTCTGGCGACGACATCAACAAGAAGCGTGCTAATGCCGTGAAGCTTCTCGTTCGCTTTATCTATGCACAGATGGAAAAAGGTAGCGTAAGACTTGGTCGCCTTGCTGCCGGTGGTCTTCACAATGCAATTCCTCGCGATGGTGAGATGGTTATCGCTGTGCCATTTGCCGCAAAAGAGCAGGTGCGTGTTGACTTCAATATCTACATGAGCGAAATAGAAGAGGAATATCACGTTACCGAACCAACCGTTAATCTCTATATGGAGTCAACGGAGGCAGAACCTCTTATGACTGAGGATGATAGCCGTAAGATTATCTATGCACTTCAGGGTGTGGACAATGGTATTCTCTCTATGTGTCAGGACAAGGCTATCGAGTGGCTTGTTGAAACATCGAGCAACCTCGCAAGTGCAAAGACACAGGAGGATGGAAGTGTTCTCGTGACAATGTCTCAGCGAAGCAATGTGATGTCTGCCCTCGATAATATGTGTGCTACAATCCGCGCGATATTCCTTCTTGCCGGTGCAGAAGTGGAGACAGGTGAAGGCTATCCTGCATGGAAGATGAATCCAGATAGCAAACTTACTGCAGTAGTAGTGGAAACATACAAGGAACTTTTCGGTAAGGAGCCAAAAGTACTCGGCATTCATGCAGGTCTTGAGTGCGGTCTCTTCGCAGAGCGTTATCCAGACCTCGATATGGTAAGTATGGGCCCTACCCTTCGCGGTGTGCATTCTCCTGACGAGCGTTTGCTTATTCCTACCGTTGAAATGGTGTGGAATCATCTTCTTGCAATACTGAAGAAGTAATTTTCATCATATCAGAATGACAAGATAGATTCATCCCGATAATTTGTAAAAAAAGAGTGAAGGACTAAGGTTAGTTCTTCACTCTTTTTCTTATGTAATATCAGCGCTTTTACACTGTAATATCAACGCTTTTGCACTGTAATATCAGCGCTTTTACACTGTAATATCAGCGCTTTTATCCCTGATGCTGATCGCGGAGGAGGTCATTGACTGTCTTCACTGGATTGAAGGTGCCAAGTGGTACCTCAACGAAGATTGTGTTCCAGTCGCTCATAGCACCATTCCAAAGTCCAGGGAGTTCGAGAGCCTGAAGTTCCTTACCGTTCTTTGACTTGCTTGAGATGAAGCCAGTAGTGCGGTCAACGAAGTCAGGAAGGTTGAAAGCATTGCCCTTATAGTCCTTAACTGCACAAACGAGGTCAACAGGGTTGAAGTGTGTGCCCTCGGTAAAGTACTTCATATAAACCTCATTCTTCTTGTCTATCTGGCTTGACTCAAGAATCTGGAGAGAGTAAGTGCCATCCTGATTGTATGCAAGGAATGGACCACCACCTGGCTCGCCAACATTCTTCACAACACCAGCAACACGCATTGGGCGGTTGAGCTTATTCTTCAGATAGATAACGAGATCTGTATCTTCAAGTTCCTTAAGGTCTGCCTTCACGCAGCAGAGCTCATGCTTTACGAAACGAGCAATCTCAACGAGCTGATCGTGAGTGTACTTGCCTGAATCAATCAGTTCAAGATACTCGAATGCCTTCTTCTGCAACTTAACGAGAATACCTGCGATAACCTGCTTCCAGAGTACTGTCTCTGGCTTCAGGCGATCAGGAACCACGTTGTCGATGTTCTTAACGAAGATAACGTCAGCATCGATTTCGTTGAGGTTCTCGATGAGTGCGCCGTGACCACCTGGACGGAACAAGAGAGAACCGTCGCTGTTGCGGAAAGGAGTGTTGTCAGGATTAGCAGCCACCGTGTCGGTAGAAGGCTTCTGCTCAGAGAAACTGATGTTATACTTGATGCCAAACTTCTCTGCATAGCCGTCAGCCTTATCAGCCACCTTCTTCTTGAAGAACTCAAGATGCTCGTGGGAAACAGTGAAGTGAACGTTAGCCTCTCCATTGCTTGAAGCATAGAGTGCACCCTCTACAAGATGCTCCTCCATTGGAGTGCGAGCACCCTCGTCATACTTATGGAAGAGTAGCATACCCTTTGGCAGCTGACCATAGTTGAGGCCCTGGAGCATACCAGCAGCAACAGCCTTGTAGTTGCCTTCAGCGATGAGAGCCTTGATGCCCTTGCCCTCTTGCTTCTCAAGAAGAGCGTCGAGTTCATCATAGAAAGCAAACTTCTCAATATTATCGAAATACTTCTTCTCAAAGTCAGTTGTAGGAACAGAATACTCTGCATCAACGAATGCGAACATATCCTTGAACATACGGCTGGCAGCGCCAGAAGCAGGAACGAACTTAACGACCTTCTTGCCCTGTGCCTTATAGTCATTCCAAGCCTCCTCGTATGCCTTCACTTCCTCTGCAGAAGGAGCGATGATGCCATTACCGATGGCAGCAGGACCTTCGAGCTTAAGGAATGGGAATCCTGTCTTGAACTCGTCAAGCTGCTGCTGAAGCTTTTCTTCAGTTATACCCTTAGAGGCTAACTGCTGTAAATCTTTTTCTGATAGCATAGTTTTAGGGTTTTGTTATTAAGATACTCTCCCTTCTATCTTTGTTATTAGAAGAAAGGAGGGAGAATATGTATTTTTGTTTTTTACATCTTGTCAACACGGTTCTGATGACGACCACCTTCGAATGGAGTCTTCAGATACTCATCCATAATTACCTTTGCTTCAAGATTTGTGATGAAGCGACCTGGCATAACGAGGCAGTTTGCATTGTTATGCTGACGGATAAGATGTGCAACCTCAACGTTCCAGCAGAGACCTGCACGAACACCATGATGCTTGTTGAGTGTCATTGCCATACCCTCGCCAGAGCCGCACATTGCGATACCCATTGTCACAACGCCTGACTCGATTGCGTCAGCAAGCTTATGTGCATAATCAGGATAATCGACAGAAGCCTCGCTCCATGTACCAAAATCCTCATACTGAATGCCGTTCTCTTCAAGATACTGAAGAACATATTGCTTGAGTGGGAAGCCTGCATGGTCGGTTGCTACACCGATGATAAGTTTCTTTTCCATAGTTTCTTAGATTTTATATAATGTATAATAATAAATAAGAAGTAAGGGAATACCGATGTGGCATCCCTTACTTTCCTTATATTAAAGCATAGACTTTACCTGGTTGTAAACATTCTCTGCTGTGTAGCCGAGCTTCTCGTCGAGCACCTTGTAAGGAGCAGAGAAACCGAACGACTCAAGACCCCAGATCTTAGATGCAGGATCAGCACCAATGAGGAAGCCCTGGAGGTTTACAGGAAGACCAGCAGTCATACCGAATACCTTAGCACCAGCTGGGATAACAGACTCCTGATACTCCTTTGACTGGCAACGGAATGTACCCTCAGAAGGAACGCTTACGATGCGGCACTTAACGCCATCCTTACGGAGGAGCTCAGCACCAGAAACGAGTGTAGAAACCTCAGAACCAGAAGCAACCATTACTACGTCTGGATTCTCATCAGAACCAGCAACGATGTAAGCACCCTTGCGAGCCTGCTCATAGTCATTGCCTTCAGGGAGGTCGTTGATATTCTGGCGAGAGAAGATAAGAGCAGTAGGAGTGTCTGTGTTCTCCATAGCCATAGCCCAAGCAACTGTTGTCTCCTTAGCCTCTGCAGGACGGAGAACGAGTGTTGAGTTCTTACCTGCGTGGTTCTTAAGCTTCTCCATGAGACGAATCTGTGCTTCGTGCTCAACAGGCTCATGAGTAGGTCCGTCCTCACCTACGCGGAATGCATCGTGGGTCCAGATGAACTTAACAGGGAGCTGCATGAGAGCTGCCATACGAACAACAGGGAGCATATACTGAGAGAATACGAAGAAGGTACCGCAAGCTGGGATGACACCACCGTGGAGAGCCATACCTACGCAGCAGCAAGCCATTGTGAACTCAGCAACACCTGCCTGGAAGAATGCACCAGAGAAGTCGTCCTTTGTGAGAGCCTTTGTCTTCTTGAGGAAGCCGTCAGTCTTATCTGAGTTAGAGAGGTCAGCAGATGCACAAATCATGTTAGGAACCTGCTCTGCGAGTGCAGAGAGACATGCTGCAGATGCAGAACGTGTAGCATCGTTAGCCTTCTGCTGTACTGCGCTCCAGTCAATCTTTGGTGCCTTGCCAGCGAACCAGTCAGCCTGCTGTGCAGCCTTCTCTGGGTTAGCGTCAGCCCAAGCCTTCTCTTCTGCGTAACGCTCTGCGCAGATAGCCTCGAGCTCCTTAGCGCGGTTAGCGTAGAGTTCCTTAACGTCGTCGAAGATCTGGAATGGGTTCTCAGGATCACCGCCGAGGTTCTTGATTGTGTTAACGTATGCATCGCCACCGAGAGGAGCACCGTGAGTCTTGCAGTTAGCCTCATAAGAAGTACCGTCAGCCTTGAGAGCACCCTTACCCATAATACACTTACCTATGATGAGTGTTGGCTTGCCCTTAACAGCCTGAGCCTTCTCGATAGCAGCACGAATCTGCTCTGCATCGTTACCTACGATTTCGATAACTTCCCAACCGAAAGCACGATACTTAGCAGCTGTATCCTCGTTCATAACTTCCTTAGTCTCAGTAGAGAGCTGGATGTCATTCGAGTCATAGAACATGATGAGGTTGTCAAGACCGAGGACAGAAGCGATACGAGCGCCGCCCTGTGAAACCTCTTCCTGGATACCACCATCAGAGATGTAAGCGTAGATAGTCTCCTTAGAGAATGTTGGGTTGCCTGTGTGTGCAGCAAGGAACTTTGCAGCGATAGCAGCACCAATAGCATAAGCGTGACCCTGACCGAGAGGACCAGAAGTATTCTCGATACCACGAGCGATCTCAAACTCTGGGTGACCTGTTGTTGGAGAACCCCACTGACGAAGCTGTGCAAGCTCGTCGAGAGTGAACTTACCAGCAAGGCAGAGCTGTGAATAGAGCATTGGAGCCATGTGACCAGGATCGAGGAAGAAACGGTCGCGACCTACCCATTCAGGATTCTTTGGGTCATAGTTGAGATACTCACTATAAAGAACGTTGATGAAGTCAGCACCGCCCATTGCACCACCTGGGTGACCAGACTTAGCCTTTTCTACTGCCGAAGCAGCAAGGATGCGGATGTTGTCCGCAGCGTGGTTAAGCACGCTAATTGGATTCTTTGCCATTTTGATTATGATTATTATTGTAAATAATTTTATTGTTTGCATTCTACAGCTGTCTTCACAACAGGAATACATGCCTTGTAGTTCTCGATGTACTTGTTGAAGCCTTCTACATCCTCTGGATCTGGAGCTATCTCAACACCGGTGTTGCCACCAAATACAACCTCCTCAAGATAGTCAGCGAGGTTGAGGCCATTTGGATTGTTGACAAGGTAAGAAGCAAGAAGGGCAATACCCCATGCACCACCTTCACCTGCTGTCTCCATAACGGAGATTGGAGAGTTGAGAGCGGCAGCAAGTACCTTCTGACCAACGCCAGGAGTCTTGAACAAACCACCATGACCTGTGATGCGATCAACCTGTACGTTCTCTTCTTTGAAGAGCACGTCGTTACCAAGCTTCAGTACGGCAACGGTAGCATAGAGGTTTGCACGCATGAGGTTAGCGAGGTTGAAACGATCATTAGCTGAACGGAGGAAGATAGGACGACCATCCTGGAGTCCTGCTACAGGCTCGCCAGAGATGAAGTTGTATGCAAGGATGCCACCACAATCCTTATCACCTGTGAGAGCGTGGTTGTAGAGTTTGCCATACAATTCATTCATGTCAACCTGGATACCAAGCAACTGCTGATACTCCTTGAAGAGCTTAACGTAAGCATTGATATCAGATGTACAGTTGTTGCAATGTACCATAGCAACGAGAGAGCCGTCAGGTGTCGTTACCATATCAATCATCTCATTTGGCTTGCTGAGGTCCTTCTCAAGAACAATCATAGAGAATGAAGATGTACCAGCAGAAACGTTACCAGTACGCTGCTTGACTGCATTGGTAGCAACCATACCTGTACCTGCATCACCCTCTGGAGGACAGAATGGGATGCCTGGCTTAAGGTTGCCAGAGATATCAAGACGCTGTGCTCCGTGAGGAGTGAGGAAACCTGCATTCTGTCCAGCGCAGATACACTGTGGGAGAATATCCTCAAGTTTCCATGAGAAGCCCTTAGGAGCAATAAGCTCATCAAACTTCTTTACCATCTCAGCATTGTAGTTCTTTGTCTCAGGATCTACAGGAATCATACCTGAAGCGTCACCAATACCAAGAACCTTCTCGCCTGTGAGGCGCCAGTGGATGTAGCCTGCCAATGTTGTGAGGTAGGTAATACCAGGAACGTGCTCCTCATTGTCGAGGATTGCCTCATAGAGATGAGAGATGCTCCAGCGAAGTGGGATGTTATAGTTGAACTCCTTTGAAAGTTCTGCAGCAGCCTTGCCAGTGTTGGTATTACGCCATGTACGGAAAGGAACGAGAATCTTCTCTGCCTCAGAAGCTGGTGCGCCATGGGATGCAGTACCAGTAGGACCGAATGCCATATAGCCATGCATCATAGCAGAGATACCGATGGATGCAAGAATCTCTATCTCGCAGTCATACTCACTCTTTACATTCTTACGCAGGTCAGCGTATGCATCTTCAAGACCATACCAGATAGCTTCAAGGCTATAAGTCCAAAGACCGTCAACGAGTTGGTTTTCCCACTCGTGTGAACCCTGAGCGATAGGCTTGTTCTCCTGGTCGATGAGAACTGCCTTGATACGTGTAGAGCCAAGTTCTATACCGAGAATGGCCTTACCTTTTATGATGGTTTCTCTTGGTGTCATTTTGTTTCTTTTTAATTATTTCAATGCCTTATTCAACATGTAGTAAACCTCATTGTTGCGGAGGTTCTGCTGGAAGTTTGCAATAGTAGTGCTCTTGTTGATCTCAAGGATTTCAACGCCGAGCATCTCTGCGAAGTCTTCCCAATACTCCTCAGTGATATCGTAACCGAATGCACTGTGGTGTGTACCGCCAGCGAGAATCCATGCACCTGCACCAATCTCGAATGTTGGCTGTGGAACCCAGAGAGCAGAAGCAACAGGGAGCTTTGGCATTGGCTTTGGCTCGATGCACTCAACCTCCTGAGTGATGATGCGGAAACGGTTGCCGAGGTCAACGATAGTTGCCTTAACACCAGCACCTGTCTTCGATGTGAATACGAGACGAGCTGTCTGCTGCTTACGGATACCTATGCCGAGGAAGTGTACCTCAAGAGTTGGCTTATTGGTAGCAATGAGAGGAGTAACCTCAAGCATGTGGCTCTGAAGGATAGATGTCTGACCTTCAGCGAAGTTGAGAGTGTAATCCTCAAGGAATGAAACGCCATTCTGATTGCCCTGGTTCATTACCCAGATAGTGCGATAGAGGCAAGCTGTCTTCCAGTCACCCTCTGCTCCGAAGCCAATACCCTCAGCCATGAGGCGCTGAGAAGCAAGACCTGGAATCTGGTCGAAGCCACAGAAGTTAGGATCATCGATATCAGCATCACCAAGGTCGTCGAAGTTTGTTGTGAAGGCTGTAGCACCCTCATCCTTCAATACGGCACGAATAGCAAGTTCTGCCTTTGCTGCATTGCGAACCTTCTCCCAATATACATCCTCACCAGACTCATCAATCTTGATGGTGTATTCCTTCTTGTATGTCTCAACGAGAGCATTAACCTCATCGTCTGTAACCTTCTTGAAGTAATCCATGAGTGATGATACAGGATAGTAGTCAACATGATAACCGAAACGCTGCTCGAACTCTACACGGTCACCATCAGTAACGGCAACATTGTTCATATTCATACCGAACATAAGACAACGAACGTTGTGAGCATCAGCAACACCAGCAGCAACGCGAGCCCATACAGCAATCTGCTTCTGAGCAGCTTCGCTCTTCCAATAACCTACTACAACCTTACGAGGAACACGCATACGAGTGCAGATATGACCAAACTCAATATCACCATGAGCCGACTGATTAAGGTTCATGAAGTCCATATCCATTGTATCCCAAGGAATCTCAGCATTATACTGAGTGTGGAAGTGGAGCAATGGCTTCTGAAGAGCCTGAAGACCCTTAATCCACATCTTTGCAGGAGAGAAAGTGTGCATCCATGTAATGATACCAACACACTTCTCGTCATTATTAGCAGCCTTCATAATTGCCTCTACCTCATTGGAAGAGTTTGCTGTGCCCTTATAAACTACCTTTACAGGGATGATGCCACTATTGTTTAAGCCATCAACCATTTCCTTTGAGTGGCCGTCAACGATTTTTACTGTTTCACCTCCATAGAGCAACTGAGCACCAGTCACCCACCAGAGTTCAATGTTTTCAAATGCTTTCATAGTTATGTTTTTTATTTAATTTTGTTTTTTTCGAGTTTAGTGCTTCTGTCCCTTCTGTCCGTAGTAAGCGTTAGGACCATGCTTACGGTTATAATGCTTCTCTACAAGGAGAGGATTCATCGTTGTCATTGGGTTGACTGAATAACTGATGAATGCCATCTTTGCGCACTGCTCCATAACCTTTGCGTTATAAACAGCATTGTCAGGAGATGTGCCCCAAGAGAAAGGACCATGATTCTTAACAAGAACGGCAGGAGTGTGATCAGGATTGATCTTGCGGATGTTGAGAATCTCATCAACGATAACGTTGCCTGTCTCAAGCTCATACTGTCCCTCTACCTCTTCCTTGGTCATATCGCGAGTGCATGGGATAGCCTTATAGAAATAGTCAGCGTGGGTAGTACCGATATTTGGAATATCCTGACCTGCCTGTGCAAATGCTGTTGCATAGGTAGAATGAGTGTGAACGACACCTTCGATATTAGGGAAAGCCTTATAGAGCACGAGGTGTGTTGGAGTATCAGATGAAGGATTGAGGTCGCCCTCTACCACCTTACCAGTCTCAAGGTCAACAACAACCATATCCTCTGCTTTCATATCATCATAGCTAACGCCTGAAGGCTTTATTACTACGAGACCCTTCTCACGGTCAATGCCGCTTACGTTGCCCCATGTGAAAATGACAAGTCCCTGCTTTACCAAATCAAGGTTTGCCTTGAATACTTTCTGTTTAAGTTCTTCTAACATAATGAATAGGTATTTCGGTTAATATTATTATTTCTATCATTTTTCTACACCTTATTATATTATATAAGCGGAGCTACATTTATCTCGACCTATAAATATGCAAAGGAGTCTATATTATAATCTAAACTTCTCAGCCTTCTGGTAGTCCTCCTCGTTGAAGAAGAAGAGAGCAGCACCACGTTTGCTTGTCCGTTTATCGATTTGTTCCGTTTTTTGAATGTAAGGCATTGCCTTGATGCGCTTTCTGAAATTGCGCTTGTCTATTTCCTGTCCGAGAATTGCCTCATACACATTCTGCAACTGCGTGAGGGTGAACAGTTCTGGCAGTAGGTTGAAACAGAGAGGTTCTGACGAGAGATGCCTTCTCAACTGATCAATAGCACTATCTACCATTTTCTTGTGATCGGAATAGAGCTGTGGAAGTTCTTCGATGTCAACCCACTCCACTCCATATTTCTTTCTCAACTTCTCGTCATAGTCGCTGACATTAATCAGCGAACAATATGCCACGGATATAACACGTCTGCCGGGATCGCGATCAATATCGCCGAATGCACCTACCTGACGCATAAACTGATTATCGAGTCCTGTGAGCTTGCTCAAAGTTCTTTCGGCAGCTTCATCAAGAGTCTCCTCTTTTCCTACGAAGTCACCATACAGCGACCATTCGCCCGCGCCCGGATTCATCTTTCGCTTGCCAATCAGTATCTTCAGTTTTCCTTTAGTGAAACCGAAGACTATGCAGTCAACAGAAACAAGTATCGGTTGCTTATCTTCGTAGAAAGTAGTCATTTTTTTAAAAATAGAATAGATATAAAAAAAATGTCAGCACCTGACACCCCTGACGAAATATCAGGTGCCGACGTATTATTCAATGTTTACCAAAGAGCAAGGTAAAGGATTGTGAGGAGTGCGATAACGATGAACGCACCGATGTTGAACACCTTATCTGTCTTGAAGATAGCAAGGTCAATAGCAACGAGCTTCTTATCCTGAACAGTGTCAAGGGCATTAGAACGCAGATAGTAAGCAATAGTTGCTGTGATAGCTGCGAAGAATGCCATAGCGCCTTCCATACCGTAGATGTGGAGAGTGTCGCTGAAGAAAGAAGCAATGAAGAGAGCTGCAGAAACTGCTGCTACAATCCACATGATGTTGCTCCAGAAGAGCTGCTTCTTAACGTCATCAGCAGAGAGCTCTGTTGCTGCCTCTGTATCGCTGCTCTTGAGAGAGATACCAACGAAGAGAACAACAAGGCAGATGAATACCAAACCTGAACGAACGAGGAATGGAATCTCTGGGAGAGCGAACTTGAAGATGATAGAGAATGCGAATGTGCCGATAGCAGCAACAACAGCAGCAGTACCGCTTGCACGCTTCCAGAGAAGACCAAGACCGAAGATAACTACAACACCTGGATATACGAATGCTGAGTACTCCTGAATGAACTGGAATGCCTGGTCAATACCACCCATGAGTGGATATACTGCGATAAGAGCGATAACGAGAGCGCTGATAGATGTCATACGACCAACGTTAACGAGCTTCTTCTCAGATGCGTTCTTGTTGATGAACTGCTTGTAGATATCCATTGTGAACAATGTAGATGTAGAGTTGAACATTGAAGCCAATGAAGAAATAACAGCAGCAGCAAGAGCAGCGAATGAAAGACCCTTAACGAATGTAGGAGTAAAGTTGCGGATGAGGAATGGATAAGCATCGTCAGAACGAGCAATACCACCAGCAAGTGTTTCACGGAGAGCATCGAGTTCAGCGCCTGGAGCATTCATAATATAGTATGCGCATACGCCTGGGATACATACGATGAATGGGATGAGGATCTTAAGTACGGCAGCAAATACCATACCCTTCTTAGCCTCTGCAAGTGACTTAGCAGCGAGACCCTTCTGGATGATATACTGGTTGAAGCCCCAGTAACCGAGGTTTGTAAGCCAGAGAGCACCGAATACGAGAACGAGACCTGGGTTTGTGAAGAATGGATCTTCCTTCTGAACTACATTGCCAGCAGCATCCTTCACACCGTTGATAACAGGATAGAGGTCTTCCTGACGTGTTACGATGAGGTTGAAGTGCTTATCACCTGGCTGATCTATACACCAGCTGTAGATGTTGCCCAACGCCTCAATAGCACCGCATCCCCATACCTCAGCACCGATAACAGAGAGTGCTGCGTAAGCTGTGATAAGACCACCACCAACGAGGAAGGTAACCTGCATAACGTCTGTCCAAGCTACAGAAGCAAGACCGCCATAGATAGAGTAGATACCTGCGATGAGGAAGAGACCAAGGATGATAACGAGACGAACCTGGTCGATGTCCATACCTGCAACGGTAATAATCATATCAGTAGGGAGACCGAGGATCTGCTGGATAGCGAGAGCACCGAGCCAAGCAACTGATGTGAGGTTTACGAATACATAGAGGAAGAGCCACAGGAGAGAGAAAGCAAGTCCTACACCCCAGTTGTAACGCTCGCGAAGGAACTGTGGGATAGTGAAAATCTTCTTCTCAATCATGAGAGGAAGGAGGAACTTACCTACTACGAGCAATGTAGCAGCAGCCATAAGCTCGTAAGCAGCCTGTGCGATACCTGAAGCGAAAGCAGAGCCGGACATACCGATGAACTGCTCAGCAGAGATGTTGGCAGCAATAAGTGATGCACCTACTGCCCACCAAGTAAGAGTGTTACCAGCAAGGAAGTAGTCAGTAGAAGACTTCTCCTCGCCCTTCTTGCCACGGCTGAGGAAGATACCCATGCCGACAAGGATCACGATGTAAGCGGCAAAGACGATATAGTCAATCGTTTCAAAGCCGTTGTTCTGTAATGATTCTAAAACGCCCATTTTTGTTTAGTAGTTAATTATTTTTATGTTATTAATATACCTAATATAATTTATGTCATACCCTCAACGGATTGAAGGTACGACATAAACATTTTTATTTTACAGAGAACTTGTAAGCTGCATGGCTGTAGTACTTCTCGCCTGGCTTCAAGATTGGCTGAGCCCACTCTGGGTTGTTGATAGAGTTAGGATACTTCTGGCTCTCGAGACATACGCTTACATACTGAGGATACTTACCGTTCTTGTGAGCAATCTCAAGTTCGCCATCTACGCCCTGGAAGTTACCTGTGTAGCACTGAACGCCTGGCTCGTTTGTGTACATCTCCATGAAGATACCTGTCTTTGGAGAATAGAGAGAAGCACAAACCTGTGTGTCATCGCCCTTGCCGTCCTTATACGTGTTGAGGCAGAAGTTATGGTCGATACCACCACGTGCATTCTTCACCTGATCGAACTCAGCAGCTACTGAATCATTTACTGTCTCTGCAATAGCCTTAGGAGTTGTGAAATCGAATGGAGTGTCCTTTACAGACTTTATCTCACCTGTTGGGATGTAAATCTCACTTGCAGGAGTGAAGTTGTCAGCATTCAGGTAGAGAATCATGTCAGTACCTACGCTGTTGAAGTCACCGTTGAGATTGTAATAGTTATGGTTTGTCTGGTTGATGATTGTCTCCTTGTCTGTTGTTGCCTCCCAAACCATATCGAGAGTGTTGTCAGAAGTGAGAGTGTATGTAGTAGTAGCTGTTACTGTTCCAGGGAAACCATTCTCGCCATCCTGTGCTACGATAGTGAGCTTGAGGATAGAATCGCCAATCTGCTCAGCATCATAAACTTGGTTCATCCAACCGGTCTTACCACCACCGTGGAGGCAGTTAGTGCCGTCATTCTGTGTCAGCTGATACTCCTCGCCGTTGAGAGAGAACTTACCGTTAGCGATACGGTTAGCATAACGACCTACAGATGAGCCGTAGTCACTTGGAGAGTTGAGTGTATCTGTGTACTGCTTGAGGTTGTCGTAACCAAGAACAACGTCGGTAAGGTTACCCTCCTTGTCTGGTACCATGAGTGAAACAACACGACCACCATAGTTGGTGATGCAAGCCTCCATGCCATTAGCATTCTTGAGT
Source organism: Prevotella sp. (assembly GCA_045627725.1). Taxonomy (GTDB): domain Bacteria; phylum Bacteroidota; class Bacteroidia; order Bacteroidales; family Bacteroidaceae; genus Prevotella. The sequence continues at coordinate 9,127 of JAZQOH010000033.1, read as the reverse complement.
ACATAGAGCTTAACCGGCTTTTCGTTGATAACAGAGTCGAAAGCCGCTGGGTTCAAGCCTGACTGAGTCAGATTTGAAGCTGTCTCAGAGCCACAGGCAGAGAGCATTGCCACTGCGATACCAGCTCCGAAAACGAGAGTCTTAAAATTCTTCATATTGTTTAATTTGTTTAAATTAGCAGACTTAATCACGCAATGTTTTTAGCCATTTTGCGCTTAAGTTTTGTTTTGTTTAGATTATTTTGGTTGTAAAATTACAATATTTTCTTTAAAGAAAGAAATTTTAAGACGTTTTTTTTCGATAAATCCGCAACTTTTTGGATAAAGTGTAATGTTTACATTCTTTTTTAATTACATCGTTTCTCATTTTTCTTCACTTTTTTCTTTGAAGATAGACATAAATGAAGTAACTTTGTGGCGCATTTCGTAAACAAGGAATAAAGAGTAGGACTCATAACAAAACAAATATGCTGAGCAAGAACAAACTCAAATACATCCATTCTCTGGAGCAGAAAAAACAACGTCGCCAGGAGGGTGTCTTCGTGGCAGAAGGCACCAAGTGCGTTGGCGACCTGCTTCGTGAAGGCAACAAGGCAAAACTCATTGTTTGTACCGAAGAATGGAAAAACGAAAACGGAATAGTTTCCAATGAAGAGAATTTCCATCTGAATGGAACGGAATATTGCATCGTTTCGCCCGATGAACTTCGTCGTTGCAGTTTTCTTCAGCATCCTCAACAGGTTCTGGCGGTATTCCCTCTCCCCGACTCCACCTCGTTTCCTTCGGCAGAATGGGTAAAAAACAACCTTTGCCTTGCTCTTGACGGAGTGCAGGATCCTGGTAATATGGGCACAATAATAAGAATCGCCGACTGGTTTGGCATAAAGAATATCCTTTGCAGTCAGGAAACTGTTGACGCATATTCTCCAAAGGCTGTGCAGGCAACGATGGGTAGTATTGCGAGGGTAAACATCACCTATGGCAATCTTAATGAGTACTTTGCTTCTCTCGGCGAAGACATCCCTGTCTATGGCACTCTCCTCGACGGCAACAACCTTTATAATGAGCCACTTACAAACGGAGGAATAATAGTGATGGGTAATGAGGGAAACGGCATTACGCCTGCCATAAGAGAGCGAGTAAACCATCGTCTTCTCATTCCTTCATACCCTGCAGATTCCCCTACTGCCGAAAGTCTCAACGTGGCAATTGCAACGGCAATCACCGTAGCTGAGTTCAGGAGAAGGACTTACTAAAATCTATTACAAAGTAATAATCTCGTTTCCTCCGTGGGAAACGAGCGTTTCCACCGTGAGAAACGGTTGTTTCCACCGTGAGAAACGAAAACAATACTTTTGTAAAAAGAGTATGAATATATTAAATTATGAGTTATGAACCACTATGAAGGATAATGAAGAATAATGAAGGGTAAATCAATATCCTTCATAGTGGCAACATAATGAATATCAATTAGATACGGCGTGATTTTCGAAAAATGAAGGATAAGAGAAAAAAATCTTCTGTATTTTTTTTCGAAAACTACAAATCTTTACTTTGTGATGCGGAACCAATCAGCGTCAATCCAGCCGCGAACCTTCTTGCCGGCAGGCTCAGCAGCCACATAACCTATCTTTGCTCCTATCCATTTTCCCTGACGCATAGTGAAGGCATCACCGGCATCAATCCATTTCTTTCCGTCCTTTGAATACTGGAAGGTAACCTTTGCCTCATGCTTATTCTCGCCATCTGATGTAAGACCACCGATATAGCTGACTTTCAGTCGCATATATATCGTTTCATGAAGTGATGGTTGATATGTCACCTTATCTGCTTCTGTAGGCTTAAGCGTAGCAAGAACCTTAACATCCTCAGCCTTTCCCTTATCTGCACCCTTGCAAGTGATTCGCTGCACCTGGAACTCATCTCCCACTCTCTTCACCACGAGCGAAGAATAATCCATACCCATACAGATTATACCACCATACTGACCTTCGTCCTTCGCGGTGAGAGTGAATTTTGTTGTAGCCGTAAAGTTGTCTGCAGGTGTCTTCTGGAGAAGGAGATTACCTGCTTCCCAAAGGTTTTTGAAGTTCTCTGACTGCTTATGACAGAAGATTCTATAGTATCCGTAAGGTGTTGGCATACCGAAAGTTTGGTCATAGTTAGCATGCCATTGCCATTGCTTGCCAAGTGTCGTAGTGTTGAACTCATCACTTTCAACAGGATTTACTATTGGATAAGTCTTGCCTACATTTGGTTTCTTGTAGGTCATAACTGGCTGACCGCAGTATTTATCGAGTGTTGGAAGGTTTGGATTATACATCTTATTCTGCTTTGATGGCTGCAACTTCTCGCCCATAACAGGCCAGTTGTCAACCCATTTTACCGGCTCAAGCCATACAACACGACCGTATGCTTCCTTATCCTGGAAGTGAAGGAACCAATCCTCGCCAGAATTAAGGTGAATCCAACCACCCTGATGAGGGCCGTTGATACCTGTATTGCCCGTAGCAAGCACCACTTTTGACTCGTAAGGACCGTAAGGCGACTTGCTTCGCATCGCCAACTGATGACCAACAGGAACACCGCCAGCAGGGCACATTATCCAGTACCAACCGTCTCTCTTATAGAACTTTGGACCTTCAGCCGTGCGATCAGGAGTGCCATTACCATCGAATACGATAACAGGATCGCTGATAGCCTTCATGCCATCTGGTGTCATCTCGCGAACTGTGAGTACAGAATTGAACTGACAACGAGAGTTTGCCCAACCGTTTACAAGATAACATTTGCCGTCTTCATCCCAAAGAGGAGTGGTATCTATCATTCCCTTACCAGGGATAACGCAATAAGGTTCTGTCCATTCTCCGAGAGGATCCTTTGCCGTAACCACAAAGACACCAAGATCAGGGTCACCCCAATATATATAATAGGTTTGATTATACTTATTATAGCGAATGGAAGGAGCCCACACACCATTGCCATGCTGAGGCACGGAATAACGGTCGAGAGGCAGAAGTGCCTTGATTGCATAGTTTGCTATCTCCCAGTTTACGAGGTCTTTAGAGTGAAGAATCGGAAGACCAGGGATGCAATTGAATGAAGATGCTGTGAGATAAAAGTCCTCTCCCGAAGCACCTACACACACATCAGGATCACTATAGTCAGCATTTATCACAGGATTGGTGAATGTTCCATCGCCATTGTCTGGCGACCATACCTGCGACTTATAGTTGCTCTGTGCGAAAGACAATGCAGGCAAGGCTAAAGCAAGTAAAACGATAGATTTAAATTTCATAATAGATTTTTTATTTAAATATTTAGTTGAAGTTATTTTTTATGATTAAGTGGTATTTCTTTGATTCATAATTAATTGACATTACCGCTTGTTTCTCTCTTTCGGTTGGCGATATAGATAAAGCAGCAAGTCCCATCGTGCGACGAAGATTTATCTCTACACAAGGATGAAGAAGGAATCCATCAGCATCATCTTTCGCCACTATCATCATATCCACTCCGAAATGCATAGCAACATTGGTATCAACAAACGAGCAGAGAGCATGTTCCATCAATGAGGAAATCTCAGCAACTACACCATCAAGCAGATCTATATCGATGTATCGAGACAGTATTTCCCTTTTTTCTTCCTCCGTAGCAAGCAGATTACCTGTATAAGCACCATTTTTTGTATCAAAGAGAGAATATCCAACAGGGATAACTTTTCCGTTGTTGCAAAGCTTGAATTCAACAGCAAAATCTTTTACCTTGTTATATAAAGGCTCCACCATAACACCACCTTGCTGGGTTATGATGTTGAAAATCCAGTTCATGGTATTCGTTTTCGTATGCTCGGAATCAGCATCGCCAAGGAAATACTTCACACCCCTACCACTACAGCTCCATGGTGCCTTCACCACACAATGGTTGTTATACTTTAAAAGAATTGATTTAAACCCATCTATATCAATAATATAATCAGCCTTGCCACAAGTGTCTTCTTTATACTTTTCACGTATGGCTGAAAGTATATGCGAAGAGAACTCTCGGCTTGACAACTCTCTTGTTCTTAACAACTGTTCGTCGGTAGGAAGAAGCGATGAAGGCACTCCGTTCTTTTCAAACTGAAAGCTGATTGCTCTATCCCATCCCCAGACATCGATAAATGTTTTTTCTTCCTGAGAGTCATAGGGATAATCACTTCTAAGTATATGAGGCAACTGCTCCATAGTGCAGAATTCCACCTTCGGCTTATTGCTAAGATGCAGTTTGTGATATGAAACCTCAGCAGCATCTATATCTTCCACAATCACAATATCACCATCTTCAGACCACAAAGCAGGAAAGAACGAAAGGTCGCACCTCAGTTTCCTGCCAGCATGCGGAGCCGTGAATCGTTTCTGATTCGATGCAAGGGCAAGATCGTGGTCTGGATTAAATATTCTGATTGTCATTCGTTTACAATTGTTTTGTAGTTATTTGTAGTTTTTCCGAATGCAAAGATAGTAAAAAATATGATGTTCCTAACATTTGAATTACTTATGATTGTTAAAACTGTAAAAAATAATTAAAAAGCAACTTTTTTGCTAACTTGACTTTGCAATTCAAGAAATTATTGCTAACTTTGCACAATATAACGTACATATACCCATTATTGGGTAAATACGACAACCACAAACCTCACACTATAAAAACAAAGTCAAACTAATCATGGAAGTATTCTTTCGCACTCATGCATACCTTGTGGAACACACTCAGGCCACTATTCGTCGAACTCTTATGGACGAGATTGACTGGAGTGACCGAATGATAGGCATCAAAGGTACGAGAGGCGTAGGAAAGACAACATTCCTACTCCAGTATGCGAAAGAAAACTACGGAGCACACAATAACAAGTGTCTCTACATAAACATGAATAACTTCTACTTTCAGGGACGAGGCATTGCAGACTTTGCTGGTGATTTTTATCATCGTGGTGGAAGGGTTCTTCTTATAGACCAAGTATTTAAACAGAGCGACTGGAGTAAGGAATTACGCAAGTGCTATGACCATTATCCAGAACTGCAGATAGTATTTACGGGATCAAGCGTGATGCGACTCAAGGATGAAAACCCTGAGCTCAATGGCATTGTGAAGAGTTACAATCTCCGTGGTTTCTCTTTTAGAGAATATCTTAACATGGAGACTGGTAATGATTTCAAACCATTCACACTGGAACAGATACTCAAGGACCATGAGCGTCTTGCAAAGGAAGTACTTCCAAAGGTAAGTCCGATGAAATATTTTAACCAGTATGTGAAGCACGGATTCTACCCTCTCTACCTTGAGCATAACGACTTCTCAGAGAATCTCCTTAAGACAATGAACATGACTACGGAGATTGACATCCTGCTTATCAAGCAGATAGAACTGAAGTATCTCACGAAGATCAAGAAACTTTTCTATCTCCTTGCTGTTGATGGTCCTCAGGCTCCAAATATCAGTCAGCTATCTCATGAGATACAGACTAGTCGTGCCACGGTAATGAACTACATAAAGTATCTTGCAGATGCACGACTAATAAACATTATCTACCCTGTCGGTCAGTCATTCCCTAAGAAACCGACTAAGGTGATGCTGCATAATCCTAACCTCATTCAGGCCATCTATCCTATCAATGTAAACCAGCAGATAGAGATGGAGACATTCTTTGTCAATGCAATGTGGAAGGATCACAAGGTGAATCAGGGACAACGCGATACATATTATATAATAGATGGCAATCGCAGGTTCAGGATTTGCAATGCTGAGTCTGAAGTTAAGATGAGATACAATCCTGACATCACATATGTGAGATATAACGCAGAGATGGGCAAGGACAACCTCATACCACTTTGGATGTTCGGTTTCCTATATTAAATCAAGACAAGTAACCATATTTTAAATAAGGAATACATTTTATTATCACATTTTATTTATAAAAAAAAATGGCTAAAGAAAAAAAGTTTATCACATGTGATGGTAACGAGGCTGCTGCTCACGTAAGCTATATGTTTACTGAGGTTGCTGCTATCTACCCTATCACTCCTTCGTCTCCAATGGCGGAGCACACTGATGACTGGGCTGCACGTGGTCGTAAGAACATGTGGGATCAGACAGTTCTCGTACAGGAAATGCAGTCTGAGGGTGGTGCTGCTGGTGCAGTACATGGTTCTCTCCAGGCAGGTGCACTCACTACTACATTTACAGCTTCACAGGGTCTTCTCCTGATTATTCCTAACATGTACAAGATTGCAGGTGAGCTTCTTCCATGTGTATTCGACGTTTCAGCTCGTACACTGGCTTCTCACGCTCTCTGTATCTTCGGTGACCACCAGGACGTAATGGCTTGCCGTCAGACAGGTTTCGCTATGTTCGCTTCTGCTTCTGTGCAGGAGGTTATGGACCTCACAGCTGTTCCTCACCTCGCTACACTCGAGACTAAGGTTCCATTCATCAACTTCTTCGACGGTTTCCGTACATCTCACGAGTACCACAAGGTAGAGGTTATGGATATGGAAGACATCAAGGCTATCACTCCAATGGAGTGCGTAGAGGACTTCCGTAACCGTGCTCTCACTCCAGAGCGCCCTGTAACACGCGGTACAGCAGAGAACCCTAACGAGTTCTTCACACACCGTGAGGCTTGTAACCCATACTATGACGCAATTCCAGACGTAGTAGAGAAGTACTGCCAGAAGATCTCTGAGATCACAGGTCGTGAATATCACAACTTCAACTACTATGGTGCAGCTGACGCTGAGAACATCATCATCCTCATGGGTTCTGCTTGTCAGGCTGCTGAGGAGGCTATCGATCACCTCGTAGCAGAGGGCAAGAAGGTTGGTATGGTTAACGTACACCTCTATCGTCCATTCTCAGTAAAGCATCTCCTCGCTGCTGTTCCACAGACAGTTAAGAAGATCGCTGTACTCGATCGTACTAAGGAGCCAGGTGCAGAGGGTGAGCCATTGTACCTCGACGTTAAGTCTGCATTCTATGACGTAGAGAACCGTCCACTCATCGTTGGTGGTCGCTACGGTCTTGGTTCTTCAGACGTAACTCCTTCTAAGATCATCTCTGTATTCAACAACCTCGAACTCCCAGAGCCAAAGAACCACTTCACTGTTGGTATCGTTGATGACGTTACAAACCTCTCTCTCCCAATGATCGAGGAGATGGCTCTCGGTGGCAAGTCTATCTACGAGGCTAAGTTCTTCGGTCTTGGTGCTGACGGTACTGTTGGTGCTAACAAGAACTCTGTAAAGATCATCGGTGACAACACAGACAAGCACTGTCAGGCTTACTTCTCTTACGACTCTAAGAAGTCTGGTGGCTTCACATGTTCTCACCTCCGTTTCGGTGACGAACCAATCCGCTCTACATACCAGATCACAACTCCTAACTTCGTTGCATGTCACGTTCAGGCTTACCTCAACATGTACGACGTTACACGTGGTATCCGTGAGAATGGTTCATTCCTCCTCAACACAATCTTCGAGGGTGAGGAACTCATTAACTTCATCCCTAACAAGATCAAGAAGCTCTTCGCTGAGAAGAACATCAACGTTTACTATATCAACGCTACAAAGATCGCTCAGGAGATTGGTCTTGGCAACCGTACCAATACTATCCTCCAGTCAGCATTCTTCCGTATCACAGAAGTTATCCCTGTAGATCTCGCTGTTGAGCAGATGAAGAAGTTCATCGTTAAGTCTTACGGTAAGAAGGGTCAGGACGTTGTTGATAAGAACTATGCTGCTGTTGATCGTGGTGGTGAGTATAAGAAGCTCGCTGTTGATCCAGCATGGGTTAACCTCCCAGAGGATGCAGTTGTTGAGGATAACGCTCCAGCATTCGTTAAGGAGCTCGTTCGTCCTATCAACGCTCAGGCAGGTGACCTTCTCAAGGTTTCTGACTTCGTTAAGCACAACACAGTTGACGGTACATGGCAGAACGGTACTGCTGCTTATGAGAAGCGCGGTGTTGAGGCATTCGTTCCTGTATGGAATGTTGAGAACTGTATCCAGTGTAACAAGTGTTCATTCGTTTGTCCTCACGCAGCTATCCGTCCATTCGTTCTCACAGACGAGGAGAAGGCAGGTTTCAACGGTGCTACTCAGGAAATCAAGGCTCCTGCAGCATTGAAGGGCATGCACTTCGTTATCGAGCCAGCTCCACTTGACTGTCTCGGTTGCGGTAACTGTGTTGACGTATGTCCAGGTAAGAAGGGCGAGAAGGCACTCACAATGGTTCCTTACAACCCAGATGCAGAAGATATGAAGGCTCTCGCTGAGGGTTGGGAGTATCTCGTACATCAGGTTAAGACTAAGCAGGATCTTATCGACATCAAGCAGTCTCCAAAGAACTCTCAGTTCGCTACTCCACTCTTCGAGTTCTCAGGCGCTTGCTCTGGTTGTGGTGAGACACCATACGTTAAGCTCATCTCTCAGCTCTTCGGTGACCGTGAGATTATCGCTAACGCAACAGGTTGTTCTTCAATCTACTCTGCTTCTATCCCATCTACACCTTATACTACTAACGAGAAGGGCCAGGGTCCTGCATTCGACAACTCATTGTTCGAGGACTTCTGTGAGTTCGGTCTCGGTATGGTAATCGGTAACAAGAAGATGAAGGAGCGCGTTGCTAAGCTCTTCCAGGAGATTATCGACGGTGATAAGGCTTCTGCAGAGTTCAAGGCAGCAGCTGCTGAATGGATTGAGAAGCGTGAGGATGCTGATGAGACAAAGCGTCTTGCTGCTATCCTTAAGCCAATGATCGCTGAGTGCGCTGCTGCTGGTTGCCCAGTATGCAAGGAGCTCAAGACTCTCGACCACTACCTCGTTAAGCGTTCACAGTGGATTATCGGTGGTGACGGTGCTTCTTACGATATCGGTTACGGCGGTCTCGACCACGTACTCGCATCAGGTGAGGACCTTAACATCTTCGTTATCGATACTGAGGTTTACTCTTACACCGGTGGTCAGGCTTCTAAGGCTACTCCTCTCGGCGCTATCGCACAGTTCGCTGCTCAGGGTAAGCGTATCAAGAAGAAGGACCTCGGTATGATCGCTACAAGTCGGATCGTAGCCATGTCGTTCTGTGAGCCAAGG
>JAZQOH010000032.1:0-4477 GCA_045627725.1 Prevotella sp. | reverse complement strand
TCGTAACGACTATTCAGGATTGAACTCCTTGCGTGCGCGTCTCAATAATAAAGGTTGGGATGGCAATCCTGAGAACATGCCAAAGGCTATGTTGAAGCGTGGCGAGGGTTACGACAAGGAAACCGAAAAGGCTATGGATGCATTCTATAATGGAGAACTTGATGAGCTTCAGATTGCTTATCTGACAGCCATGAGGGATGGTACAGAGCCTATCGGTGCACCAGTGTACTTCTTCTTCAATATCGGTACGGATCATCTGACTGATGTTTCCCAGCTTCTCAATATTGATGAGCTTGCAAAGGTGGCGAAGAAGTACAACCTGAAAGTTAGGATTATTGGTGCAGCAGACGCTGCCACAGGTACTAAATCCATTAATGAAACGCTCAGTAGTAATCGTGCTGCTTACATCATGCGTTTGATGCGTGACCGTGGCGTAGCTTCAGAGAACATCAGGACCACACATGAAGGTGGCATTGATGATTTCTCTCCAGTACAGGCAAACCGCAATACATGCGTTATACTCTCATTCTAAAATGTATTCCCAACTGTAAAACAATCTCATAATGAAACGACTTCCTGTTTTGTCCTTTCTGTTGCTGATGGCATCAATGGCTTCCACGTCATGCGAGGACGATTACGTTGACCGTGAGTGTACATGTCCTCATGGTGGTGTAATTGGTGGCTGGGAAGAGCCTGACGATACAACTTCGGTCAACCAAAAGGACACTACGGGAGGTTTTCAAATTTCTGTAGAGAACTGGGATAATCCCGAAACAGACGATATTCTTTTGTAATGAAAATCAACAAGTAAAACAATTAAAACAAATTTCAATTACATGAAGAAAATCTTATTTCTTTCAGTTATGGCACTGGGTCTGATGACTTCGTGCTCTGAGGACGAGCAGCTGTCCTTACCCTCTGTTGACAACAACACTATCGCCTTTGCCACTCAGTCGGCTAACAAGGCTATGACTCGCTCTGGTGCTACAATCACATCATTGAGCAATTTCACCGTTGATGCCGTGAACACAGACAACACTACATTCTTCGCTAATGTTCAGTATGTCTATGACAACACACAGGGCTTATTCATTTCAAGTACGCCTTACTACTGGCCAACAACAAACACACTCAGTTTCTATGCTATCAGCGATCCTGGTAATGTCAGTCGTGATGCCAACAATGTGCCTCATTATGCCTATGCTGATTGGGCTGGAGAGAAAGACCTTGTAGCGGCAACTGTTCTCGCAGGAGAGAAGACAATCCCTTATCCTCTTACCTTCCAGCATCTGCTTTCACAGATTTCTGTGTCTGTCGAAGCCAAGGACAAGACAGAAAACTTGACCTACAAGGTTACTTCCATCGAGATGAGCGCACCTTGTGATGGTACTTACAGCTTTGCTGATGCTACAGGAGGCGTTGGATTATGGGAAATTGACAACAATTCATCTAAAGAATACTCCTTCAAGAATGCTCTGCCTCAATCATTCAACGAATCTTCTTCTGTTTCGTCTGGTACAACTTATTGGAATATTCTTCCTGTAAAGGATGGTAGAATCAAGTTTGCTGTGGGCTATCAAGTATTCCAAAACAATAAGATGATTGCAGATTTTTCTGGAGATAAGGCAAAAGAATGCATAGTTGTCAATCCTAATCTCATGTCGGGAAAGAGGTATGTTTACAACTTTAAGTTGACAAGAGGCACTAATGATGTAATTACTTTCTCAACTTCACTCATTGGTTGGAATGATGCAGAAGATCCTGTTAATCTTACTTTTTCAGACGATAACGACGCAAGTGTTACAACTCCAAAGCCTATAGCAGGAACAACAACATCAATAAATACTGAGGCTGGGGTTAATCTATATGAGAGTGAAGAATATGATTGGAAAGCACCATATACATCAGACAAACTGTCTCTTCTTGCATTGAACACTACCGATTTAGCCGTTGGTGATGGTAAATTCAATTATGCAGAAGTAGATGTTGATGGCATAATCTATACTGTTAAAGTCATTGATTATTACTTTGAACCGATTAAGACGGCAAACGGTGACACCATTGAGATTCAAATCGGTAATAACATTTGGTATGCTAACTGTTGTGGTGAAAACTACACGCTAAAATCAAGTAGTAGTCATACAGTTAAGCTTGTCGGATGTATTGTCAATGGCATTTCTTACCAAATTGAATGCAACTAAACATGACTTCTTAACTAAAAGAGGGGAACCTGCTCGTGATGAGTAGGTTCCCCTCAATTTATTGGTCAAATCGATGTTCATTTCATAAGTCATCAATGATGATTGGCCTTTCTTCTGACATGTAAGGCAATGTTCTGAGCGTATTGTAACATAGGTAGTCTATAGCATCTTCATTATTCATGCCTTCTTTCACCAGAGACTCTACCATCTTCTGCATTGAATATACAAGACAATTATCTGTCGTAATTCCTACGATGGCTTCTGGAAAGTCATGGAAATAAGAAACAGACTCAAAGTCTTGCTCCTCAATCCATGACTTAAACTCTTCTGCAGTCTTGAACTCTGGGACTTTCATCGACCTCTGTGGAAGTGGACTTCTTCCTGTTGTTCTTCCTGCTTTGGAGGCTGTTTTGCAGCAACCTGTTCCTTGGTGTTGTCAACCACGGTCTCATAGGTGTAGCCGTCATCCTTATTTTCTGACATGCTTTCCATATAACCAGGTTGACTAAACTTCACGGAAGCCGTATCGACGGCAAGGTAAGGCGATTCACCTCTTCCTGTGAGAGCATTCTCGTTTCTTTCACCGAAAGCAGGATAGAGATTGACCTCTTTGTCTTGCCCCTCCTCCACCTCTGGAATGAATCCATCAGGGAAGTTCTGATCGAGGAATTTGTCAACCAATTCCTGCTCATGGTCGCTAAGTCCTGTGGCATCACCATTTATGATATATGGCAATGACCACTTCGGAATATCGTAGCTACCGTACTTTGCAGTTTCCTGATTAGAGTTTTCCTGCTTTGCCTCCTGAGCTTTGTCCAACTCCATCTGAACCTTGTCTATTTGCTGATTGATCATGCCAGAAGCCTTCTTCACGTCCTGAAGGACGGTCTTGATGAAAGCTGGCTCTTCTTTGAGCGAATCGAGCCAACTCTTCAAGTAAGGCAGACTGTCTTCCTTGACTACTTTGCTCATGCCATATCGCTGAGAGACAAGAGCTGCAGTCATTTCAGCCACAAGTTCCTCACGAGCATATTCCTTTGAGCCAAAAGAAGTTGGCCTCAATCGATTCAACTGACTTTCAGCTCCAGTCGAATGCCCCATCTCGTGAGCGAGGTTACTATAGAATGACTCGCCACTTTTAAATTGGCGTTTCTCTGGGATGACAATCTCATTCTTGCTGATCGAGTAATAGGCATCGTCACCGTAAGTCGGTTTGATTGGGCAAATCCACTTGTTTTCGGCAATCATGTGGTCGATGGCAGGGAAAGCAAACATTTCACCTTCCTGCTGAACTGGATGAGTGACCAGATTCTGCTCCTGGAGCTTCTTGAAGAGTTCAGGACGTGCCTCCTTGATATTCGTCTGACCCTCGACATTGAAGACATTGTAAGTCTGCAATTTGGGGTAAACATTGTATTTGGCACGCTCTTCTTCTGTAAGACGCTTGTAATCGTCATACTTGATACGTTCCTTTGTTTCCGGATTAACGCAAGTAAAGGTTGTGATGAATACAGGGAAACTCTTGGCTCCTTTATTTACAGAAACCTGCGGAAGTTTGTTGCCTTCGCCATCTCGGGCATCCTGCTTGGCACCTTGCTTGTCCTTCACGTAGTTCAAACCAGTGATACGGTCAAATGTTGCCCATACAGGTAACTTGAAGCCTTCCTTTTCGGCATGGAGCATCAACATCATGCTGTTCATTCCGTTGTACTCTCTACCGCTCATGTTCTTTGGAAGGGATGTTGACACCCCTTCCGTGAACCAAGGCTTTTTCCAGTCAGCTTGAATCGATTCAAGTTTGCCTATGAGCAATTCGGCGAACTTATCCAAGGTACGATCTTCTGCTGATCTTCCGTCGCTGTTGTAATTCTTCTTGTCTGCCATAACTACTGAGCATTAGTACCACCGCCCTGATATGGCTGCTTCTCCCATTTGGTAAGTTCAGCCACACGACAGGTGATGTCGAGACGGTCATTATAGATTGACAACTGGAGTTCACCTGTGGCATCGATACCACATTTGCCCTGCATCCATTCAGGCTTGCCCTGTCCGAACTGCATGAAACGAACCCAGGTAAAGGAATAGCCCTCGCCATCTTTCTCGCTACTGAAGGCTGAGAACACAAGATAAGGATTGCCCTTCTTGTCGGTCTTCTCCTCGATCTTGTTGCCGACAGTTCCTCGGAACTCGATTTCACCCTTGACGGAATCTTCAGCTGCAGCATTGAAGGTGTTGACACCAGTAGCTGACATATTCATGAAGATGGTATCATCCTT
>JAZQOH010000031.1:0-2362 GCA_045627725.1 Prevotella sp. | reverse complement strand
CAGCAGATGTCCCAGAACTACCAACAAGGTGTAGAGGCACAGCAGAGTCAACAGGAAGCAATGCAACGTAAATAATTCTTGCTCAAAACCAATTTGTTAAACTATCAATTCGTAAATTTATGATTAAGTGTAATGTAACAGTATGCGGTACAATCAGTCGCTCAGCGCAGATGCGTACTAATAAGGATGGCAAGGCATTCCTTGCTTTTGGTGTCAGTGTAGTAATCCCTGCAAAGTCAGGAATTAACAAGACCTTTGAAATCAGTGTCGCCAAGGATGGCGGTATGGACGAGCTCAACAGCCTTGTTTCAGGAACTCGTATCGAGATTGTAGGTGTCCTTACCTTCCATAAGAAGGATGATACCATCTTCATGAATATGTCAGCTACTGGTGTCAACACCTTCAATGCTGCAGCTGAAGATTCCGTCAAGGGTGAAATCGAGTTCCGAGGAACTGTCGGCAACAAGATCGAGGAGAAGACCGACAAGAAGGGTAATCCTTATCTTGTGTTCTCAGCCTTCAGTAGCGAGAAGGATGGCGAGGGCTATTCCTTTACCTGGGTTCGTTTCATGCACTTCGGACAGGGTAAGCCTGAATGGATGCAGGGCAAATGTGGTATCGATGCCACAGGTGAACTCCAGTTGTCAATCTATAATGACCGTCTCGACATCACCTGTCGTGTGGCAGAACTTACCCAATGGGAGAAGCAGCCATATCAGGGCGGTGGTACTAATGCTCAGTAGTTATGGCAGACAAGAAGAATTATAACAGCGACGGAAGGTCAGCAGAAGATCGTACCTTGGATAAGTTCGCCGAATTGCTCATAGGCAAACTTGAAACGATTCAAGCTGACTGGAAAAAGCCTTGGTTCACGGAAGGGGTGTCAACATCCCTTCCAAAGAACATGAGTGGAAGAGAGTACAACGGAATGAATAGCATGATGTTGATGCTCCATGCCGAAAAGGAAGGCTTCAAGTTACCAGTATGGGCAACCTTCGACCGCATCACTGGGTTGAACTATGTGAAGGATAAGCAAGGAGCCAAGCAGGATGCCAGAGATGGCGAAGGCAACAAACTCCCACAGGTTTCTGTAAATAAGGGAGCCAAGAGTTTCCCTGTATTCATCACAACCTTTACTTGCGTTAATCCGGAAACAAAGGAACGTATCAAGTATGACGATTACAAGCGTCTTTCGGAGGAAGAGCGTGCCAAATACAATGTTTACCCCAAATTGCAGACGTACAATGTCTTCAATGTCGAGGGACAGACGAATATCAAGGAGGCACGTCCTGAGCTTTTTAAGAAACTCCAGGAGCAAAATCAGGTTACACATCCTGTCCAACAGGAGGGTGAAATGTTTGCTTTCCCTGCCATTGACCACATGATTGCTGAAAACAAGTGGATTTGCCCAATCAAACCGACTTACGGCGATGATGCATATTACTCGATCAGTAAGAATGAGATTGTCATTCCTGAAAAACGACAGTTCAAAAGTGGCGAGTCTTTCTATAGTAATCTCGCACATGAGATGGGTCATTCGACTGGAGCAGAGAGCCAGTTGAACCGATTGAAGCCAACTTCTTTTGGTTCAAAGGAATATGCTCGTGAGGAGCTTGTGGCAGAAATGACTGCTGCTTTGGTTTCTCAGAGATATGGTATGAGCAAAGTGGTTAAGGAAGACAGTCTGCCTTACTTGAAAAGTTGGCTCGATTCTCTCAAAGAAGAGCCAGCTTTCATCAAGACCGTCCTACAGGATGTTAAGAAAGCGTCTGGTATGATCAATCAGCAGATAGATAAGGTTCAAATGGAACTTGACAAGGCTCAGGAGGTAAAAGAGGAAAACACCAATCAAGAAACTGCCAAATACGGTAGCTATGATATTCCTAAATGGTCTTTGCCATATATCATAAATGGTGATGCTTCAGGTCTTAGCGACCATGAGCAGGAATTGGTTGACAAATTCCTCGATCAGAACTTCCCTGATGGATTCATTCCAGAGGTGGAGGAGGGGCAAGATAAAGAGGTCAATCTCTATCCTGCTTTCGGTGAAAGAAACGAGAATGCACTTACAGGAAGAGGTGAATCGCCTTACCTTGCCGTCGATACGGCTTCCGTAAAGTTTAGTCAACCTGGTTATATGGAAAGCATGTCTGACAGCAAGTATGACGGCTACACTTATGAGACCGTAGTTGACAACACCAAAGAACAGGTTGCTGCAAAAGAACCTCCGAAGCAGGAAGAGGACACAGGTTATCACTTCCATCGATAACCAATATCAAAATGAAGGGAACTATCCATCACGGACGGTTCCCTTCTTCGTAAATAAACTATGAATTAAACAAGAATCGATTACACCTTTTTT
>JAZQOH010000030.1:0-15739 GCA_045627725.1 Prevotella sp. | reverse complement strand
AACTTTGCCATAGCTTTTTAACTATGTACAAAGATACAAAAAATCTTTGACATAACAAAGCCCTGGCTTGGGAAAGTCGGGGCTTTGATCGTTATATAATGTTAAGAGGTCGTGCCAGTTACTTTTGACACGACCTCTTTTACCTCCTAAAAGCATAGGATTTACCATGTAAAAGCGCCGATATTGCGATGCAAAAGCTATGCTTTTACTCTCCCACCCCTATTTTCTCTCATAAAAACACCATTTTTCCGCCTTCCCATCACCATCCTTTCATCAGGAACGACCAGTAAAGTCGCACATTTCCCGAAAGCATATAGTAAGCAAAAACGAGGAAAACATGACACAGTGAACGATGACAACGCGTTCACTTATCCAAAGCATCGGGAAGAGGAAGGCATTGTTATAATAAAATAAATGTCAAAAAAATCCCCATTCTCCATGCAACGAAAGAATGGGGACATCATGTTTTCGATGTTATGAATACAGTATATTGAAATTATATCATTTGGTATTTAAGTGTGAACCTACCATGCAAAATTCGATATGAAAACACATTTATATATATCAATAGCCATAATTGCCATTCACCCAATTTTCACCATTTTGACGTCTAATTTCCTCCATCTGCTGTCTTCTTTCAAAAGAATGCCACATTTTACCACAAATAACAACTATTATTGCAGCTATTATCCCTATGGTTATTATTACATTCTTAATGATACTATAAATACATCTTTTATTCATTATTATCATCGTAATATTTGGGAGATTCTCCCCAATCATTAATAGAATCATCAGAATCCTTTACGCAAAGGAAAAGAACATACCCAAAATACCAGGTCCAACCAAAAAATGGCAACAAGAAAAACAAAAGCCTTATAGCATTATGGTCTACATCATGCATTCTACGTATCATTAATGCAGGCCAAGGTATAGTAACAGCTATTGCAATACCACCAAAAATGACAGCAGAAATTATACCCAAGCTATCAGCAAAGCATATTGCAGCAAAGAAATCAATCATATAAATAATTGTATTTCCTAATAATATAGAAACATATTCAAATCTACGTGATCTTGCCCCAAACATATAAGCATACTGAAAATACATCTTATAGCTTTCGGACAATGATGGCGTTGCGTAAGTTTTCATAAGAAAAAGATAAAAGAAGGAGCGCGAACTTCCCGACGCTTATCCTCCTCTTAGGTCACGGCCAAGCAACCTCAACAATAGATAAGTACGGAGAAGTCCACGCTCTTTTGAGCGTGAACCCACCGCAACTCGTTCTCATTGTTTGAAAATTGGCCGTATTCAAGAGGAGAGAACAAGAGCAGTTTGCTCAAGTATATGTTAAGTGTCGAACGGATTCACACCAACCTTCGTAGTTAATAATTCGAGTTGATTTAAATTCTCCCGCCCTTTATGGGAGGGTTGGGGAGGGGCTACGTCGGAGAAGTGCTGTACTATCGTACACCGTTCTTCAGTTTTCAATTTGTTATTTCTGTTTCGTATCGCCTAAGCCGTAGCAAAGACTAAAAATCTGTTTTAACGGTTTTACTTATATGTATTTCTATTTGTGTTACAAAATCACGAAAGACTATTATAGGATCATTAGAGATCAAATCAGACATAGGATAACTGCTGACCCATATAATGCAAAATTTCCTTCAACTGCTTCATTCTGTCAAGAGAAGGCACTTTCATTCCATAGATATATGACAGCAATACTGAATTATGTATCTTCATCATACGAGCGACCTCAGAGATATTCAGCCATGGGAAACGTCTGAATATTGCAGCCACCTCATTGTCTTCGCACGGTTCCTGTGTTTCAAGGAAACTGCTAATATGAATGTCTTCGTCAAGATTTTTCCATCGCAAAGCATCACCATATTTACTTATCTCAAACGCACTACGCTCTGCATCCGATGCAATCTTTAGCATCGGAAATGCTTCCAAAGGACGATTATAAGTAGTTCCATCTTCTAATCGCACATAAATACGTTCATTACTGAACCAAACCTCCTTTATTGCTTCCATATTGTTGCAATATTATTTTAATGATGCTGATTCCAAGAATCTATTATTTCTTCCTTGTAGTTCTCTATCATTACAAGTGCTTTCTTCAAATCCTTTTGCTTTATGCCATAATTATATTCTACCACAATTTCCGGATCGATAATGACTTTAGCCCTACCATCTCCATTTTCCAAATGAATATGCATAGGCTCATGATCTCCAGAATAGAAGAAATATCGTATTCCAAAAAGTTCAAATACTGTAGGCATTATTCTATATTAATTATGTTTTGGTGCAAAATTACAAAGAAAAATCCACTTCTGCAAGAGCAAGGAGAATAAAGATGAGAAAAAGAGTAATTATCCTACCTTATATATAAAGAAGCAGTTTAACTACATTATTACCCAAACACCTTCCAGAGCGGATCGCTTGGCAATGGTGCCGTGGCTGTTATCTTTTCCTTCGAAACAGGATGGATGAACTCCACGAAACGGGAGAGGAGGGAGATGCTGCCATCAGGATTGCTTCGCGGAGCACCATATTTCAGGTCACCCTTTATAGGGCATCCTATCTTCGCAAGCTGACAGCGAATCTGATGATGACGGCCAGTCATAAGATGCACCTCTACGAGAGTGTAGCGTTCAGAAGCACCGATGACGCGATAATGCAGCTGAGCCTTCTTGGAGTTCTTCACCTCCTTATCGTAGGCATAGGACTTGTTCTGCTTCTCGTTGCGAACGATCCAATGCGTCAGAGTTGCCTCTTCCTGGGCAGGACGCTTGCCCACGATAGCCCAATAGGTCTTATGGACATCGCCTACACGAAACATCTCATTGAGACGAGATAATGCTTTGCTCGTCTTGGCGAAGACAACAAGTCCGCTGACAGGGCGGTCAAGGCGATGCACCACACCGAGAAACACATTCCCCGGCTTGTTGTATTTCACTTTTATCCACTCCTTGACGGTGTCAGAGAGCGGTTCGTCGCCTGTCTTGTCGCCCTGAACAATCTCGCCAGAACGCTTGGAAACGATGATGATATGATTATCTTCGTATATTACCTCCATGCTTTTTTCTTGTCATAATTTATTTGCAAAGATAAGTTATATTTTCTAATAAAGCAAAGAAAAAAGTGAAAATTCTTTGTAGTGTAATGAAAATGGCGTAACTTTGTGGCAAATTGTATCCGTTTATGAATAAGTACCTGAAATGGGGAATAGGCATATTGCTCACCCCTTTCATAATTATACTGCTACTTGCCATTGCCCTGTATCTGCCACCTGTGCAGAACTGGGCCGTGAAAGCCGTGGCGTCATACGCTTCGGAGAAGACGGGTATGAACATTAGCGTGGACCATGTATGCCTTGTTTTCCCTCTCGACCTCGGTGTGGATGGCGTACTGGTGACGCAGCAGAACGATTCTCTCCCTCAGGTGACGGACACCATAGCAAGCATAGAGCACTTAGTGGCAGACGTGAGGCTAATGCCACTCTTCGATAGTCGAGTGGAGATAAAGGAACTGTTCTTCCAGACTATGAAGGTGAACACAGCCGACTTCATCCATGAGGCAAGGGTGAAGGGCACGCTGGCATATATGGGCATAGAAGGCGACGGAACGATAGACCTCGGCAAGGAGCATCTGTCACTTCATAAGGTGAACATCGAGAAGGCTGACATCGACGTGGCTCTGTCCGACACCGTGCCTGAGGACACCACTAAGAGCGAGACATTCTGGAAGATAGACCTCGGCGAACTGAAAGTGGCAAACAGCCGTGCCGTCGTTCACATGCCTAACGACACGCTGAAGATAACGGCAGGACTCAACAAACTGAACGCGAAGAAAGGTTTCTTCGACCTATACAAAGGGCTCTACGACATAGATAATCTCGCTTGGGAAGGGTCGCTCAACTATGACAACAACTATGAGCCTCGCCTCTCAGGACTTGACACAAACCACATAGCCCTCTCAGATATCTCCATAGGTATCGACTCACTCCATTTCCTCTCTCCCGACCTCGCCCTCAACATCCGCGAATGCAGGATGAAGGAAAAGAGTGGCATTGAACTCAAATCACTCGCTGCGAAAGTGAGGATGGATGCAGAGAAACTACTCGTGAAGGGCGATATGGCAACGCCGAACTCCACCCTCAAGGCAGATGTGGATATGGACCTCAACACCTTCAATGAGAAGAATCCAGGCATCATACTCGCCGACATCGACGCTTCGTTGGGCAAGGGTGACCTCCTTCTCGCTATGGGAGACATGCCAAAGCAGTTCAAAGATGAATGGCCTGCAAGTCCGTTTAAGGTAAAGTTCTCGGGAAAGGGCAACCTTCGCCACGCAGAGATAAAGTCAGCATTTGCCGAACTGCCTTCTGCCTTCAAGGCAACCTTCTCAGGATATGCTGACAACCCTACCGACCTTGACAGGATAAAGGCTTCGCTGAAGATGGACCTGTCAACGCAGAACCTATCCTTCGTGAAGGCATTGCTCCCTTCTGACACTCAGAAGACGATAAACATCCCTACCCTACACGCCAATGCCGACATGAAGGTGAACGGCAGAATCTATGATGCTGACTTCGCCATCACCGAGGGAAAGGGTTCGCTGAGCGGCAAGGGACATCTCGATAGCAAGGCGATGAACTATACGGCGAGCATCAATGCCGATGATATTCAACTGCAGCATTTCGTCAATGGCATGGGCTTGGGAGGTTTCTCAGGCACGGCTGACGTGAAGGGCAACGGTACCAACCCGTTCTCTTCTTCAACGAAGATATACGCTAATGCTTCCGTCAATCATTTCAAGATAGACAAATGGGATATGAACAACATTCGCCTCGATGCGCTGTTGTCGAACGGTAAGGCTCACGCCACCCTGGAATCCCATAATCACATGCTTGATGGAACGGTGGGCTTTGATGGTCTCCTGAGCCGTAATCCTATCGAGGCAACGCTCACGGCAGAGGTCAACAATGCCGATTTCTATGCCATGAAACTGGCAGAGGCTCCGTTCTCATTCAGCGGATGTGCCCATATCGATGTGGCTACGGACATGAAGGAGCACTATATGGTGCAGGGATTCATGAGCGACATGACGTTCCGCGACTCGGCAAACGTGTATCGCCCTGACGACCTTACGCTCGACCTTCTCACACGTCGCGACACCACCCATCTCGTGGCTAATTGCGGTGACTTCAATATCAACGGTGACTTACAGGGAGGATACAAGTCTATCATAAGTATAAAGGACCGTTTGATGGCAGAGATAGACCGCCAGGTAAACAGCCGTATCATCGACGAGGCATCATTCCGACAGGTATTGCCTATGGGAAAGGTGACGATGAGCATAGGAAGGGAGAACCCTCTCTCGCGCCTCATACGACGTACCGGCTACGGATATTCCGCTATCGAGATGGATATGACTTCATCCCACGAGAAAGGCATCAACGGATATCTCAACATCGACACGCTGATGACTCCGGGAATGCAGCTTGACAAGATTCGTCTTCGCCTTGATTCCGACGAGGAGAAAATGAAATATAAGGTGCAGATAGAGAACGGTCCTGACAATCCTCAGTACACTTTCTTTGCCGAGGCAAACGGTGCACTCCATCCTAACGGAACGAACTTCGCCCTCTTCATCGACGATAAGAACAAGCGAAGAGGCGTGGATATAAGTCTGGAGGCGAAGATGGAGAACGAGGGTGTGAGGATAAACTTCGCTAATGACAACCAGATTCTCGGCTATAAGGACTTTGCCGTAAACGATGACAACTATGTATTCCTCTCGCGAGACATGAGAGTGAGCGCTGATGTGCGTCTTCGTGCCAAGGACGGAACGGGTATTCAAATATACACCGACGACGAGAATCTTGAGGCATTGCAGGATGTTACCTTCTCGCTTCATGAGTTTGAAATCAGTGAACTGCTCAGCGTATTGCCTTACACACCAAGGGTGTCGGGTATTCTCGATGGCGACTTCCACGTCATCATCACCCCAGAAGACCTCTCCGTGTCAAGTTCAGTGGACTTCAAGAATATCATCTACGAGGGATGGAAACTTGGCAACTTAGCTTCGGAATTCGTCTATGTGCCTCAGACTGACGGTTCTCACTACATCGACGGAATCCTCTATCGCGAAGAAAAGGAAGTGGGCACTATCATAGGTTCATATAATCCTGAGGGAGAAGGCAATATCGATGCTGTTCTCGCCATGAAGCAATTCCCTCTCAACCTTGTCAATGGTTTTATTCCCGACCAGTTGATGGGCTTGGAAGGCACTGGCGAGGGCGAACTTACAATAAAGGGCTCTTTGTCAAAGCCATTGGTGAACGGCGAGATACTGATGCAGAAAGCGTCGCTCATCAGCGTGCCTTATGGCGTGACGATGCGTTTCGATGACGACCCAGTACGCGTAGAGGATTCGCGTCTGACACTGAGTAACTTCCGCATGTATGCCAACAATGAGCAACCTCTCGTTATCAATGGTAATATCGACTTCGGCGACCTCGAACACATCAACATGAATCTCAGGATGCGAGCTGAGAACTTCCTTATGATTGACGCTAAGGAGACTCGCAGGTCGGAGGCTTACGGTAAGGGTTACGTGAACTTCTTTGCTATGGCAACAGGCGAACTCGATAAGCTTCGCGTTCGTGGTAGGATAGACGTTCTGTCAACGACAAACCTGTTCTACATCCTCCGCGACTCCCCTATCACTACTGATAACCGCCTTAAGGAACTCGTTACCTTCACCGACCTTTCGAGCGACGAGCCCGTGACGATAGTGAAACCTACCGTAGATGGCCTCGATGTGAGCATAACGGTGAACATCGCCGAGGGAGCACAGGTGAAATGCTGGCTCAATGCCGACCATACCAACTATCTCGACATCATCGGCAACGGTGACCTTAGATTGGGATACGCTCAGGGCGAAATGACCTTGAGGGGCAAATACACCATCACGGAGGGTGAGATGAAATACTCTCTGCCTATCATTCCGCTCAAAACGTTCCACATACGTGAGGGCAGTTACCTTGAGTTCACGGGGGATATGATGAACCCTCGACTGAACATCACAGCAACAGAGGCAAACAGGGCTCCTGTCATCATCAACGATGCGAGCCAGATGGTGCTATTCAACTGCGGAGTGGTAATATCCAAGACGTTGAAGGACATGGGACTGGAGTTTATCATAGATTCTCCAGAGAACCAGACCATAGCCGACGAACTGAAGTCGAAGACTATGGAGGAACGCGGAAAACTCGCCGTGACGATGCTCACCACGGGCATGTATCTCACGGAGAACAATACGTCTTCCTTCACGATGAACTCTGCACTCAGCTCGTTCCTCCAGCAGGAAATCAACAATCTGGCTGGCTCTGCACTCCGCACCCTCGACCTCTCCGTAGGTATGGAGAACAACACCGACGAGACAGGTCACACCCATCTCGACTACTCATTCAAGTTCGCAAAGCGCTTCTGGCATAATCGCCTCTCCATCTCCGTGGGCGGAAAGATATCCACAGGACCTGACGTGACGGGACAGAACAATACGTTCTTTGATAACGTGGAGGTGCAGTATCGCACTTCTGCTACTTCAAACCAGTATCTGCAACTCTTCTACAAGCGTGCCGTATATGACTATCTCGAAGGTTATGTGGGTGAATATGGCGCTGGTTATATGTGGAAGCGCAAGCTCCAGAACTTCAAGGATATATTCCAGTTTGGAGATAAGGACCTGACCATCCCAACCTCTTCACAAAGAGGAGTGATAATGCCTAACAGGAATGACACGACACACATAGAAAGAAAAAACAGCCCCCTCCCAGCCTCCCCCCAAGGAGGAGGAGACGGAAGAATGGTGAAGCAATAACAAATTTGTTTTACAAAAGAGAATTGATATACATAAAGACCATAATACGCCATAGGATGCTGGTATCGTTGATTGCGATACTGGCAATAGCCATCGTAACCTCTTGCTCATCCGTCTCGCATCTTGAAGATGATGAGCAACTGTACACAGGCCTTAAACCAATAACCTATATCAGCGATGAAAGCGGAGGTCACTATTTTGAGACACAGGCAGAACTGGAAGCAGCTCTCGCCACGGCTCCTAATGGTGCTCTCTTCGGTTCGTCATACTATAGGACAATACCTTACGGACTTTGGATCTATAACGCATTCCACGAGAAGAAAAGCGCTTTCGCCAAATGGATTACGAGTTCCTTTGGCAAGGCTCCCGTGCTGATGAGCAGGGTGAATCCCGAACTGCGTGCCTCGGTGGCAGAATCTGTACTCCAGAGCAATGGATATTTCCAGGGAAACGTGGATTATGACATCGTATATGGCAAGCCAAAGACAACGAAGCACGACAGCATACCTCGCCCTCGAACGGCAAAGATAGCATATAAGGTGGAGACTGGTCCTTTGTACAGAATTGACACCATCAGCTACTCAAACTTCAACGAGGAGGCATACAATATGCTCATCGGTTCGAAGTCATTATTAAAACGTGACACTCCGTTCAATATCAGTACGTTGGACAAGGAACGCTCTCGCATCTATGACCTTTTCCGCAACCATGGATATTATTATTACAAGCAGTCATATACGTCCTATCTCGCCGACACGCTCAACACAAGGGGGAAGGTGCGACTACAACTTCACATGGCTGACTCTCTCGATGAGCGCGTGATGCGTAAGTGGGTGATAGGAAAGGTGGATGTGAAACTGCAGCGAGTGGCAAGGGAAACACTTACCGACTCGCTCGACCGTCGTTTGCTAAAGATTCACTTCGGAGGAAAGAAACCACCTATCCGTCCTCGTGTGGTACTCACCGACGTGAAGCTTCGCCCTGGCCAGCTATTCTCGCAGAGTGCCTACGAGGAGTCGATGATGAGGATGGTGTCGAAGGGTATCTTCTCATCTACAAGCATCGACTTCATTCCAAGAGTATTGCCTGATGGTACGGATATGCTGGTAAGCGACACCGTTTCCGCCACCTCTGACGGTATTGAGCGCAAAGGAGCTGGAGTGCTTGATATGATGATAAACTGCACCCTCGACAAACCATACGACTTTACTCTACAGGCTAACTATATCGGCAAGACATCAGGACGCATGGGACCTGGTGCTAGTCTTGGTTTCGCAAAGCGTAATGCATTCCGTGGAGGTGAGTTGCTGAGTTTCAATCTTGGCGCAAATTATGAGTTTCAGACGGGATCCACGGCATCTTCTAACAATAACAACTACGAGATTTCCGGCGACCTGACCCTTTCGATGCCACGTCTGCTTCTGCCAAAGTTCATCATCGGCAAGAGGCGTCGCTGGCAGACAACCCCTACGACAATCATCAGCGTATCACGCGAGACGATAAACCGTAGCGGTTTCTTCCGTCGCCACATCCTCTCTGGTGACCTTTCCTACGTATTCCAGAAGACACCTCAGTCGCAGCATCAGTTCTCCCCACTCATCGTGGAGTATGACCGTATGGTTAGCGTGTCTGATGAGTATCGCGAACTGGAGAAAGAATCGCCTGTCATGCTGGCATCGAGCAAGTCTTATTTCATGCCGAAGATGCGCTATACTTATCGCTACACTTCTCCTATCAACTATCTCAATCCTATGGTGTTGTCGGTTTCCATCTCCGAAGCTTCAAACCTCATGGCACTCGGATATCTCATTGCCGGAAAGGAATGGAACGAGAAGGACAAGACCTCTTTCGGTTCGCCTTTCGCACAATTCGTGAAGATGGAGGCAGAATGGAAGAAGACGTGGCGAGTCGGTGATTTCTCCAACTTCGTGGCTCACGCTCAACTTGGATTGCTGAAATGCTTCGGCAACTCCGAGAAAGCACCTTATTCCGAGCAGTTCTATGTGGGTGGCGCGAACAACCTTCGTGCCTTCACGGCAAGGAGCATCGGTCCTGGCTGTTCCTATAATCCAAACGAAAAGTTCAGATATGTCACCAACACTGGTGACATGAAACTTGTTCTCAATCTCGAATATCGTCCTCGCCTGTTCGGTTCGCTCTATGGTGCCTTCTTCCTCGACGCCGGCAACGTATGGGATTTCAAGGAATCTGTCATTGATAATCCCACGAAGGACAAGACGGAGAGCCGTATCGACCTCGGCGATGGTACTCGACGTTCCTTCAAACCAGAGCATTTCCTCAACGACCTCGCTGTCGGTACCGGCATAGGCATACGCTATGACCTCGACTTCTTCGTGCTTCGCATCGACTGGGGAATACAGATTCACACCCCTTACTCCGAGCGAACATCAGGATATTTCAATGCTCCGAAATTCTCAAAGGCGCAATGCATCAACTTCGCAATCGGATATCCGTTCTAAATTAATTACATTAAAAGTTTGGGAGAAAGAACTTTTTTTTGTAATTTTGCATCCATTATCAACAACTTCGATAATCGAAACATCGATAAATCGTACAAACATAAAATAAACAAACCAATATGAAACCAACACTCTTTCTCCTCGCTGCAGGCATGGGTAGCCGTTATGGTGGCCTGAAGCAGCTTGACGGTCTCGGCCCTAATGGCGAGACAATTATGGACTATAGTATCTATGACGCAATACAGGCAGGCTTCGGCAAGATTGTCTGGGTTATCCGCAAGGACTTCGAAGAGCAGTTCCGCACACAGATTCTCGCTAAATACGAAGGTAAGGTGAAGTGCGAACTCTGCTTCCAGAGCATCGACGCTCTCCCTGAAGGTTTCAGTGTTCCTGAAGGTCGTGAGAAGCCATGGGGCACCAACCACGCTGTTCTCATGGGCAAGGATGTTATCAAGGAGCCTTTCTGCGTAATCAATTGCGATGACTTCTACAATCGCGACGCATTCATGGTTATCGGTAAGTTCCTCGCAGACCTTCCAGAAGACGCAAAGGGACAGTATGCTATGGTAGGTTTCCGCGTAGGCAACACACTCTCTGAGAACGGTACAGTAAGCCGCGGCATCTGCTCAAAGGACGACAATGGCAACCTCACCACATGCGTTGAGCGCACAAAAATTGCTCGCCTTGACGATGGTTCTGTTGCTTTCCGCGCAGACAACAAGGAAGACGGCGAGTGGGTATCCGTTGAGGAGAACGCTCCTGTTTCCATGAATATGTGGGGCTTCACTCCTGACTACTTCCAGTATTCCGAGGAGTTCTTCAAGGAGTTCCTTTCTGACGAGGCTAATATCAAGAACCTCAAGTCGGAGTTCTTCATCCCTCTGATGGTAAACAAGCTCATCAACGAGGGTACTGCTACATGCAAGGTGCTCGACACTACCAGCAAGTGGTTTGGCGTAACTTACTCTGAGGATCGTCCTGAAACCGTTGCTCGCATCGCTAAGCTCGTTGAAGACGGTGTTTATCCAAACAAACTCTTCTAAATGAATATCAACCTACTGAATGATAATGAGCTGAAACAGCTCCAAGACATAGTGACCGATGGCGAGCGTATGCTTGTCATCGGTCATACCAGTCCTGACGGCGATGCATTGGGCTCCACCCTCACATGGGCAGAATACCTTCGTCAGCAGGGCAAGAAGGCTACCGTTGTGGTGCCTGACCAATATCCCGATTTCCTCAAATGGATGCCGGGCACAGAAACCATCGTACGCTATGACAAGCATCCAGATGATGTAGAGCGTATGTTCCGCGAGGCAGACACTATCTTCTGTCTCGACTTCAATGTACCTTCACGCATCACGGAGAAACTCGCTGAGCATCTCATCGCCTCTCCTGCCAGAAAGGTACTTATCGACCATCATATCGGTCCTGCCGTTGATGCAGAGCAGACAATATCCTTCCCTGAGATGAGTTCCACCTCAGAGATGATTTTCCGACTCATCTGGCAGCTCGGTGGTTATGATATGATGACTCGCAACATGGCCATCACCACATATTGCGGAATGATGACCGACACTGGTGGCTTCACCTTCAATTCCACACGTCCTGAGATTTATTTCATCATCAGTCAGCTTCTTGCAAAGAAGATTGACAAGGACAAAATCTATCGCAACGTATATCATACCTTCAGCGATCATCGTCTGCGCCTCACAGGCTATGTGCTCTATGAGAAACTACGCATACTCACACCTCGTCGCGCCTCTTATTACATCCTGACTCGCGCTGACCTGAAGCGTTTTCATTATATCAAGGGCGATGCTGAAGGACTCGTAAATATGCCTCTGCAGATAAAAGGACACCGCTTGTCCATCTCTCTCCGCGAGGACACTGAAAAAGACAATCTTATCTGGGTGAGCCTACGTTCTGTAGATGACTTCCCTTGCAATGAGATGGCAGCACGATTCTTCAATGGTGGCGGACATAAGAACGCATCTGGCGGCAGGCTCTATTGCTCCGCCCAAGAGGCAGAGAAAATCGTACAGGAAGCTGTCAAGGCTTTCGCCCATTTGCTTTGATTATTATTTTTTATTTGTTCATTTTAGATTTATATAATTTTTTGAACTTTTGAATTTTTAAATATGAAGAACTTTCTCTATTCCCTCCTGCTCGTTTTCGTTGCTATGGCATTCACATCCTGCGACGACATAGAGACCTATGCAGAACAGCGTGACGCAGAGCGTTCGGCCATATCTAACTATATCTCGAGGAATAACATCAAGGTTATCTCTGAAGAAGAATTCCTCAAAGATACCACTACCGATGTGAGCAAGAACGAGTTTGTCCTCTTCGAGGGTTCTGGTGTGTATATGCAGATTATCAATCGTGGAAGCGGACAGGTGCTCAAGAAGGGAGAGACAAGCGATGTTTTGTCTCGCTTCACCGAGTACAACATCAACGGCGACTCCATTCAGTTGACTAATCAGATTCTCTCTTATCACTATCTCTATGATAAGTATTCGGTGACCAACAAGAGCGGTTCGTTCTATGCAAGTTTCGACACAAACCAGAGCATTCTCTATAGACGCTATGGCAGTGCTTCCGTTCCAGGAGGATGGCTCATTCCTCTCTCATATATCAAGCTCGGTCGTCTTACATCTCCTGATGACGAACTTGCCAAGGTGCGCATCATCGTGCCTCATGATCAGGGACATTCCTCTGCCAGTCAGGGTGTGTATGCATGTCTCTACACCATCACCTATCAGCGAGGAACTAACTAGGAAACCCCTCCTACCCTCCCCAAGAAGAAGCCCCTCCTACCCTCCCCAAAGGGGAGGAATTTAGATACTTCAAGTGTATAAATAAAAATACAACATACAAGATAAAACATACAAGAAAAACATTATGACTTTAATAAAATCCATATCAGGTATCCGTGGCACTATCGGCGGTCCTGCTGGGGACACTCTCAATCCCCTCGACATAGTAAAGTTCACTTCTGCCTATGCCACCTTCATCCGCAAGAGCACGAAGAACCCAACAAATAAGATTGTCGTTGGTCGTGATGCTCGCATCTCTGGCGAGATGGTAAAGAACGTTGTATGCGGCACATTGATGGGAATGGGATATGATGTCATCAACATCGGTCTTGCTTCAACACCTACAACAGAGCTCGCAGTTACCATGGCAGGTGCTGATGGCGGTATCATCATCACGGCTTCTCACAACCCACGCCATTGGAACGCCCTCAAGCTCCTCAATGCTCGTGGTGAATTCCTTACTGCTGCTGATGGCAATGAAGTACTTGCTATTGCTGAGGCAGAGGCTTTCGACTATGCTGATGTTGACAACATGGGTAAATATAGCGAGGAGAACTTCGATGACCGCCACGTAGAAGCTGTCATGAACCTTCGTCTCGTGGATGCAGAGGCCATTCGAAAGGCTGGATTCAGCGTTGTCGTTGACTCTATCAACAGCGTTGGTGGCATTATCCTTCCTAAACTTCTCGACCGTCTCGGAGTAAAATATACTTTCCTCAATGGGGAGTCAAACGGTGACTTCGCCCACAATCCAGAACCTCTGGAGAAGAACCTTCAGGGTATCATCGGACACATCAAGGAACAGAAGAATGTTGACCTTGGCATAGTTGTTGACCCAGACGTGGATCGTCTTGCTTTCATCAGCGAGGATGGCACAATGTTCGGTGAGGAATACACTCTCGTAAGCGTTGCCGACTATGTTCTCTCCCACACTCCTGGTGCTACCGTAAGCAACCTCTCTTCTACTCGTGCTCTTCGTGACGTAACAGAGAAGCATGGCGGCAAATACACAGCTGCTGCTGTTGGTGAGGTAAACGTAACCACCAAGATGCGTGAAGTTGGCGCTGTTATCGGTGGTGAAGGCAATGGTGGAGTCATCTATCCAGAGAGTCACTATGGTCGCGATGCCCTCGTAGGCATTGCTCTCTTCCTCTCTTCTCTTGCACAGAAGGGTTGCAAGGTGAGTGAGCTTCGCAAGACATTCCCTGAGTATTTCATCGCAAAGAACCGCATCGACCTCACCCCACAGACAGATGTTGACGCAATCCTCCTCCAGGTAAAGGAAAAGTATTCTGCTATGGCAGACGTGCAGGTTAATGATATTGATGGTGTAAAGCTCGACTTCCCCGACAAGTGGGTACATCTCCGCAAGTCAAACACCGAGCCTATCATCCGCGTTTATAGCGAGGCTCACTCCATGGATGAGGCTGATGCTCTCGGCAAGCAAATCATGGACATCGTCTATGCTATGGTGTAAAGCTTTTTACCAAAAATTTCCAACGATGCGCCAAAAATTGTATCCGAAAATTTTCTAAAGATTATTTTTTTATTTTTGGAATTAAATTTTTGGCGTATCGTTGATAATTTTTGTTCAACCATCAAACTCGCGAAAGCGAGTATTTGTTTCATCCATTTGGTCCAAACTCGTATGATAAAGCTATGTGTTAGGCATCCTAACTCAATGCTTTAGATGTCGTAACTCAATGCTTTAGGTATCCTAACTCAATTTAGATATTTATTTGCCCCAAACTCACCTTGCGTTTCATAGAAACAGGCATTGAGTTTGGGGCAAACTCTTGTGAGGAAAAATGAATTTGTGCGATAACCCATCACCCATCACCTTTTAAGGTAAACATATTAATTATCAGTTAGTTAAATGGGTGATGGGTTGTTTTTAGCCCATCACCACCCATCACCCACCCATCACCTCGTCATACTATTGATATTCAATAATATATAAGGCAAAGGTGATGGGTGATGGGTGTTTTTATTTTCTATGCGGCTTTGCTTATCAGTTTGTAGGCGACACCATGTTTCGTGTGCTTTGATACACATCCAAGATAGCGCAAAGTCTGTCCAATCTTAACCTTCGTAGAGTTATTGCTCTTCATCTCAGGGTACTTCTTGTTGATGCTCTGGCAAACCTCCTTGCAGGTGTACCATTCGCCCTCATCATCTGTCTCAGGGAGACGATAGCATTGGCGAAGCATGCTCTCCACGTCATCACTCTTGAAGAACGGCAGGTTTGCCTGCTGGATGCGCTGAACATCATCGTTGCTGAACCAGTAAGGAATCTTGTCCTCGCGAAGCTCATGGAGCACCTGAGCATAGAGTTGGGCATAGTTGATAGGCGAGTCATTGTCGATGAGAGCCTTCTTCCTGATATGGAGGCAGAGGTAGCGACGACTGCCAGTAGGGTCACAGAGAGGATGCTCATCATTAGTCGTTGCGAGGAAAGAGGCATAGCGACGACGGTCCTCCTGAGCCTTGCCGAAGATAGGGCGACCATTCACCTTCACCTTCGAGAGTGTCTGCTTCAGTTT
>JAZQOH010000029.1:0-94055 GCA_045627725.1 Prevotella sp. | reverse complement strand
CCCCACCCCACAAACAATCACTAACCAAAATAACAACAATCATGGCAAAACCTTTAGTTGAAACCAAAGCACGCGTCGGCGTATTCTCTATCGCCCTCGGCGCTTACCTACCACAGTTCCCAAGCCTCGTTCCTGAGTTCGAGGCACAGTACGAAGCCTTCAAGAAGACCCTTCCCGACACCATCGAGATCATCGACGGCGGTCTGGTTACCACCAAGGAGCTCTCGCAGGCAGCCGGCGACAAGTTCCGTTGCGCCGACGTTGACCTCGTCATCCTACAGCTCCTCACCTACGCTACCTCTAACAACCTCCTCCCTGCCGTCCGCGACCTCAACGTCCCCGTTGTCCTCGTCAACGTCCAGAAGAAGGCACAGCCTGACTACGAGCACACTGACATTGCCACCTGGCTGGGCGAGCTCTATGCTTGCGGTGCTGTAGGCGAGATGGTTGCTGACCTCGAGCGCGCTGGCAAGCGCCACGCTGTCATCACCGGCGTTGTCGAGGGTGGCGATCCTGAGGTCCAGCACGAGCTCGAGGAGTGGTGCAAGGCTGCCCAGGTACACCGTCGCTTCCGTTATACCAACATTGCCCAGATCGGTCGTCCATATCCTAACATGATGGACCCCTACATCGACGAGACCAACCTCTATCATCGCATGGGCCTCTTCACCAAGCAGTTCGACTGGGAGAAGATGTGGGCTATCGCTGATAATATCACCGACGAGGCTGCCATCCAGGCAAAGGCTGAGGATATCCTCAATACATTCGACATCGAGGGTGGTAACTCTATCGAGAAGGTATGGGATATGGCAAAGTATGTAGTTGCTTTCGAGCAGTGGGTTAAGGATGAGCAGCTCGGTCTCATCGCTTCTCACTATGACGGTTTCGCTCAGGGCGTTGCCGGTAAGCTCGACTCTATGCTCATCCCTGCATTCTCTATGCTCATCAAGCAGCACACAGCATGTGCAGTTGAGGGTGATATGAAGGTGGCTATGGCTATGTCTATCCTCAAGACTATCTCTGGCACAGGTACTCTCGCTGAGATGTACTCTATCGACTTCCCTGAGGATATCTGCATCATTGGTCACTCTGGCTCTGGTGACTTCGACATCTCTCAGGCAAAGAAGCCAACAATGAAGATCGTTCCTGTATTCCATGGCAAGGCTGGTGGTGGCTATCTCACACAGTTCTATCCTCCTACGGGTGACGTTACGTACCTCGGCATCACTCAGGACAAGAACGGTAAGTTCAAGTTCGTTGTTGCAGAGGGTGTCAACCAGGAAGGTGAAATCTTCACATTCGGCGATACAAACATGCGTACTAAGTTCTCTATCCCTTGCCGCGAGTTCTGCAACAAGTGGTCAGAGGCAGGTCCTACCCATCACATGGCAGCTGCCGTAGGTCGTCATATCGACACTATCCTCAAGGTTGCCAAGATTATGGATGTAGAAGTAGATATCGTTTGTAGGTAGCCCCCTAACCCCCAAAGGGGGAATCTTTAATTGTTTTATCGCTAATAATTATGGCAAAATCATCTTTAAAGAGTACCATAGCGGTATCTCTCAACAACTATCTTGACGCTGGTGCTATCGTTGCCGGTGCATCAGGTTTGACATTGTGGCAGAATTATCTCGGATTGGAGGAAAGTCATCTTGGATGGCTTAATGCACTCAGCGCTAACGCTATGGGTGCTGCCATCGGTGCCATCATCGGAGGTTTCCTCGCTGATAAGTATGGTCGTAAGTTCATCTTCACATATAACCTTATTGTTTATATGGTAGGTGTGCTCCTCATCATGCTCTCATGCAATTTCCCTATGCTCCTCGCTGGCTTCCTCGTTACGGGTATCTCCGTAGGTGTTGGTGTACCAGCATCATGGACATATATCTCTGAGAGCTCTGAGGTCAACAATCGTGGACGTAACATCTGTATCTCGCAGATGTCGTGGGGCATTGGTCCTCTCTGCGTTCTGTTCTTCGGTATGCTCCTCGCTCCAGGTGGCTATCTCTTCGGACTCGTAGAAAGCGTTGCAGGACTCTTCGTTGGTGCTGATGCTGCAACTGATGCTATCAATGTGTTCAGTTCCCGCGTAGTGTTCTTCACCCTATTCGTCATCGCTTTCATAGCATGGACACTCCAGCGCCAGTTGGAGGAGAGTGCTGAGTTCACCGCCAACAAGGCAAACGAGAAGAAGGAAGACAACAGCCTTATGCACGCTTTCGCTGTGCTCTTCTCTAATAAGGTGGCAGTCAAGACCGTAGCATTCCTCGCAGGTATTTATCTTACATGGAATCTCGTTGCATCCGTGATGGGCTTCTTCCAGCCACACATCTATGAGACAGCAGGCAACCTCAGCAATGAGGAGGCAAACATGCTCTCATGTGTCAGCTGGCTTATCGTGGTGTTGACTACATTCTGTATCTCACCATTGGTTGACAAGTTCGCGCACAAGATTTTCTATATCGCAGGTCTTGTCTCTGCTCTTGCTGCATGGGCTATCATCATCTGGCAGGATCAGCTTCTTGCTGCTGGTTTGAGCGGTATGACAATCCTCTGGCTGTTTACCATCCTCTGGGGCTTCAACAATGGTTGTTCCGTACAGATTTTCTATGCACTCTGGGGTTCAGAACTCTTCCCTGCAAAGTTCCGTGCCGGTGCTCAGGGCTTGATGTTCTTCATCGTTCGTGGACTCTCTGCTGCATGGGGACTTGCGTTTACCTATATCTACGCAGGTGGTGAAGGCTTCGTGCTCGCAGCATGCTGTATGGTAGGTCTGCTCGTGTTCTCTCTCTGCCTCGGTGTTCTCTGTATGCCAAACACACGTGGCAAGTCTCTCGATGAGATTACAAAGGAGCGCTATGGTGACAACTATTAATAGTTCACTTAGCATCAACTAAGTAATTCCATACAATAATTTCTACAAGATAATAAAATATCTT
Source organism: Prevotella sp. (assembly GCA_045627725.1). GTDB lineage: Bacteria > Bacteroidota > Bacteroidia > Bacteroidales > Bacteroidaceae > Prevotella. The sequence continues at coordinate 91,116 of JAZQOH010000029.1, read as the reverse complement.
TCTTGGTTGAAGGTTGTGGATATTGATGGGATAAATATCTTGTGTCGTGTGATTGACGAATTTTCTCGCAACGTTACACGTTTCACAAAATCTTTATAATGTATTGATAATTAAACTGATAAGTGCGTGTAACGTTGCTTGGACGTTACACGCACGTTTCACTATCGTTGCACAATCTGAAATTCTCAATCTCTTGGTTTGCTGATGTAGAGCTCTAAGCAGATTTGTTTATGACTACATTATAGCGGAAACCATTATTGCTTCTGCTACGCTCTATCCCCATGTCTGAGAGAATGAAGCCGAGGCGTGTCTGAAGGCTGCGATTCACCTGAATGCCAGGATATTCGCGAGAGATGATGTCAAGCAACTGACATGAGGACATCTTCGTGCTCTCTTCGTCTGTTTCAGGTTTGCGAACAATGCTTCCCACGACCTTCTCAAAGCTCAGATCGGCATAGAACTGAACGTTGAGTTGCTGAATGCGACGCACCTCGTCATCATTAAACCAATAAGGCATTTTCTCTGTCTTTACCTCGTGAAGGGCTTGTGCCATAAGTTGCTGGTAATCAATTTCGAGCGCGTTGTTTATCTTGCATCCATCAGGGATGTTGATGCAGAGGAAACGACGGCTGCCGGTAGGATCCTTCAAAGGATGACGGTTGTTGGTTGTGGCGAGGAAGGAAGCCATTCTCTCGCGCATCGTCTGATTGCGTCCATAGATTTTTCTACCATTCACGCGACTCTTCGTCAGGAGTTGCTTCAATGCTGCCTGTTGTGAGTTCGTTATTTGGTCGAGCTCATCGATGTTCACAAGCATGTTGTTTGAAAGAGCCATCTCCTTGTCGTTCTTGTTTGAGAGATTGATGTGGTCAAGGAAGAGGTTGCGAAGTTCGGGAGGAAGGAGCTTCTGCGCAAAGGTTGACTTACCGCACCCCTGAGGACCGATGAGGGTGAGCACGCTCTGGTTGCCGTAGAGAGTGTCCATTCCATACCAATGAGCCACACATGAGCGATACCATCTGCAGGCGAAATACACCATCTCGGAACTGATGCCAGGGATGGCATTAAACAAAGCCTCCTCGCGGTCTTTTCCATCCCATTCAGGGAGATTGTCGAGATAGGACTTTACAGGGTCATACTGCTCAATGTTAGAGGAATATACCATCTCCTGCATCACCTGTCGGATGCTTCCCTCGATGCCCGACTTGCGAGCCTCCAGCACCATAGCGTTGAAGGCTGCATCATCCAGAGTGAGCCATTTTTCATCGTGCGAGTCGAGAGGCAGTTTGCGATACTCCATCACGTCGCTAACGATGTTCTTACGAATTTGATAGTTGTCCCCAATGAATGTCTCGAGCATGAGGACGAGTTTCTGGCCATCAGTCATGCCGACGCCAGAAGAAAACATTTCTGTTTCTTGTGCCATGAAAAAAAAGTAATTTTGTGTTTTTCAGCTGAGATAGTCCCCAGAGGACGGGTCGTATCACCAATCATGATATCCTGTTCTTAAGGCTTCATGTGGCAGAGTAATCGTTGCCCGGCTTGCTCGAATCGCCAAACTGAATAGTTAATGAATAAATAAAGATCTGTTAAACGAGAGTCATTTTCCTCTTTTCAGAGGGTGTCTCAATTTGATTGCAAAGATACGAAATTTTTCTTGAAATTCCAAATTTTTACCCCAACTTTCTTCTTTAACCCCTCGATTTTTCCACCTTATTTTATATATATGAGAATCACAATTTTCGAAAGTGTATCGAAGTGAAACCTACGTGTAACGTTGGATAAACGTTGCACATACTTATATCTCTTGTTCTCAGTTGCTTACGGAGATTTTGTGAAACGTGTAACGTTATAGGAAAATCCTCCGATGCGTGGGATTTAGCATCTCATCTGCTGTTGCTGTCAAACTCGATGTCAGTTTCTATGCTTCTCTATGCCTAACTCTATGCTTTGGGGAGGCAAACACATAGCTTTGGAGGTACAATATTGAAATCTGCTATTTCATGTATTTTTGTGAAGAGATAAACAATATTGATTTTGTTGTATTCGCACACATTATTTTTCGGAGATTTTTTTTTAGGATAAAAAGAAAGAAAATTTTTGTGGTTTAAGAAATATTTACTATTCTAACAAAAAAGTGTGAAGGTTGGCTATGATTCTTGACAAAATGATAGAAATTCAATGTGTTTTGCTTATTTAACGGAGGGAAGGATACATTTCTCAATAAAAAGTAGTAATTTTGCAAATGAATCTGCGAAGGAACCATAACCCCAAAAGATAAACATGCAGTTTACGGTAGGCCACCAGCAGGAACTGCAACAAAAACTATTTGACAAGAAACATACAGCATTAAGCAATAATATATTAATCACATACAGAGCTTCACGGCTCTTGTTCTCTTCTAAGTGAATACCGCCAAACATTCAGTCGCTGAGAACAAGCAGAACGAGAAGTTCACGTTTTAGGGCGTGGACTCATTCTTGCTTGTTAGCGACAGGCCACTTGGCGGTAGCCTACTTAGAAAACAAGTCAATGAAGGGTTTACGCCCTTCCTTATATCAACCCTAAACAATAAAAACAATCCAATGAAGAGATTTTGCACCGTATTATTAACCATCATCATAGCTATATTATCCGCCAATGGTAAGACTTCCGAACAAATTGTTCCTGTTGACACGGCTTTACGTCAGGGTGTTCTGCCAAATGGCATGACATACTATGTGCGCAAGGCTGTGAACAAGAAGCATATCGGAGAGTTCCGACTGATACAGCGCACTGGTTCTCTTGTTGAGGAGGAAACTGAGCTGGGCTTGGCGCATTTCCTTGAGCACATGATGTTCAAAGGCACGAAGCATTATCCAGGAAACACCATCATAGACTTTCTGCGTGGCATCGGTGTGGCATTCGGTCCTGATGTGAATGCTCGCACTTCTTACGAGAACACCCAATACATTCTTTCCGCAGTGCCACTTGCAGGTGAAAGTCGCATAGACAGCTGCCTGATGATTCTGCGCGATTGGAGTGCGGATGCTGTTATTGACGAGGCGGCTCTTAATGCTGAGCGCAACGTAATAGTGGAGGAATGGCGTGCACGTTCCATGAGTGATGAAGGAATGAAGTTGTTTAAGGAGCGTAACGCTGGTACACGATATGCAGAGCGCAATCCTATCGGCAGTATGGATATCATCAACAAATGTACCGCCAAGCAGATGCGTGCGTTCTATAAACTTTGGTATCAGCCACAGAACCAATGTGTCATTGCTTGCGGCGACTTCGATCCTGACCTTATGGTAAGGAAAATAGAAAAACTATTTGGTGACTTAAAGAAGGGAAGTACAATCGTACCAGACTTCGACTTACCTTCTGCAGGAAATCAACCATTCGTTTTCATAACGCAGAACAAGCAGGTACCAATGGCTTTCATACAGTTATCGTCACTCTATCCTTCCATGCCTCAGAGCGAAATACAGAAGGTGGCGTTCTTCAAGCAGAACGAGATAAACAACATCGTAATGCAGATATTGAAGTCGCGCATGGAGAAGCTGAAGAACGATAATCCGCAGGTTCTTATGTCACAAGTCAGTCAGATAAGACCTATTGACAACTACACGATAAAGGCGAACCAGACACTTGCGTTGCTCGTTACATCTGTAACGGACTGGCGGGAGATACTCAAGAAAGCATTGATTGAGGTGGAGAAGATGAAACGCATTGGTGTTACAGACGCAGAACTTTCAAACTACATTGCTTACAAGGACAGTTCAGATTTCCGTGCCATTGAGGATACCACCATAATAGAATGGAACGATACCCTTTACGGAGGTAAGTCAGACCACGTTGATGCCAAGGGAGCAGCAGAGAATTGTATTGAGCACTACCTCAAAGGAACCATTGCGGTCTCGCCTATGGTGCGTACTATTCTCGATTCATATAACCGCCGCCATATTTCCCGAAGCATGGTGCAGGCGGCAGCACAGACAATGTTTGACAAGACACGCTGTGCATTGTCTCTCCTCTTCCCAGAGAACAATGATACGGCATTACCAACAAAGGAGGATGTTCTCGCCTTATGGAATGAGGTGGAAGCAATGCAGTTTGCTGCTGACACCGTAGCCTCTGATAGTCAGCAGAAAGGTAAAAAGAAGGTGTTCTTCATAAATCCAAAACCAGGCAAGGTTGTAAAGAAGAACACATTCGCCTACGACAAATCATTCACCGAATACACACTGTCAAACGGTGTGAAGGTGGTGATGAACCATGTACCAGACAGCAACATGGTACAGACAGAGGTACGTCTGTTTGTTAAGGGTGGCGAGACATTGCTTGAGAATGACGAGGTTATCTATCTGGAACATCTGAAGAAAGCCATCCGCAACTTCAACGAATACGAGCAACCTATACCTATGATAAAGGTGAATCCAGCAGAGGTATTGTATGGTGCGTATGCCGACAGTGCTCAGTTGGAGAACATGTTCAAATCATTCCACATGAGACTCTATACCGAGAGCATTGATACCGTGGAGTACAACAAACTGACGGCACAGGCACGCATGGCGGTGGAGATGCAGATGACACCACTGATGAAGGCAATCATTGACATTATGGCGTACCCATACGCTTCTAATGAGCGCATGAGAATGCAAACAAAGGAGGAGGTCGAAGCAATGAGCATCGGCAAGATTAAGGAGATTGTTGCCCGTCTGCACTCAAACTACAACGGTATGGTGGCGGTTGTCAAGACACCATTGAAGACAGATGTTGTTCTTCCTTTGGTGACAAAGTATCTTGGCAGCCTTCCTTCAAAGACAAAGCCTGTTGAGCGCATCGACCGCATGGAACAACACTACCGCACAAACGACACTATAACGGTGAAGGTGGTTGATGGTAACACTCCGAAAGCAGACTGCACCATGCTGCTCGCATGGGAGAAAGGCTTGAAATATGATGCATACCATCATGCGCACATGGATGCTCTGCGCAGTGTGTTGGGTGAGGCTTTGATAAACCGCATCCGTCTTCAACACGGTGACACCTACAGCATCGCCGTGATACCAAAATACACACAGCATCCATTCCCACAGATGCTCTTCACCATCTCGTTTGTATGTGATCCGGAGAAGGAAGCAGCAATTCGCGATGATATAAAGACACTACTCAATGAATTGTCGGAAACAGGTATTGACGCACAGCTATTGGAGAATTTCAAGAGTCTGAAACGCAAGCAACGCAAAGCCCCTTCGCTAAACAAGGGAAAGAGTGCTGACGACATTCGCGAATACTTCATCCACGATGGCATTGTGATAGACTCCAATGACCTTGCTCTTTACGATGCTATCACCACTGAGTCGCTCAAGGACTTCTTAAAACAACTGCTCAACAACGGAAATATCTTCGAGTATATCATGACAACAAAGAAATAAAAACATCATATTTGTTTTAAATAGAATAAGGCGCATCACCCTCAATGGATGGTGCGCCAATTCTTTATGATAGGCAAGAATCACATACTGATACCACTACCTTTCTTCTTTGAATAATTCAGGAAGTTAGGTCTTGTTGGTGCTCTCCAGCCATTGGTAACCTCTAAACCATCCCAGTTGGTGAGAGTATTGGCTGCACCATTAGAACCGCCCATGCTTGCAATAGGCTGTACTCCTGCGATGTATTGCTTGAAAGTTTCAACCATTTCGTCTGTTATTCCACCAACAGCTCGTACCATTTGAGGGGTGCGCCATGTTGCCATATCTTTCTGCATCTGACGGTAGTTGAACCAATAGACTCCATTAAGCAGTTCCTGCGTTGCCCTCTCGCATCCTGATTACAGAGTTGCGTCAATGCCAAGTTTATCAGCTATTGCGATGATGCCACACAGTACACAAGGGTCGCAGGGACAGGTCGCCTTGACCCAATGCTGGGTCAACGGACCTGTCCCTGTGACCCGCGGATTATTCTGTGTCTTCCGTTTTTTTAAAAATAAATCATCGCAATTTCTTTGCCGTATCATTTCTTTTTCGTATTTTTGCATCAATCTGTTATAAGGGTGATTCAAACAAAAGGTAATTGCTAACTACATTGTTTAATACAAAGCGAATGAAGATAATGTCATTTATATTGAGAGAGATGCGCCTCGTGGCGTTGGTGTGCATCGGTATGGCTGTTGGCACGGCTATTGCGCAGGAGACGGAAGATGTGCCTTTCAATGGTGTAATATCAGATTTGGAAGGGAAACCGCTGAAAGGGGCTGTGATATGGACGACGAATGAGAGGCGATATGCAGTCTCAAATAAGAAGGGGCAGTTCGGATTGACGAATGTGCAGGCTGAGGATACGATACATATAGAGTATAAGAAACTGAAGTATGACATCCCTGTGGAGGGAAGGAAGAGTGCCCGAATACGTCTTGCTAATGAGAACTCACATATCGATGAGGATCAGGAACTTGTGGATATCGGCTATGGATTTGTGAAGAGAAGGGAATGTACTATCTCAAATGGTAGGATAAGTGGTGAGGAACTGCAGAGGACAGGTAAGACGTCTATTCTGGATGCTCTTCAGGGAAAGGTGGCAGGACTTACGGTATCGGGCGGTAAGGCTCTCATCCGAGGCATGAACAGTCTGCTTCTCTCCTGCGAGCCTCTGTATATCGTAGATGGCATGGAGGTGGATGATCTTGGTATGGTGAGCATCTATGACGTTGACTATGTGGAGGTGCTGAAAGATGCCAATATCTACGGTGTGAAGGGTGCTAACGGAGTCATCATCGTAAAGACAAAGTGATGTCCGTTAACTTCCAAAGCGACGAAGGAGCGGACTCCGCAAAGCGCCTGAGCACCAACGTAGCGCAAGAACTTCCCTATAACTTCCATTATCTCCCTTCAAATAAAGGCATCCCTGCAAGAATATGCTTGGGATGCCTCGATTGTATTTTGTGATATGTTTTTTATTACTTCAGCTCCATGTCAGGCTTCATGACGTCGTGGCATTTTACGGCGTAAGGCTTTGAGAGAGAATAGATAGCTGTGGCGCGAGAGTCCTCCACGTTGGCAGAGAAGTGGAGATTGTATTTGCCAGCAGCAGTCTCCCAGCTTTGTGTTGCCTCGTTGTAGGAAGCGAGGTCGTAGTTGGAAACGGTGAAGGAGAGTGTCTGGCTCTCGCCTGGCAGAAGGGCACGAGTCTTGGCGAATGATTTCAGTTCGCGCTCTGGCTTCTCCATGCCACCTGCAGGAGCCGAAACGTAGAGCTGTACAGCCTCCTTACCAGCCACCTTGCCTGTATTCTTCACCGTAACAGTAGCGATGAAACCATCCTTCGTTGCCTTGACGGTAGGCTTGCTGTAAGCGAATGTGGTGTAGCTGAGACCATAGCCAAAAGGATATGAAACGGCAAGATGATGTGTGTTGAACCAACGATAACCTACGTTGATGCCCTCAGCATGAATGGTGTAGTCTTGATTGCGCTGACGACCGCGACCACCTGTGTTATTGCCCATGTTAGGGAAGTTGAGGGAAGAAGGGATGTCAGTCAATGCAATAGGGAATGTCATGGTGAGCTTGCCAGAAGGATTCTCCTTGCCAAGAAGAACGTCGGCAACAGAGTTTCCACCTTCCTGACCAGGCTGCCAAGCCATGAGGATAGCATCAGGCTGTGCCTTCCATGAGGCAGTTTCAATGGCATTACCCATATTGAGGATGACGACAACGCACTTGTTCTTCATGTGGAAGGCATCGCATACATCGGTGATGAGTTGGCGCTCTACCTCGGTGAGGTTGAAGTCGTTAGCCTCCTTGCGGTCACTTCCTTCACCAGCCTGACGACCAATGGTGATGAGAGCGATGTCGGCCTCGTTAGCCTGCTTGTCAATCATATTGCGACTTACCTGCATCTCTGGCAGAGGAGCCTTTCCCCAGAACCAGCCACCCTGAGCCTTGTCAGCATCGCGCTTAGCCTCCTGATATACCTTATATTTAGTATAGAGGTCGCTGAGGTTTTGCGTTACGTTGATGCCTGCATTTGTGAGACCTGTCATAAGGTCGATGGTGTATGCCTTGTTTACATCGCCCGAGCCAGTGCCGCCAGCGATGAAATCATAGGAGGTAATACCGAAAACGGCAGCCTTCTGAGAACCGTTCATAGGAAGAGCGATACGGTCGTTCTTAAGGAGAACCATACCCTCGGTGGCTGACTGTCTCGTTACGGCAGCATGAGCCTTGAGGTCAGGAGTGTTGCTATAGCTATATCCCTTGAAGCGAGGAGTGATGACGATATACTGCAGGAGACGCTTTACGCAAACATCGAGGTCGCTCTCGGCAAGTTCGCCGCTCTTCACCTTTCTTACTATCTCATCAATCTGCTTCTGCTCGCCAGGCTCCATGAGGTCGTTGCCTGCATGTATCTGAGCGCCAGTGTTGCGCTGACCAATCCAGTCAGTCATCACTATGCCCTTATAGCCCCACTCATCGCGAAGGATAGTGGTGAGCAGTTCGCGATTCTCCTGAGTGAAAGGACCGTTGAGCTTGTTGTATGATGACATCACGGTCCATGGCTTTGCCTCGCGAACGGCAATCTCGAAGCCCTTGAGGTAAATCTCGCGCAGAGCTCGCTGGCTTATCACCTCGTTCACCCCTGTACGGTTGGTCTCCTGACTGTTGCCTGCAAAATGCTTCACGCTTGTGCCGACACCCTGGCTCTGAATGCCATTGACATAGGCAGCGGCTATCTTACCCGTAACGACAGGGTCTTCCGAATAGTATTCAAAATTACGTCCGCAGAGAGGCGAGCGATGAATGTTCATGCCAGGAGCCAGGAGTACGTCGCAACCATATTCGAGCACCTCATTGCCTATGGCACTACCGACGTTCTGTACGAGTTCCGTATTCCATGTGCAAGCCAATGCCGTACCTACAGGGAAGCCCGTTGCGTAGTATGTCTTGCTATCGTTCTTGCGGGTAGGCTGTATTCTGACACCTGCAGGGCCATCAGCAAGTATGGTGGAAGGAATTCCGAGGCGAGGTATTGCACGAGTGGCACCTGCAGCACCAGGAACGAGGTCGGCATGAGCGCCGAGCATGCCATTGCTTGAACCGGCATCACCCTGTGCATGGCTATATCCCACGCATAGTGTAGCCTTCTCTTCGAGAGTCATGCTCTTCAGCACTTCGTCCACGTTGTTTGCCTGTAGTTTTACCTGTGCCATGACGTTGCCGGCACACATTGTCAGCACTATGGCTGTTGCTAAATGAAGGATTTTCATGTTGTTATTGTTTAGGATTAGTTTTGTTTCATATTTCGTATTGAGGACAAAGGTATCATTTTTCTTTTGAATCTGCAAATAATTTTTCTTTTTCTTTGCCGTATCGTATCTTTTTTGTACTTTTGCAAAAAATACAACTTAATCAAATTAAATCATAGAACTATGAAGAGTATATTGGATGGTCGCCCAGAACTCAAGGCTGTGGTGGATCAGATTGCAGAAGTGACAGGCTATCTCTGGGAAAAGGGATGGGCTGAGCGTAATGGTGGTAACATCACCGTGAACGTGACTGAGTATATGGATGATGAGTGCAAGGCAATGCCTGCCATCGCTCCTGTGAAGCAGATTGGCATGGTACTTCCTCAGCTGAAGGGAAAGTATTTCTACTGCAAGGGAACAGGCAAGCGCATGCGTGACCTCGCAAAGGAGCCAATGCAGAACGGTTCCATCGTTCGTATCTGCGACGACTGCGCTTCTTACGAGATTATCGCTGACGAGCCAGTTGCTCCTACATCAGAGCTCCCTACACACCTCGCTCTGCAGAACTATCTGCTCGAGACAGGCTCATGCTATAAGGCAACCCTCCATACTCACCCAATAGAACTCGTGGCAATGTCGCATATCCAGCGCTTCCTCAAGGGTGACGAGATGACCCGCGTATTGTGGTCGATGATTCCTGAGACTCTCGCCTTTGCTCCTCTTGGCATCGGCATCGTTCCTTATGGTCTCCCTTCATCGGTAGAGCTTGCTGAGGCAACTCTCGAGAAGATTAAGAAGCATGATGTAGTACTTTGGGAGAAGCATGGTACAGTAGCTGTAGGTCAGGACATTATAGATGCCTTCGACCAGACAGACGTGCTCTGCAAGGCTGCAAATATCTATATGTGTGCCCGCAATATGGGTTCAGAGCCAGATGGCATGACAGCTGAGGCTATGAAGGAAGTGCAGGATGTATTCAACCTTCCAAAGACAAGACCTTGTTAATGAAACTATTACTTATATTTATAGGTGGCGGAGCAGGTAGCGTTATGCGCTATCTGCTCAGTCAGTTTTCTAACGGCATGTGGTCGTTGGGGGGATTTCCTGTGGGGACATTCCTGTGTAATGTGTTGGGATGCTTCCTGATAGGAATGTTCAATTCCCTTGCCGGCACGATGGGGTGGGGAAATGATGTAAGACTGATGCTTACGGTAGGACTCTGCGGAGGATTTACCACATTCAGTACGTTCAGCAATGAAGGCATGGCGCTGATAAACCAGAGTAACTATGCCTTGTATGCCACTTATGTGGTTGCGAGCATTCTCTTTGGAGTGCTTGCCGTACTTCTCGGAATGAATATTATTGGCGGAAAATGCTAATTTGTTCCTTATTATTTTGAAATAAGGAGAAAATGTATTATCTTTGCACAGGATTTTGTGCGCGCGTACGCATACAAGGTGCGTGTCCGCTTCCTAAATCGAAATAATATAAACCTAAAAAATAACAAAAAATGAGTTTGAAAATTGTTGTGCTTGCAAAGCAAGTGCCTGACACACACAACGTAGGTCCTGATGCGATGACTCCAGAAGGAACCATCAACCGTTCTGCGTTGCCTGCTGTCTTCAACCCAGAAGACCTGAACGCTCTCGAGCAGGCTCTTCGCCTCAAGGAGCAGTTCCCTGGTTCTACTATCTCTGTCGTAACAATGGGTCTGCCAAAGTCTGCAGAAGTTATCCGTGAGTCGCTCTATCGTGGCGCTGACTGCGGCTATGTAGTTACTGACCGTCCTCTTGGCGGTGCTGATACCCTTGCTACTTCCTACACTCTTGCACAGGCTATCAAGAAGATTGGTGATTTCGATATCATCCTTGGTGGTCGTCAGGCTATCGACGGTGATACCGCTCAGGTAGGTCCACAGATTGCAGAGAAGCTCGGTCTCACACAGGTTACATACGCTGAGGAGATCATCTCTCTCGACGAGGAGGCTAAGAAGATCGTTATCAAGCGTCATATCGATGGCGGCGTAGAGACCGTTGAGGCTCCACTTCCATTGGTTGTTACCGTTAATGGCTCGGCTGCTCCTTGCCGTCCACGCAATGCAAAACGCGTGATGAAGTATAAGAACGCTACTGTCGTTGCTGAGCGCAACCCAGAAGATGCAGCTCTCGCAGCTATGATAGAGCAGAAGCCTTACCTCGACATCACTCAGTGGGGTGCTGCTGACATCGAGGCTGATCCAAAGCAGATCGGTAAGGCTGGTTCTCCAACAAACGTGAAGGCTGTGAAGAATATCGTCTTCAAGGCAAAAGAGAGCCGCACTCTCACAGGTTCTGATGAGGATATCAACGAGCTTATTGTAGAACTTCTTAACGAAAAGATTATTGGTTAAATGAAGGTTCGTGCCAGCGAGAGCAGAGAATGCTCGCATTCTTTGCCGAGCGCAGCCGAACGTGCATAAATTTTAATTTATGAATAACGTATTTGTATATTGCGAAATAGAGGGAACACAGGTAAAGGATGTTGCTCTCGAACTCTTGACAAAGGGTCGCAAACTGGCCAATACTCTTGGCGTTCAGTTGGAATGTATCATTGCTGGCTCTGGTCTTGACGGCGTTGAGCAGCAGGTAATTAAATATGGTGTTGACAAGGTTCACGTATTTGATGCTGAGGGACTCTTCCCTTATACTTCAAATCCTCATACCGCACTCGTAGTAAACCTCTTCAAGGAGGAACAGCCACAGATCTGCCTCATGGGTGCTACCGTTATTGGTCGTGACCTCGGTCCTCGCGTTTCTTCTGCTCTCTTCAGCGGACTTACTGCTGACTGTACAGAGCTTGAGATTGGCGACTTCGACATGAAGGTGAAGAATGAGGCTGGTGAGCTCGTATCAAAGCACTATGAGCAGCAGCTTTATCAGATTCGCCCTGCTTTCGGTGGTAACATCGTTGCTACTATCGTAAACCCAGAGCATCGCCCACAGATGGCTACTGTTCGTGAGGGTGTGATGAAGAAGGAAGTGCTCGACGAGAACTACAATGCAGAGGTGATTCGTCACGACGTTGCTAAGTATGTTCCTGAGACAGAATATGTAGTGAAGGTCCTCGACCGTCATGTAGAGCAGGCAAAGCACAATCTTAAGGGCGCTCCTATCGTTGTGGCTGGTGGCTATGGCGTGGGCTCAAAGGAAGGTTTCGACAAGCTCTTCGAACTTGCTAAGGAACTCCACGCTGAGGTAGGTGCAAGCCGTGCTGCCGTTGATGCTGGTTGGATTGACCATGACCGTCAGATTGGCCAGACGGGTGTTACCGTTCGTCCTAAGGTGTATATCGCTTGCGGTATCTCTGGTCAGATTCAGCACATCGCTGGTATGCAGGATGCAGGTATCATCATCTCTATCAACAATGATCCAGAGGCTCCTATCAACACTATCGCTGACTATGTCATCAATGGCACCGTTGAGGAGGTAGTTCCAAAGCTCATAAAGTATTACAAGCAGAACAATAAGTAAGCCCCTCCTAACCTCCCCAAAGGGGAGGATATGAAGATACACTTATTGTTGACACTATTTATTAACAATAATAACCGATTCCCCTCGTCGCATACAAATGTATAAAAAAGACCTCCCCTTTGGGGAGGAACGGAGGGGCTAAAATATGGCAAATTTCTATATTCCGGAGATTAAGTTCCAACTTGATCATCCATTGATGAAGCGCATCGTTGAACTCAAGGAGCGCAACTATGCTGACAAAGACGAGTATGATTACGCTCCTCAGAACTATGAGGATGCACTCGACAACTATGATAAGGTTCTTGACCTCGCTGGTGAGGTTTGTGCTGACATCGTTGCTCCTAACGCAGAGGCTGTTGACGCAGAAGGTCCTCACGTAGAGAACAACCGTATGATTTATGCTTCAAAGACATACGAGAACCTCGACGCAATGAAGAAGGCTGGCCTCAATGGCGTGACAATGCCACGTCGCTACGGCGGTCTCAACTTCCCAATGACCGTTTATGCTGCATTCAATGAGCTCATCGCTCGTGCAGATACAGGCTTCCAGAACATCTGGTCACTTCAGGACTGTATCACAACTCTCTATGAGTTCGGTAATGAGGCACAGCGTCAGAAGTACGTTCCACGTGTCTGCGAGGGTGAGACAATGTCTATGGACCTCACAGAGCCAGATGCAGGTTCTGACCTTCAGTCGGTTATGCTCAAGGCTACATACGATGAGGCTAACGATTGCTGGCGTCTGAACGGATGTAAGCGTTTCATCACAAACGGTGACTCAGACATCCACCTCGTTCTCGCTCGTTCTGAGGAAGGCACTCGTGATGGTCGTGGTCTCTCTATGTTCATCTATGACAAGCGCGACGGTGGCGTTGATGTTCGTCGTATTGAGAACAAGCTCGGTATCCATGGTTCTCCAACCTGTGAGCTCGTATATAAGAACGCTAAGGCAGAGCTCTGCGGTGACCGTAAGATGGGTCTTATCAAGTACGTTATGGCATTGATGAACGGTGCTCGTCTTGGTATCGTAGGTCAGTCACTCGGTACATCACAGGCTGCATACGAGGAGGCTCTCGCATATGCTAAGGACCGTAAGCAGTTCGGCAAGGCTATCATCGAGTTCCCTGCTGTATATGACATGCTTTCTATCATGAAGGCTAAGGTGGCTGCTAATCGTGCTATGCTCTATCAGACAAGCCGCTATGTGGATATCTACAAGTGTCTTGAGGACATAGAACGTGACCGTAAGCTCGTTGGTGAGAAACTCACAGCAGAGGAGCGTGCAGAATGCAAGAAGTATGCTCGCCTTGCTGATGCCTTCACTCCTATCGCTAAGGGTACTGCTTCTGAGTATGCAAACCAGAATACATACGATGGCATTCAGGTGCATGGTGGTTCAGGCTTCATGCTCGAGTATGCTTGTCAGCGCCTCTATCGTGATGCTCGTATCCTCTCTATCTATGAGGGAACAACACAGCTTCAGGTTGTTGCTGCTATCCGCTATATCACAAACGGTTTCTACAAGACCGTTATCGAGGAACTCGCTGAGACAGAGGTTTCTGCTGAGATGCAGCCACTGAAGGATAAGATCCTTGCTGCTGCTGAGAAGTACTACGCTGCTGTGGAGAAGGTCAACGAGGCCAAGAACGATGAGTATAAGGATCTCTGCGCACGTCATCTCTATGACATGGTGGCTCCTATCATCCAGGCTCTCCTCCTCATCGCTGATGCAAGCCGTGCTCCAGAGCTCTTCGCTGAGGATGCTCGCGTATATGCTCGTTTCGTTTGCATCGAGGTTGAGAAGCACGCTGCTTTCGTTGCTGATACAACGCCAGAGGATCTTGCTGACTATCGCAAGTAATCATCTTATATATGATAAGGTATGCTCCACATATTTCCGTGGAGTGTACCTTATTGTTTTTTTTGTGATGATGATAGAATAAACCCGACTAACCAAACTAATGAATATGAAAAAACTTCTTCTTGCCATAGGAACAATGATGATGCTCCTTTCTGTCAACGCACAGAATAAGAAAGAGCAAGGCGAGATATGGCTCGACATCAATGGCGTTCGCGACCTTACTGCCGATTCCATTGACGTTGCCAATCAGGCACGTCCTGTTCCTGGCTCTTCGCGCAAAGGCAACAATCCTGTTCTATTCCTTGTGGGTAACTCTACCATGCGTACCGGTACTCGTGGCAATGGTGACAATGGCCAGTGGGGATGGGGATATTATGCTCACGAATATTTTGATGAAAACAAGATAACCGTGGAGAATCATGCTCTCGGCGGCACTTCTCCTCGTACTTTCTATAAGGACCCTAAACTATGGGCTCGCACATTGAGTGGAGTTCGCAAGGGTGACTATGTCTTCCTCGAATTAGGTCATAATGACAATATGCCTATTGATTCGATACGTGCCCGCTCAAGCTATAAGCCTGGTGGTAAGCTCTCTGTTATCGAGGACTCTGTTATTATATTTAATAAGGTGACACACCGTCAGGATACTGTTTATACCTTCGGTGGATACACTCGCCGCTTCATCAATGAGGTGCGCGCAAAGGGTGCTACTCCTGTGCTCTTCACCCTCACTCCTCGTAATGACTATGAGAAGGACGGCAAGACCATCCAGCGTAAGCTTGCAGACTTCACTCCTGCTATCTTTGCTGTAGGCAAGGAGATGAACTGCCCTGTCATTGACCTTAACGATATCTCTGCGAAGAAACTTGAGGCTTACGGTCCTTGGAAGACCAACTACCATTTCTATCTCGACAAGATTCACTCAAGTGCTTTCGGTGCAAGAATGAATGCTGAGTCGGCTGTTGAGGGACTCGATGCATGCGATGATCCTCAGGTGGCAGAACTTAAGTCTTGGCTTATAAAGGAAAAGGTGCATCCTGACTATGAGGCTAAGCTCATGGCATGGGAACCAAAGAATATGGATAAGAAGGGCAATGTGATTCCTTCAACAAAGACTGCTGAAGAGAAGGCACAGAAGCCTCGTGTGTTCTTCTGTGGCGACTCTACAGGTAAGAATGAGGATAAGAACCCTGACGGAATGTGGGGATGGGGCTCTCAGGCTTACACTCAGTTTGATGAGTCGAAGTGTACCTTCATCAACTGCGCGAAGGCTGGTCGTTCTACTCGCACCTTCCTCCTCGAAGACCGTTGGGAAGAGGTTTATCGCACTCTCCGTCCTGGCGACTATGTTCTTATCCAGTTCGGTCATAACGACATCGGTGGCATCGATAAGGATAAGGAGCGTGGTGTTATCGCTTGCGCAAAGGATACCTCTCATGTTTATCATCTGAAGTCAAATGGCAGAAATCTCGTGGTTTATTCCTATGGATGGTATCTCCATAAGATGATTGTTGACGCAAAAGAGAAAGGCGCAACTCCTATCATCGTTTCCTTCACTCCTCGCAATGAGTGGCATGAAGGTAAGGGAGAGGTCAAGGGCAAGTTCTATCCTGTGATGGAGAAAAAGGGCAAGCAGTATATTGAGCGCCGCAATGATAAGTATATTACAGAGTGGTGTAAGCAGGTTGCTGATGAGCATGGCGTAGAGTTCGTTGATGTTCACAACATCTCTGCCGATAGTCTCGACAAGCTCTTCTCAAAGGCAAAGACCCCTGCTGAGGCAAAGGAGAAGGCAAATACCTACTTCAACCATGACCATACCCACACCTCCCTCATAGGTGCGCGTAATAACGTAAAGAGTCTCGCTATCGGACTTCGACAGATAAAGAGTCCGCTCGCAGAGCTTTTGAAAAAGTAAAGCTGGAGTCATAAGTAGAGTTGGAATCTCTAAAGCTATGCTTTAGCCCTCCAAACTCAACGCTTTAGGTGTGCTAACTCAGCCTATTACGGTGCCTAACTCAACGCTTTACGCATCGTGTTTGCCCCAAACTCATCTCCTGTTTCACCCAAACAGATTTTGAGTTTGGGGCAAATAGTTTATAAAGTCCTTCCATTCGAAATCTAATGAAATTAAAAACACCCATCACCCATCACCGATATGATGTAAATCGTTGATCGTCATGGGAATATCGAGGTGATGGGTGGGTGATGGGTGGTGATGGGTACTTTATAACCCATCACCTGTATAACCCTCTGATTCTTATTATGTTAAAGACAAAAGGTGATGGGTGATGGGTTGAAGCTCATATTCATATCCGTTGCCTCTTCTTGGTTGTAAGGCAAACAGAAATCAATCAACTCTTCACTCTACATTCCAGCGAGATAACACATTGACTCATTGGATGATAAAACAATGTAGAGTGTATGTAGAGTAGTGCATAGATGAAACCGATGTAGAGCTATGAAGAGTGAATGAAGAGTCGCATAGCACTCTACACTAGTATATCTCGTTCGTAATCAGAGTAATACGGTCAATTTATGTAGAGTGAAGAGTTAGCGAGCACATTCATTTCATTTCATTTTTCTTATTGTGTAAACCTTTCAGGAAAACCTTAAGGTGGGTTGGGAGAATGAACCTAGGGGTCTAGTCCCCTCGGTTCATGCAGACTAACTGAAAAAGTTTTACTTTTTGTCTTTTATTTCAAAATAAAATTGTACTTTTGCAAAATAAATTATAGAAACACTTATAGGTTAATCTGTCAATGTGAGTAATGATATATATAAAACAGAAGTATATTGAAAGTGCAATATAAATATTTAGGAGTTTCTATAAAAGTAATGATTAAAGGTAATACTCTATAGGAACAAATGTTCTACAAGATAATACAAAACAAACGTGACCAGTGGTACGCTTCACATGATTGCACTATTTGTAGTCTTATTGACTATATAGAGCAACGAGGTATGATGCGTGATGCTCAGGTGGATGCAATAAAAACATATCTATATCTGAAGATTGCATGCAAGAACAAACCTTTATGGCAATTATTCAATGAAGGTATGTTTAATGCTCCTTTGCTTGACACCGAAGAACTCACCGTTGAGACACGAAAGGTATTAGAAACAAACCCTGCTGCACTCGCTTTGTTCCAATATTCACGCTTAAAAGATAAAAACAAGCGTCAGATTGGTGCGGACTTGGAAAAACACATCCGTCAGCACGCTCTCGAAATAGACTATGAGCAGGTTTTTCGTGATATTTTCTACGGTGTAGGCTATAGCGATTATCTATTCTCTCTGCCAATGGGAGCAGGTAAAACATACTTAATGGCAGCGTTCATCTATATAGACTTGTATTTTGCACAGAACGAGCCATTAAATCCTTGTTGGGCGCACAATTTCCTTATACTCGCACCAAGTGGATTGAAGTCAAGTATCATTCCTAGTTTGAAGAACATACGCAGTTTTGATCCTACATGGATATTCCCAAAGGAAACAGCAGACAACCTTCGCCGACAAATCAGTTTTGAAATTCTTGACGAAAATAAGAGTGCGAACAAGAGTAATATCGTACGAAATCCTAATGCCCATAAGGTAAACAACCATCTGATGGATGGCGATAAAATAGGATTAGTAGCCATAACCAATGCTGAGAAAGTTATCCTCGACCGCATAGATGATTCCGAAAAAGACAGCAATCTGTTTTCAAAAGAAGAATTGAACAAGATTGCCGTTGCCAACGAATTGCGAAAAGTTATAGGACAGTTGCCTAACCTATCCATCTTTATTGATGAAGTTCACCATGCTGCAAATGATGACATCAAGCTTCGTAGAGTGGTGAACAAATGGGCTGAAAGCAATAAGTTCTGTGGAGTTCTCGGTTTCTCTGGTACGCCATATCTCGAAAAAGCAGAAAAGACAAATCTTAGTGGTTTCTCCATAAAGAACACCGACATCAGCAATGTCGTTTATTTCTATCCGCTGATAGAAGGTATTGACAACTTCCTAAAGCGTCCTTTGGTAAAACATGCAGATAGTGAATCTTCTGTCATCTTACGTGAGGGTGTGACAGAATTTCTTGATAACTATAAAGACACAGTATATGCAAATGGTACATGTGCCAAACTTGCTATCTATTGCGGACAGATTCCGACACTTGAAGAAGAGGTCTTCCCACTTGTTGCAGAGATCGTGACACAATATGGGCTGAACCCAAGTGAGGTCATACTGAAACGACATAAAGGCAGTACATCAAAGAAGAACGAAAAAAAGTACCCTGAGCCAGAAGGATCAGAAACAGCCTTTGTATCCTTGGATAGCGCATATTCCAAGGTTCGCATTGTCTTGCTCGTTCAAATAGGAAAAGAAGGATGGGATTGTAAGAGTCTCACTGGTATCATTTTGCCTCATGAAGGTGCTTGCCCTAAGAATATGGTGCTGCAAACATCTTGCCGTTGCTTGCGTCAAACAGAACGTGGAGCTCGCGAGACTGCCCTCGTCTGGATGAACAAGTGGAATGCAGATAAGCTGAACAAAGAACTCATGCAGCAGCAGAATATCACCCTTCAACAGTTTGCCGATAAACCAGAAAAACCTCTCACGACCTTTAACCGTTTCAATAGAATGGAACATACTAAGGTTCCACCTATCGAATTCTATCAGTTGAAGGTATCTTATGAAACCATACTGATAGAGGAACAGCCTGACACACACAGCAGACTTACAGAATCCAACTTGCTCGTCAGAATAGCGGATACACTTGTAACCGTACAAGGCATGGACGGAAGAATGCTTGACTATCAGACTTTGGCGAGAGAAGAAGGAGAGACTATCAGCTTAAAAAAATGGCTCTACAAGATCTGCCGTGAGAGTATGAATACTCTAAATATAGCCACGCTACAGCAATATGAAGAAGAACTTCTCGCTATTTTCAAACGTATAACATCAAATGTGGATGGTGTGACGGTGGAGAATATGGAGTATGACCATCAACGCATTCGTTCCCTCATTCGTCAGGCTTTCGTACCCAAACGTGACTTCCACGTTATAGAAGAGGTCGTACCTGATGAAGCAAGCCTTTTGGCAATAGATCATTTCAAGCCTACTTTCTCTGTAAACAACACCAATAATGTTTTCCCTTCACCATATGTCGTAAATGAGATAATTGATTGGGATGAACATCCAGATAAAGGAGATATTCCTGTTGAAGTAAAGAATGCCATACTGCAGTTACGCAACATTGGCATGAACGAGCAAGCTGATTTGATAGAACAAACAACTAAGCGTGAAGAAGATCCGCACCCCGAGCGTCTTCATACATATCATTATCTGCCTTATCGCTTTGATAGTGGTTTGGAAGTAAACTATTTTTCTGAGTGCCTCATAACAGCTCTCAAGGATACAGACCTTGAGTATTACTTCAATGGCGATGACAACCTTACGGAGTTTAAGATAAGATGCTACAAGAAGTCAGGCAACCATTGGGTTTACGATGGTGTTTATGTACCAGACTTTCTTGTGTTAAGTCGTGACGACAATGGATCTATCGACCGCATTTGCATCATTGAGACAAAAGGTGAAGGCTACGCTGCAAAGTTTAGCGACCGTCTTAAATTCATGAAAGAAACATTCATACCAAAGAACGAAGAGAAATTCGGCTATAAACGCTTTGAATTCCTGTATCTTCCTGACACCGATTCCCATGAGCAGCGTGTCATTAAAACAAAACAAATGATAAAAGAATTCTTTAACGCATAATCACTATGGCAGTACGTTATATACCATATTATCCAAATACACTTGAAGGTCAGGCTCTTCTTGACAACTTTGTTCGCACCAAGCGAATGCTCCGCTATCGCGACAATGACCGAATAGTAGAGCGCATCACTCGTGGTCTCCCTCTTTACGAGATGGAGCAGAAGGAGATGGTTGGCACTAATCCGAAAGGAAACTTGATGGTGCAAGGCGAATGCCTATCCACATGCGCCTATCTAAAGGAACAAGGTATAGAGATTGATCTCGTTTATATAGATCCTCCTTTTGCCAGTGGTGCTGACTATGCAAAGAAAGTATATATACGTAGAAATCCTCTCGTGCAAAAATCTATTACAGAAGCAGAGCAACAACTTGACAATAGTGAGATGATGGCTTTCGAGGAGAAGATGTATGGTGACATTTGGGATAAGGAAAAATACCTCAACTGGATGTATGAGAACCTTATGGCTATCAAATCCGTAATGAGCGAGAAGGCAAGCATTTATGTGCATCTTGATTGGCATATAGTACATTACGTAAAGATTTTAATGGATGAGATCTTCGGTGAGGATAATTTCCGAAATGATATCTCATGGCATTATTCAGGGTGGAATAAAAAACTGAAAGCAAGTTTTGAGAAACGCCATGATACCATTTTGTACTATTGTTTTGATGAAGAAGGCGAGAACTTTAATTCATATTTTGAACAATATCAATCGGAAGAAGAATATATCAAGAGACGTAAACAAAAACCCCTTATTGATGAAAATGGTAGAAAATATGTTTTATCTGATGCAGGAAATGGTAATAGGGTTAAACGTTATATTGATGAAGCTATTCGAGATGGTGTTGTAGTTGATGATGTATGGGATATTGATAAGTTGAATAATTCCGCCAATGAGTCTGTTGATTACTCGACACAAAAACCAGAAGCTCTTTTGGAACGAATCATCAAGGCAAGTTCCGATGAAGGAATGCTTGTAGCTGACTTCTTCGGAGGTAGCGGTGTGACTGCAACTGTTGCACATAAACTTGGCAGACGATTCATTCATAACGATGTAAACATCAATAGTATTCAGACGGCTCGCGACCGACTGGTGTCTGCTGGTGCAGAGTTTGAATTGCTGCACGTAAAAGATGGAGTTTCACTATTCCGAAACCCAGTGCAGACAATGGATAAACTATGCACATTAATTCTCGGATTGAATACTGACTGCCAGTTGGATAAACAATATTGGGTAGGAAGCATTACAGATAGTCAAAAGGGTATGTTGCCTGTATATATCCCCGACCTAAAGGATAGTAGCAAGCGCGTACTTGATGAAACGGAAATAAATATGATTATCCGTAAAGCATTGCCTGACTTGCCCGATAGTGTGAAGCAAGTCATTGTCTATTACATCGACGTAGAGGACTTGGATAGAATCAAGCAGTTCTCAAAAGATGAGAATAAAGAAACATTGATAGAGTTTGAGTTCCGTGATCTGAAGGTGGTGCTTGATGAAGCTGTAATGGAAGATGATGCAACATGGCAATTAAGCGAAGCAAAACAAGGTATGTTCAATGTATGGCAGGTGAAGATGCTTACCTTCCATAGTGACCGTGTAGAAAGAAAGATATATGAGTATAATGTCAAAGGAGAACAGCAGAAGGCGAAGAAAATAGCTGATGGCAAGGAAGCTAAATTCACTGCCATCGTGATAAGTGACGAGGGATTGGAGTGTATTGAATGGCTTTCTCTCGACTGTGAGAATGCAGAACTATCAGCTTCTTGGCATAGCAGTGTCGAAGTGAAGATAGACAAGACTGGCAATGTGATCCTTAATGGTAAAAAGACAAACTCTCTTTGGGATGGAACCATCTGCACAGGAGAGGATTCAAAGAAACCCCTTCGTTTGAAGATACGTAATATATGTGGTGATGAGACAATCTTTGTTCTGTAGTCACTAACTTGTAAATACTGAAATAAAGGCTATAATGGACAATATCATAAAGGAGGCTCAACGAATTATTGAAGGAATGAGCGCTGATACAAAGAACGAATTCCTTATGAACTGTATGCGAAATAATTGTGACACACTATTTCTCTTTTTCAAAAAATGGCGTGGAGAAAATCCCAATCCATCAGAGTATGATTGTGTGGCTCAATGTATGTTGCAGATGATCATTACAAATTCTCAATCTATCTTATCTTTGGCAAATGGAATAAAAATCATTCCCCAAAGTGAAGCAACTATTGTTGATCCTACTTCTATGATTTCTATTTTGCGTACATTATACGAAAGAGTTTTTATTTTCCATAATATATTCATTCAAACTGCAAACGAAGAAGAAAGAAGAATATTGTTTAATATATGGCAGACAAGAGGATTGAATAACCGACAGAACTTAAAGGTTATTCAATCCCAATATAAGGAAAAGGCTGAAAAAGAACGTAATGAAATTCTAAAATTACGTGATGAATCTATAGCCTTGTTGGAAAATATTAGTATAACTAATGATGCAAAGAACGAGTTGTCGAAATACATTAAGAGTGATTCTTCAAATATTGTTGGTTTCATTTTTATGAAGGATGATAATGGCAAAATTATCACTATTAAAAGGGTTGCATTAAGCGATTCACCTGCTGTTTTATTTACTGATAACAGTTTGTCAAACTTCTATGCATTTCTGTCGTTGCATTCTCATCCATCTTATTTGGGTACTTTGCAGTTTGGCCAAATGTTCAATTCTTCGGAAGATAAGTCATTACTTTCTTCAATCCTTATGAGTGCATTAGTGTTTCAGAATATCTTTGCCAAAGACTTCTGTAGTTTTGTAAAAGGCGCAAAGGAAGCATGGGATAATGGTCATTATGAATTATTGACAGATGGATTTCATTAACACATAAATAGTGGTTGCAATGCAGTTTCTTATCGAACTTTATTATTTGTCATAGTAATGAAAATCTCGTGTTTTGTTTTCTTGTTTGAATAGAAACTTATCCCTGCTGATTCTTTGGCCAGTTGACGAGGTATAGTTTCTCCGTGGCACGGGTGAGGGCTGTATAGAGCCAATGGATATAGTCGGGGGTGAGCATATCGTCGGTCATGTAGCCCTGATCTACATAGACGTGGCTCCATTGTCCGCCCTGAGCTTTATGGCAAGTGATGGCATAGGCATATTTTATTTGAAGAACATTGAAATATTTGTCATTGATATTCCGTTTTGAATTTCCTACGTTCAACCCAACCAACTGACAAAGCATCATGTGACGCTTCTGTTAATATGTAGTGAGACGACATAAAACCATCTCGGAGGCAAAGTTACAAAGAAAAATAACTCCGCAAAATTTTCTTGGGGAAAACTTTGCGGAGAATATGGAGATAATAAATGTTGTATGTTTATGAACGGTCGATTCTTGAGATTCTCTTTTTGCGAGGCATGCTGACAGACTTCACACCTCGCATTAGCAAGAGTGTTTTCTTTATTTGATTCATAATGCTCACATCATCGAATGTGACAAGCATCTGATTCATATCGGGTTGTATTGTTACTGATGCCATAATTGTATTGTATTTCCTTTGTGGTTATTTCTTAGTGCAAAGGTACGAAGAAAATGTGAGTCCGCAAAATTTCCTTTCTATTTTTTCCTTTTTATGAAAATAATCTGACTCATTATCATATTTTACATGTTCTTTTGCTGATTCTTTGGCCAATTGACGAGATATAGTTTTTCTGTTGTTCGGGTAAGGGTTGTGTAGAGCCAATGGATATAGTCGGGGGTGAGAATGTCGGAATATTAGAAGGAAATTATCTCGTTTTGTTTTCTTGTTTGAAAATAAAATTGTATTTTTGCAGTCGAAAAGAATGGAATATCATTTCTTGACAAAAACGTATGATGAAAGATAAGGTGAAATATGTGGTGGCACTGATAGCTGAGTTTGCAGCATATTATCAGTTGACGGATGCTCAGGCACTTAGGTACCTGCAGCAATATCATGCCCTTGAATTATGTGACAAACATTATGGCATAATGCATACTCTGTCGTTCCGTGATAACATTGAGAGCCTTACTGCATATTGCAAAAGAATGGGAGGAGAATTAGGATGAGGCTATATCATGGATCTACTGTAGAGATAAAAACTATTCTTCTTGATAAGTCAAAACCACACAAGGATTTTGGCAAGGCATTCTATTTGTCTGCAGAGAAGTCACAGGCGCAAGAATTAGCAGAGTCGAGAGTGGCTTTTCTGGGTGGTGACGTTGTTATAAATGAATATGAATTCGACAATAGTCTTCTGGTAGAAGGATTGGATGAGCCTCTTAGGGTGAAGATATTTCCTCACTATTGTCTGGAATGGGCGGAGTTCGTGTGGAACAATCGTGATGAGAATCAGAATTTCCAGCATGAATATGATATTGTTTATGGTCCGATAGCGAACGATACTGTAGGATATCAGATGCGACTATATCGTGAAGAGTTTACTGACTTAAGAGGTTTTCTTCAAGGCTTGAAATATCGTAAAGGAGAAACCTATCAGTATGCATTCTGTACGGAACGTTCATTAAAATACTTGAAGAAAATATGATGCACGTTAGCAATAAAGAATATAAATGGATGGTTGAGCAGATTGTATCGGATATGATAGGTATGCTCATTGAACGTGAAGGATATGATTTCGCCCGTGCTTTTGAGACAGTCTATGCTTCTGATACTTATCAGGCATTGCTTAAACCTCAGACGAATCTCTATTCTCAGAGTTCTGGTTATGTCTATTCATATTTGCTTTCAGAGATAAAAACAGGTAAAATGAATTGATGATTAAGTCCGATAAGCGATGATGCCTATCGGACTTTATTATTTGTCATAGTAATTAAAATATCCCGTTTTGTTTTCTTGTTTGAAAATTAAATTGTATTTTTGCAGTCGAAAACTTAAAATACATGGAACAGAACAAGAACCTTACTGCATGGGAAAAGATGCAGCTCGACATGATTTATGATGACTTTGACGAAGACCTCTTCAATCGCAGGGTCGATGCAAAGAACATCTTTAATAAGTTCAACCAGACGACTGACGAACAGGTGGAGGAGCGTAAGGAACTTCTCAAGCAACTCTTTGGCAGCATTGGCGAGAACGTGTATGTGGAACCTACATTCAAGTGTGAGTTCGGCAAGAACATTTACATCGGCAACGATGTCTATATCAACTTCGGTGCCGTGTTGCTTGACTGCTCACGCATCACCATTGGCAACAACGTGCTGATTGGTCCTAACGTGGGAATGTATAGCGCAAACCATAGTCTTGACCCAGAGGAGCGTGCTCAGGGTGCTCTCATCGGTGGTCGTATCACCATCGGCGATAAGGCATGGATAGCAGGTGACGTTAAGATTATGGCAGGCGTGACCATCGGCGAAGGTGCCGTCATCGGATGTGGAAGTATAGTGACTCACGATATTCCTCCTCGCGTAGTAGCTGCCGGAAATCCATGTCGTGTAATCAAGCAGATAACGGATGCCGATAAGGTCGGTTTTGTGAAGTAATACATAGAACTTAAACATATCTCAATAATGAGCAAGAGTCCTCCCAACCTAAACTGAGAGGACTCTTTCTTTTGTGAATGTCATTATTCAAATTTTGCTTACCCCTGCTGATTCTTTGGCCAATTGACGAGGTACAGTTTTTCTGTTGCTCGGGTGAGGGCTGTATAGAGCCAATGGATATAGTCGGGGGTGAGCATGTCATCGGTCATATAGCCTTGGTCAACATAGACGTGGCTCCATTGTCCGCCCTGAGCCTTATGGCAAGTGATGGCGTAGGCATATTTTATCTGAAGAGCATTGAAATATTTGTCATTGCGTATTGCCTTGATACGCTCAGGCTTGGTGCGGATATCGGAATAGTCTTCCTCTATAGCCTTGAAGAGTGCCTCGTTCTGTTCGTATGATAGGGCAGGGGAGTCGCTCTGCAGGGCATCTACAATGGCGATGACTTCCATCTCGTAATTATCATAGTCGGGTAGGGAGATGGTGATGTCAGCGAAATGGAAACCATAGAGTTCGCGCATATTCCTTACTCGCAAAACCTTTGCCCGGTCACCATTGGCAAGGAAGGCTGGAGCCTTTTCGCTCTTGTCTCGCTTGTTGATTTCCTCTGTCCAATAGTAATTATTCTTTACTATCATCAGTTGGTCACCAGAGGAAAGCAGTTCCTCCCTGTCAAGCACCATGTTCCTTATACCATTATTATATATAGTAGCATTCTTGTTGGAGCGAGTGATGACAATGGTATCGTCCATGCCTATGCGATGGTAACTATCGCAGAGAGCATCGATAAGTTCGTTGCCAGGCATAACCTGAATGTCCTTGAAGCCCTTGAACTGAAGTTTCGGTAGTTCCGTTGCATCCTCATACTGAATTAGTTGGCGAATGAAAGTGGCATTATGCAGGATTCCCGACTCCTGACCTTGTCGCAATACCTCACGAAGGTCGCACTCATAGATAGTCGTGCCATAGCCGCTTATCATCTCCGACATAAGGGCAGGAGCCTCGTCTTCGCCAACAGGAGGCAGCTGAGCCGTATCGCCTATGAGCATAAGGCGGCAGTTGTTGCCGGAATACACATATTTTATAAGGTCGTCGAGCAGACATCCACTTCCGAAAGTGCTCTCTCCTGTGGGGAGGGATGATATCATCGATGCCTCATCAACCACGAAGAGCGTGTTGGAATGAAGGTTGTCGTTAAGGTTGAAGTCGCCGAGCAGAGCCTTCTGCCGATATATTTTCCTATGAATGGTATAGGCAGGAAGGTCGGAATTGATGGAAAGAATCTTTGCAGCGCGACCTGTAGGTGCCATCAGTATCACCTTTTGCTTAAGCGAGACGAGCGTCTGCACCATAGATGCCACGAGAGAGGTCTTGCCCGTTCCGGCACTACCACGCATTATCATCACGGGCATCTCTTCGCGGGAAGCAAGGAAACGTCCGAAGGTGGCAAGTGCGTTGCGCTGGTCATTCGTAGGAACAAAGCCGAAACGCTGTATTATTCTTTCTGTGAACTCGTTGATGGTCATCTGGGAGTCTTTTGTTTTTAGTCACTAATTTCCATAAAATGGTCATGAAATTAATCATAAATAGATTTTTTGTGGAATTCGTGACCAATTCTCACTTTTTTTGTTTACTTTTGCAAAAGCAAAGGTACGAAAAATCTTTCTGCTGACCAAAATTATGAATCAGAAAAGTGAAAATATCCCTTCAAACCCTCTGTCAGTAAGGCGTGGCAGTTCATCACGGATGGTTATTCGTGTAGGTCGAGATACTATGTCTTTCCTTCTTCCCCACGAAGATGGTAAGATAGACTATTGTCCGTATGTGGTGAGGAGTGGGGTGTCTATGGCGGCAAATCTCCGTCAGGCATTCCGCGAAGTGGAAATGCTTTCGGACGACAATCATCGTGCTTTGCTGTCGGTGTATTCGCCGGTAGCGCTGGTGCCCGTGGATGAGTATATGGATAATGAGGAGTTTGACATAGACCTTGTCTTCAACAGCACTTTCACGGGATATGAGAACTATGAAAAGATAGCATCGGTTATACCCGATTTGAATAGTGTCGCAATATTTTGTGTCAACAAGGATTTGAAAATGGTCGTAGAAGACCATTTCAGCGATGTGAGGATTCAGAACGTGATGCAACCTGTGTGGGCACGTCTCTATCGCAAGAGTCAGCTCACGGGGCAGCGAAGGAAACTGTATGGCTATTTCCATGACCGTCATGTAGATGTGTTCTCTTTCCAACAGCGCCGTTTCCGATTCTCCAATTCCTTCGATGCTACCCATGCCCACGATGCCTTGTATTATCTTCTCTTCGTCTGGAAGCAGCTGGCATTCAACAATGAGGATGATGAACTTCATCTTGTGGGAGATACAGAGCATAAGGAATGGCTTACGACCAAGTTGAAGCAATATATTCGCCGAGTATATACTCTCAATCCTGTGGCAGACCTCAACAGGGCTCCGGTATCTTTGATTCAGGGATTGGAATATGATATGATGATATAAAAGACCCTCTAAATCTCCCTTAAAAGGAGGCTTATTTAATAAAATGAGAATAATAACAGGACAATATAAGGGAAGGCATTTTGATGTGCCTCGTTCATTCAAGGCAAGACCGACTACGGATTTTGCCAAGGAGAATATATTCAATGTCCTCAATGGCTATATGGACTTTGATGAAGCGTCTGCCCTTGACCTCTTTGCAGGCACGGGGAGTATCACTCTTGAGATGCTTTCGCGTGGATGTAAGGATGTGGTGAGTGTGGAGATGGATAGAGACCACTCCGCTTTCATTCGCCAATGCCTACAGAAACTTGGGGAGGAACGTTGCTCGCTCATCCGTGGTGACGTGTTCCGTTTCCTGAAGAGTTGCAAGAGGAAGTTCGACTTTATCTTTGCTGACCCCCCATACGCATTGCCTGATTTGCCTAAGATTCCTGACCTGGTTTTGGGGAATCCTGATAATCCAGATAGTTGTCTGCTGAATGAGGGCGGCATCTTTGTCTTTGAGCATGGCAAGCAGAATGACTTCTCGCAGCATCCTCGCTTCATAGAGCATCGCTCATACGGCAGCGTGAATTTTTCGTTGTTTAGGTAAATTGTACATTGTAAATTGTAAATGGCAAATAGTAAAAAGTTCATGTCTTGATTGACCGCCTGACCATAGAACGCATAAAGGAATCGGCAGATATCGTTGATGTCGTTTCTGAATTTGTTAGTTTGAAACGCTCTGGTTCAAACTATAAGGGATTGTGTCCGTTCCATAGCGACAGAAATCCTTCTTTCTATGTGTCTCCTTCCCGCGGAACTTGCAAATGTTTCACTTGCGGCGAGGGTGGCGATGCCGTTGGCTTCCTTATGAAGCATGAGCAATTGTCTTATCCTGAGGCATTACGTTGGTTGGCAAAGCGTTACAATATAGAGATACAGGAAAGGGAACTTACTGACGATCAGCGTAAGGAGCAGTCGGAGCGCGAAGGCATCTTCATCGTGAATAAATGGACGGCAGATTATTATCACGACATATTGCTGAATGATGTGGATGGTCGTGCTGTAGGTCTGCAATATTTCCGCCAGCGTGGTTTCCGTGATGATATCGTGAAGCGTTTCCAACTTGGATTTGCTACAACTGACCGATATGCGATGCCGCGAAAAGCAAAGGAGAAAGGTTATTCTCTGGAGTATCTTGAGAAATCGGGCACTTGCTTCAAGGATAACAAGGGAGAACTTGTAGATAGATTCTCAGGCAGAGCTATCTTCCCATGGATAGGAGTGAGCGGAAATGTCGTTGCCTTTGGTGGTCGTGTGCTCGATGCCCGCACCAAGGGAGTCAATCAGAAGTATGTCAACTCCCCTGATTCTCCTATATATCATAAGGACCATGAACTCTATGGCATCTTCCAGGCAAAGCGAGCAATAGGAAAGGAAGATTGTGTGTATATGGTGGAGGGATATACCGATGTGATTTCCATGCATCAATGTGGTATTGAGAATGTTGTGGCAAACTCAGGAACTGCACTTTCCGTTCATCAGATACGCCTTCTCCATCGCTTCACTTCCAATATCGTCCTTCTCTATGATGGTGATGATGCTGGTATTCATGCAGCTCTTCGTGGCACGGATATGCTCCTTGCTGATGGCATGAACGTGAAGGTGTTGCTATTCCCTGATGGCGATGACCCAGATAGTTTTGCAAAGAAGCATAATGCAGAGGATTTCCGCAAGTATATAGCAGAACATCAAACTGACTTTATTGAGTTTAAGACACGTGTCTTGCTGCAAGGTGTCACGGATCCGGTGAAGAGGTCGGAAGCAATCAACTCTATTGTGAAGAGTGTTAGCATGATACCTGATCCTATTATGCGTGCAACGTATATTAAGGATTGCTCTTCGCGACTTGGCATCAATGAGCATACTCTCATCACAACGATGAACAATCACATCCGTGACTATCGCGATGAGAAGCGCAAGGAAGAGGAGCGTGAGCGTAATCAGAGTCAGCAGCAGGCTGTTAGACAAGATTACCATTCAACGGGTCAGCAGCCAGGTCAGCCTTCCGTACCTCCACCTGATGCCTTCCTTCCTCCAGAAGCATTCGGAGAATCATCTTCTCCAATAGAAAATACAACCAATGCTCCTGGTGCTCCTTCAGTTAATGGTTATGGTGCTCCTTCAGTTAATGGTTCTGGAGTCTCTTCGAGCAATACTCCTATAGTAACCACCTCTTCTGCTGACATGTCGGCAGGTAGAACACCTTCTCCTCAGCCTATAGAGAAGAAGCCAAATGCGAAAGCTATGGATGTGCAGACGATGCTTCTGCAGGCAATAGTGCTTTTTGGAGAGCGAATAATCTTTGAGAATGTAGAGTTGGAAGATGGAACGGTAAGGAATATAAATGTGGCTCAGTATGTTCATCTTGACTTTGCTGCCGATGAGTTGTCGTTCCGCAATCCTGTTTACAATCAGATGCTTACGGAGGCAGTAGAGCATTCAGACGATGAAGGTTTCAAGGCTGAAACTTATTTCAGAATGCATCACGACTATAATATCAGTTCGCTTGCCGTAAACGTGGTGCTAGAACAGGTTCCTCTGATGAAGAGTTTTGAAATAAAATATGATATGTCCGCTCTTCGCGAACATATCATTCATATAGTCAATGACTTCCGTTGGGAATATGTCAATGAGCGAATTGCTGCCGTTCGTACAGAAATGGCCCTTAATTCTTCTGATAAGGAGAAGTATCTTTCGCTTATTGCTGAGTTCCAGAATCTTCAGAAGCTTCGAGTGGATTTTGCAAGACGAACGGGAAGGAACTAAAGTCTTTACTCTACAACTTTGGCATTGGAGTGCCTGGGTGTGTATATGAGTGAAGTGTTATGTCGAAGATAAGTGTGCTATAAGCTGGGATAGTTGACTGGATTGACGACTTATATGCCATTTCGGAAGGCATATATACACGCCAACGATCTCCTATGTGCATATTCTGCAAGGCAAGGGAGAAACCATCCACAACACCATTGACAACAAACTTTGATGGAACCATAGTGCTAGGGTTGTAGTCGCCTGTCCAAGAACGGTCAAATACATATCCTTCGGCATGCTCCGTTGTTGGCATCAAGCGTCCTTCATAGTGCACACGAACGGAGTCTGTGTAAAGAGGACAGCCAGAACCGGTACCTTCATGCAGCACCTCAACAACGATTTTATCATCATATTGTCTGATAGCCTCGTCAACCTTTGAGAATGACTTCAGAATCTTCCATTTGTCGGTCTTGCCATCCTGAATATTACTCTCAGCCTTGCTATAGATGCTCTTGAAGTAGGTCTCGTTGCGCTCCTGCCAGTTGGCATACTCGTCTGTTGTGTCGTCGGTCTCGGAGCATGAGTAAAGACCCATGCACGCAAGACAGAGCAACATATAGAGATATTTATTCATTCTAATTTACGTCTTTATAACAAAATGTTATTAGGGACATCGATACAAACCTCTTATTGAAGTTTCTTGAGGAGAGAAGTTATAGATACCTGGTCCTCGATAATGCCCTGGAGGTCAGCGATGTTAACACGCTCCTGCTCCATAGTGTCGCGATAGCGAAGAGTTACGGTGTTGTCCTCAAGAGTCTGGTTGTCAACGGTTACGCAGAAAGGAGTACCGATAGCATCCTGACGACGATAGCGCTTACCAATCTGGTCCTTCTCCTCATACTTACAATTGAAGTGGAACTTCAGCATATCCTGAATCTCGCGAGCCTTCTCTGGCAGACCATCCTTCTTTGTGAGAGGGAAGATAGCGAGCTTGACAGGAGCGAGTGCTGCAGGGAGATGAAGAACGGTACGTGTCTGACCATCAGCGAGTTTCTCCTCCTCGTATGAGTGACACATGATAGAGAGGAACATACGGTCAACACCGATAGAAGTCTCGATAACGTAAGGGATATATGACTCGTTGATTTCTGGATCGAAGTACTCAATCTTCTTGCCAGAGAACTTAGCATGATTGCCAAGGTCGAAGTTAGTACGAGAGTGGATACCCTCTACCTCCTTGAAACCGAATGGCATGTGGAACTCGATATCGGTAGCAGCATTAGCATAGTGAGCCAGCTTGTCGTGGTCGTGGAAACGATAGTTCTCTGCGCCGAAGCCAAGGTTCTGGTGCCACTTCATACGTGTCTCCTTCCACTTAGCAAACCAATCGAGCTCTGTGCCAGGCTTGATGAAGAACTGCCTCTCCATCTGCTCAAACTCACGCATACGGAAGATGAACTGACGAGCAACAATCTCATTACGGAATGCCTTACCAATCTGAGCGATACCGAAAGGAATCTTCATACGGCCTGTCTTCTGCACGTTGAGATAGTTAACGAAGATACCCTGAGCAGTCTCAGGACGGAGATAAATCTTCATTGAGTTGTCAGCACTTGCACCCATCTCGGTAGAGAACATAAGGTTGAACTGACGAACGTCTGTCCAGTTCTTTGTGCCTGAGATAGGACATACGATCTCCTCGTCAACGATGATCTGCTTCATGCCCTCGAGGTCGATGCCACCCTCAGCGTTCATTACAGCCTGGAAACGAGCGTGGAGGTCGTCATACTTCTTCTGATTCTCAAGAACGCGAGGATTTGTAGCGCGGAACTGAGCCTCGTCGAATGCTTCGCCGAACTTCTTCTGAGCCTTAGCAATCTCCTTAGCAATCTTGTCCTCATACTTAGCCATCTGCTCCTCGATGAGAACGTCAGCACGATAGCGCTTCTTTGAGTCGCGGTTGTCGATGAGAGGGTCATTGAAAGCATCCACGTGACCTGATGCCTTCCATATTGTTGGGTGCATGAAGATTGATGAGTCGATACCCACGATGTTGTCGTGGAGGAGTACCATTGACTGCCACCAATACTGCTTGATGTTGTTCTTCATCTCAATACCGTTCTGAGCATAGTCATATACAGCGCCCAGACCGTCATAGATTTCACTTGAAGGGAATACGAAACCATACTCCTTACAATGACTTACGATTTTCTTGAATACGTCTTCTTGTTGTGCCATTTTTAATTTTCTATTTAGCTATTTACTATTTACGATTTAACGATTTACTATTTGTTTATTATTTTACAATTTGCAAAGTTACGCTTTTTATTTGATATTATACCATTGTTTAATGTTTTTTTTGTTAATTCATATTTTTTTTGTTTGATATATCGAATAATCTTACTATTTTTGCAGAAAATATAAACCTAACTAATTCTTAAAATGAAGAAAATCATCTCTATTCTACTATTGGCCGTATGTGTTTTGCCGATATTTGCAGCAAAGAAAAAAGTAGTTCAGCAGACCGATCGTGAGTATTGGGCACAAGAGGCTTATCGCCTTGCAGCTCCAGTTCTTGAACCTATGTCGCGAGGATGCCTGCAGAAGGAAATGGCAATTGAAGTCAGTCCTTCGTTTGACAAGCGTAATAAGCGAGTGATGTATATGGAATGCTTCGGCAGACTTATGGCCGGCGTGGCTCCTTGGCTCTCGCTTCCAGATGATGAAACTCTTGAGGGAAAACAGCGTAAGCAGTTGAGAGATTGGGCAATAAAGGCATATACGAATGCAGTAAACCCTGACTCTCCTGACTGCCTCCTTTGGCGTGGAGAAGGTCAGATACTTGTGGATGCAGCATACGTGGCTGAGAGTTTCCTCCGTGCCTATGACGCACTTTGGATGCCTCTTGATGACGTGACAAAGAAAAGATACATCGACGCATTCACCCATCTCCGTACCGTTGAGCCTCCTTACACCAATTGGCTTCTCTTCAGCGCTGAGATAGAATCGTTCCTTGCAAAGGCTGGTGCGCCTTATGACCTCTTCCGTGTGAATACGGCGGTGAGAAAGTGCGAGGAGTGGTATGTCGGCGATGGCTGGTATGCTGATGGTCAGTCGTTTGCGTTCGACTATTATAGCAGTTATGTGTTCCATGCTATGTATATCGAGACACTTCAGGAGATGAAGGCAAAGAAGAGTTATATCTGGGGAAAGAACTTCGGAAAACTCCATGAAGTGGCAATGGCTCGTTGTCAGAAGTTTGCTTGCATCCTCGAGCGCTTCATATCTCCAGAGGGCACATTCCCTGTATTTGGCAGAAGCATTCCTTATCGCCTTGCCACTATGCAGCCTCTTGCCCTGATGGCATGGATGCAGACACTTCCAAAGGAACTCACCAACGGTCAGGTGCGCTCTGCTCTTACAAAGGTGATGCATCGTATGTGGGATACGCAGAAGAACTATAATGACAAGGGATACCTCACCATCGGCTTCTGCGGTAGTCAGCCAGATGTAGCAGATTGGTACACAAACAATGGTTCCCTCTATATCACTTCGGAGGTGCTTCTGCCTCTCGGACTTCCTGCAGACCATCCTTTCTGGACTTGTCCAGCTGAGCCTATCACTCAGGAGAGAGCCTTCGGTGGTATGCCTTTCGTGAAGGATCATGCGATTGAGAGTAATGTGAAGTAAATTGTAAATGTTATGAAATATTGTTTGATGTTAATTAGCATGTTGCTTGCTGCCAATGTCTTTGCTTCTTCCTGGACAGCAGACGAAGTGAAGGCTATCATAACGAATGTGAATGATACATGGCAGAAGAATCATCCTAAGCAGGAGCGTTCCTTCTGGGATCCAGCCGTTTATCATACGGGAAACATGGAGGCATACGCCCTCATTGGTAAGAAGGAATGGCGCGACTACTCGATAGAGTGGGGCGAGCAGAACAAATGGATGGGAGCACAAGAGAAAGACTCGTCAAAGTGGAAGTACAAGAAGTACGGCGAAGGCATGGACTATGTGCTCTTTGGTGATTGGCAAATCTGCTTCCAGACATACCTTGACCTCTTTTTCTCTGAGGAGGGATATGATTATAATGCCCCTCTCAAGAAGGCAGGAAACACCTTCGATGCTTTGCAGAAGAAAAAGAAGTGGATGACGCTTGAGATGAAGTATGACCAGCATTGGATAGAGCGTTGTCGCGAGGTTATGGGCTTTGAGACGAAGAGTGAGGCTACGGACTATTGGTGGTGGGCTGATGCTTTGTATATGGTAATGCCTGTCATGACAAAGATGTATCGCCTTACGGGAGATGAAGCATATCTTGATAAGATGTATGCTAACTGGCAGTATGCCAACTCGATAATGTATGATAATGAGACAGGACTTTACTTCCGCGATGGTAAATATGTTTATCCAAAGCATAAGACCAACGCAGGCAAGAAGGACTTCTGGGCTCGTGGTGATGGTTGGGTGATGGCTGCCTTCGCAAAGGTGCTTCGCGATATGCCTACTAACTATAAGCATCGCAAGGAGATAATCAACTATTACAAGGCTATGGCGGCAGCAATAAAGAAGTGTCAGCAGCCAGAAGGTCATTGGACTCGCTCTATGCTCGATTCTGAGCAGGCTCCTGGTTATGAGACATCAGGTACGGCTCTCTTCTGCTACGGACTCCTCTGGGGCATCAACAACGGTTATCTCTCAAAAAAAGAATACCTTCCCGTAGCACAGAAAGCGTGGGACTATCTCGCTGGCGTTGCCCTGCAGAATGATGGTACCGTAGGCTATGTGCAGCCTATCGGCGAGAAGGCTATCCCAGGACAGGTGGTAAACCAGAAGTCGGTGACCAATTTCGGTACCGGAGCCTTCCTCCTTGCTGCCTGCGAATATGTAAGATACTTGACTAATAACAAACCTAATTCAAAGAAAAATGATAAGAAAAACTCTTCTTTCCGCCCTCATACTTTTGTCGGCGGTAGCGTTGACGTCAGCACAAAGCTCTAAGAAAGCTCCAAAGGTTGATGTCGAGCCTATGCCTACTTGGACGGAGTGGCATGATCTTCAGGTGAATAACGTTAATCGTCTGCCTGTTCACACAAACTATTTCCTCTATGAGTCTCAGGAGATGGCGCTGAAGGGAGACAAGACAAAGTCTGCCAATTACATCTCTCTCCATGGCACATGGAAGTTCAATTGGGTAGCGAATGCAGATCAGCGTCCTATGGACTTCTTCAAAGTTGACTATGAAGACGCAAATTGGAAGACGATGCAGATACCTGCCATCTGGGAACTCAATGGCTATGGCGATCCGGAATATGTCAACGTTGGCTTTGCTTGGCGCGGCCATTTTGGCGGTAACCCACCAGAGGTACCTGTAAAGGATAATCACGTAGGCACTTATCGCCGCACCATCAATATCCCTTCATCATGGGATGGCAAGCAGGTGATAGCCCATTTCGGTAGTGTCACTTCGTGTATCTATCTCTTCGTGAATGGAAAGTATGTGGGATATTCCGAGGATTCAAAGGTTGCAACGGAGTTTGATATCACAAAGTATGTTCACTCTGGCGACAATCAGATAAGCTTCCAGGTGTTCCGCTGGTGCGATGGTTCATGGTGTGAAGACCAGGACTTCTGGCGCCTCTCAGGTGTTGCCCGTGATTCGTATCTCTTTGCCCGTGAGACTAATAAGTCAATCACCAATATCCGCATCACTCCTGACCTTGTTGATAATTACAAGGATGGTGTTCTCAATATTGAGACAGAAGTGGAAACAGGTGTTACAGCCTTGAAGTACAGCCTCATTGATGCCAAGGGTAATGTCGTTGCAGAGCAGAATGAGAATGTGAACTCTCGTGCCCTCGTTCAAATGGCAGAGATAAAGCTTTCAAATCCTGCAAAGTGGACAGCTGAGACTCCAAACCTCTACACCCTCCTCGTGTCTGCCATTGCAGATGTTCCTCAGAAGAAGGGTGCAAAGAAGGGCAAGAAAGCCGTTGCTGAGCAGGTATGCGTTGGCTCAACAACGATAAAGGTAGGCTTCCGCAAGGTGGAGATAAAGGATGCTCAGCTTCTTGTCAATGGTCAGCCTATATATATAAAAGGTGCAGACCGTCATGAGCTTGATCCTAATACCGGCTATGTCGTTAGTCGTGAGCGTATGATTCAGGACATCAAGACGATGAAGCAGTTCAATATCAACGCAGTACGTACCTCTCACTATCCTAATGACCCTCTCTGGTATGAGCTCTGCGACCAGTATGGTATCTATCTCTGCGCTGAGGCAAATCAGGAGAGCCATGGCTTCGGTTATGGCAATGATGCCTGGACAAAGAAACCTCTCTTTGCTCAGCAGATTCTTGAGCGCAACCAGAATAACGTAAACACATATCGCAATCATCCAAGTATCATCTATTGGAGTCTTGGTAATGAGACGGTCAACGGTCCTAACTTCGATGCTGCCTATGATTGGATAAAGCTTGCAGACCCTTCACGCCCTATTCAGTGGGAGCAGGCTCATGGTGGCAGAAACACGGACATCTATTGTCCTATGTATGCTTCTCAATGGTCATGTGAGCAGTATGCCAAGGATCCTAACAAGCAGAAGCCTCTCATCCAATGTGAGTATAATCACGCTATGGGTAATTCTTCTGGTGGTTTCAAGGAATATTGGGACCTCGTTCGTCAGTATCCTAAGTTCCAGGGTGGCTTCATCTGGGACTTCGTTGACCAGGCTCTCAAGGGCAAGGATGGCGTATGGAAGTATGGTGGCGACTATAATAATTATGATGCCTCGGATAATAACTTCAACTGCAACGGACTTATCCTTCCTGACCGCACACCTTCTCCTCAGATATATGAGGTAGGCTATCAGTATCAGAACATCTGGACAGAGCTCGTTGATGACAATAAGGGCATCATTCGTGTGAAGAATGAGAACTTCTTCCGCACACTTGACTATGTTGACCTCTGC
Source organism: Prevotella sp. (assembly GCA_045627725.1). Lineage (GTDB taxonomy): Bacteria > Bacteroidota > Bacteroidia > Bacteroidales > Bacteroidaceae > Prevotella. The sequence goes on along the minus strand of JAZQOH010000029.1, from coordinate 52,950 downwards.
TGGTCAGTTGAGGAAGATGGTGTCAAGGTTGCGTCTGGTCTTATAGGTAATATCGTTATCGCACCTTCGAAGACTGCAGAATATCAAATTCCTTACGACCTCAACAAGTATAAAGGCAATACCTATCTTAACATCGAATATCGTCTGAAGGCTGCAGAACCATTGCTTGAGAAAGGTTTCGCTGTAGCTCATCAGCAGATACCTCTTCGTCTCTTCAAGCCTGAGATGCCTGCTCTCGCCGAGAAGGGCAAGCTGAAGGTGGAGAATGGTAAGAAGACAGACTTCGTGAGAATTGTGAGTGACAAGGCTGAGGTGTTCTTCAAGAAGAGTAATGGCTTCCTCTGTTCTTATATGGTGAACGGCAAACAGCAGGTTGCTGCTGGTGATAGCGCTCTTGTGCCTAACTTCTGGCGTGCCGTTACGGATAATGATATGGGTGCAGGCTTGCAGCGTAAGTTCTGGGATTGGCGTAATCCTGTGATGACTTTCCAAGGCATTATAGCAAAGAAGCAGAAAGATGGCACAGCTCTCGTTTCTGCTACTTACAGCCTCGACTCTATCCGTGCCGACCTCTCCCTCACATACACTATAGATGCTGAGGGCAAGATGATTGTTTCGCAGACCATCACTCCTCGTCCTGACTGCAAGATGAAGCAGATGTTCCGCTTCGGTATGGAGATGAGACTCCTGGGCTCAAACAACAAGAGCACATACTATGGTCGCGGTCCTATAGAGAACTATGCTGACCGTAAGCTCTCGCAGAACGTAGGCATCTACACTCAGACAGCAGAAGAGCAGTATTTCCCTTATATCCGCCCACAGGAAACAGCTACAAAGTCTGATATCCGTTGGTGGAAGCAGGGCGATATGAAGTTCACTTCCAACAAGCCTTTCTATGCTTCTGCTATTCCTCATCGCATGGCAGGCATGGATGATGGCTGGGGTAAAGAGCAGCGTCATCAGCAGGATGTGCCTCTCTCGCCTTACACATATTTATATATTGATGGCGAGCACGCTGGCGTCGGTGGCGTTGATTCATGGAGTGGTCAGGCTCAGGCTCTGCCAAACTATCGTGTGAATCTCAATGGTCCAAAGACATTCACCTTCTGCATAGATGTGAACGAGTAATATATACAAATTTGTAATTGAGATTTGAGAATGAGATTTTGAAATTGATTTCGTAATTGAGATCTGAGATTTGAGATTATACATTTTGCCCCTTCTCTCTATCCGAGGGAAGGGGCATTTCTTTATCCATTCGTCATTTATCCATTCGATATTTAGAACTCGCTTCTCACAAATGGAGTAGCAGCGGCATTATGGAGATATGTATAGAGCTTTGTGAACTTATCCTTTACCTTCTCTGGATGAGGCATGTCATAGTCAGCATTTTCAATCTCTACACGAAGCTTGATGACTCCTTTCTCCATAACATCCTTTACCTGCTGTTTGCTGATAGGATAGAGCGCAAAGGACTTGGTTGTGGTTGTCGTATAGACATGATTGACGAGATGCTCTACGGTATATGGAGTGACATAAACATTGCCGGTCCAAGGGCTGTAGGTGTATGCTACGCGGTGGTCAAAACGAGGCTCCAGAACGTTATTGGTGCTTGTCTCTCTATCGTATTCCCTATCATATAGATTCTGCAGGGTAATCTCATTTCCATCGGAAAGTCGAAGACGGAGATGGTCGGTCTTGTCAAACACACCATGGTTGGAGTCCTTTGAGCAAGTCACAAGAATGGCAAGCACGGTGTCCTTTTTCTCTATCTTTGCTCCCATTGCTACGTCAAACTCGCCGAACAGGCTCAAATCAGAAGTACACATAGTTCTCGCTCCCTTGTCATCGGTCTTGTCCAATACCAGGTTGAGAGAATTGCAGGAATTAAGAAGGCTGATAGCCAAAAGTGCTACAGCAAGGAGATGAAGATTCTTTTTCATTGTACTTTTATCTTTAATCTTTATTCTTTAATCATTATGATATCATTGCAAAGGTAGCATTTTTATTTGTCGTATGTAGCGTTATCCTTGTATTTTAACGTTTTTTTATCATAGTTTCCTTTATTTTCTTCATAATTGAGATTTGAGATCAGAGATTGTAATTGAGATTTGAGATCTGAGATTGTAATTGAGATTTGAGATTGAGATAGGGAAAATACGCAAAGTATAGGGAATTTCCTATTGCAAATAGGGGGACAACTCTTGCACATTAAAGATAATAGCAGTATCTTTGCATCAGAAATCAAAATTTAAAAATACAAAGATATGAAAAAGATTAAGTTTTATCTCTTCGCAATGATGGCAGTTTTGTCTTGCGGTATGTTTACTTCTTGTGATGAAGACGTAGAAGAGGCACAGGTTCTCTCTGGTGAATGGTATGGCGATTTCGGTATGTCATATACAGATAAATATGGTTATACGTATGATTGCTATGATACAAATCTTCGTTTCTATCAGAATAGTCCTTATTCAAGGTCAGGATGGGGACAGCAGGTGGACTTCTATTATGACGAGGATCCTTACTATACAGGTCGCCATGATCATAGGTATCTCTATATGAAGCAGTATTATCGCTTTGAATGGAGCATAAACAATGGTGTTATCCACATGCGTTATCCTCATGACCATCAACTTGACGTAGACATCTATGATTATCACCTGAGCGATAGATACTTCGATGGTCGTATAGGATCTTCTCGCACCACATTCAGGCTTGACAAACTGACAAACTTCGGCTGGAGCGAGTATGACAGATATGGTGATTATAACTTCTGGTGGTATGATGATTATTACTACTCAAAGAAGAACAATATCACCAGCCTTGCAAAGAAGAATAATAGCACAGGTCTCGATGACGAAGACAAGCCTTCTGTAATCGTTGAGGATTCTACGAAGAATGAAGGAAAGACTTGGAGAAGATTCAAGTAAAGAGACCCGAATTTTATTCGGAAGTGAAGAATGAAGAGTGAAGAGTGAAGAATGCAAGTTACATTTGAAGGCCATAGCAAATTCCTATAGCAATCATTACTAACTTGAATTCTTCACTCTTCACTCATGGAATTTGGCACAGCCTTTGCTATAATGATTGTGTAAATATAAATAAATTAGGAATATGGAAGAAAAAGACATAAACATTGAGGAACTCCTCAAGGATGTAGAGGCAGAAATGGGTGGTGCAAAGGCTAATAATGAGGCTGAAGCAAACGAAAATGCATCTGCTGCTGCAGAAAACGAAGGTGAAAACGTGACAGAAACGGCAGAAAATGATGGCAAAGAGTCACAAGAGACTGACGCTTTGGCAGAACTGCAGGCTCAGGTGGAGCAGTTGAAGAAGGACATGCTCTATAAGCAGGCAGAGTTTGACAACTACCGTAAGCGTACAAATAAGGAAAAGGCAGAGCTCATCCTTTCTGGTGGCGAGAAGACTATCAAGGAGATACTTCCTGTCATGGATGATTTCGAGCGCGCCTTGGCTGTTAAGTCTGATGATCCCGTGGCTATCCTTGAAGGTATGCAGCTCATTTTCAACAAGCTCAACTCTACTCTCGAGAAGATGGGAGTGAAGAAGATAGAGACTGCTGATGCTGATTTCAACGTGGATTATCACGAGGCTGTTGCTCTCGTTCCTGGTATGGGCGAGGATAAGAAGGGTAAGGTAATCGACTGCGTTCAGACAGGCTACACATTGAATGACAAGGTTATACGTCATGCGAAGGTGGCAGTAGGGCAGTAAATTCGATTGACAATTGACGATTGACAATTGACAATTAAAGATTAACAATTTTGACTATGGCAAAAAGAGACTATTATGAAGTGCTTGGCGTAGATAAGAAGGCAAGTGCTGCAGAGATAAAGAAGGCCTACAGAAAGTTGGCTATCAAGTATCATCCGGACAAGAACCCTGGTGATACCACAGCTGAGGAGAAATTCAAGGAGGCTGCAGAGGCTTATTCTGTGCTCTCTGATGATCAGAAGCGTCAGCAGTATGACCAGTTCGGCTTTGACGGTCCTGGTGCATTCGGCGGTGGTGGCTTCGGCGGCTTCGGCGGTGGTGGCAGCTTCAGCATGGATGACATCTTCTCTATGTTCGGCGATGTATTCGGTGGTCATGGCTTCAGCGGAGGCGGCTTCGGTGGTGGTCGTAGTCCTCAGCGTCATCGTGGAGGAGACCTTCGCCTGAAGGTACGTCTCACCCTGCAGGAGATATCTACGGGCGTGACGAAGAAGTTCAAGGTAAGGAAGAATGTTACCTGCCCTGATTGTGGCGGAACGGGCGCTGAGGCAGGTAGCGGAATGGATACCTGCGGACAATGTCACGGAAGCGGATATGTTGTTCGCTCTCGTCAGAGCATGTTCGGAATGATGCAGACGCAATCCGCTTGTCCTACGTGTGAGGGAGAAGGAAAGGTTATAAAGAACAAGTGTCGCAAGTGTGGTGGTGAAGGCATCATCATTGGCGAGGAGGTTATCGAGGTGAATATCCCTGCTGGCGTTCAGGACGGAATGGTTGTCAATGTGAGCGGTAAGGGTAATGCTGCAAAGCGTAATGGAGTTCCTGGTGATATTCAGGTATTCATATCGGAAGAGCCTAATGAGACCTTCGTTCGCGATGGCAACGACCTTATATATAATCTACTTCTTGACTTCCCAACGGCAGCGCTTGGCGGAGAGGTGCTTATACCAACCATCGATGGAGCGAAGGCGAAGATTACCATACAGCCTGGCACGCAGCCTGGTTCAATGCTGAGACTACGCGGAAAGGGACTTCCTGCTGTCAGCGGTTATGGATACGGCACGGGCGACATACTCGTGAATATCAGCATCTATGTGCCAAAGACGCTATCGAAGGATGAGAAGAAGGCTCTTGAGTCTATGCGCGGAAGTGAGAACTTCCAGGGCGATAAGGTAACGAAGAAGAGCATCTTTGATAAGTTCCGCAGTTATTTTAATTAATTTCTGCAAACTTCTGTTTGCAGTACATAGAATATGACCTACAACGAAACGTTAGAATATCTATACAATAGCACCCCCGTTTTTGAACGTGTGGGTGCTTCTGCGTATAAGGAGGGTTTGGAGAATACCATAGCCCTCGATAATCACTTCGGAAATCCGCATAGAAAGTTCAGAACCATCCACGTGGCAGGAACGAATGGAAAAGGCTCTACGTCGCATACTCTTGCTGCCGTCCTGCAATGTGCCGGCTATAGGGTAGGGCTCTATACTTCGCCACACCTCGTTGATTTCTCTGAGAGAATACGCGTGAATGGCGAGGCGGTAGAGCATCAGTTTGTGGTGGATTTCGTGGCAGAACATAAGGATTTCTTCGAACCTCTGCATCCTTCTTTCTTCGAACTCACAACGGCTATGGCATTCAAGTATTTCGCAGAGCAGAAGGTGGACATCGCTGTCATAGAGGTAGGGCTTGGTGGTCGCCTTGATTGCACTAATATCATCAATCCTCTGCTCTCCGTTATCACGAATATCTCATTCGACCATACCGGTTTCCTGGGTGATACATTGGCGAAGATTGCTGGCGAAAAGGCTGGGATAATGAAGGAGGGAGTGCCTTGTGTGATAGGAGAATACGTGGAAGAGACGCTTCCCGTCTTTCAGCATAAGGCAGAGGAAATGAATGCTGCTCTTATTCTCGCTCAGGATGAGGAATATCAAATTCCTGAGTTTCAGCTGAAAGGAGATTGTCAGAGCCGTAATGCGAAGACGATAATGGCAGCTTGTAAGGAACTCATTCGTATGGGGATAATACCTGATGATGAGGCTATGATAGCTGATGCCTTTGCCCACGTTTGCGACATCACTCATCTGAGAGGAAGATGGGAGGTGCTTTCGGAAAGTCCTCTCGTTGTGTGTGATACCGGACATAATGTGGCGGGATGGGAGTTTCTTGCCCCTCAGATAAAGGCGCAGGAGTGTGAGAGGAAGCTTATAGTCTTCGGAATGGTGGATGATAAGGATATCAACACCGTGATGGATATGCTCCCAAAAGATGCCTTGTATTATTTCTGCCAGGCTTCAACGCATAGGGCAATACCCGTGGAGCGTGTAGCTGAGATAGCAGAGGCTCATGGCTTGAAGGGCGAACAATACCATACGGTAATGAATGCCTACGAAGCAGCAATAAAAAATGCTACCCCAGATGACTTCGTATTCATCGGAGGTAGCAGTTATGTGGTAGCAGATTTGCTTATTCAGCGTTAGGGATGATGAGCTTATATCCCTTGCCATGGATGTTTATAATCTCAATTTGTGGATCATCCTTGAGATGCTTACGCAACTTGGTGATATAAACGTCCATAGAGCGAGCGTTGAAGTAGTTGTCATCAATCCAGATGGTCTTCAAAGCAAAGTCACGCTGGAGGATTTCGTTTGAGTGACTGCAGAGGAGAGAGAGCAACTCGTTCTCCTTTGTTGTGAGCTTTGTATTCTTGTCGTTGATGGTGAGAGTCTGCTTCTGTGTGTCGAAGATGAACTTACCGATGTGATATACAGAGCTTTCCTTTGTCTTCTTACCACGAACGCGACGAAGGATTGCCTCGATACGGAATACGAGTTCTTCCATTGAGAATGGCTTGGTGATATAATCGTCGGCGCCGAGCTTGAATCCTTCGAGGATATCTTCCTTCAACTGCTTAGCTGTGAGGAAGATGATAGGTACATCGCCATTAGCCTGACGAATGTCTGCAGCAAGAGTGAAGCCGTCTTTCTTAGGCATCATGACATCGAGTACGCAGATGTCGAACTTCTCTCTCTGGAATGTTCGGAAACCAGCATCGCCATCAGGGCAAAGTTCGGTGATGAATCCTTTTGCCTGAAGATATTCACGAAGCAACATGCCGAGGTTCTCATCGTCCTCGCAAAGCAGGATTTTTACGTTTTCTTCCATTTTCATTTTTCCTTTCTTTTTATTTGTTAATACTTATTTTTCTTATGTGTTCTTTGGCAATTTGATGATGAACTTTGTTCCCTTGCCATATTCACTTTCTGCATGGATGGTGCCCTTATGGAGCGTGACAACGTTCTTGACGTATGCCAGTCCGAGACCGAAGCCCTTGACGTCGTGGCGATTTCCTGTGTGTACGCGGTAGAACTTCTCGAAGATTTTCTTCAGGTTCTCACGCTTTATTCCTATGCCGTTGTCCTCGATGGAGAGGAATACGTGTTGGTCGGTGCTCCATGTAACTACGTTTAGTTGGATGTCGTTGTCCTCCTTCTTGTACTTCACGGCGTTGTCCATAAGATTGAAGACCACGTTCGTGAGGTGCATCTCGTCGGCGTAGATTTTCGTGTCGGAGGCTTTGAGGTCGCTTGTTATCTTTCCTCCTGCGGAGGTCACCTTGAGGTTGAAGGTGTTTATCACTCCTTCCACCAATTCGTTGATGTCAATCTCTTGCATCTTGAACGAAGCCTTCTTCCTATCGAACATTGACATCTGAAGTACCTTCTCCACCTGGAAGCGCAGTCGCTTTGTCTCATCATAGATGACGGTGCTGAGATGTGTGAGCATTGATGGTGATTTCGTTATTGAATCATCCTTCAGCATCTGGGCTGCGAGGGATATGCTTGATATCGGCGTCTTGAACTCATGCGTCATATTGTTGATGAAATCGTTGCGCATCTCGCTCACTTTCTTCTGGCGGAAGATGATGACGATGGTGAAGATGAACGTGATGAGCAATACTCCTGAGAATGCCAAGGCAGGTATCATGAATCTCACGCTGGAGAATATGTATGCATACATGTCGGGGAAGTGGATGTTTATCATTCCCATCTTCGTCTGCGGATCGTTGCGGAACAATACTTGTGTGTATGTTGCCTCTTCGCCGTCTTCGGTATAGTCAGGACATCTGTAAACCTCTCTGCCGTCGCTTGTCGTTACGGTGAAGTGATATGGGATGTTGATGCCGTTGTTGAGGAGTTCGGCTCTCAGGTCCTGATCGAGTTGTTTGAAGTTTATTCTCTCCTTCAAAGGCTTGTCCGATGCCGTATAGAGGATGCTATAGACCACTTCGTCGAGCAGGGCCTTCTGATAGACGTATCGGTTTCGTATGATTTCCTGCAAGGACTTTGTGGCTGTTGAGAGCGTGTTCTTGTCGGAATGGAGTATCATCGCCTTTGGAACTTGTGAAGGCTTCATGGTGAAGGTCTTCAGTTCGAAGGAAGAATAGATGGTACCATCATCGCCTGCCACAGCATATTGGTGGGATTGCTGAACGCTGCCGTTGATGTCGTTGCTCAGGGATACTGAGTCTGCCTTGTATGCCCGACGCTCGGTTTCGTTGACGTCTTTCTCCAGATAGCGCAGGGTCTCGTTCATCTCCAGATTGCGCGAAGTCTGGTATAAGGCTCTGTTCACCGACTCATTGAACTGCTCTTTCTTCATCTTTGCCATATCCTCGATGTATGAAATCTGCAGATAAAGAAGGCCGATGAAAGAGAATCCCATTATGATGGCGATAATCCATATAGTTGATTTCTTCATTTGTATTACCTTTTGTTTCTTTTGCAAAGGTATGAAATATTATCATAAGGCGAATGGTTTTGTTAAAATATTATGGTTATATTATATTGAATTAACAAAAATATATCAATATAATTAAAAATAAGTAATTAAACCGTTTTGTTTTGTGGGGCTTTAGAAGAGAATTTTATGGTTGTTTCTTATGGGTGGTGCTTAGTAGGTGATAGCGAAAAATGGAAAAACATTTGCAATTATGAGAAAATAACATTAATTTTGCACAGAAATAGTAAGGAATAGTTCTTACACATTATTATATATAATATAGATATGGCAAAAAAGAAACGTTGGCACCTGCTTCCTGGACAAGCCCCAACAGAAATGGATAAGCAGATTATGTATTGGGAGAACAAGGGTAAGTTGGTTCCAACTCGTGGTCTTATACGCACCCCTGAGGAAATAGAAGGCATTCGCCGTGCTGGAGTGGTGAACACAGGCGTTCTTGATGAAGTGGCAAAGAATATCCGCGTGGGAATGAACACGCAGGAGATTGACGATATCTGTATGCAGTATTGCAAGGATCATGGCGCTACGCCTGCTTGCCTCGGCTATGAGGGATATCCAAAGTCTGTGTGTACGAGCATCAACGAGGTGGTGTGTCACGGAATACCAAAGGAGACGGATATCCTTGAGGAGGGTGATATCATCAATGTTGACTTTACTACAATACTTGACGGCTATTATGCCGATGCTTCGAGAATGTTCATCGTAGGAGGAAAGACAACTCCAGAGAAGGAACAGCTCGTGCGCGTGGCAAAGGAATGCCTCGAACTCGGTATGGAAGCTGCAAAGCCATATAGCTTTGTCGGTGATATCGGTCATGCTATCAAGAAGCATTGCAAGAAATATCACTATGGCATCGTGACTGACTTGTGTGGCCACGGAGTAGGACTGAAGTTCCACGAAGAGCCTGAGGTAATGCACGATGCGCATAGAGGTACGGGTATGCTTCTCGTGCCGGGCATGGTGTTTACTATTGAACCTATGATCAATATGGGAACCCATAAGGTGTTCATCGATGCAGATGATGAGTATGGATGGGAAGTGATTACTGAGGATGAACTTCCATCGGCACAATGGGAGCATACTCTTCTTATGACAGAGACAGGTGTTGAGGTTCTCACCTATTAATATATATAGAAAATGGATAATACTAAATATATCCTTGCACTTGAATCTTCGTGCGATGATACTTCTGCTGCTGTGCTTCGTGACCGAGTGTTGCTGAGCAATGTTACGGCTTCGCAGAAGGTGCATGAGTCATACGGCGGCGTAGTTCCTGAACTTGCCAGCCGTGCTCATCAGCAGAATGTCGTTCCTGTTGTGGATCAGGCATTGAAGCAGGCAGGAATAACCAAAGAGCAGTTGTCTGCCATCGCCTTTACAAGAGGGCCTGGTCTTATGGGCTCTTTGTTGGTGGGCGTCAGCTTTGCAAAGGGATTCGCGCGCTCACTCGGCATTCCTATGATAGACGTGAATCATCTTCAGGGACACGTGATGGCACATTTTATCAAGGAGAACGATGATGATCAGTCGGCACCTCCATTCCCTTTCATCTGCCTGCTCGTTTCTGGCGGTAACTCACAGATAGTTAAGGTGAATGCCTATAACGATATGGAGGTCTTGGGACAGACGATAGACGATGCTGCGGGTGAGGCTATCGACAAATGCTCGAAGGTTATGGGACTTGGATATCCCGGAGGTCCTATCATAGATCGCCTCGCTCGTCAGGGCAATCCTAAGGCTTATCAGTTTGCGGAGCCACATATCCCAGGATATGACTATTCTTTCTCTGGATTGAAGACAAGTTTCCTCTATTCCCTGCAGAAGTGGGTGAAGGAAGATCCGGATTTCGTGGAGCATCACAAAGAGGATCTTGCGGCTTCGTTGGAATGGACCATTGTTGATATTCTGATGAAGAAACTACGTAAGGCGGTGAAAGATACTGGTATAAAGCATGTTGCCGTTGCTGGTGGCGTTTCTGCCAATAATGGTTTGCGCAATGCTTTCCATGACTATGCGAAGAGATTTGGATGGACTATATATATTCCGAAGTTCTCATATACAACGGATAATGCTGCGATGATTGGTGTCGTTGGAGCGTATAAATATGATGATAAGGAGTTCTGTGATATTGATGCTCCTGCATTCTCTAAGGTTACGTTTGAATAATAATAAATAATATTTCAGAAATTATGGAATTTGAAAGCAAGGTTTTATCGAAAGAGATACTTTACATCCTTTATGAGTCAGGAAAGACGGTCTCAACAGCTGAGAGCTGCACTTCCGGCCGAGTTGCAGAGATAATCACGGCAATGCCAGGTGCTTCTGCTTATTTCAATGGTGGCATCGTGGCTTATAGCGATAAGATAAAGGCAGGCGTGCTCGGTGTAGATGAGCAGTTGCTAGAAGAAAAGACTGCTGTATGTGAGGAAGTTGCAATACAGATGGTTAAGGGCGCTTGTAAGACCATGAATACCGATTATGCTATTGCAACAACTGGTTTTGCAGGTCCTGGTGGTGGTACATTAGAGATTCCTGTAGGCACCATTTGGGTGGCTTGCGGAACTAAAGACGATGTTCGTACTCTGAAGATTTGTGAAGATGCTGGAAGAGAACTGAATGTAGCTCACGCAACTAATAAAGCACTCACTCTTTTCCTCGAACTTCTTAGGGAAGAATATCCACAACCTGATCTTTCAGATGTGCCTACTCCTGAAGCAAAATAATGGCTGCTGAGAATGACGTTTTTCTCTTACGGAATCAATACATTTTAATTTGTTATTCAGTAGCATTTTTATTATAAAGGTCTTTTGAAATCTTAAAAAAGATTAAAAAGAGACGTTATGTCGCTTTGTAGCAAAAAGATTTTTTGTAGTTTGGCGAAAAATGTGTAATTTTGCACGCTGTTTGGAATAAGTATCAATTAACGATTACAAAAAATTAGGATAGAAATGTCTAAAATTTGTCAGATTACAGGTAAGAAAGCTCAGATGGGAAACAATGTTTCTCACTCAAAGCACCGCACAAAGCGTAGCTTCGATGTCAACCTGTTCAATAAAAAGTTCTTCTATGTAGAGGAGAATTGCTGGATCAGCCTCAAGATTAGTGCTGCTGGTCTGCGCCTTATCAACAAAGTTGGTCTTGATGCAGCTCTCAAGCAGGCTGTTTCTAAGGGCTATGTAGATTGGAAGGAAATTAAAGTAATAGGAGAATAAGCGTTATGGCAAAGAAAGCAAAAGGAAATCGCGTGCAGGTAATCCTTGAGTGCACCGAGCACAAGAATAGCGGTATGCCAGGCACAAGCCGTTATATCACTACAAAGAACCGTAAGAATACTCCTGAGCGTCTTGAGTTGATGAAGTACAACCCAATTCTCAAGAAGATGACTCTTCACAAGGAGATTAAGTAATCAACCATTTTATATTGACTAAACACTATGGCAAAGAAAACCGTAGCATCTCTTCAGACTGGTAAGACTGACGGACGTGCTTATACAAAGGTTATAAAGATGGTTAAGAGCCCTAAGACTGGTGCTTACTGCTTCGACGAGCAGATGGTTCCAAACGAGGCTGTTAAGTCATTCTTTAAGTAATCATCCATATTTGATACTTACAGATTTTTATATCTAAAGAAATAGGAGACTGCATCCAAACCAAGGTTTGAGTGTAGTCTCTTTTTTTACCTAAGTCAAAGCTCGTTGTAGAGACTTAAATATAATACCAGAGAAGTATGGAGAAATTCAGAGTTGTTATTGTTGAAGATGTTCTGCTGGAATTGCGCGGAACAGAGGGTATCATCCGTAATGAAGTGCCTGAAGCGGAGATTATTGGCACAGCTTCCGATGAGTCTTCCTTTCTGCAGGTGATGCGTAAGGAAGTGCCAGATCTGGTACTTCTCGATCTGGGACTTGGTGGTTCCACAACTATAGGCATTGAGTTGTGCCGTAATACAAAGGCGCAATATCCTAATGTGAAGGTTCTTATCTTCACGGGAGAAATACTCAATGAGAAGTTGTGGGTTGATGCTCTCGATGCCGGTGCTGACGGAATCATACTCAAGACGGGTGAGATGCTCACACGTGATGTCGTAGAAGATGTGATGAGTGGCAAGAAATGGGTGTTTAACACTCCTGCCCTTGATGTGATTGTTGAGAGCTTTCGCAAGAATGTGTTGTCAACAATGATGCGTCAAGATGCTTCTATCGGCTATGAGATTGATGAATATGACGAGCGTTTCCTGCGTCATCTGGCTCTTGGTTATACGAAGGAGCAGATTACTGGTCTGCGTGGAATGCCTTTCGGCGTGAAGAGTTTAGAGAAAAGGCAGAATGAACTTGTGCAGAAGCTTTTCCCTGGTATAAAGCAGAGCGTGAATGCTGTAAGACTCGTTACAAGAGCATTCCAACTGCACATTCTAGATCCAGAGAATCTTTCTCCTGATGAAGAGTAGTTTTTGGGACTTTTGTGAATACAAAATAAGTCTATAGAGTGTGATTTCTTGATAATGATTTGGAATTATCACTTAATAATAAAATAAAGACGCATTTATTTTTATAATTAAAAAATTATAATTAATTTTGCAGTCGGTTATTTTAAAACACAAATTAATATGAATCATATTTCAAAGATATTTGCGGTTTCGCTTGCAGTTGTTGCTTCTGTATTTCTTGCAGGATGTTCTTCTATTTCGAAGGATCTTGAGTATTTCCAGGGTATTGACGATGTAGATTTGTCGCATACTCAGGGATTATATGATGCTCGCATAATGCCGAAAGACGAGATTACCATTAATGTAAAGACTTCTGACGCTGAGATTTCAAGACAATTTAGTCTTTATACGAACTCAAGTAATTCTGGTATTAATGGTGGTGGTTATAGTCATAATTTGCCATATTTGGTCGAAAACGATGGTACTATCAATTTCCCCCTTGTAGGAAGAATAAAGGTTGATGGACTGACTAAGCGTCAATGCGAGGATAGAATTACAGAACTCATCAAACCTTATCTTGCTCAGGGAGAAACTCCTGTCATCACCGTAAATATGAGTAATTATCAAGTTGTATTTATGGGCGAGGTGAGGTCTCCTGGAATAAAGAGAACAACTAACAATAAGATGACTTTGGTAGAAGGATTAGCGATGGCTGGCGATTTTACTGAGTATGGTCGTAAAGATAACGTTCTTATCATTCGTGAAGATGCAAAAGGTGTTAAGTCAACTATTAGAATAAACTTGAATGATCCAAACTTCTTGAATTCGCCTTACTATTATCTTCAACAGAATGATATCGTTTATGTGACCCCAATGAAACTTAAGGGTAAGTCTCTGGATTTCAGAGCACATTCTACCTTTGTTATGATGACGTTAGGTTTCATTACTTCATTGTCTTCTCTCGCAATCGGATTGTTTAAGAAATAAATTAGGAAAGAGTTGATATGAAAGGATAACTTTTCATATCAACTCTTTCTCCAATATAGATACTGATAGCTTTTTGCTATACGAATGAAAGATAAATAATAAGAAACAAATACAAATAAGAATATTATGTGTGGAATTGTAGGATATTTAGGTAATCGTGATGCTTATCCTATTCTCATAAAGGGTCTTAAGCGTTTGGAATATCGTGGATATGACTCAGCAGGTTGTGCTCTCACGTCAGCCAAGGATGGAAAACTCAATGTCTTCAAGGCTAAGGGTAAGGTGTCGGATTTGGAAAATTCATGTAAGGATAAGGATGTAACGGGTACTATAGGTATTGCTCACACACGTTGGGCTACCCACGGCGTACCAAGTGAGGTGAATGCTCATCCTCATGTTAGTCAGTCAGGAAACCTAACCCTCGTTCATAATGGAATTATAGAAAACTATGCAACTCTTCGTGAGCAATTGAAGGAACGTGGATATACTTTCAAGAGCGAGACTGATACCGAGGTACTTGTACAGCTCATAGAGTATGTAATGGTGACCAATGATATTGATCTGCCTACTGCAGTACGTGTTGCTCTCAATCAGGTTTTTGGTGCATATGCCATTGCCGTGATTGATAGTCGCAATCCTGACGTTATCGTTGCCGCTCGCAAGTCCTCACCACTCGCTGTGGGTGTAGTAGAAGGAAATGAGGAGTTCTTCCTTGGATCTGATGCCTCTCCTATTGCAGAATATACCAAGCAGATTGTTTATCTCAACGATGAGGAGATGGCTATCATCAAGCGTGGGGAAAAACTTCATGTATTGAAACTTACCGGCGAGGAGGCTGATGCTGTCGTTAAAGAGGTAAATGTTGATCTTTCAATGCTTGACCATGATGGTTATCCTCATTTCATGCTGAAAGAAATATATGATCAGCCTAACGTCCTTAAAGATTGTATGCGTGGACGAATAGTGGAATCTCCATATTCGCATAATCCTCAGGTAGTTCTCTCTGCCGTAACTAATAATCGTCGTCAGTTGCTTAATGCGAAGCGTATTGTCATCGTTAGTTGTGGAACATCTTGGCACGCAGGTCTCATAGGTAAGCAACTCATAGAAAAATTCTGCCGCATCCCTGTTGAAGTGGCCTATGCTAGTGAGTTTAGATATAGCGATCCTGTTATTGGACCAGAAGATGTGGTAATGGCAATCTCCCAGTCTGGAGAGACAGCCGACACTCTTGCTGCCGTTCAATTGGCAAAGGAGCGTGGAGCCCTCATCTTTGGCATCGTCAATGGTGTTGGTTCTTCCATCGCTAGAGAATCCGATACCGGTACATACATCCACGTAGGTCCTGAAATTGGCGTTGCCTCCACGAAGGCTTTTACTGGTCAGGTAACTGTTTTGACACTCATAGCTTTGGCTCTTGGTATGGCTAAGGGCACCATCGAACAGGAAGAATACGAAAAGACATTAAAGGAACTCCTGCTTATTCCAGAGAAGATAGAGAAGATACTTGAGCAGGATGAGAAGATAAAGAAAATGTCGTACATGTTTACGTATGCACACAACTTCCTTTATCTTGGTAGAGGAATGAATTATCCAGTTGCCCTCGAAGGCGCATTGAAACTAAAAGAAATCAGTTATATCCACGCAGAAGGATATCCTGCCGCCGAGATGAAGCATGGTCCTATTGCTCTTGTTGACGCAGAGATGCCTGTTGTCTTTATTGCAACTCATCATCAGTTGTATCAAAAGATAATATCTAATATGCAGGAGGTAATCTCTCGTCAGGGCAGAATTATTGCAGTAGTAACGGAAGGTGATCAGCAGGTAAGAGATATGGTACAGGATGTCATTGAAGTTCCACAAACATTGTCATGCCTTGCTCCTTTGCTTAGTGTGATTCCTCTTCAGTTACTTTCATATCATGTTGCGGTGGCTAAGGGACTCAATGTCGATCAACCTCGTAACCTTGCTAAGTCTGTGACTGTAGAATAACCCTCTGTAGTCATAGATATCGAACACACACAACAAACAACACAACAACAAATAAACACAAGATTAAAAGTGGAACCATTGAAGCATGAATGTGGCGTTGCGATGATACGCCTCCTAAAGCCTCTTGAACATTATCAGGAAAAGTATGGGACATGGATGTATGGCCTGAATAAACTCTACTTGATGATGGAGAAGCAACATAACAGAGGACAAGAAGGTGCAGGTATGGCTTCCGTGAAACTCGATGTCGAACCGGGAAATGAATATATGTTCCGTGAACGCGCCGAGGGTAAGGATGCCATTACTGAAATCTTTGGCAATGTTCAAGGACAATATAAGGGATTGTCAACGGAGCTGTTGGCTGATGCCGACTATGCCAGAAAGCATCTCTCCTTTGCCGGAGAACTCTATATGGGACATCTTCGTTATTCGACAACGGGAAAATCTGGCATACAGTATGTACATCCTTTCCTACGCCGAAATAACTGGAAGGCGAAGAACCTCTGCCTCTGTGGAAACTTCAATATGACCAACATAGAGGAAGTATTCGAGCATATCACCAATATGGGACAATATCCTCGCATATACAGCGATTCATACATCATGCTCGAACTTATGGGCCATCGTCTGGATCGTGAGGTGGAGAGAAACTTTGTCGATGCAAAGGAAAAAGGATTGGAGCATCAGGATATTACGGATTATATCGACAATAATGTTGATATGTCCAATGTTCTTGAGACCACGATGCAATATTTTGATGGCGGCTACGTCGTATGTGGATTGACTGGCTCTGGAGAAATGTTTGCCATGCGCGATCCATGGGGTATTCGTCCTGCCTTCTATTACATTTCGGATGATGTGATGGCCCTTGCAAGTGAGCGCCCTGTTCTTCAGACAACTTTTGACCTTGATGTCAGCGACATAATAGAATTGAAACCAGGTCAGGCAATCCTTGTCAATCGCGCCGGTGAGATACGCTTCAAGCAGATTATCCAGCCGAAGAAAGAAGCAAAATGCTCGTTTGAAAGAATCTATTTCTCACGAGGTTCCGACCACGATATATATAATGAGCGCAAGAAACTCGGCTTGCAGCTTACTGAACCAATACTCAAGGCTGTGGGCTATGATCATGAGCATACCGTGTTCTCCTTCATTCCGAATACTGCAGAGGTTGCATTCTATGGAATGCTGACCGGATTCAAGGAATATATCAACAATCAGAAGGTGGAGGCGATACTTGCTTTGAAGGAAAAGCCTACTCGCGAGCAGCTTCTTGATATTCTTTCTGAATATGTGCGTTCCGAAAAGGTTGCATGGAAGGACATCAAACTGCGTACCTTCATCTCCGAAGGAGCCACTCGCAATGACCTTGCTTCTCATGTCTATGATATCACGTACGGTGTTCTTGAGCCACATGTTGATAATCTCGTCGTCATAGATGACTCAATAGTGCGAGGCACTACGTTGAAAGAGAGCATCTTCCATATCCTCGACCGCCTTCATCCTAAGAAGATAGTCATGGTGTCAAGTGCTCCTCAGATACGCTATCCTGACTATTACGGCATAGATATGGCGCGTTTGGAAGAGTTCTGTGTGTTCCGCGCTACAATAGAACTGTTGAAGGATAGAGGTATGACAGACGTGATAGATGCCACATACAAGGCTTGCCTTGCAGAACTGCAGAAGAAACCTGCTGATATGCAGAATCATGTTCGTGATATCTACGCTCCATTCTCTGTGGAAGAGATAAATGAGAAGGTCGTTGAGATGCTTCGTCCCGATGATATGGAGACACCGGTTGAGATAGTATTCCAGTCTATAGAAGGACTCCATAGCGCCATTCCTAATCATACCGGAGATTGGTACTTCACAGGAAACTATCCAACACCAGGAGGTACACGTCTCTGTGTGCAGGCATTCGTAAACTATTACGAGAAAATATACATGAGTAAGTCATGAGTAATGTCTTCGTGTGATAAAGAATATATAATATATAATTAAGGTAAAACGAAATTTATAGCATATAAATGAGAAATGTAACTTTAGTACTTCAGGATGGAACGAAGTTCCAGGGAAAATCATTCGGTTATGATGCTCCCGTAGCAGGTGAGGTGGTCTTCAATACTGCAATGACAGGCTATCCAGAGTCTCTTACAGACCCTTCTTACGCGGGTCAGCTTATGGTGCTCACTTATCCTCTCGTGGGCAACTATGGTGTGCCTAAGTTCTCTGTTGAGGAAAACGACCTTCCTACATTTATGGAGAGCGACAAAATCTATGCTTCTGCCATTATCGTGTCAGACTATTCCACAGAGTATTCCCATTGGAATGCCTGTGAGAGTCTTTCTGAGTGGCTCAAGCGCGAGCAGGTGCCAGGCATCACAGGCATCGACACTCGTGAACTAACCAAGGTGCTTCGTGAGCATGGCGTTATGATGGGTAAGATTCTCTTTGATGATGAGCCTGATAATATCCCTGAAGCTGACTATGAAGGCGTTAACTTCGTTGACAAGGTCTCATGCAAGGAAGTTATCACATATAAGCCAAATACTAATTGCAACAGTCTTGTGTCTCAGACTCATGCAGGTGTTTCATGCGAAGGCAAGAAGGTAGTCCTCGTTGATTGCGGCGTGAAGGCAAACATAATCCGTTGTCTTATCGATCGTGGTTGTGAGGTTGTACGTGTGCCTTGGAACTATGACTACACTGACATGGAATTTGATGGTCTTTTCCTTGCCAATGGTCCTGGCGACCCAGACATGTGTGCTGATGCAGTAGAGATTATCAAGAAGTTCATGGCAAAGGAAGATGCACGCATCGCTGCCGACTCTTCTGCAAAGTATAAGCCTATCTGTGGTATTTGTATGGGCAATCAGTTGCTCTCAAAGGCTGCGGGAGCCACAATCTATAAGTTGAAGTACGGTCATCGTTCCCACAATCAGCCAGTTCGCATGGTTGGCACAGAGAAGTGCTTTGTAACATCCCAGAATCATGGCTATGCTGTTGATGCATCCACTATCGGCTCGGATTGGGAGGAGTTCTTCATCAATATGAACGATGGCTCAAATGAAGGCATTCGTCATAAGTCAAAGCCTTGGTTCTCGAGCCAGTTCCACCCAGAGGCTTGCTCTGGTCCTATTGACACCGAGTTTATGTTTGACAAATTTGTGGAGGCACTATAAGGAGTATAGAAACTAGTAGTCCTAGATATTCTAGTAATCCTGGAAAAATAATAAAACAACAACAAACAAGAAATAAAGATGAAAGACGAAAATATAAAGAAAGTACTTCTCCTTGGTTCTGGTGCCCTTAAGATTGGTGAGGCAGGTGAGTTCGATTATTCAGGTTCTCAGGCATTGAAGGCTCTTCGCGAAGAAGGCGTTGAGACCATTCTCATAAATCCAAATATCGCTACCGTACAGACATCTGAAGGCGTTGCCGACAAGGTATATTTCCTCCCTGTTCAGCCATATTTCGTAGAGCGTGTCATCGAGAAGGAACAGCCTGATGGTATTCTCCTTGCCTTCGGTGGACAGACAGCCCTCAACTGTGGCGTAGAGCTCTATCAGACAGGTGTTCTTGAAAAGTATAACGTGAAAGTGCTCGGCACTCCTGTTCAGTCGATTATCGATACAGAGGACCGCGAACTCTTCGTTCAGAAACTTGATGAGATAGGTGTAAAGACCATCAAGAGTGAGGCTTGTGAGAATATAGAGCAGGCACGTAAGGCAGCTGCCGAACTTGGCTATCCTGTCATCCTTCGTGCAGCATACGCACTCGGTGGTCTCGGCTCTGGTTTCTGTGATACAGAGGAAGAACTTAATGCGTTGGCAGAGAAAGCGTTCTCATTCTCACCTCAAGTACTTGTTGAAAAGTCTTTGAAGGGTTGGAAAGAGATAGAGTATGAGGTTGTCCGTGACCGTTACGACAACTGTATCACGGTCTGCAATATGGAGAACTTCGACCCTCTGGGCATCCATACCGGTGAGTCCATCGTTATCGCTCCTTCGCAGACTCTTACCAATTCTGAATATCATAAACTCCGTGCTCTCGCTATCAAGATTATCCGTCATGTCGGCATCGTAGGTGAGTGTAATGTGCAGTACGCCTTCGATCCTCAGTCAGAAGACTATCGCGTCATCGAGGTTAATGCACGCTTGAGCCGTTCTTCTGCCCTTGCTTCCAAGGCTACAGGATATCCTCTCGCCTTCGTTGCAGCAAAGCTCGGTATGGGTTATGGTCTCTTTGAGTTGAAGAACTCCGTAACGAAGACCACATCGGCATTCTTCGAGCCAGCCCTCGACTATGTAGTATGTAAGATTCCTCGTTGGGACCTCTCCAAGTTCCGTGGCGTAGATAAGGAACTCGGCTCTTCGATGAAGTCCGTTGGTGAGGTTATGGCTATAGGTCGTAATTTCGAGGAAGCCATCCAGAAAGGCCTTCGTATGATAGGTCAGGGAATGCATGGTTTCGTGGGCAATAAGGAGTTGAAGGTTGATGATATCAAGGCTGCTCTCCATGATCCTACAGATAAGCGAATCTTCGTCATTGCCAAGGCAATGCAGCGCAAAATATATAGCGTTGATGAAATACATGAGATAACAAAGATTGACAAATGGTTCCTTGATAAGCTCCGTCATATCGTTGATATTGATGATAAGCTTCATGAGAGCAAGTCAATCAATGTTGTCAGCAAGGAACTTCTCCGTGAAGCAAAGGTTTATGGCTTTACTGACTTCCAGATTGCTCGTGCCGTAGGTCTCGACAAGGAACTTGGCAGTCATAAGTCCCTCCTCGCTGTTCGCAGTCTCCGTAAGTCTTATGGCATTCTTCCTGTTGTGAAGCAGATAGACACTCTTGCTGCTGAGTATCCTGCACATACAAACTACCTCTATATGACCTACGCAGGCGTTGCTCACGATATCAAGTTTGAGAATGACCATCGCACATGCATCGTTCTTGGCTCAGGTGCTTACCGTATCGGTTCATCCGTTGAGTTCGACTGGTGTGGCGTTCAGGCACTTAACACTATTCGCAATCAGGGTTATCGCTCGGTAATGATTAACTATAACCCTGAGACCGTGTCAACTGACTACGATATGTGTGACCGTCTCTATTTCGATGAGCTCACCTTCGAACGCGTTATGGATATCATCGACCTCGAATGCCCATTCGGTGTCGTTGTCTCTACAGGTGGACAGATACCTAACAACCTTGCCGTCAAGCTTGATGCTGAGCGCGTGCCTATCCTCGGCACCACAGCGAAGGATATCGACAATTGTGAGGACCGCGCCCTCTTCTCAAGCATGCTCAACCGCATCGGAGTGGATCAGCCTGAGTGGGCTGCTCTCAGTTCTATGGAGGAGATGAATGCCTTCATCGATAGGGTAGGCTTCCCTGTTCTCGTTCGTCCAAGTTATGTGCTCTCAGGTGCTGCGATGAATGTATGCTCTAATCGTGAGGAACTTGAGCGCTTCCTCCAACTCGCTGCCAATGTGAGTGCCGAGCATCCTGTTGTGGTAAGTAAGTTCATTGAGAATGCCAAGGAGATCGATTTCGACGGTGTGGCTAAGGATGGTGAAATCATCGCTTACGCTATCTCTGAGCATATCGAGTATGCAGGCGTTCACTCTGGTGATGCTACCCTCCAGTTCCCTCCACAGAAGCTCTATGTAGAGACTGTTCGCCGCATCAAGCGTATCACACGTCAGATTGCCAAGGAACTTCATATCTCTGGACCGTTCAACTGTCAATATATGGCGAAGGACAATGACATCCTTGTCATTGAGACAAACCTCCGTGCATCACGTTCGTTCCCATTCGTCAGCAAGGTGCTCAAGTTCAATCTCATAGACCTTGCCACAAAGATTATGCTTGGTGTGCCATTCGAGCGTCCTCAGAAGAATCTCTTCGACCTTGACTACGTTGGTATCAAGTCAAGTCAGTTCTCATTCAATCGTCTGCAGAAGGCCGACCCAGTTCTTGGTGTTGACATGGCTTCTACGGGTGAGGTTGGCTGTATCGGCGATGACACCTCTTGCGCAATCCTCAAGGCTATGCTCTCCGTTGGTCATCGTATTCCTAAGAAGACCGTGCTTCTCTCTACCGGTGACGTTAAGCAGAAGGCAGAAATGCTTGATGCTGCACGTGAACTTATAAAGAACGACTATGTGCTCTATGCTACTGGTGGTACCTACAGTTTCCTTAAGGATCAGGGCATTGAGGCTATCCAGGTATTCTGGCCTTCCGATGAGGGCAAGTATCCACAGGCTCTCGATATGCTTCATGAGAAGAAGATTGATATGGTTGTCAACATTCCAAAGAACAACACGGTACGTGAGCTCGATAATGGCTACAAGATTCGTCGCGCTGCCATCGACCTCAACATCCCTCTCATCACCAACTCACGCCTTGCCTCTGCCTTTATCCATGCCTTCTGCACTCAGAAGATAGAGGATATCAACATCAAGGCTTGGCAGGAGTATAAATAAAAAGAAATGGAAAATCATATAAACATACAGCCTTCTCCCTCGGGAGGGGCTGTTCCTTTATGGAACCGCAACTATATCAGGGTGTGGGCGGCTAACTATATGATTTTCTTCTCCTTCATGATTGTTATGCCCCTGCTTCCGCTCTATCTCAACGAGGAGTTTGGAGCAGGCAAGCATACCATAGGAGTCATTCTCTCTGGATATACCGTCACGGCGCTCTTTGCCCGAGTATTTTCGGGATATATCGTAGATACCTTTCCGCGTCGCACGGTGCTACTCTTCTCCTATGCCCTTTTCTCCTTCTTCTTCTTGGGATATCTCATAGGCGGCTCATTATTGCTCTTCGCCATAGTCCGTACTCTCCATGGAGCCCCTTTCGGCACAACGACAGTGGCAAACAGCACCGTAGCTATCGATGTGCTTCATCCCTCACGACGAGCAGAAGGCATTGGCTATTACGGTCTTTCAAACAATCTCGCCACTGCCGTTGCACCTTCCATCGGACTCTTCATCTATGAAGCGATAGGTAACTATCAGCTTATCTTCTTCATCGCCTTCCTGATGTCATTCTCAGGACTCGTCATCAACTCCACCGTCAACTTCAGGAAGAAAAGCGAAGATGTCAAAAGCGAAGATATAGAGTCTTCCAATAATCAAAAAAGCGACGTCTCGATTCCTCGAAACATCGTTCCCGATAATCATACGCCCTCTCCCCGTCGCCTTATGCGCCTCGATCGCTTCTTCCTCATCCATGGATGGAGCGAAGGTCTCATGCTCGCCTGTCTGAGCTTCTCTTATGGCGTTCTCTCCACCTATCTCGCTATCTATGGCAAGGAGACGATGGGCATCACTAGCGGCACGGGAATGTTTTTCCTTATCCTCTCTTGCGGACTTATGGTTTCACGCCTCACAGGTGGTCGCTCGTTGCGAAAGGGTAGGGTAGTGCGTAATGCCACCCTCGGCATGTCCATCTCCGTCTTCAGCTATCTCCTCTTTGCCGCAGTTCATAATCCCTGGGGCTATTACGGATGTGCAGTCATCCTTGGCCTCGGTAATGGTCACATGTTCCCTGCTGTTCAGACCATGTTTGTAAATCTCGCCCCTCACAATCGCCGTGGCACCGCCAATTCCACTATGCTCACCTCATGGGACGTGGGCATTGGTGCCGGTGTTGTCTTCGGTGGCATTGTGGCAGAACTCCAAGGCTATCAGGCAGCCTTTTGGATGGCATCCATTGTTAATGCCATCGGTGTCCTCTTCTATTTCCTCTATGTCAGAAATAGCTATCTACGCAACAGGTTGAGATAGAAAAAGACCCTCTCTATAGTGATTGTTACATAAGGTTCTTTCCTCGCGTTTGCCCCAAACTCGTTGCCTGTTTCTATGAAACTCAAGCTCTGTTTCTATGAAACACGAGGTGTGTTTGGGCCAAATACGAGTCAATATTGAGTTAGCACCTCTAAAGCATTGAGTTAGGAGGTGTAAAGCTATGCTTTAGGGGTGCTAAAGCATAGCTTTACGAACAACCTTAATTTTGTGGTGGAAAATGAAAGGGGTTTTAAAGGTAAATGAAGAGATATCTTTTCTTAAATGACTTGTGAAGTCGGAGGAAATAGAAAGGCAAAAAGTAAGCAAAAGAAGCAAAATACTTACTTTTGTGTTAATAACTAATAATGCGTCGCAAATAACTAAAAATAGAAGTTAAAAGATTGAGGAAGAGTGTTTTTTTTAGCCTACTAAAGTTTTCGTTATTCAAAGATTAGTTATACTTTTGCAACTATAAAAATACATCGGGAGTTATTGTTTTCCATTACTTAAAACCATGCAAACCAATATATGCGAGTAATAATGATGTTGCTGATGCTGATAGCTACTATGTCAGCAGGGGCGCAGACAAAGGATAAGGAACAAGGGAAGAAGCCTGAGCTGTACTTGTATGGCAAAGTGGCTGACTTCCTTACGCAAAACGGTGTTGACACAATGTCGGTGGTGCTGATGAACGCTGCCGATAGTATGGTTGTGGATACTGCAAGGATAGACAAATGGAAGAGTGAGAATGAGACGCTTATCGAATTTATCCTGACCATCAAACAGTCGGGAGAGTATCTTCTTCGCATAGAATCGGAAGGCTACAAGACAAAGTATGTGGCGCTGTCCCTGCCAAAGTTGCACAAGAAGGAGAAACACCGCGAACTGCCTACGACATACTTGCAGAAGCAAAGACAAAAGCTGGACGTTGAATTGGAGGAGGTTGTGGTGCAGGCATCAAAGGTGAAGTTCTTCATGGATGGCGACACCTTGGTATATAATGCCGATGCCTTCGACCTGCCCGAAGGCTCCATGCTCGATGCGCTGATAAAGAAGTTGCCTGGAGTGGAACTGAAGAAAGGTGGCGAGATCGTAGTCAATGGAAAGAAGGTGGATGAACTGCAACTTAATGGCAGGGAACTGATGGGTTCTGACAACCAGATGATGCTTGAGAATCTGCCAGCCTTCATGGTGAAGAACGTGAAGGTGCATGAGCGTGCTCCGCGTGACGTCCAGGGAACAAAGCATGAGAAGAGCACACCGAAGGAGACGGTGATGAACGTGAAGTTGAAACGCGAATACGCCAAGGGATGGATAGGTAATGTAGAAGGTGGTGCATCGCCTGTGACACATGGTGACCGTCGCTGGTTGGGAAGAATGTTTCTCTCTCGCTTCTCTGACAACTCGCGTCTGTCCATCTTTGGCAACGTGAACAATCTCAACGACTCGCACACTCCTGGCGAGGGTGGTGATTGGAATGCTGTGGAGCAGACGGAGGGAATAACGGAGACATACAAACTTGGTGTGACGGGAAATATATCTACAGCAGAGGAGGTTACTTCCTATCGTGGAAATGCAGAGGTGACATATAGCGAGTATGAAGGCGAGAGTCATACAAACAGCGAGTCGTTCCTGCCTGACGGTAGCACCTTCGGACGCTCGTACAACAATATGAAGACGTATAGTACAAGCATCAAGTCAGATCATTCCTTCTCCTTCTGGCAGAGAACAAAACCTACGTTGGGGATATTGAAGAATGTGTATTCACGTAATGAATTGACATTCTCTCATTCTCATTCGCTGAACAGAACGCTGAGTGCGGCAGCCACGCTGCGCGATGATGTGGCAGAGCAATGGGGCAAGGAATGGATTGACAGCCTTCTGTCTCCGCAGATGGGCGACCTGCTTCAGAAACATGCCATAACAAGAACCATTGACCGCTCGCGTCAGAATGGGAGAAGCACGGATCTGAATATCAATTCGTTTATCACCGCATCGCCTCTGCATAATGACCTGTTCCGCTTTACAATACAGGGAAGTTATTCGTTCAACGAGACGAATACCCCAAGCTATAACCATTACACTCTGGAGTCAACAGTCGCAGACAGGCAGAACAGATACAACGAAAACTTCAACCGAAACCAGACAGGCGGCATATACCTTAGTGGAAGGTTGGGACTTGACGCTGAGGATCATCATGCTATATCTGCCCACTTCGACTATAAGTATTCAACCTACCGCACAAACCAGTCGCTCTATCTGCTGCATAAACTGCAAGGGTGGGAGAGTGATAGTCATCCGCTTGGCGACCTGCCTTCGATGGATGAGATGATGAGCGTGATAGATCGCGGCAACAGTACGGTGAGCAATATGACGAAGAATGCTCTCCTGCCAAGGATATCATACAGTTATCAGAACTATAATGATTCTACAGATCTGATGTTTTATTGTTCGGCAGGAGTGGATTTCCCGATGATAAGCGAGCGATTGGCATATCAGCGTGCATCACTTGATACGCTGATGACTCGTAACCTGACGCTCCTTAATCCTTCCGTCAGTATGAATATAGCGAACTGGAAGACTGGTTTTACGTTCTATGCCAACTATTCCCTGACTGTGTCAGCTCCGTCGATGACGCAGATGATAGACATTGTTGATACAAGCGATCCGCTGAATCGGGTTTATGGCAATCCGAATCTGAAGTATCAGCGTGTTCATAACTTCAATATAACCTATCGTGACAGACTGAAAGGCGATATCAATTTGAATGCTTTCGCTGGACTTAATATCACGGAGAATGCCGTTGCCATGGGGCATGTCTTTGACCGCAACACAGGCATCAGCACCATGAAGCCGGAGAATGTAAACGGCAACTGGAACGCATCAGGGCAGTTTGCCATCACTATTCCTTTTGACAAAGAGATGAAATATGTGCTTTTCAATAATGTGGACTATGGTTATACCAACAGCGTTGACTTGAGTTCTTCCGTTGCTAGTGGCACGGGCGAATGGCAAATGATCCGCTCTGTCGTTGGAACACATACGCTAAACGAAACGATGCAGTTCGATTTCAAACCTATCGACAAACTCACTCTTGGAGCAAAAGGCTCGTTTACCTATCGCAACTCATCGTCAAAGCGTGAGAACTTTTCTACCATCCGAGCGTATGATTTCAACTATGGCGTAACTGGAGTGTATGAAATGCCTTGTGGATTTCAACTTTCAACAGACCTCACCATGTACTCCCGTCGCGGATATAGCGACTCATCAATGAACAACAATGAACTGGTGTGGAACGCCCGACTCTCCAAGCGCATAAAGAACTGGAGCATTATGCTCGATGCTCTTGACATTCTCAATAATCTGAGTAACGTGCGCTATACCGTAAATGCTCAGGGACGCACCGAGACATACAGCAATATCATCCCTTCTTACGCCCTCGTTCGCGTGGCATGGCGCATGAATAGGAAGCCTAAGAAATAGATAATCGGGAAATAAAAATCAGATACTGTTGATTATTCTGCACCTTGATAGGCTATGTTATAGATACAAAAGCACCGCTTCTACCATGCAACAGCTATGCTATTGGAAGGTAAAAGCGGTGCTTCTATTTTGTTATGAATTTTTACTTTGCCGATTCAAACTCCTGAAGGAAACGAGTGTCGTTCTCGGAGAACATACGGAGGTCGCTTACGTGATACTTCAGGTTGGTAATACGCTCAACACCGAGACCGAATGCATAGCCTGAGTACTTGCCTGAGTCGATGCCGCAGAGTTCAAGTACGTTAGGGTCAACCATACCGCAACCGAGAATCTCTACCCAGCCTGTGTGTTTACAGAATCCACAACCTACGCCACCACAGATGTGACAAGAGATGTCCATCTCAGCAGAAGGCTCTGTGAATGGGAAATAGGAAGGACGGAGACGAATCTGTGTCTCTGGACCGAACATCTCCTGAGCGAAGGTGAGCATCACCTGCTTGAGGTCTGTGAAGGATACGTTCTCATCGATATATAGACCTTCTATCTGATGGAAGAAACAATGTGCGCGTGCAGTGATAGCCTCGTTGCGGAATACACGACCAGGACAGATGACACGGATAGGAGGCTGACCTGCATCCATCACGCGAGCTTGAACGCTGGAAGTGTGTGAACGAAGAATAATATTCTTCGTTACATCACCAGTCTTGCTCTGCTCAACGAAGAAAGTGTCCTGCATGTCGCGAGCTGGATGGTCAGCAGCGAAATTCATCTTTGTGAATACATGAAGGTCATCTTCCACCTCAGGACCATCAGCTAAGGTAAAGCCCATACGCTGGAAAATCTCCACAATCTCATTCTTTGTGAGCGAGAGAGGATGGCGAGTGCCGAGCTTTACAGGGTAAGGAGTGCGGGTAAGGTCAACGTCGTCAGCCACATCGTCTGTGGTGGCAATCTGCTCCTTGAGGCCGTTGATTTTGTCGAAGGCAGCCTGCTTGAGCTCATTGATCTTCATACCCACTTCCTTCTTCTGCTCAGCAGGAACAGAACGGAAGTCTGCCATAAGGGCATTAATCTCTCCTTTCTTTGAGAGATATTTGAGGCGAAGCGCCTCTATTTCTTCTGCATTTGTTGCTTGTAGATTGTTCACTTCTTTTAGAAGTGATTCTATTTTTTCTGTCAACATAAGTTACTTAAGTCAAAAATTTTCTGCAAAGTTACAATTTTCTTTGGAAAATAAGGAATAAAATAAAAATAATGTTGTACTTTTGCAAAAAAATATAAGGTATAACAGGATGAGAAAAAGCATTTTCTTCTTATTGGTTGTGTTTGTCATGACTTTGTTTGTAGGTACGGGATGTACGGACAAGAAGCCAGGACAGGATGATTCCATCGTGACGGACACAATGTTCAGCGATTCTCTTGGTTCGGATTCGCTCGACGATATCATAGCAGAGCAGCCTATGCCCAAGGCTGCAGATGAACTCTTTGACGATTTCGTTTTCAATTTTGCAGCAAACCGTAAGGTACAGAAGGAAAGGACAGATTTCCCACTCGCTCTCGATTCTTATGGTAAGCAGAGTATGATAGGTATTGGCAAATGGAATATGGAGCATTTCTTTATGCGTCAGGGATACTATACGCTCGTGTTCAACAGCGACAAGCAGAAGCAGTTGGTGAAGGATACGTCCGTGGGCAACGTGTATGTGGAGAGGATAAGCAATGCGCAGGGGAGCGTGAAGCGCTGGCATTTCAACCGCGTGGATGGACTCTGGCGTCTGCAGAAGGTGAGTATGTTCTCCATTGCGAAGCACGAGGATACCGATTTCCTGTCGTTCTATAACAGTTTCGCAACGGATTCCGCATTCCAAATGCAGTCGCTGGCAGAGCAGGTGACCTTCTCGGGGCCTGATCCTGACGATGACTTCTCTCGTATGGAGGGCGAACTGATGCCGGAGCAATGGCCTATGTTTGCGCCTTGGATGCCTTCTGGAGATATATACAACATCCACTATGGTGAACAGCCATATAAGAAGACCAACCACCGTCTATTTATTATAAGAGGTGTGGCAAATGGTCTTGAGACGGAGTTGACGTTTGAGAAAGATAATGGCAAGTGGTTGCTGGTAAAGTTTGAAAACTAATATGAAATACGATAACGATATTCAGGAAGCTGTGAGAGTGATGCGTCAGGGTGGGGTGATACTCTATCCTACGGACACGGTGTGGGGCATAGGTTGCGATGCTACGAATGCTGATGCCGTGAAGAGAATATATGAGATAAAGCGCAGGGATGACTCCAAGGCGATGATATGCCTGGTGGATTCCGACAAGCGCATCGGCAGATATATAAGGAATGTGCCTGACGTGGCGTGGGATATCTTCAATCTCTCGGAGAAACCCACTACGCTGATCCTCGATGGTGCGCAAGGACTGGCTCCGAATCTTATGGCGGAGGATGGAAGCATAGCATTGAGGATAACGAAGGAGGAGTTCTCAAATCAGTTGTGCTACAGGATGCAGAAGCCTATTGTCTCTACGAGCGCTAATATAAGTGGGGAGCCCGCGGCGCAGAACTATCGCGACATAGCGCAGGAGATCATCGATGCCGTGGATTATGTGTGCCTCTCTCGCCGTAATGAGCACGAGCCACATCAGCCTTCAAGCATCATCAGGTTGGCGATGAACGGAGAGGTGACGATAATAAGGAAGTAGGGAAGAGCAAGGGGAGAGGGGCTAAATATGAAGAAATTTGATCATATCATAGAGTGGAGAAGTAAGAATATCTCGGACAAGCAGTTTATCCTTGTCCTGGCATTCTTCGTGGGTATGTTTGCCGCCATTGCCGCATTCATCCTTCACGGGCTCATCCATCAGATACAGTATCTGCTGACGTCGCATTTCGATGTGACATCGTTCAACTGGCTATATCTCGTATTCCCTATCGTGGGTATATGGTTGACGTCGTTGGTGGTGAAGTATGTGGTGAGGGACAATATCTCCCACGGAATCACTCGAATATTATATGCGATAAGTCGTAAGCAAAGCCGACTGAAGTCGCATAACTGCTGGTCATCGGTGCTTGCTTCCGCCATAACGATCGGCTTCGGTGGATCGGTGGGTGCCGAGGCGCCTATCGTGCTGACCGGATCAAGTATTGCGAGTAATCTCGGACAGGTGTTCCGCCTGAACAATAAGACGTTGATGCTGCTTGTGGGATGCGGTGCCGCCGCTGCCATTGCCGGCATCTTCAAGGCGCCGATAGCAGGACTCGTGTTTACCATCGAGGTGCTGATGATAGACCTTACGATGGCAAGCATATCGCCGATACTCATCTCTGCCGTCACGGCAAACTGCTTTGCCTATATCTTTATGGGCGAGGAGAGGATGTTCTCCTCCGATAGCCTTCAGCCTTGGCTCGTGGAGCGAGTGCCTGTAAATATATTAATAGGTGTATTCTGCGGTTTCGTCTCTCTGTATTTCATAAGGATGATGACGAGTTGCGAGGAGGTGTTTGGCAGATTGAGGAATCATCGCTATGCCAAACTGGCTCTCGGCGGCGTGATATTGAGTACGCTCATCTTCCTCTTCCCTTCGCTCTATGGTGAGGGATATAAGGATATC
The DNA here is from genome assembly GCA_045627725.1 of Prevotella sp. Classification (GTDB taxonomy): domain Bacteria; phylum Bacteroidota; class Bacteroidia; order Bacteroidales; family Bacteroidaceae; genus Prevotella. The sequence goes on along the minus strand of JAZQOH010000029.1, from coordinate 22,102 downwards.
AACATACTCCTGAACAGTCAGACGCCCGAGGAATGGAATGCCCTTACGGAGCGCTCTATATTCTATGGCCACGGATCGTTGCTCATCGTGTATGTGGGCATGGTGGTGCTGACCAAGGCATTTGCCACAGCCTCTACGAATGGTGGTGGCGGTTGTGGCGGAACCTTCGCTCCTTCGCTATTCATCGGAGCCTTTGCCGGTTTCTTCTTTGCGAGGATATGGAATATGTATGGTCTAGGCGTGTATATGCCAGAGAACAATGCTGCACTTCTTGGTATGGCAGGAGTGATGTCGGGAGTGATGCACGCGCCTCTCACCGGTATCTTCCTCATTGCCGAACTCACCTCCGGATATGATCTCTTTATGCCTCTGATGATAGTGGCTGTGGCATCATATCTTACCATCCTCATCTTTGAGCCTCATAGCATCTATGGTATGCGACTGGCACGAGAGGGAAAGCTTATAACGCATCATACGGACCGTGCGGTACTTACGCTGATGAGTCTGGAAAGCGTGATAGAAACGGAATACACTAGTGTAGATAAGGATATGGAACTCGGACAGCTCGTTCACGCATTGAGCAAGAGTAACAGCTCGTTGCTCCCTGTGCTTGATGGTGCAAGGAATCTCCTTGGCGAGATAGATATGAACAAGCTTCGCCATATCGTATTCCGCAGTGAGTTATATCATCATTTCACCGTGGCACAACTGATGTCACAGCCTCCTACGCTCCTTCGTCTGGGGGATCCTATGGAGGACGTGATGCGTGCCTTTGACAAGTATCACGCACAGCAACTCCCTGTGCTCGATGAGAAGGAGCATCTTCTGGGCTATGTTTCACGTGCTCATATATATTCTCAGTACAGGGATATGGTGGCAGATTTGAGTAATGATTAAAAATGAACAAAGAATCTCTTCGCATAGTTTTCATGGGTACACCAGAGTTTGCCGTAGGCACACTCTCTGCCCTTGTAGAAGGTGGCTATAATGTAGTTGCCGTTGTTACGCAACCTGACAAACCAGTTGGGCGTCATGGTTCTGTGCTTCAGCCTTCGCAGGTGAAGCAGTATGCATTGGAACATAACATTCCTGTTATGCAACCAGTAAAGATGAAGGATGAGGCATTCCTTGAGGAACTTCGCTCATATAATGCAGACCTTCAAGTTGTTGTTGCTTTCAGAATGCTTCCTGAGGTGGTATGGGCAATGCCACGTTTTGGTACCTTCAATGTTCATGCCGCCTTGCTTCCTCAGTATCGTGGTGCAGCTCCTATCAACTGGGCTGTCATAAATGGAGAGACAAGGACAGGTGTTACCACCTTCTTCCTTGACCATGACATAGATACAGGTCGTGTGATTATGCAGAAGTCATTTGATGTGCCTGATGACGCAAATGTGGAGTATGTGTATGACGGACTGATGAATCTCGGTGCTGAGATAGCTATAGAGACCATTGATGCTCTTATTGATGGGGAAGGTCAAGTTGATACAATGCCTCAGGAGAATATGATTCCTGTGGGAGAAGAACTACATTCTGCTCCGAAGATTTTTAAGGAAACATGTGAGATTGACTGGAACAATTCGGTGAAGAAATGCCACGACTTTGTTCGTGGATTGTCACCCGTGCCAGGTGCTTGGACTAATGTTACGCTTCCTGATGGTCGTGAGACTGTGCTGAAGATTTATAAAGCGCAGAAGACAACGCTTCCTTCTACCACACCTGGTGCTATTTCGGCAGATAAGAATCGCCTGTATATCTCTGCTGCAGATTGCCAATTGGAACTTCTTGAGGTGCAGATGGCAGGAAAGAAGAGAATGGCGGCAAGAGATTTTGTTAATGGAAACTTCAAAAAGTGAAAATGTAAAAGAGTGAAAAGGTGAAAAGAGGCTGGCGCATTATGAGGGAATCCCTTTGAAGCGCCAGCCTCTTTTCACTTTTTCACCTTTTCACTCTTTGAGTCTTTCTATGTCTCCTATTTCTCCTACAACCCAGAGGACATCGCCTTCAAGGAAAGGATAGTCGGTGGAAACGGACATAAGGCTTTCCTCGCCGTTCTCCAAACCAACGAACATGAGGTTGTATTTGTTTCTCATCTGCGATGTGATGAGAGTCTTGTTGAGGAAAGGACTGTTTTTCGTTACCTTCAGTCGGTATAGTTTCATCTCCCTCTTCTCAATATCTGGATCTTCTGGATGTACCTCAGTCTGTATCGCATTGTTGAGAATGGCAAGCTGGTCATCAGAACCTATGGCGTGTATGGTGTCGCCAGGGAAGATAATGTCATGACCATCAGGGATGTTTATACGTCTGCCACCACGATGGATACTGCTTATGCTTATGCCAAAACGAGCGCCGAGGTTAAGTTCACGTAGAGTCTTACCTGCCCATAGACTATCCATAGGCACCTTAACGTCAGCAATATGGAGGTCTCTGTCAAGCAGATGTCCCTCAAACAGAGGGCGCTTCTCACCTTTTACTAAAGCAGCAATCTCACGAGAACGTAGGTTTTGCATAAAGAGACGTTCCAGACGAATAGAACTGATTTTCAGTCTCCTAGACCATACCATAGCGAGAATGGCAATGAGGGCTATGCATGAAGCTATGGCGAAAGAGAAATGTGACAGATCGTTGCATAGGTAGAAGACGAAAGACATTGCTATCACTATGCGTACAATGATGGTGAAGATGAGAGGAAGACGATTCTTGCGACTCTCCAGCCATAGTGTCTTAAACTCCTCACTCTTGTTCTTCTTTACTATTATGGAACGAAGGAATGGAGATATCATCAGTAAGGTTACTATTCCGCAAATGGCATTGCCCCATACTCCAGGTAGGAGTGATTTTGCGAAAGGCAGGAAGAACGTAAGCATGATAACAATGACTCCACCGCTAAGTATAGAGTATATCAGAGTGTTGACAGCCATTGCCATGATAAGTGCCTTCCAAGTGTTCTCTGATGTTGGAGTACTGGCAGTCATCTCACTCGAGACCCTGTTGAGACGTCTCATCCATACCTTTGGCAGAGTCTTCTCTATGATGTTGTATGCAGGTACCGCACCTCTTATCATATAAGGAGTGAGGAACGTGGTGATGACGGAAACGGCAACCACAACAGGATAGATGAAATCACTGATGACGCCAAGGGAGAGTCCGAGACTTGCTATGATAAACGCAAATTCACCTATCTGAGCCATTGAGAAACCGCATCTCAAGGAGTTCTTCAGCGTTTGTCCAGAGAGAAGATATCCTATGGAACCAAAGACGCTCTGTCCTAAGAGGATTGTCAGGGTAATGACTATTGTTGGTACGGCATAATCGATGAGTATGATAGGGTCAACGAGCATACCTACTGACACAAAGAAGATGGCTCCAAAGAGATTCTTCACAGGCTCCACCGTCTTTTCTATCTTCTCCGCCTCTACAGTCTCAGCAAGGATGCTTCCCATAACGAATGCACCAAAGGCACTTGAAAATCCCACCTCCGTTGATAATACTGCCATGAAGCAGCAAAGTCCCAGGGCAACAACGAGAAGCGTTTCAGAATTCATCAGTGAACGTACATGGCGGAAGAGGGTAGGGATAACGAACAGACCTACTACAAACCACAATACGAGGAAGAAGCCTATGCTCAATACAGAGTTGAGCATCTGTCCGCCATCAGGGGAGTCACCACCTGCTATTGCACTCAGCATCACCATCATAACAATGGCAAGCATATCCTCCAGTATCAGCACACTCATTACGAGAGACGCAAAGTTCTGCTGACGTAGTCCGAGGTCATCAAATGCCTTATAAATGATAGTGGTGGAAGACATGGCAAGCATTCCCCCAAGGAAGATGCAATTCATGTGTGACCATCCGAATAGTTTTCCCACGCATATTCCTGACACCATCATAAAGAAAACGATGGTCAGTGCAGCTATGATAGGCGCGGTTCCCATTTTCAGTATCTTCTTGAAAGAGAAATCAAGACCGAGTGAGAAAAGAAGGAACATCACACCGATGTCAGCCCACGTCTGTATGTCATCTTTGTCAACTACAGACATTGTGAGTGGCATGTGTGGAGACACAAGAAAACCTGCCACTATATAGCCGAGTACGAGTGGTTGCTTAAGTTTCTTGAATATGAGTGTCACAATACCTGCAACGACGAGCATCAATGCCAGGTCTTGTACGAGTGGTGGTATTTCTTCCATTTATTGGATTTTTTTACGATTCCTCGAAGTTTCGATTTTTCGATTCTTCCCGTAGTTTCGATTCTTCGAGTTATCGAGTTTTTATTTCATTTTTAGTCGTTGTATCCTGCTGTGAGTTCGCAGAGCTTCACTACAGTCATCATAGCCTTCTCCATCACCTGTATAGAGATAAACTCGTATGGACCATGGAAGTTTACACCACCAGCGAAGATGTTAGGGCAAGGAAGTCCCATGAATGAAAGCTGAGCACCATCGGTACCACCACGTATAGGCTCTACCTTTGGAGGAACGCCAACAGCCTGCATAGCATGAAGTACGAGGTCGATGACGTGCATGTTAGGATCGATCTTTTCCTTCATGTTATAGTACTGGTCGTTTATATCGGCAACGCATACACCCTCACCGTATTTCTCATTTATCTTGGCAACCACGTCCTTCATCAAAGCCTTGCGGTCTTCAAAACGCTCACGGTCGTGGTCTCGTATGATATAGCTGAGCTGTGCCTTCTCACATCCACCCTGCATACCAGTAAGATGGAAGAAACCCTGATAGCCATCAGTAGTCTCCGGAGTCTCATCCTGTGGAAGCATCTGCGCGAACTCCGTTGCTATTCTGCCAGCGTTTATCATCTTTCCCTTTGCATATCCAGGGTGAACGCTAACGCCATTGAACTTTATCTTTGCACCAGCAGCGTTGAAGTTCTCATATTCAAGGTCGCCGAGGTCACCGCCATCCATTGTGTAAGCCCATTCACAACCGAATTTCTCCACATTGAAATGGTGAGCTCCCATGCCTATTTCCTCGTCTGGATTAAAGGCTACGCGAATGTCACCATGCTCGATCTCAGGATGTTCCATAAGATATACCATTGCCTGTACTATCTCAGCTATGCCAGCCTTATCATCAGCACCGAGAAGTGTGGTGCCATCAGTTACGATAAGGTCCTCGCCCTTGTGGTTGAGAAGTTCTGGAAATTTAGAAGGAGAAGATACGATACCCTCAGAAAGTATGATGTCACCACCATCATAGTTCTTCACTATGCGAGCTTTGACATTTGCGCCAGAGCAGTCAGGTGATGTATCATAATGTGAGATAAAGCCTATGGTTGGAATCTTCTTCTTCGAGTTACTTGGGAGAGTGGCATAGATATAGCCCATCTCGTCCATCTCCACATCATCAAGTCCTATGCTTTCCAGTTCCTCCTTGAGATAATTTGCAAAGATAAGTTGTTTGGAAGTGCTTGGCACTGTGCTGCTTTCTTCGCTTGACTGAGTATCAAACTTAGTGTAGTTGATAAATCTTTCGGTTATGTTCATTTTTGTTGTTATGTTTTTTGTTTTTTTATTTTCTTTTGATTTCTCGATGTTTCGATTTTTAGACTTTTCTATTTCTCTATTTCTCGAGGGTAATTTCTCGATGTTCTCAGTTTCTAAGTTTGCTTCCCTCAAGAAGCTTAGGACATGTCTCGTCAAATGGACACTTGCTGCATTTTGGCTTAAGGCTCAGGCAAGTATATCGCCCATGTAGCAAAAGCCAATGATGAGCATCGGGTATGTCATCGGCAGGAATATGTCGCGTAAGTTCCATCTCCACCTTGTATGGATTGTTATGGCTCTTGCTTACAAGTCCCAATCGGTGTGCCACTCGATAGATATGGGTGTCAACAGCCATAGCACTCTTGCCAAAGGCAACTGCCTGAATGACGTTGGCAGTCTTTCTTCCCACACCAGGCAACAGTAGGAGAGCATCCATATCGCTCGGAACCTCACCATTGAATCTTTCCATAAGCATCTTCGCCATTTCCACAAGATGCTTTGCCTTAGCGTTAGGGTAGGATACGCTCTTCACGTATTCATATATCTCATCTATCTCAGCCTCTGCCATTTGCTTGGCTGTAGGGTAGTCATGGAATAGTGCTGGAGTGATAAGGTTAACTCGCTTGTCTGTGCATTGAGCACTAAGGATAACAGCCACTAGCAATTGGAAATTGCTTCCGAAATCCAGTTCGGAAGTTACTATCGGCTGTTCCCTGCGGAAATAGTCCAGGATATATGTATATCGCTCTTTCTTTGTCATTGCTCTAACCTTAACTCTAACCACTAACCTCTAACCTAACCCCTCAAACCTCCTAACCCCCTTAGCATAATACTGCCATAGGATGCTTTTGTCTATTCTCTCCTTAACGACATCCACCTTGCGATGTTCCTTCATCCATTGGCGGTCCTTATCGAAATCGTGTTTCCAAGAGTTGAACTCCTTTCTGCCTCGCAATACAGCCTTGAAGTCCCCCCAGCTCCTTCCAAGTATGAGCATCTGAAATGCAGCCAGCCAATCGAGCCAGAATCTGACTCTCATAACGTGGTGCAGTTCCTCATCGGAGAGATTCTTGTAGAGCATAGTGAGGTTGTTGCGGAAGTTGAGGAAAGTCTTCCTCGGATTCCCCTTTGGCAACGTGCCTCCACCAAGATGATATGCCGTAGAACCACCTATGCAGTATATCTTCCTACCCATAAGTCGCAATCTCCAGCAAAGGTCTATCTCCTCATTATGGGCAAAGAAACGCCCATCAAGTCCTTCAGCCTCCCAATAGTCCTTACTTCTGACGAGCATACAAGCCCCTGTGGCCCATAATATCTCGTGATTGTCATCATATTGCCCAAGGTCCTTCTCTATGCTGTTGAATATCCTACCGCGACAGAAAGGGTATCCATATTTGTCCAGAAAACCTCCCGCACCTCCAGCGTATTCAAACATCTCAGTGTCATTGATGGCGTGAAGCTTTGGCTGACAAGCAGCTGTGTCGGGGTTATTGTCCATGAAGTCTATCAATGGAGTAAGCCATCCCTCCTTAACGTCAACGTCAGAGTTGAGCAATAGATAATATTCAGCCTCTATCTGCTTCAAAGCCTTATTGTATCCTTCTGCAAAGCCATAGTTCTTATCAAGGATGATGGTCTTTACCTCTGGAAAATCCTTTGCCAGCATCTGAAGAGAATCATCGTTTGAGGCATTGTCTGCAACGATAATCTCTGCCTCTGGCGAATTCTTTATCACCATAGGCAGATACTTCCGCATCATGTGTGCGCCGTTCCAGTTGAGGATTACTATTGCAGTCTTTACCATATCTAAGAGCCCCTTCTAACTCCCCTCAAGGGGGAGAACTTGAGGCATGTATTTTTGTTATCAAATGTCACTTTATTATCAAAAGTCACTCAGTTCTCCAATCAATGCCGACTTATCGTGATTAAACTCACCTAGCCTTACCTTCATTATCTGGTTGTCATATTCAGCCTTGGCTATAGAGGCTGGCAGTTCCACTCTCACGTAGTTTCTCGTAAAGCCATGCATAGCCTTGCCCCTAGGAGCTTTCTCAAAGAGTACTTCCATCTCCTTTCCTATGTGCTCGGCATAGAAAGCCTGAGTCTTTCGTTCTGACAGTTCGATGAGTCTTTGACTTCTCTCCTTCTTGTCCTTTGTACTTACCACATATGGAATCTTCAATGCGGCAGTGCCAGGGCGTTCTGAATAAGGGAAAACGTGCAGTTGGGTGACTGGTAGTGACTCCAGCAGACGATATGTTTCCTCAAAGCATTCTGGAGTCTCACCTCTTGTTCCCACCATAACGTCCACTCCGATGAATGCATCCTTATCGAATGACTTTATGAGATTTATCTTATCAGCAAAAAGTCTGGAGTCATAGCGGCGATGCATCAGTTTCAATACCTCGTCCGAACCGCTTTGCAAAGGAATATGATAATGAGGCATGAAGGAACGGCTTGACGAGCAGAAAGCTATTAGCTCATCATCTATGAGGTCTGGCTCAAGACTGCTTATGCGGTATCTGCTTATGCCTTCCACACTGTCGAGGGCTTTCACAAGGTCGAGAAAACTATCCCCAGTCGTCTGTCCGAAATCACCTATGTTTACCCCCGTGATGACTATCTCCTTGCCTCCTTCATTTACGGCATCCTCAGCCTGCTTCACCAAGCTCTCAATACTTGGATTGCGCGAATTGCCACGTGCAAAGGGTATTGTGCAGTAAGTGCAGTAATAGTTACATCCATCCTGCACCTTTAGGAAATATCTCGTTCTGTTGCCTCGTGAGCAACTAGGCTGGAATGTCTTTATCTCCTTCGTCTTTACTGCATGATATTCCGCCTGGCATCGTTGTGAACTCTCAACGTTTGACTCCTTCTCATTTCCGTCCAAAGCCTTCATCCATGCATTGTTCAGATATTCAATAAGATTGGCTTTCTCGTTGCTTCCAAGTACGAGGTCAACACCCTCGATTTTGCTCACGTTCTCAGGCTCCAATTGCGCGTAGCATCCCGTAACCACTACAAAAGCCCCAGGATGCTTCTTCACCATCTTGTGAATGGCTTGTCTGCATTTGCTGTCTGCAACAGCCGTTACGGAGCAAGTGTTTATAAGACAGATGTCCGCCGTCTCATCCTTTCCTGCCGTAGTCACCCCCATTTCAGAGAGGGTCTGTCCGAAGGTGGATGTCTCGGAGAAGTTGAGCTTACATCCCAAAGTGTAGTATGCGGCTTTCTTGCCTTGGAATGACGAAGTGTCTATCATCTGTTTTCTTTGTTGTTTCTATTTTGTAAAAGAAGGCCATTGATGCCTTTCTTTAATATATTAATGTGTAAAGCGAATGCAAAGATACACATTTCATCGAAAACGACAAAGGAATAATTCTTAAAAACACATAATTTTTATGTGTAGGCAGTAATTGTTCTTCCAAAAACTCTATTTGTACTTTCCGCAAATGGCAGAGTAGAAGCACTGCGCGCATTTGTTTATATCGTCAGTAGGCTTGAAAGGTATGCTTCTGTCGAATATCTCGGACAGAAGTTTATAGAATTTTTCTTTGTACTCCGCAGTGTATTCCCTTGAATCGTTAATCATATCCTTGCCGAACTTCAGAATAGGATTGTATCCATCCTGTAAGGCCTTATGAGGATAGAGCAGGGCTGGAACAATAGGAGTGTTTCCTATGTTTAAGGTATCTTTGTGAGGAGTCTCTGGCGAGGACAGCATGTTGCAGTACAAGAGTGTCTGCAGATAGTAGTCGTTATGCTTATGGCGGTCTGCCCGTTCGGTAGAGAATACAGCATCAATGTCATTTGCCGATGCTACCTTACTGCCGGTCTTATAGTCAACGACACGGATTACGGCATCTCCCTTGACATCCCTCACCTCATCAAGTCGGTCTATTATACCATTCACCATCAAATGGCTTGTGCCATAGTCAGTATTCAGTTCTATCGTGTCCTCGACATAATGCTCCAGTTTGATAATCTTGAACGGACATTGTTTCTTGTCATAATTGAGCAATGAGGTAATCAGGCGACGTATGATGCCATAATTAATGAGTTGGGTGCCGTCAAGCTGTGGCATTTGTCGTTCACGAAGTTCCTTCGACTTCATCTTGAACAGTTCATCCTTGAATCCCTGTTCTATTGCCCTATTGATGACCGAAGGATCCTTCAGCATAGCCTCTATATCTTCCTTGTGTATGATTTTTCCCTCGTACGGCTTGTATAGAATCTCCGCAGCGCGATGGAAGATAAGACCGAATGTCCTGTTGTCCATTTCCTCCTCATCTCCGTCACTATTGTCTTTGATATCACAAACATTCTTATAAAAGTATATCAGTTGACAATTAAGGTAATTGTTAATGGCTGAAGGCGATATCTTTCCTTTTTCCGCCATTTTCCTTATCACCTCTGGTGTCTTGCTTATAGGCATTCGTGTGGTTTTACAGACACTTATCTCGTTTGATATACTTTCCACATTTATCTTGGTGTTACTCTCTGCCAGCAATTGCATCATAAATCTACTCATCTCACATGTGCGCACATCGCTGCTTGTATTGTTATATGTCAGGGTCACGTTGCCCGCCCTTTGTATCATCCTGTGGAAATAGTAGGCATAGATAGCCACCTTGTTCTCCACAGTTGTGAGATTGTATGAACGTCGGATGGTATGCGGAATGAAGGATGCATCGTTCACACCCTTTGGCATGTTACCCTCGTTAGCGGAAAGGATGAGCATATTGTCAAAGTCGAGATTGCGCGTTTCCAATACGCCCATTATCTGTATTCCTATGATAGGCTCGCCATGGAAAGGTACAGTGGTGCTGCGGATAATCTGATTGATAAGTCCTTGCATGGTTATCGTGTCAACATCCAGTTCACCTTCTTCTATCATCGTAGATATTCTTGTGATAATCTGGTGCATACGATATATAGACTCCTGCATCAGTTGAAGTTCATGGTTAAGTTCATTTTCTTCTTCGCCAAGGTTTCTTCGACTTTGCTTTGCAATCATTTTCAGAGCAGAAAGCAACTGATGGAGAAGTGCCGTGTTGCGACTTCTGGTATCTTTCTGTTCACCAGACGAGAGAGGAGAGAAGAATTGACGCACAACCTCATCGCTGGAGATATCGTCGATAGTAGGATAGAAGATATGATTATCATTAAGCCTGGTCATCACCTCCACCACGTCAGGAAGGATATACTTCATGTAGGGATGGCGAAGGACGTTGTTTACCTGATGAAGGCGAAGTGCAGATTTCCTTCCAGAGTGACCTGACATCTTGAGAGTAAAGAACTGTTTTACGAAGGTAGCCACGAGTGTCTGCGAGAGCGGATAGCCTGTAGTGATGTTCACATTCTTTACCGTCTCCGGCAGGCTGTGAATGACGGTAGGGAGAAGTTTCTCGTCGCAGAGCACAATCGCGGTACGCTTGCCGGCATCAATGCGTTCCTTGGTGAGCCATTGGCTGACGTATCTCGCCTGAATGTCTTCCGATGAGGCTGACATGTAGGTGACACCTTTCTTCCTCATATTGTTGAAAGCATCAGGGTGTGTGTCCTCTGTTATCTCGTTGGGGAAGACGCGCATCAGTTCGCGGATGTATTTGCCCGCCTCGTTGTCCTCCTTCATATAATAGGTGTCATAATCCCAATAGAAAACAGCCTTGCCCTCCCTTGCGAGATTCTCAAATAACTGTTGTTCAACTTTCTGTAATAGGTTGAAACCGACGAAGGCATAGAGCTTGCCCTCATCATGGGCGAGAAGGTTGTTCTCTATGACGTCACGATAGAGCATACCCTCGTATGCAATTCCTTGATTATAAAGGTTTTCGCGGAATATATCATAGATTTCCTTTAATTTATCCCACAACTGCTTGAAGTTCTGCCTCAATACCGACGACTGGTCGTCCTTGAAATTGGAGAAGAACTTCTTCAGCGCCGCTTTCTGCTCATCGGTGAGGAACGTAACCGAGTCGTATTCATGCAGCTCGGAGGTGTTCTCGAATATGAGTTGGGAGTCACCCATGTTCTTGTCCAGATCGTCGAAGTCAGCCAGCATCATCTCTCCCCATCCGTAGAACTCGTCGAGCGTTTCGGTCGTTCCCGTTATGGAAGAGTAGTGACGATAGAGTTCGCACACCAACTTTATCTGGTCTGCCACGATGAGTTCCGATGCAGAACGGAAGAGGTCGCTGATGGTCATATACTGCGGACTCCATACCGGTCTGCCTCCCGACTGCTTTATCAGTTCCTCGTTGAGGAATAAGGATGCACGCTTGTTAGGAAAAACAATCGTTATATTTGAAAGGTTACTGCCGTATTTCTTCAGCAGGTCACCTGCTACTATACTTAAAAATGATTTCATCGATTCTTCTATTTTTAATTAACTCTCCACAGGCTCCACACCATCTTCCTCATTCACATACCAGAGATAGCCTATCACATTATCATATCCCATGTCATGCAGGAGAGCCATGTAGCGTCTCACCTGATTCTTGTAACCTTCGTTACGCTTGCCGAACTTATAGTCTATGACGGTAGCCTTACTGCCATCGGTAATGACACGGTCAGGGCGTTCCTCCTTTATCTTGCCTTCTTCGATTCTCATTATGTTGCATTCGTTGAATACAGTCCATTTGTCAGAGAACCAATCTGATACGATAGGATTATTAAATTTTTCCTTCAATTTGTTTCGAAGCATTTCAGGACTTATCTCATCGTCGTAGATTACACCATCAAATTCAAACTGACGAAGTACTTTGTCGATGTCGGAAAGAGTCTTTATCTGCGAGAAGAGTAGATGCATTATGCTGCCCATTGTGGTGTATCGCTCTTTGTCGCTGTCCTCCATGCTGTCGTTTGCAAATTCGCGACTCTTGTTACTCTGACGGAACTCAATGCTTTCGTTGTTGAAACTCCTGACCTTCACCTTGACGCCTTTGCTAGTCATCTCAAAAACGTTCTTTTCCTTGTCGTCATCTTCACGATCTTCCTTGTCGAAACAATGTTTTCCGTAGGTGAAGATAACAGGTTCTGCCTCCTTTGCCTCAACTTCCACCGTTGAGTCATCCTTGCTCTTCTTCCCTTTTGATGCTGAACTGTTATCTTTTCGCTTGGCGAGTTCTTCCAGTCCCTCAACTCTCGCGTCTTCCATTGTTGTACTGAGTTTCTGAAGCACATCGAAGACGAGTTTTGTTCGTGAGTTGTCCGCAATGGTCTGGTCGGTGATTACAAATAATGAGCGTTCAGCACGTGTGAATGCCACATACAGTAGGTTGAGGTTGTCAACGATATCCTGCATCCATTCCATAGTGCCATACTTGTCGTATATCGACGAGGAAAGGGATGTCTTTCCCGAATAGTTTACGGGGATGAAAGGCAGTTCGCTGAAAGGATTTTCCTCTATCTCACACCAGAGGGTAGTAGGAGAACCGTTTCTCGGACCTATGTGCCAGTTTGTGAATGGCATTATGACATGCTTGTATTCCAGACCTTTACTCTTGTGTATCGTTATCACGACTATGCTGTCGAGTCCGTTGACGGCGATAGCCTTGTCTGCAAGTTCGTTGTTCCAGTATTCTATGAAGTCTTCTATTGTCGCCCCGTTATCGTTGAGGAAATTCTTCAGTCCGTCGAAGAAAGCGGAGACGTAGAGTTCCTGTCCCTCTATCTTCTCGAGCTGGAGGAATTGATAGATGTGCTCCACAAGTTCGTAGAGTGACATGTTCAAGAGCTGTGAGCGTTTTGTATCTTCGTTAATTTCCTCAGGCATGAGATGGCCAAAAGAATTGTCGTCTGTCAGGAGTAGGTTGTCATCGGTATCATTTCCGAGAATATACGAGTTGTATAGTTTCAGCAGAGTGATACGCGACTCCACATCCTTCTTGTTTGCAAGCATTTTTAGCGTTGCTATTATAGCCTGCACGGCAGGGGAGGCCTTAAGTGCGAATGCTTGCTCGGAAACAATCTTCAGTTGTGGAGCATTAGTGGCGAAATGGTTAGCTATAAGTGTAGCCTCTTTGTTGCCTCTTACGAGTATGGCGATGTCTCCCAATTCAGCACCTTGCTCAATGAGTGATTGTGTGTATTCCAACGTTCGCTCAAGAGTCTGCTCCTGATAGTCGCTGGCATTTTCCGAAGGCAGCATCTCTATCCTTACCAGACCTGTTGGATTCTTCATCTTCTTCTTCGAAACCTCCTGCTTCACATCAGAATAGGCGGCCTTCAGGGAATTTGCATAATTGGAGCGTAGCATCACGATATCGCTACTGAGTTTTTCCTTCTCTATCATGATGTTTCTATCAGTTTCCTTCTCTGGCATTATGCTATTTGCCTCTATCTTCGAAGCTATCTCAAAGAATCTGTTGTTGAATTCTATGATATTATGCTCTGAGCGCCAGTTGATTTTCAACGGTTCGATGTTGACGAATTCTTCCCCCAGATCACTATTGATATCATTGAGGAGTCGCCAATCGCCGGAGCGGAAGCGGTAGATGCTCTGCTTCACGTCGCCCACGATGAGATTGTTGATAGTCTTCTCCGCTCCCTTAGGATTTGTGTCTGCTATGCTGAGACATTCCTTGAGGAGCACCTTGAAGTTCTTCCATTGCACGATGCTCGTGTCCTGGAACTCATCTATCATTATATGCTTGAGATATGCTCCTATCTTCTCAAAGATGAAAGGAGCTTCCTTGTCGCCACCCTGTATGATATTATTGAGCAGAGTCTGCGTGTTTGAGAGCATGAAGCGTGAATTCTCAGTGTTCAGTTCCTCCACTTCCTTGCGAATGCTCGTGAGCAGGCGCATCTTATTTATATTCTTAAGAGTGAGACTGATAGAGTTGATGGTGCGATAGTCTTTTTTCCTTTTTTTTTCCGTTTCTTTGAGAAGGTTCATGAGATGCGCCGAGGCTATGGCGGCAAGGTCTTTCTTCATCTTTCCCGAGCCCCATTCGTTCTCGTCTTCCATTGCCTTCTTGACGTATGTGTTCACTATCTTGTCGTCAAGATTGCCATTCTTCAGCTTAAGGAAATATCCTGCCACACCCTTCGTTCCCTGCTTTAGGTCTTCAGGAGAAAAACCATTGGCAGCCAGTATGGAAGTAAAATCATCATAGATAGCCTCGTAGCCTTCTTTAATCTTGCCTTCAGATGCCTTCAGCACGGCCTTGTATCGCTTGAAGAAATTTTCGTCCTTGGCGATGTTGTCAAGCATGTGCTCACGACTCTTGTAGAACTCCTTGCTCAGGTTCTCGCCAAACTGCTTCACCTCGCCCTTGATGTTCCACGATTTGTTGTCGTCCATCACCTCGCTGATATAGTCCATAATCCATGCAAAGAGCTGTTTGTCATTATCGAGGCTATCAAAGAGATTATCCACGGCATCGCTTATTATCTGCTTGTCATTTAAGGCAATACGCATGTTGTTGCCCAATCCTATTTCTTTCGCCATGTTCCTCAGCACGCTCTGGAAGAAAGCGTCGATGGTCTGAACGCGGAAGAGATTATAGTTATGGAGAAGGTTGTGCAGGGCGAGTCCTGCTCTCTCACTTATTGTCTCCTCGCTGAACCCTAGCTCTGAAGTGATTTTCTTCATATAGTCGTTGCTCTCGGATAGGCGATTTGCAAGTCCGTAGAGCTTGCTCACTATACGGTGCTTCATTTCCTCCGTGGCCTTGTTTGTAAAGGTCACGGCAAGTATCTCCTTGTATCTGTTTGGGTCGAGAATGAGAAGTTTGATGAATTCTGCTGCAAGGGTGAAGGTTTTTCCGCTTCCGGCACTTGCCTTATATACTGTCAATGCTTTGTTCTGTTCCATTTTTTAAAAGAAAAAGCGTTTTTTCATAGTTTTCCTACTTAATAAATTATAAAATTGTTACAAAGGTACTAAAATAAATTGTATAATCAAGGATTTTTCACTACTTTTGCACAAAATAATTAACGAAATGCTGAATTTTATTTCTTTCGGAAGTGGGAGCAGCGGCAACTGCTATTATCTCGCCACTGAAACCGACAGACTACTAATAGATGCAGGTGTTGGAATAAGGACATTGAAGAAAGCCCTGCACGATAATAACATAAAACTGGAGTCTATTAATAAGGTCCTTGTTACTCACGACCACGCTGACCATATCAAGTCGGTGGGTGTCCTGGGTAGCGATTATGGTGTTGACGTATATGCCACCAGCGAGGTACACAACGGAATACATCGTAACTATTGTGTTCACAAGAAGGTGCCTGGAGAACATGCCAAGGTATTGGCAAAGGGCGAGACGGTTGTGATAGGCGATTTTACCATAACTCCTTTCAGCGTACCTCATGATAGTAGCGACAACGTAGGCTATCGCATTGAGGTTGATGGCGTTGTCTTCTGCCTGATGACGGATGTTGGTCACGTAACGGAAGAGATGAAGAAGCATATCGGTGATGCCAATTATCTCGTTCTGGAGGCAAACTATGACGAGGAGATGCTTCGCGTGGGCAACTATCCTCAGTATCTCAAGGAGCGCATTGCAGGTCCTACAGGTCACTTGTCAAACAAGGATTGCGGTGAGGCTCTTGCCAATAATGCTACGATGGAACTGCATCACGTATGGCTCTGTCATCTGTCCGAAGAGAACAATCATCCTGTCTTGGCACAGAAGACTGTTGAGCAGGTGCTTCGCTCCTATGGTCTTATAGCAGGCAAGGACTTCAAGGTGGAAGTGCTCAAGCGTAAGTCTCCTTCCGAGATGTTCGATCTTGTATAGACGAAGACGAAAACGAAGACGAAGATAAATAACGAATACAAATAACAAATAAATTATACGATTATGAAAAGATTTTTCTCACTCTTGACTATGCTGGTCTTCGCGATTGCGATGATGGCACAGGCTGATATCAAGTTTGACAAGACTCAGCATGATTTCGGAAAATTCTCCGAAAGCGACCCTATCGTGAAGTGCACATTCACCTTTACCAATACTGGCGACAAGCCTCTCGTCGTAAATCAGGCGGTGGCAAGTTGCGGCTGCACCGTGCCTACATATACCAAGAAGCCTGTACAGCCAGGTGAGACAGGCACCGTGAATGTGACATATAACGGCAAGGGTAAGTTCCCTGGTCATTTCAAGAAGACCATAACAATCCGTACAAACGGTAAGACTGAGATGGTTCGCCTCTACATAGAAGGCGATATGGAGGAAGCAAAGAAAGACTAATTTTTTTCATCATAAGTTATGGAAGAGAATTTCACCTTCACCACCTCGGAAATAGAGACGATAAATCTCCTTCGAGCACAGTTGAGGGAGAAAATATCTTCTTCTCTTCTTCCGGATGATGAGAGGAAATTAGAGCGTTACATCCTTCGCAATATTGAAGGAAACAAGATACGTCGCGATGTGTTCGGTTTCAATCCCATCGTTATGGGACTGAAAACGGCACTTATTGCAGTTGATGAGATAGGCCTGAGACGTGATGGCGTTTTTGCTATCCTGCTCTATACCGATGTCATCAACGAGAATACCACAATAGAGAAACTTAAGGAAGAGTATGGCAATGGCGTTGCTGCTATTGTCAAGGGACTCGTGCGCCTTCATGAGTTATACAAGAAGACGCCAGTCATAGAGACGGAGAACTTCCGTAACCTTATTGTTTCTTTCGCAGAGGATATGCGAGTAATCCTCGTTATGATTGCTGATCGTGTGAACATGATGCGTGAGCTGCGTGATACAGAGAATATCTCTGAGCGCAATCGTGTGGCGGAAGAGGCAAGCTATCTCTATGCTCCGTTGGCTCATAAGCTCGGTCTTTATAAGTTGAAGTCAGAACTTGAGGACCTCTCGCTGAAGTATCTTGAACACGATGCCTACTATATGATTCGCGAGAAACTTAGCGAGACGAAGCAGGCTCGTGATAAGTATATAGCTGACTTCATCGGTCCTATCAGCAAGAAACTGGAAGATGCCGGACTTAAGTTCCATATCAAGGGCAGAACGAAGAGCATCCACTCTATCTGGCAGAAGATGAAGAAGCAGAAATGCGCCTTCGAGGGAGTCTATGACCTCTTCGCTATCCGTATCATTCTCGATTCTGAGCTTCCTCGTGAGAAGGTGGAGTGCTGGCATGTCTATAGTATCATAACGGATATGTATCAGCCTAATCCAAAGCGTCTTCGTGACTGGCTCTCTGTACCTAAGTCAAATGGTTATGAGAGTCTTCATATTACTGTTCTCGGACCAGAGAAGAAATGGGTGGAGGTACAGATTCGTACGGAGAGAATGGATGAAATCGCAGAGCGTGGCCTTGCTGCTCATTGGCGCTATAAGGGCGTGAAAGGTGGTGGCGGCGGTCTTGATGAATGGCTCACCAGCATACGTCAGGCTCTTGAGGCTGGCGATGATCTTCAGGTCATGGACCAGTTTAAGATGGACCTTTATGAGAAGGAAGTATATGTTTTCTCTCCGAAAGGCGACATACTGAAGTTCCCGAAAGGGGCTACGGTTCTTGACTTTGCCTATCATATACATAGCAACATAGGCAACAGATGCACGGGAGCGAAGATAAACGGCAAGAACGTTACTCTCCGTCATGTACTTTCGAGTGGCGATACAGTAGAGATTGTTACCAATAGCAAACAGATTCCTAAGCAGGAATGGCTCACCATCGTGAAGACATCACGAGGAAAGGCGAAGATTCGTCAGGCTCTCCGCGAGCTCCAGATGAAGGATTCCGTCTATGCCAAGGAACTCCTTGAACGTAAGTTCAGGAATAAGAAGGTGGAGATGGAAGATAGCGTCATGATGCGTCTCGTAAAAAGGATGGGATATAAGGAGACAGCCGACTTCTATCGTGCCATTGTGGATGAGACGCTTGACGTGAACACGGTGATAGAGAGATACATAGAGATGCGCGATTATCTCGACAATCCTTCTTCCTTCACCGCCAACACACGCTCTGCTGAAGAGTTCCAGTTCGATCCACAGAATGATAATTCTAACTCTGGTCGAGATGACACTCTCGTCATCGATCAAGGAATGAAAGGTATCGACTATACTCTCGCTCGCTGTTGTCAGCCTATCTATGGCGACCCTATCTTCGGTTTCGTCACGGTGAATGGTGGCATCAAGATACATCATGAGAACTGTCCTAATGCCAATGACCTTCGTCGTCGCTTCGGCTATCGTATAGTAAAGGCTCGATGGAGTGGTAAGGGACACACCCAGTATGCTGTAACCCTTCGCGTCGTGGGTAATGATGACATTGGCATCGTCAATAATCTTACTTCCGTTATCTCCAAGGATGAGAAGCTTTTGCTCCGCAACATTACCATAGACTCTCATGACGGTCTCTTCTCAGGAACCCTTACGGTTCAGATAGATGATACTAATCGCCTCGAGTCGCTCATGAAGAAGCTCAGAGTGATAAAAGGCGTGAAGGCGGTAACAAGGATATAATATGTTCACACAGGAAGATTGCAATAAATTCAATACTACTTTGGAAGGAACAATGAACCATCATCTTGGCATTCGCTTCCTTCCTACCAACGATGATACCGTAATGGCAGAGATGCCTATAGGTCCAACTACATGCCAATATTTTGGCATACTCCATGGAGGTGCTTCCCTCGCTATGGCAGAGACACTTGCAGGTGCAGGAAGTCTTCATCTCATAGATCCGGAGAAATATAGAGTTTGCGGCATTTCGGTAACGGCAAACCATGTAGGCATGTCTGCCAAGGAAGGAAAGGTTTATGGCAAGGCCACTCCTATACATATAGGCAAGACCACTCACGTCTGGAATGTAGATGTCTTTGGCGAGGATGGTCGCCTCATCTCCACAGAGCGTGTCACTAATATGATAATACCGGTTTCTCCGTTGTGCTGATGAGTATGATAAAAATACGTTTGAGCTCGAATAAAAATTTCACTATACTGAATATCAGCAATATAGCGATAGAGGTTTGATGGTTTGGTACCACAATGTTCCCAAGGCGAAACATGAGAATCGTTATTGCCGGATTGATTCCATTTCCCAACCTTTTGGGAATCCCATTGCTGCAAGGTCTATTTCCGAGAAGTCAACGAATAGCCAACGGAGTTTTGCGAGCATATCGTTGCTTACTAAAGATTCCCACTCCTTTTAGGTGTGGGAATCTTTAGTAAAGAATTTATCAATCAAACAAATTTCTCTAATGAAAAATGATATTTCAAGTACGATTTTTAGCTTATTTGTGCATAAATTGACAGTTTAAGTGCATGTTTTAAGAAGATTTTGCTTGTATTTGAGGGGAAAAGTGTAAATTTGCACTTGATTACCATTATTGGCTTAACCTGGAAATCCAAAACTTCGGTTGAGGATGGTATAGATGGCTGGTATAGGTGTCACGACATATTGGAAGGCGTTTACTTAACGCTTATCTTTGACTTCAAGAAATCTCGCAAATTTCAAATCCTGTCAGAAAACGGTTTTCTTACAGGATTGGGCAATGCGAGAGCCTCTTGAAGAAGGATGGAAAACGGGTAGGTTCTCCACGCTTCTCTTTCTGTCGGTAAGCTTGCTAATACTAATCATAAGTCTGTTTGGAGAACACAGATCAAAAAAAGAAGACTCTGATTATGTGCAAGAATTTTAATTCCGGAAAACATCAAAGCTCCTTTTTTGTAAAGTTGGCGATGCTGGCTTTTGTTTTTTCATTCTCTTTTTCTATTGACGCTAATTCACAGGGGTTCCTGAAAGGCTTGGCTGATCGTGCAAAGGAAAAATTTAAGGAGAAGATTGAAAACAAGGTCGAGACAAGTGTTGATAATGCCATGGACAATGTCCTCAACGGCAAGAAGTCGAAGAAATCGAAGAAGAGCAAGGCGCAGGAGTCTGACGACGAGGAGTATTACTACAACGACAGCGAGAGTACTTCTTCTGCTGCTGCCGACGAATATGAAGAGAGCAGCTATGAGGAGGCCGACAACAGCACTGCTGAGGAAGAAAGCCGAATAGCAAGATTGGATCTTACCGATTGGCTTGAGTTGTCAGGAATAGCCAAGGAGGGAGTACATCAGATTGCGTTGATTCCAGAATCAATGTTTGAAAAGGTATACGGGAATATGGTGGAACAACTCACGGGCAATGTGCAGGAGCAGTTCATTACGCGAAACCTCAATGAGCACAACAAGCGTGTGATTAGTGAATGGGCGAAAAAAGTTAAGTCATACTCCATCGGAAACCGTCTCTATTCGGCAGTGGAGTTCCTCGACAATAGTGACTTGATAGTTGTCTCAACATCACAGGAACCTGTAAGTGACGTACGCAATGTTCGTGGTGAATGGGGCGTCATCGACAAGAATGGAAAGGTAGTGATCCCTCTGAAGCATTATCAGTTTTCAAGAGATGCTTCAAAGATGGATGCACTGATGTTCGTGGATAAAAAGGGCGGTAAAGTAGGCGCGTATCATCTTGACGGTCGTCTTCGTATTCCTTTCGAACACGAATACATCAATCCAGCGCGAACTAAGCACAAGAAATGGTTCGTCACCACTGACGAGAAGGGCAAGAATGCCCTCTACGACGAGAACATGAACCTGAAGCTGACGGCTGATAATATTGAGATTGTTTTCGGCACTCTCAACGGTAAGGATGACACATACATCTACACCTACAATGGTGCCGGTTCAGCAAAGGTTTACAAGAATTACGACGAGAACCTGAATTTAGTAAAATAACAAATAAAAACGATTATGAAGAAATCTATCATCATGGCTGCGGTAGCTATCGTATTGGCAGCCTACACTCCTGAGGTACAGGCACAGGGGTTCCTCAAAGGTCTTGCTGACAAGGCAAAGGAGAAGCTGAAGGAAAAGGCTGAGAAGAAAGTGGAAGACAAGGTCGGCGAAGCTGCCGATGATGTGCTCAATGGTAATATCTCAAGCAAGAAAGGCAGTAAGAAGAGCAAGACTAATGATGAAGAGGCTACACCTAAAAAGAGTGAGCCGGTGAAAGGAACTACTGCGAAGGATTTCGTTCGTGGTGGCGTTGTGCTTTTCCAGGATGATTTCAGCCAGGATCCAGTAGGCGAATATCCTGCAAAGTGGGAGATTGTCCAAGGTAGTGTCGATATCTATAAACTCAAGAACCAGAAGTGTGCTAACTTAGGATCTGCGGTAATGCGCCCATACATTGAACCAGATCCAAACAAATATCTGGGTGACGAATGGACTTTGGAATATGAGTACTACGGCACTTACGGAGATGACAGAGTTATGGACAATGTAGTTATTTTCTATCTTACAGATGGTAGTGATGAAGCAAGAATCGTTTTACGCGAAGATGATGTCTATACTACAGGATGCTTTGATGCAACTTCTAATAATGTGGCTAGTACTGGTTGGAACCTGATGCAGTTCTCTTATAACAAGGGCGCTTTCAAGGTATATCGTAATGGTGAGCGTATCATCAACCGTAACCGTGTACCTTCACTCGCTTATTTCACTCTCAGTGGCGAAAAGGACGATGAAAGCTCAACTTATATCCGCAATGTGGTTCTTTGTCAGGGTGCCAAGGAAAAGTATGAGCAGAAATCAACTGATGTGACAGCTGTTGAGAAGGCTA